>DATJYR010000037.1:0-25033 GCA_035499515.1 Steroidobacteraceae bacterium | reverse complement strand
GACCGGCGGCTGGCGGCTGGCGGCCAGCGGCGACCTAGAGCGTCGCCAGGAAGTTGACCAGGTCGGTCTGCTGCTGGGCCGTCAGCCCCATGTTGAACCGCTGATTGTAGAAGGTGACCACCGACTGCAGCGTCGGAGCCGAGCCATCATGGAAGTAGGGCGCGCGCGCGGCGAGCCCACGCAGCATCGGCACGGTGGTGCGCCCGATGTCCGCGCACTTGCCCGATATCAGGGCCAGACCCGGGTCGTTGGTGTACACCGTGGTGCCGTTGTAACCCGGCCTGGCCGATGCATTGCAGACCAGCTTGAAGATGGGCAGATCCGTGGCCGGCGCGGGCGCGCCGAACGCCTTGCCGTGACCACCCACGCCGATGTCGTGCTGCGCGGCCGGGAACGAGTCATTGCCGGCATTCTGCTGGTTGTGGCACAGGCCGCAGCTGGCCACGAGCGTCGGTCCGAGATTCGGGTTGTCGTTGATGCCGGCGACGTTGGTGATGGTGAACGTCGTGTTGTTGAAGATCTGCTGCCCGCGATACACGGACTCGCGCGTGCTGGCTTGCAAACCGGCACCTGTGATCGACGACCACGCCGTGAAGTTGGTCATGAACGGTCCACCCGTGAAGGCGACCGGGATGGCCGGCGGCTGCTGCGAGAGGTAGACAGGACCGCCCGTGGCGCCCGCCGCCGTCAGACTGCCGGCGCGGTAATCCGTCAGCTGTGCCGAGTAGATGCCATTTTCGAAAGCCACCATCTGCGCCACCTGGTCATTGGTCGGAGGCGTGAGCGCCTGGGCATGTCCCATCGTGGCGTCGATGGCCTGGCTTTGCAGGGTCGGTTCGCGACCGTCCCACATGATGTTGCCGGATTCGAACAGGCCCGTGGACGGATCGATCGCCAGCGGCGCACCCGTGAGCGGGTCGAGCGGCGGGAACAAGCCGGCGGTGGCCAGGGTATTGGTGACGAACGCGAGGTTCGAGGACATGCGCGGCCGCCGGAACACGGAGACGATCTGCGTGACGGCGCCCGTTCCAGGATCGATCGATCGCGCGTACGTGGGATCGGTGTTGCACGTGGTCGGATCGCTCACGACCGAGAGCGTGTATTCGGCATTGGCCGGCACGGGCAGGAAGATGCGGAATACGCCGCGGGAGAGGATCAGCGAGTGCGCCGCCAGCATGTTGGCACCACGGCCCTTGTTCCCGCCGATGGGCGACGGCGCCGTGTTCGAGGCTGGCACCTGGTTCGGGCAGTTCGCCCCGTCCACCGGGGCGAATAGCGGATCCGCGCCTTTGGTCAGGGCGTAGCGGGCGACGATGGCCGAGCCGGAGATGCTCATGGCCGAGGCCGGCTGGTGGCAGGTCGCACAGGTACGACCGTTGGTGCCGAGCGGCAGGAAGAAAGCATTGGTGGCGGTCAGCGTGGCGCCCGCCGGCTGGAAGCTGCCCAGCAGGCCATAAGCGTTGATGTCCAGCTCGTTCTGCGGCACGTTGGCGCCAACACTGCCGGTAGCGCGCGCGACGATGGCCGGCAGCGGAGCGTTGAGCGCGGCACGCAGGGCCGGTACCAGGTTGCCTGGCGTCAGCGGCGAGACCACGACCGTGGGCGATGGCTGGGCCAACGACGCGAATGGCAAGGCGCCCAGCGCCACCAGTCCGAGCGGCAGGAACCGCCGCCGCGCGAGTCGTACGGCCAACGTGCTGTATCGGAAAAACATTGCGCATCTCCCTGTCTTTGTTGTTGGCGGAGCGCATTCCGTGCGCACGCTCCCTGTTGAACCAATGCACCTGCGGTGCCAGCCCGGGAATCCGAGATAAAACAATGGGTTGGAAATCGCGCAGCGGAGCTGCTTTTTCAGCTTTGAGACGCTTTTTCCCGGTCGCTGACGAGTGAGTTGGTAAGCTTTTGTATTAGCTGCAATTATTTTTCTGGCAGCTGTCTCATTACTGAGCGCTTTTTCTATCGACGATTGTCGCGGCGAGCCCGTGGCGATCGATCAGCCGGTAGAACGTGGCGCGCGAGACGCCAAGCAGTTTCGCGGCCTCGCGGGCGTTGCCCGCCGTGCTGGACAGACCCCGCAGCACGGCCTCGCGATCGGCCGCCTCGCGAGCGTGTTGCAGGGTCGGTGGCGCGGCGACGCCGACCGTGGCGGCCAGCTGCAGGTCGGCGGCGGTGATGATCCGGCCCTCGCCGAGGATCACCGCCCGGCGGATGCGATTGAGCAATTCGCGCGTATTGCCGGGCCAGTCATGCGCGCCCATGGCCGCCAGTGCCGAACGGCCGAAGCCCTCCACGGCGCGCCCATGCTCGGCGGCGAACCGCGCCAGGAACGCCTGCGCCATCGGCTCGATGTCCTCGCGCCGCTCGCGCAGCGGCGGGATGCGCACGCGCAGCACGTTGAGACGGTAGTAGAGGTCCTCGCGGAAGCGGCCCTGGCGAACGGCGGCCTCCAGATCGACGTTGGTCGCCGCGATCACGCGCACATCGACGGGAATCTGGCCGACGCCACCGAGGCGCCGCACGGATTTCTCCTCCAGGAAGCGCAGCAGCAGGCCCTGCAGCTCCTGGTGCAGGTCGCCGATCTCGTCGAGGAAGACGGTGCCGCGATTGGCGGCCTCGAGCTGGCCGACGCGGCGCGCGTGCGCACCCGTGAAGGCGCCTTTTTCCGCGCCGAACAGCTCGGCGTGGATCAGCGATGGCGACAGCGCCGCGCAATTGACCGCGATGAACGGGTTGGTGCCGCGGCGCGATTGCTCGTGGATGGTCTGCGCCGCCAGCTCCTTGCCGCAGCCGCTTTCGCCCGTCAGCAGCACGGCCGCGTCGACCGCGGCGATCTTGAGCAGGTCGTGCCGCAGCTGGCGCATGGCCGGCGACTCGCCGAGGATGACGAAGTGGCCCTCGGCCAGCCGCACCTCACCGCGCGCGGTGCTGAGCAGGTTGCGCATGCCCGCCGCGTGGCCCAGCGCATACAGCAGGCGCTCCTTGTCGAGCGGTTCGGTCTGGTAGCTCAGGCAGTGGCGCGCGATGAACTCGCGCACCGGCTCCTGCGCGGCGCTGTGCGGGGTCACGATCGCGATCCAGTCGACCGTGCCGTAGGCGACGACGACGCGCCGCAGGTTCTCGATGTCGGCGGGACGCACCCGTCGCAGGAACACCAGCCCGACGCGCGGCTGGGCGCCTGGGGGCGCCTTGCCCGCCGGCTTCGGAGCGCTCACGACCTGCGGCTGCCAGAACCCGTCCGCCAGCATCTGCGTGAGCTCGTGGTCGGCGCGCTCACCGAGCAGCAGCACGGGTTTGCTGGCGGCTTGCGGGGTCTCGGCGGCCATGCCCCGGCGTCCTTAAGCGCTGTGTCCCATATTTGAGACGAAGTCTAGCAGATCGCGCCGCGCAGGGGGTCAGGGCACGTCGTGACCATTGATCGCCTGCAGCACGCGGTACCACTGCTCACGGGTGAACTTCTCGTGCGCCACCGCCAGCGCCGCGCGCACGTGGTCCGGGTTGCGGGTGCCGAGCACCGGCACCACGCGCGCCGGATGCGTGAGCAGCCAGACCAGCGCGCACTGGTCTACGGTCCAGCCGCCGCGCTCGGCGCCCACTTCGGCCAGCGCGGCGCGGACCCGCTGTTCGCGCTCGCCGCCCCCCGCGAACAGTCGGCCCCCGCCCAGGGGCGACCAGGCCATCGGCGCGATGCGCAGCCGCTGGCACTGGTCCAGCGTGCCATCGCCAAGCGGCGCCGTGTGCAGCACCGAGAACTCCACCTGGTTGGTCAGCAGCGGGAACGGCAGGCGCGAGGCGAGCAGCTCGAGCTGCGAGACGCTGAAATTGGAGACGCCGACGGCCAATACCTTGCCCGCCCGCCGCAGTCCATCCAGCGTCCCGGCCACCTCGTCCGCATCCATGAGCGCATCCGGACGATGCAGCAGCAGCAGGTCCAACCGGTCGGTGTGCAGCACACGCAATGAGTTTTCCACCGAGGCGAGGATGTGCGCGCGGCTGGTGTCGTAGTGCTTGATGCGGTGCGCCGGCCGCTTGGCCGACACCAGCCTGATGTCGCACTTGGTGGCCAGGAACAGCTGCTCGCGCAACGCGGGCTGGAGCGCGAGCGCGCGACCGAAGCCGGCTTCCACCTCATAGTCGCCATAGATGTCGGCCAGGTCGAACACGCGCGCGCCGAGCTCCAGCACCCGCTCGGTCCAGCGCACGAGCTGCCGGGGATCGAGACGCCACTCCATCAGCCGCCACAGTCCGATCGCGGGCGTCGGGTATGCCAGGGCGTTCATTCCACCATGGTCGCATTCCGCGTGGAAAAAATGTACTGCGGGCAGCCGCCTTCAACCGCGCCGGAGCTTCAGTGACCAGGCCCCGTCCCCCAGCATGATCTGCAGCAACAGCAAACACAGCCACATGACGGGGAATTCGGCACCGGGATTGGTGAACCAGTAGCCGCCGATCTTCAGCCAGAACAGGATGATGCCTATGAACGACGGCACGGAATACAGCGCGACCCACCGCGTCCACAGGCCCAGCGGCAGCAACAAGGCGCAGGAGAATTCCACGCTCAACACATACAGGGGCACGTAGGCGGGATGATTGTGGGTCAACGCGGCCCACCAGCCCCAGAAGCCATCCTTGGTGAAAAACTTGTTGTACAGGTGCGCCAGGAAGAAAAACGTCAGCATCAGCCGCAGCACGAATGCTGCGTACGGTGCGACCCGGGATGGCGGCGCCCGGGTTTCCCAATACATCATTCGTGATCCGTCGCAGGTTCGGTGGCCCGCGGCGCGGGCGCCGACTGTTCGTCCAGCATCTGCCAGCGACCGTCACGCATCACGTAAACGGTGAGATAGGTGCCCGAAAGATGCAGGTCGCCCACTTCGAGGGTCTTGGTGCCGCGGACCACACCCACCTTGCCGAAGATCCTGACCACGCGATCGGTGCCCAGCACCGACTTCGGCGCCATTTTGGAGTTCTGCATGGCCCGGATGTAGTCGGCCTTGGTCTGGATCGTGCCGTTGGCGTGCACGAAGACCGCTTCGCTGGCGAAGCCGCGTTCAACGGCGGCCACGTCGCGGTTCACATCGGCGGCGAACAGAGCGTCTTCGGCTTTGAGCAGCGCCGCGTCCGCCGCCGAAGGAGCGTCGGCACCGGGCGCGGTCACCCCGGGGATCGAGCCGGCGAGGCAGAGTGCGGCGAGCGCGATTTTTCCAGCTGTTGCGGGTTGCATGTCCTGACGCCTCTCACAGAAGGGTGTTGCGATCCGCCGCTGGATCAAGTCCAGATCAGCGCCTTGCGGCCCGAGCGCCGGCGCTTGCTCCACATTTCCCAGTACATCCAGCCGCCGGAGATCGACAGGAAGATCAACGCCAGGCCGCTGAGGAAATCCATCCAGCGGCCGGTCAGTCCGAGGTACGAGCCGCGATGTATCTGCTTCGCGATCTGGTGCGCGTGCCAGCCAAAGGGGAAGCCGGTGTCAGGGTAGCCGGGTTCAGTGACGCTGACTTCCTTGCCCGTCGTTGCGTTGAACGCCACTTGCTGCGTGTCATCGCCCAACCCGGCAATAACGATGCCCTGCGGCATTCCGCCATAGGTACGCAACCGCAGCACCTTGAGCGGCTGTCCCGGAAGCGTCGTGCGCCACGCATCGAGGGAAGTACCGAGCATCGATGGCAATTGCGCGTCCGTCAGCGGCGTGATGGCGGAAGGCGGCCGGGCCTTTGGGGGCTGGCCGGGCGCCGGCAACCGCGCCGACAGGTAGTACCCGAACACCAGTGACTCGTAAGCCAGGAACATGCCGCTCAGCGTCACCACGATCAGGAACGCCGCGCTTGCCAGCGAGATCCAGCGGTGCAGCGTGCGCCACCAGCCGCCGGCCTTCCAGAACCAGCCGTTGCGCTTGATCCGGCTGCGCGCGGCGAGCAGTTGAAAGTACATCCACAGGCCCGTGAAGATGAACACGGCCAGCGCGAGCCCGACGACGGGATTGATCCAGAGCACCCAGTTCATATTGAAAGTCGTCATGCGATGCAACGCCTTGAACTGGTTGCGCAGCGACGCGGGCCGCGCATCCCCGGTTTCAGGCACTGGGCCGAGCCGGGTCTGGCCGCTGCCGAAGTCGTAGACCAACAGCTGCTTTCCCGACAGCACCCGCCCCGTCGGCCCTCCGCTGGTCATGCGGATCTCCGCGTAGTCCACCGCGGCGTCGGCCAGCGCCACTCGCTCTGCTCCCATCAGCCGCGACAATGCGCCCCGGTAGTCGAAGTCCGCCGGCAGGGCCGGCGCCAGGTAGTCGTGGCTCGAGATCACGGCGAAGTCGCCGGGACCATCGTGGTCCTCGCGCAGGGCCATCATGTTGGGGTCGGTGGGCGCAACGTGCGTGTACAGCGAATGCAGGTCGACGCCCTGGATCCCGATGCCGGTCACCCCGAGATACAGCGTGATGAGCACCACGAACAGACTGACGATGCGATGGACGGCGCGCATGCCGGGCTCAGTTCAGGTGGATCGTTTCGCGCAGGCCGAAGAATCGCGGCTGCGACACGTTCGCGTAACCGCCATACGAGTAGCCCGCCGGGAACACGGTGCCGGGAGCATAGGGCGTGACACCGCTCGTGGCCTGCAGCTTGTTCTCGATGTTGTTGACGAACGCCTCGGTCTCCAGCTTCCCGCTGCCCGAAACGTAACGCACGTTGGCGTTGGAGCGGGTGAACGAGGGTTGCACGTACTGGACGCCGTTGTTGAAGTTCGTGAGGTAGTACTTCGATGACTGGCGGATATCCGCGTGCAACGCCAGCCTCGCGCCGTCGCCCAGATCGAAGCTGTGGGTGTAGCCCGCCACGAACACGGCAGCGGGCGTCCGGTCCAGCGACTTGCCGTTGAAATTGATGTTGAAGGAATTGCCGTTGCCGTTGCCTTCGAACAGATCGCCGTGGTATTTCGAATGCTCGAAGTCGGCTTCCAGGTCAAGCACGTCGTGTCCGGTGACGGCCCATTTCGCCTGGTTCTCCCAGCCGTAGAGCTGGGTCGGCGTGACCACGGTTTCCGCGAAGTTCTGGGTCGTGCCCGGTACCGTGTACGTGCCCGGCACCTGCATGTCCGAGTAGTTGTAGAAATAGAGGCTGGAATTGAAGTCGAGATTCGACTGGTGAATCTTGTATCCCGCTTCGTAGGACGTCATCTGCTCCGCCTTGTAAGGCGCGAAGCCGCCGGCGTTGGACGGGTCGAAATCATTGAAGCCACCGGACTTGTAACCGGTTGCGACACGGAAGTAGCCGAACTGCGCTGGCGTGAACTGGTAGTCGGTGCCGATGTTCCACACCAGTTTGGTATCCGAACCGTGGCCGGTGTTGTTGCCGCCGGGGAAGGCATCGGTGGTCAATGGGCCGCCGTTGAAGAATGACAGCGAGAACCCGCTGGTGCAGTCCTGGCCGCTGATGCACAGCGTGCCCTGGGCATTGGCGGGCAGCGGCGCGAATGGAATGCCGACGCCGACCACGAAGGTGCCGACGCGGGCGATCCTGTCCGATCCATCGCGCACGCCCAGGGTGATGTGCCAGTCGGGGGTGACCGCGAACACGAAGTGACCGAACGCGCCGTAGGATTCGTGCGTGGTGTAGTTCAGCAAATTGTTGTTGGTCTGGTAGTTCACGTCGCCGCCGGCCGCAAGGATATTGCAGTAAGGCGAAAAGCCCGGCACCTGCGAAGTCCATGGCGAAGTGAGCGCGGGGCAGGCGCCGGCAGGCGTATTTGCGATCTGGAATCCGTGGCCGTTCTCTTCCACGTGCTCGTAGAAATAGTTGAATCCGGCGACCCATTCGAGACGGCCCGCGTCGCGATTGGAGAAGCGCAGTTCGTGGTACGTGGTGTCGTAACTGTCGCGCACCAGCTCGCGGGAACCTGCGGCGGCCTGTCCGTCGGTGGCGGCGCCGAACACGTCGCTCGATTGCTGGTTGTTGGTCTGGTAGTGGGTCCAGGATCCCAGATAGGCGATGTGCACCGCCGCCACATCCGCGTCGAGTTGCCCGTGGTAGCCCTGGAAGTCATCGCGCACGTACGCTGGCCAGGGGTTGTAGAGGCCCACCTGGTAGCTGGTCAGCTTGTTGTCGCTGTCGATCTTCACCTGACCGCTGGAATTGCCGACCTGGGAAAGACGGCCGGTGGTCGCGGTCAGACGCAGCTTGAGCACGTCGCTGATATTGCCCGCGAGGCTGATGCGTCCTGCCATGCTGCCTTCGTCACCTGGATTGTTGTTGGGACCGGGTGCGCCAACCAGATCCGTGTAGCCATTCCGCGCATTCGACACGCCGGCCACGCGTAGCGCCCAACTGCCGCCCAGCGGCTGGTTCCACATGGCATTGAAACGCTTGGTGTTGAAGTTGCCGACTTCGACACTGGCCGAGGCGTCCTCCTGCAGCGAGGGCGCATTGCTGATGACGTTGACCGCTCCGCCCGTGGAGCTCTTGCCATACAACGTTCCTTGCGGACCGCTCAGCACTTCCACGCGCTGCACGTCGAAGAATCCCAGCGCCTGTTCCTCGGGCTGGTTCACCGGCACTCCGTCGGTGTTGAACTGGATCGCGGGCTCGCCCTTGCTGGTCGTGTCGTAGGTCGTGATGCCGCGAATCGCGATGTACAGACCCTGCGCGGTCTGGTTGACCTGCATGCTGGGCGCCAGGTATTGCAGCTGGTAGACATTCACCACATCGGCCTGCGCCAGCTCGTCGGCGCTCACCGCGGTGATCGCCAGCGGCGTCTTGGAAAGCGATTCTTCACGGCGCTCTGCCGTGACGATGACCTCTTCGAGCTGGGCGGTATCGCCGCCTGAGCCGGCGCCATTGTCGGCAGCCAAGACCGCGCCGGCCCCCAACAGGGTGCTGGCGCCAATCAGCCAGCCGGCGGACGAACGGACCGACCAATATCCCGAGAACATGCTCATGTGATCCCCCTGACGGCGTTGCTGCTGGCTGCTGTTATTTGCGCGTAACGCCCGTACGGCATTGCGCCCCGGCCAGAACGACGCGCGGCGCGAGCCAAAACCCCCTACGACAAGGGTTTTTCTTATCGGCGGCAGTGGGAAGTTATAGCTGCGGTCAGAGTGTCAGCGTGGCCCGGACGCCCCAGAGGCGCGGCTCGGAGACCGAGCCGGACGCGGAATAGCGGATGCCCGGACGGTAGTTCTGCGCCCCACCGGTGATCTGCTCATGGTTCTCGATATTGCGCACGAACAGCTGCGCGGTGAACCTGCCGTGCGCCGAGGTGTAGCTCAGGTCGGCGTCGGAGCGCGTGAATGGCCGTTGCTGGTACTGCTGCGCGGCCGAGAAATCGGTGACGTAGTAGGCCGATGAATAGCGCGTGCCCGCATGCCACTGCAGACCGGCGCCGTCGCGCAACAGCCAGTGGTGCGTGAATCCCGCGCCCACCACGGCCAGGGGCACGCGATCCAGCGTCTTGCCGGTGAAGTCGACCCCAAAGTCGCCGCCTGCCGCGAAGCGCCGGTACCAGGCGCGCTCGAAATTGGCGGAAAAATTGACGACGTCGGCGCGGCCCAACGGCATCACGAGGGAATTCTCCCAGCCATACAGCGTGGCGGGAAACAGGCGCGTGAAAATCACCTCGTTGTCCGGATCGTGGTTGATCTCGGCGAGCTGCGTGATCTGCTCCGCCGAATAGTCGTAGTAGTACAGCGATGAGGTGTACTGCAGACCGGATCCCAGACGCAGTTTGTAGCCGCCTTCCCAGGCGGTCAGGTTCTCGGGTCCATATTCGCTGGCGGCATTGGTTGCCGGATTGACGTCGTTGAAACCCCCGGCCTTGTAGCCGGTGGCGATCGTGACGTATCCCATCTGTTGTGGCGTGAACTGCCGGTCGAGGCCGATATTGTAGGTGAGCTTGCCGGAATTGCTGGCGCCATTGTTGGGCGCGCCGATGCAGTCCTGTTCGCCGGTGCAGATGCCGCCGGCACGGTTCGGCCACGGAATTGGCCCGTCGACATCCATTCCCGCATACGCACCGCTGGCCAGTGTGCCGCGCCGGGCGGTGTCATCGCGGGCAGCGCGCAATCCCGCCGTCACATGCCATCGTGGCGCAAGTTCGTATGTGGCATGTGCGTAGGCGGAATAAGTGGTGTGGCTGGTGCCGTTGAGGAAATTGACCAGGTTCAGGTAGTCGGGATCCACGCCAGGGACCACCGTCGCCGGATCGCCCACGCCGAATAAATGGCCGTCTTCCTCCACGTGTTCGTAGAAGTAGTTGAATCCGGCCACGTATTGCAGGCGATGCTGGTCGCTGTTCGTGAAACGCAGTTCCTGGTACGTGGTGTCGTAGGTTTCGCGCGCCCACAGCCGTTGGCCGTCCCCTCCGTAGGAATAGTCGGGGGTCAGATTATCCGTACGATAGTGCGAATAGGAACTGAGCCAGCTCAGGTGGACCGCTCCCAGCGGCGCATCGAGCTGCGTGTTGAACTTCGCGTAGTGATCGCTGAGGTGGCCCTTGAAGCGATTGGCGAATGCCAGTGCGGTGCCTTCACCGACGTGGCGTTCATCGATGTCGAGTGCCACGCCCGTATTGCCGTAGCCCACGCCGCCGACATGTCCCAGCGTGACGGTGGCACGCAGGCTTGATTCGCCGGTGAAGTGGGCCAGCACGCTGAGGCGGCCGGAGAAATTGTCCTCGTCATTGGGTCGACTGCCGTCATCACCACCAATGAAGCGCACGAAGCCGTCGCGGTAGTTGGCGTTCACCGCCGCGCGCAGCGCCAATGCCTCGGACAGCGGCAGGTTGAGCACGCCATCGACGCGCCGCGTTCCGTCGTTGCCCAGCTCCACGCTGACCGAAGCTTCCTGTTGCGGCCCGGGTGCGTTCGTGATGGCATTGATGGCGCCACCCGTGGAACTCTTGCCGTACAGCGTTCCCTGCGGACCACTCAGGATCTCCACGCGCTGCAGATCGAAGAAGCCGATCGCCTGCTCTTCGGAACGATTGACCGGAATGCCGTCGGTGTTGAGATTGATGCCCGGCTCGCCTTTGGGAGAAGTGTCGGTGGTGGTGACGCCCCGGATGCTGAGGTTCACGCCCTTGTTGTCGTGACTGACCATCAGGCTCGGCACCAGGTACTGCAGCTGCATGACGCTGCTCACGCCTGCCTCCGCGAGTTCCTGACCGGTCACGGCCGTGATCGCGATCGGCGTCTTCGACAACGACTCTTCGCGTCGGCGCGCGGTAACGATGATCTCGTCGAGTTCCGACTGCGTACCGACCGTGTACTGGCGTGGTGGGTTTGCGCCGGAGCTGGAGGCGTTCGACTCCGACCCGGCGCCGGCAGGATGCGTTGCAGGCGCGGCGTCACGCACGAGCGGACGAAGGGTGGCCGAATCGGCCGTGACGAACGCGGCCTCCAGACCCGTACCGCGCAACAGCAGCCGCAACGCTTCGCGTTTGTCGAGTTTGCCGCGCACCGCATTGCCGGTGGCATTCGCGACCAGATCGTAGCGATAGAGCAGCTGCAGGTGCGCCTGCTCGCCGAAAGCCCGCAGCGCCGCGGGCAAGGGCTGCGCGTCGATATTGAAGGTGGCCGAGCCCATCGCGACGCCCTGCGCGATCGCGACCACGGGCCATGCAGCCAGCAACAGGCACACAGCCGCACCCAAAGACCGGCGCCCTCGCCGACCACGGCAGACCCTGGCCGCCGCTTGGCTGCTCCCGAAACTCATGGACCCCCGACCCGACTGGCAGTGAGCTCAGTTCTTCTGCTCTATGTACACACGATCGCCCTGGCGCCGGACGCTGAGCCCGAAGCCCTGCTGCAACAGCACCAGCAACGAGTCCGCGCCCTGCGCGTTGGCGGCGAACGAGCCACCGACCGGCAAGGCCCGCAATTTCGGGTCCTCGATGAGGAGTTGCAATGGCGTGTATCGGCCGAGTTCATCGACCACATCGCCCAACGGCTGATTTTCGAAATTCACCGTGCCGCCGCGCCACGCCATCAGCCGCGACATGTCACTGCTGCCGAGCTGGCGCTGCGTCGTCGCGGCCTTGCGGATATCGGCCTGGTTGCCGGCAGTCAGCACGGACACGTTCGCGTGCGCGAGCTGCTGGTCGGTGGGCGCCTCGGCAAACCCCGGCTGCGCAGTCCCGATCCGCACCGTGCCCTCGCTGACCGTGACCCGCACGCCGTCCGCCCGCAGGTACACGTTGAACGCCGTGCCGACGGCTCGCACCCAGGAGCCCCCGCCGATCACCCAGAACGGTCGTTGCGGATCGTGCGCCACCTGGAAGAACGCTTCGCCCCGCTCGAGCCGTATGACACGCGAACCTGCGGTGAATTTCACGCGCGCCAGACTGCCGCTGTTGAGCTCCATCGAGGAACCATCCGCCAGCACGATCGTGGCGCGCTCGCCGACCGCGGTGCTGAAGCTGCGCTCGGGCACACCGCGCGTGTACAGGAGCGATGCCGCGACCACCGCCAGGACCGCCCCCGCCGCGGTGGCCCACCACCATCGCCGCGATCGGTGCGGCACGGCGGCGGCCTGGTTCATCGAATGTGCGAACGATACCGCACGCACCAGACGGCCAGCGGACGCGATCCGGCTCCAGGTCTGTTCCATCTCGGCATACGCCCGGGCGTGCAGCGCATGGGCAGCGCGCCACGCTTCGAATTGCGACAGGTCCTCCGCCGATGCGTCGTCGGCGCGCAGCCGCGCGATCCACTCGCTGGCTTCGAGTTCGATCCTTTTCAGATCCGGGAGTCGATGCAGCTCAGCCATGCGTACGGCTCATTTCATGCCATAGCGCTGGCGCAGGTAGTCGTGCGTCTCGCGCAGCGCCCGCGCGATGTGGTTTTCGACCGTCTTGGCTGAGATGCCCATGCGCCGTCCGATTTCCTGGTACGAATGGCCGTGCAGGATCCTGAGCGTGCAGGCCGCACGACACTGGGGCGGCAACTGCTCGATCGCCTGCCGCAGCAGCTGCGAGCGTTCGTCCGACAGCAAAGCGCCTTCCGGCGATTCGTCCTGGGATACAACGTTTGAGAGATCGAAATCCCCCAATGAATCGGTCTTGCGCACGCGCTCGCGCCGGAACGAGTCGATCGCCAGGTTGCGAGCCGCCGAGAACAGGAAGGCGCGCGGGATCTCGACCTGCTCCGATTGCTCGAAGGTGCGAAGGTAGGCTTCCTGCACGATGTCATCGGTGGCTTCCGGCGAGCGCACCAGGCGCCGGACATAACGCCGCAACGCCTGCTGGCTTTCGGCAAACAGCCGGATGAAAGCTTCGCGATTGGGGGACGTCATGCCGCGCCCGCCCGCGCTAGAACATGCCCGATGGATCCAGCGAGCGGTCCGCATCCGCCACATCACGCGAGGGGATGAAATCGCCGGTGATCATCGCGTCGTACCCCTGTCCCGGTCCCACCATCGGGTACACGCCCGCATCCGGATCGATGATCACCTCGAGGAACGCCGCGCCCTTGAACGCGAGGAATTCCGCGACCACCGCGGGCACGTCGGCCTTGCGGTCGAGCCGCTTCGCCCACTGGAAGCCGTCGGCCTGGGCGGCCTTGATGAAGTCCTTCTTGTGCAGCGATTTGTCGCTGCCCGACAGCCGGCCCTTGAAGAACAGCTTCTGCCACTGCTTCACCATGCCGTCGCCGTAGTTGTTCAACACCACCACCTTCAACGGCAGATCGTAGGTGGTGACGGTCTCGAGCTCGCCGAGGTTCATGCGGATGCTGGCGTCGCCGTCGATGTCGATGACCAGCGCGCCCGGATTGGCCACCTGCGCGCCGATCGCGGCCGGCAGGCCGAAGCCCATGGTGCCCATGCTGCCCGAGGTGAGCCACAGGCGCGGCCGGCGGAAGTCGAACAGCTGTGCGGCCCACATCTGGTGCTGGCCGACGCCGGTGCTGATGATGGCTTCGCCGCGCGTCAGGCGGTTGATCTCTTCGATGACGTAGTGCGGCTGCACCAGTTCGCTGTCGCGGTTGTAGTTCATCGCGTAGCGGCTCTTGAGCTGCTGCAGGTGCGAACGCCACGCGCCGTAGTCGCCGCTGAAATTCGTGCGACGCGCGTACGCGCTCAGCGCCGTGAGCGCCTCGCTGATCTGGCCGACGTGGCTCCACTGCACGTTCTTGACCTTGTTGATCTCGGCCGGATCGATGTCAAACTGCACGATGCGCCGCGCGTTGTGCGCGAATTTCTTCGGGTCGCCTGCCACGCGGTCGTCGAAGCGCGCGCCGATGGCGATGAGGAAATCGCAGTCTTCCACGGCGTAATTGGCGTAGGCCGTGCCGTGCATGCCCAGCATGTGCAGCGCCATGGGTTTGGTGGTGTCGTACACGCCGATGCCCATCAGCGTGGTGACCACGGGGATGCCGAGCAGCTCGGCGAATCCGGTGAGCGCGGCCGAGGCCTCGCCATTGACGGCGCCGCCGCCGGCGTAGATCAGCGGGCGCCTGGAATCGCCCAGCAGGTTGAAGAAATTCGTGGCCGCCTCCGGCGGCAGGCGCCGCTCGTTGAGCTGCATCAGCCGCTGGCGGTAGCCGGGGATGGGCAGCACGCCCTCGCCCAGGAACGTTCCGGACCAGTTCTGCACATCCTTGGGGAGATCGATGACCACCGGACCCGGCCGACCGGTGCGCGCGAGCTCGAACGCGGTGCGCACCGTGGCCTCGAGCCGCGTCGGATCGGTGACCAGGAAAATATGCTTCGCGACCGACCCCATGATGGCCGCCACCGGCGCTTCCTGGAACGCATCGCTGCCGATGGCCGCGGTGGCCACCTGGCCGCAGATGACGATCATCGGCACGGAGTCCGCCATGCTGTCGCGCACCGGCGTGACCGTGTTGGTGGCGCCCGGCCCGGACGTCACCAGGCACACGCCCACCTTGCCCGTGGAGCGCGCATAGCCCGCCGCCATGAAGCCCGCGCCCTGCTCGTTGGCGGGCACGATCAGCGGAATCTGCCGGCCGGCGGCCAGCGCCTTCTGCTCGGCGTTGAAATTGAACACCGCGTCGTAGGTGGGCAGGATCGCGCCGCCGCTGTAGCCGAAGATCGCCGCCACGCCCTCATCCGCCAGGACCTGCATGACGATCTGCGCGCCGGTCAGGGTCTGACCGGCCTTCGGGTGTTTCGCGGCGGGCGACGGCGCGGGCTCCGCGGCCGGCGCCGGGGCGGTTTTCTGGATGGTCGTCATAGCGCAAAAAGCCTTGAATTGCAGGGCGATCCTCGTCAAGCCTAACAGTTCGGCCTGCGATCCGATATCCTCGATCCATGCGACACATCATCGGCATCCTGATCCAGAACGAAGCCGGCGCCCTGACGCGCGTGGCCGGACTTTTCTCCAGTCGCGGCTACAACATCGAGTCGCTGGCGGTGGCCCCTACCGATGATCCGGCCGTCTCGCGCCTGACGCTGGTCACGGCCGGGTCCGAAGCCGTGATCCAGCAGATCGCCAACCAGCTCAAGAAGCTGGTGGATGTGGTGCGGGTCGAGGACATGACGCGCGGCGAGCACATCGAGCGCGAACTGGTGCTGGTGAAGCTCAGGCTGGGACCGCTGGAGCGCGACGGCGTGCGGGGTTACGTGGTGCGCACCGGCGGCCGGGTGCTGGACCCGTCGAGCGAGTGCTTTATCGTCGAACTTCTGGGAAGTGAGGCCGAAGTGACCGGCTTCGTGCGCGATCTTGCGCGCCAGGCGCAGCTGGTGGAGGTGGTTCGCAGCGGCGCCCTGGGACTGAGCCGCATGGAACCCGCGCTGCGCGTCGTGGAGTAGCGGCCGCCAGACCCGATCCGGCCCGTGGCATCCGCCCTGGCAATCGGCGCCGCCCGGCAGGCCGTTGCGCGCCTGGCGTGGCGCCCCCGCTCACGCGGGGGGCCATGGCAGCCTCGAGGGCTCTTCAGAGCGCCGAGCCGTCGGTTTCACCGGTCCGGATGCGGATCACGCGGCCGATCTCGGTGATGAAGATCTTGCCGTCGCCGACCTTGCCGGTCTTGGCGGCTTTCACCACCGCTTCCACGACTTGATCCACCAGATCGTCGCGCACCGCGACTTCGACACGGGTCTTCGGCACGAAGTCGACTACGTACTCTGCACCACGGTACAGCTCGGTGTGACCGCGCTGGCGGCCAAAGCCTTTGACTTCCGTGACTGTCATGCCCGAAACACCGATTTCGGACAAAGCAGCCCGAACGTCATCCAGCTTGAAGGGTTTGATAATTGCGGTAACCAGTTTCATGCGCGAACTCCCGCCTCCGATAATGTGGGTCGGCCTTTACGGCGAGTGGGAAATGCACCTTTCATGCCACGGGGTGCAGGCGCGCTAAAGAGCGGATTCGAAGGCCAATCGCGTTCGACAACCATAAAGGCAGCACCAAGATGGCGCGCGCCGCGGTGGACGTGCCCGCCGCTGGTGCGCCCGCAGGGCTCCAGCCGGTGGGTTGACGCCCTTGCCGGGGTCGGAACCCCCAAGCTCCACGGCGACCGGGGGCCTGCACGCGCCTCAGGCGCTGCGCGGCCGCAACGCGCTCAGCGTGCCCACTTCCTCCGCGCTGTTCACCGCCCGCGCGAGCTCGGCGCGTTGCACCCGCACCCACTCGGCCACCTGGTTCGAGCGCATCGGGCGGCTGATGATGTAGCCCTGCGCCACGTCGCAGCCCAGCCGCAGCAGCGCGGACCACGCTTCCGGCGTCTCGATGCCCTCGGCCACCACCCGCAGGCCGAGGCTGTGGCCGAGTTCGACCGTGGTGCGCACGATGGCGAGATTGTTGGCCGCGGTGTCGAGATTCATCACGAAGGCGCGGTCGATCTTGAGCTCATCGACCGGCAGCGCATGCAGCTGCGCGAGCGATGAATGCCCGGTGCCAAAATCGTCGATGGCGAAGCGCACGCCGGCGCGCCGCAGCTGCTGCATCACGGCCGCGGCCGTCTGCGGATCGGCCATCACGGCGCTTTCGGTGACTTCCAGCATGAGCTGCGAGGGTTCGACCCGGTGTTGCTGCAAAAGTGCCAGCACGCGCGCGGGCAGGCCGCGATCGGCCATGTCGCCCGCCGAGAGATTCAGCGCCACTTCCAGCTCCAGCCCCGCCATGCGCCACTGCCCCATCTGGCTGATGGCCTCGGCCAGCACCCAGCGCGAGAGTTCGCCGATCGCCGAGGCGCGTTCGGCCAGCGGCACGAACTCGGCCGGCGAGATCGGTCCCAGCGTGGGATGCGTCCAGCGCACCAGCGCTTCGAAGCCCGCGATCTCGTGCGTGGTCATGCGCACCAGCGGCTGGTAGTCGAGCCGCAGGCCGGTATTGCCGGCCAGCGCCTGGCGCAGGTCCGCCACCAGCGTGATGCGCCGCCGCTGCTCGGCATCATGGCTGGCCTGGTAGACGCGCAGCGGTTCGCCCTTTTCCTTCGCTTCGCCCAGCGCCACGTCGCACTGGCGCAGCAGATCGTCCACGCCCACGCGCGGCGCGCGCCAGGCGCTCACGCCGCTGCGCAGGCCCACGCTGATCTTCTGCCCATCGAGCATCGCGCCCGCGCCGAGCTCGAGGTCGAGCTCGGCCAGACAGGCCACGAGTTGCAGATCGGTCATGGGCTGCACGATCAGGAACTGGTCGGCGCCCACACGCGCCACGAGGCCATCGGCCAGTGGCGCGCGCACCAGCCGCGCGGCCAGGAACTGCAGCAGGCGATCGCCCTGCGCATGGCCCACCGATGCGTTGATGTCGCGGAAGCGGTGGATGTCGATCAGCGCGACGCTCAACTCACCGGCGGCCTGCTGCCGGGCCAGCAGCAGCTCGCGCACGCCCTGCCGGTTCGGCAGGCCCGTGAGCGCATCGTGCGTGGCCTGGTGCACGATGCGCGCCTCGCGTTCGCGGATGCTTCGGCCCATGGTCCACAGCGTGTCGGCGAGGTGGCTGAATTCCTCCCCGCCGCCCACCACCACGCGATCGGTTTCGTCGCCGCGCTCGATGCGCTGCGCGACGGTGACCAGCGTGCCGAGCGGCCGCACGGCGCTGCGGCCGGCCAGCAGCGCGACCACGATCGCGCCCAGGAGCGATGCGCCCGCGATCAGCAGCAGCTGCCAGCTCATGAGCCGGTACTGCCGGTTCACCTCTTTCAGCGAGCGCTGCACGATGAGCTGCACGCGGCCGCCGTCGGCATTGAGCGGCAGGCCGAGCGTGAGATAGTCGACGCCATCCTGCGTGTGCACCATGGGTGCGGCGCTGGCCGCCAGTTCCGGCAGCCACGCATCGGGCGCCTGCGCGCCGTTGAGCGTGGACACGATGTCGCTGTTGCGGCCGGTCTGGTCCACCGCGATGAAGCTGATTTCGGTGCCGCCGAGCTGCCGCAGCTGCTGTGCGAGCGACGCATCGAGCGCGAAGCCGAGCGCCACCCAGGCGATGGTTTCGGGCGCGCGCACCGGCGAGAGCACGAGCTGGTAGGGATGGCCGCCGAGCACGGCGTAGGTGGGACCCGCCGCCTTGTCGCCCATGGGCGCATGCAGCGCGAGCGCGGAATCGGCCGCGGCACCGTTCAAGGTGGTGGCCATGACCTGGCCGTCGACGCCATACAGCACCGCCACGGCGGCGTTGATGCGGCTGGCCTGGTTGCCGAGCGCCGAGCGCATCGTGGCCCGATCGCCCGTGGCCAAGGCTTCCTTGAACGCGAAGTCGGCCACGATCACCTGCGCCGCGGTCTCGAGCTGGCGCGACCGTTCCTGCAGCACACGCTCGAGCATGGCGCGCGAGGAGCGCAGCTGCCTGGCGGCTTCGGCCCGTTCCACGCGACCCAGCGACACCAGCGACAATGCGATCGTCACGCCCAGGGCCAGCGCCATGAGTGCGACGATGAGAATGAGCAGTCGGTTCTTGAAGCTTCGCAACGTGGGCGCTCTGGTCCCCTTCAGCCACGGATGCTATGAGCGCCACGGGTCATGCTTGCGTGACTGCGAGCACGTTTCTCGCCATCACGGACGGCCGGGTCGGTGCCTGCGAGCTGTCCGTCACATCGTGAACCGCCAGCTCATGGCGGTGCGCTACGAACGCTAGCCGCGCGGCGGGTGTTTGGCTTTCAGGGCGGGCTTGATGCGGGTGCGCCAGACTTCAGTGGCGTCCCAGCCTTTGGCGGCCGACGGGCCGGCGGGCGGGAGGGATCGCAGAGGCAGGGCAGTGACGGAGGCCGGTTCGAGCACCGGGACGTTGCGATCGGTGAAGTCGACGACTTTCAGGGTAGCTGTCATAAGCAGAGCCGAGTCTATTCTTTGCATAACCCCACGTGCAGCCCGTTGAACTTATTCTGTGAACTGACTCTCGAAAAAATTCCTCAAGTAGTCGTCGAAACTGCCGGTGTCCGCGGCTTCCCGGCGGGATTGTTGCTCCAGCGACTCAATCGCCTGGGCTTCCAGCCGTTGCCGGACCGCGTCGGACAGAGAATAGGCGGCCAAAGTGTCGCGATGTTGGCGGGAATATGACAAGGCGAGGTCGGCAAAGCCGGACCGGTTCTCGCGCATCTCGCGCAGCCAGCGCGCCGCCGGACCGTTCTCGGCGGCTGCGCCCGGCCCCCCGAGGGAGTTCAGCGCGCCGCTGTAGGGCCGCTCAGGATGGGTGCCGTCCAGCAGCTCGCAGGTGGCCTGCAGCCCCTCGAGCAGCTCGGCCGCCCAGCCCACCAGCTCCGTCCTGCGGCCATTACGCTCCAGCACCAGGCCGGGCTCGCGGCCGTCGCGGGCCACGGCCAGGAAATTGCGGTCCAGCGCTTCCTGTTCGCTGCTGTCCAGCGGCGGACTGTCCTGCAACAGCAGCAGCAGCAGGAACGCTTCCACCAGGTGCAGCTCGCGCAGGCTCACGCCGGTGGGCTCGTACGGGTTCAGGTCCAGTGCGCGCACTTCGATGTATTCCACGCCCCGGCGCGACAGCGCCTGCGACATGTGTTCGCCCGCGCGCGGCACGCGCTTGGGACGGATCGAGCTGTAGTACTCGTTCTCGATCTGCAGGATGTTGGCGTTGAGCTGGCGGTACTCGCCGTCCACCTTGACGCCGATCTTCGCGAATGCCGCATGCGGCGTGTTCACGGCGTGCCTGAGGTCGCGCAGGTATTCGGACAGCGCGTTGACCGACACCGTCACCGCGCTCTGGTCGCGGTTGCGGTAGCCCAGGTCGCTCATGCGCAATGACGTGCCGCAGGGCGCGAGGAGCGTCCCGGCGGCGCCCTGCTGCAGGCCCGTGGCACGCTGGCCCGGCAGGAAGGAGCTGCACAGCGCCGGGGACGCGCCGAACAGCCACGACAGCAGCCAGCCGTGGCGGCGGAAATTGCGCAGCAGGTCGATGTAGCGCGCGGAGATGAAGTCGGCGCCGTGATCGTGCGACTGGCAGAGGTCGGCGTAGGCCGGCCAGAAGCTGTTCGGGAAGGAATAGTTGAAGTGCACGCCGGCGATGGCCTGCATCATGGCGCCGTAGCGGTTCTTGAGGCCGCGGCGGTAGATGTGCTTGAACTGCCCGGCGTGCGAGCTGCCGTAGCGCGCGATGGGAATCTCGTCCTGGCCCGCGATCTCGCACGGCATGGAACTGGCCCACAGCAATTCCCCGTCCAGGTGCCGCACCACGAACGCGTGCAGGCCGAGCAGGAATTCCTGCAGCGAGGCGTTGTCGTGGAAGGTGGGCGTGACCAGCTCGATCAGCGATTCGGAGAAGTCGGTGGTGATGCTGGGATGGGTGAGCGCGGATCCCAGTGCCCGCGGATGTGGCGTCCGCGCCAGCCGTCCCGCCGGCGTCACGCGCAGCGCTTCGCGCTCCAGGCCCCGGCGGCCCGCCTGCACGATGCCGGGCTCGCGGCTGTTCACCAGCGCGGCAAGACGGCGTTCCAGCGTGCGATCGATCGCCCTGGCCGGCATGGGTGGGGGTAACTCCTGTGGGCGGGGCGGCATCTTGCCCCGCCCGGGGGCTGGCCGGCAATCGGCGCCCGTCTGACGGCGGGCGCAGACGTGACCCTCGGGGGTGGAGCGTGGCATTCTACGCAACTGTCACTGGCGCCTTCGCCCAAGCGGAGTTCATCCACATGCTGATCGGAAACCAGGCCCGTCGGGTCGCTGTCCTGGGTGGCAGCCGCACCCCGTTTGCCCGCGCCTACGGTGCCCTCGCGAAGGCCGGCAACCAGGAGCTGATGTCGGCGGCGCTGCGCGCGGTGGTGGATCGCTTCCACCTGCAGGGCCAGCGGCTGGGCGATGTGGTGGGCGGCGCGGTGGTCAAGCATTCGCGCGATTTCAACCTGGTGCGCGAATCGGTGCTCTCCAGCGGCCTCGCGCCCGAGACGCCCGGCCTCGACATCCAGCGCGCCTGCGGCACCAGCCTCGAGGCGGCCATCCTGATCGCGGACAAGATCGCGCTGGGCCAGATGGAATCCGGCATCGCCTGCGGCTCGGAAGCCATGAGCGATCCGCCGGTGGTGTATCCCACTTCCTTCCGCGATCTGTTGATGCGCAGCTACCGCGGCCGCACCGCGATGGAGCGCTTCAAGCCCTGGCTGGGCCTGCGCTACCGCGATCTCAAGCCGGTGCTGCCCGGCGTGGTCGAACCGCGCACCGGGCTGTCGATGGGCCAGAGCTGCGAGCTCATGGCCAAGCAGTGGAAGATCAGCCGCCGCGACCAGGACCAGCTGGCGCTGGAGAGCCACCAGAAAGCGGCGGCGGCGTGGAAGGAAGGTTTCTACGACGACCTGGTGGTGCCGTTCATGGGTCTGAAGACCGACAACAACGTGCGCCCGGACACCACGCTGGAAAAACTCGCGCAGCTGCGCACGGTGTTCGACCGTGGCCCGGAAGGTACGCTGACCGCCGGCAACAGCACGCCGCTGACGGATGGCGCCTCGGCCGTGCTGCTGTCCTCGGAGAGCTGGGCGCAGGAGCGGCAGCTGCCGGTGCAGGCCTGGATGGTCGCAGGCAAGACCTGGGCCGTGGATTTCGCCTCCGGCAAGGAGGGGCTGCTCATGGCGCCCGTGTACGCGGTGTCCGAGATGCTGCGTGACACGAATCTCTCGCTGCAGGACTTCGACTACTACGAAATCCACGAAGCGTTCGCGGCGCAGGCGCTGTGCACGCTGCGCGCGTGGGAATCGGCCGAATACTGCCGCGAGCGGCTCGGCCGCGACCAGCCGCTGGGCAGTATCGATCGCTCGAAGCTCAACGTGAAAGGCGGCAGCGTGGCCGTCGGCCACCCGTTCGGCGCCACGGGTGCGCGCATCGTCGCCGCGCTGGCCAAGCTGCTGGCGCAGGATCCGCAGTCGAAGCGCGGCCTGATCTCGGTGTGCACCGCGGGCGGCATGGGCGTGACCGCGATTCTCGAGCGCGCCTAGATTTCTTCGCTCTGTTTTTTCTGCAAGGATCCGCATCCACTCATGGCTCGTGAAAATTTCTCTTCGGGTTCCAGCTGGGAACCCATCGTCGGCTATTCGCGCTCGGTGAAGGTGGGTGACTACCTGCACGTGTCCGGGACCGCCTCGGAGGGCACCGGCGATCTCTACCAGCAGACGCGGCAGTGCCTGGACAAGATCGACGCCGCGCTCCGGGCCGCGGGCGCGAACCTGCGGCAGGTGGTGCGCACGCGCATCTTCACCACCGACATCGGCAAGTGGCAGGAGATCGGCCGCGCGCACGGCGAAGTGTTCAAGGACATCCGGCCCGCCACCACCATGGTGGAAGTCAGCAAGCTCATCGCGCCGGAGATCCTGGTCGAGATCGAAGCTGACGCCTATCTCAAATGAGCAACGCGCAATGGGAAACCCTGATGGCGCGCGACGGCCACGAGTTCGCCGCGTACCTCGCCAATCCCACCGGCCGGCCGCGTGGTGCCGTGGTGGTGCTGCAGGAAATCTTCGGCGTCAACGCGCACATCCGCAGCGTCACCGAACGCTTTGCCGCAGCAGGCTTCCTCGCCATCGCGCCGGCGCTGTACGACCGCGTGGGCCGCAGCATTGAACTGCTGTATTCGCCCGAGGAGCGCACCCAGGCCATGGGCTACGCCAAGCAGGTGCCTGCCGCGAAGGCGCTGCTGGATGTCAGTGCCGCGGTGAACGTGGTCAAGCATGCGGGCAAGGTTGCGCTGGCGGGCTTCTGCTGGGGCGGACAGCTCGCCTGGCTCGGTGCGCGCGCGCTGCCGGTCGCCGCGGCCGTCGCCTACTATCCGAGCCGCATCGGCGAGCATCTGGATGGCGTGCCCGCCTGCCCCATGCTGCTGCACTTCGGCAGCGAGGACCCGTCGATCCCGCTGGCGGACGTGGCAAGAACCCGCGCGCTGTATCGCCAGGGCGAGTTCCACCTCTATCCCGCCGGCCACGCCTTCAACTGCGACCTGCGCGATTCGTATCGCCCCGAGAGCGCCGCGCTGGCCTGGCAACGCACGCTGGATTTCCTGCACCAGCACCTCGGCTGATGGCGCGCACGGGCGTACTGCTGGTCAACACCGGCACGCCGGACGCACCGCGCGCGCCGGAGGTACGGCGTTTCCTGCGGCGCTTTCTCTCCGATCCACGCGTGGTCGAACTGCCACGTGTCTTCTGGCTGCCGCTGCTGAACGCCGTAGTGCTGCCGGTGCGCGGCCCGAAAAGCGCGCGCAAGTACCGCAACATCTGGATGGACGGCGGTTCGCCGCTGGCGGTGTATTCCGAACAGCTGCGCGTTTCGTTGCAGCAGCGGCTCGACCAGCTGCGCCCCGGGGCGATCCAGGTGGCGAACGGCTTCCTGTATTCGGATCCGCTGCTGCCCGCCGCATTGCAGTCGCTGCGCGACGCCGGCGCCGAGCGCATCGTCGTGTTCCCGGTGTATCCGCAGGCGAGCGGCTCGACCACGGGCGCGGTGTTCGACCAGGTGGCCGCCGCCAGCCGCCGCTGGCGCGAATTCCCGCACCTGCAGCTGATCGGCAATTATTGCGAGGAGCCGGCCTACATTGCCGCGCTGGCCAGCAGCGTGCGCGAACACTGGCAGCGGCAGGGCCGCGAGGCGCTGCTCCTGATGTCCTTCCACGGCATTCCGCACCGCTATGTCCGCGCCGGCGACCAGTATGAAGCGCAGTGCCGGGCGACCGCGGCGGCATTGGCCGAGGCGCTGCAACTGCAGCCACACCAGTGGCGCCTCTCGTTCCAGTCGCGCTTCGGCGCCGACCGGTGGCTGTCGCCGGCCACGGACAGCGTGCTGCGCGCGTTGCCGGGCGAGGGAGTGCGCCTGCTGGATGTGATCTGCCCCGGTTTCGCGGTGGATTGCCTCGAGACACTGGAGGAAATCGCCCTGGAAGGACGCCACACGTTCCTCGCCGCGGGCGGCGAGCGGTTCACGTACCTGCCGGCACTGAACGCGCGCGCCGACCACGCGGACGCGTTCGCGAAGCGCATACTGTCGGACCTGTAGGATTCGCCGCGGCAGGGGCTGCCATGTTGTTTGGCCGTTTTCTCGAACTGGGCGTCAGCACGCGCGATATCGGCGCATCGGTGGCCTTTTACGAGCAGCTCGGCTTCTTCCAGCTCCCGACCACCGACACCTGGTCGCATCCCTACGGCGTCGTCAGCGACGGGCGGCTGTGCCTGGGGCTGCACCAGAGCGAGCGCGCCTCGCCCACCCTGACCTTCGTGCGACCCGACCTCGCGCGCCACGTGCACGAAATCCGCGCCGCGGGTTTCGAGCCCCACTACGCGCGACTGGGCGAAGCCGATTTCCACGAACTGCAGCTGCGCGAGCATTCCGGGCACATCGTCACGCTGCTGGAGGCGCGCACGCACCTCGCCGCGGCGCACGCGCGGCTGGCGGATTCGCAGTGCGGCCATTTCGCGGCGTTCTCGCTGCCGGCGCTGGACTACGACCAGGCGCGGGCATTCTGGGAGCATGCGGGCTTCGTCGCGCTGGGAGAACAGGACGAGCCGTACGCACATCTGTCCATGACCAGCGACTGGCTGAACCTGAACCTGCACCGGCCGCGCTGGCTCGATGCGCCGGTGCTGGTGTTCACGGATCCGGACATGGGCGCGCGCATCGCGCAGCTGCGCGAACAGGGACACGCGTTCTCGCGCGAGCTGCCGCG
>DATJYR010000036.1:0-9176 GCA_035499515.1 Steroidobacteraceae bacterium | reverse complement strand
GCATATCGCTCGCGGAGATTGCCGTGGCGCTGGCTGCACTGCCGGCCGATGCCGCGCCCGCGCGCGAGGACTGGACGCGGCTCTCGGCCGCCTGGCGTACTGAGCTGGACGCACGCATCGCCCAGCTGAAGAAACTGCGCGACACACTGGACGACTGCATCGGCTGTGGTTGCCTGTCGATCGATCGCTGTCGCCTGCGCAATCCCCGTGACAAGCTGGCCACGGAAGGCGCGGGTCCTCGGCGCCTGCTGGTCGACGCCCGCCCTGCAGGAGCGCAGCCAGTACGCGAAAAGCCGAGCCCCCGAGGGGACATTGCGAAGCGATGAAGCGGCACCGCTGGCAGTCCAGGCTGACCGCATGACCACCGGTGAGGCCGCGGTCGCGCACTGGGTGCGCTCCTACGAGCGCATGGGCGTCATCCGTACTGCGCCACGCCATCGCCGAACGACCAGTTCTCCTTGGCCGTTTCCAGCAGATTGATGAAGACGTCCTGCGGGCGCAGGCCGGGCTCGGCGCTCAGCAGTTCGGCGGCGCGTTTGTAGAACGCCTTCTTCGTTTCGATGGTGCGCGAGTTGTTGCAGGCGATCTGGATGATTACCAGGTCGTCGGTGCGCGCGATGTCGAGATAGTTGGCGTCATAGTCGAACTCCTCCGCGTCGTGCTGGTGCACCAGGATGAAGCGATCGTTCGCCGGCACGTTGAAGGACTCGGTCATGGCGCGATAAATGCTGTTGCGGATGGCGGCGATGTGTTCGGTGGACTTGCCGCGACGAAGCGAGATGCGAACGAGAGGCATGGTGGTGGTTCCGGTGATCAGGGTTGGGAAACATGGCCGACGGCGTAACGCTGCGCGCCTTCGCCGGGTGAGCGGAGCGGCATCTCGTCGTAGAGACGAAAGCTCACCCGTGTCCAGGTGGTGGGTTCGAACGCGGTGACCGCGGCCAGCGCGCCGCGCTCGAGGTCATGCTGCATGCGCGCCAGTTCGTTGCGGCGCAATGCTTCCAGCGCGGTGTACGGAGCGATCGGCTGGATGTCGCGCGAAGCGAATCGCGCATGCGCTGCCTCGGGAGGAAGGGTAGCATCCCACACCTGCCAGCAGCGGATGGACGGCCATCCGAAGGACTGCACCAGCGCCTCGAATCCCGCGCCGCCCAGAAAGCGCTGCATCGCCTCGCTGTCGCGCCATACGTAGAACGGTGCATACAGGTTCTCGCGACTGTCCTCGCCACGCGTGGCGTGCAGATAGGCCTTCATGTGCAGGCCTTCGAAGTGGTCCAGCAAATGGCCCTTCTCGGCGATGCGGCGCCGGATGATCGCCATGTCGTAATCCGCCGGCAGGGTGAAGCTGTACTGCATGGCGATCATGGACGCGCTTCCTCTTGCGCGAGTTCGCGCAGCCGGATCACCGCGGATGCTGCAACGGGCCAGCCGGCGTAGAAGGCGAGATGGGTCACCAGCGCAGCAAGCTCCTCCGGCGATACGCCGTTGTCGCGGGCGCGGCGAAGGTGGAAGGGCAACTGCTCGGTGCGTCCCAGCGCGATCAGCGCGGACACCGTGGCGAGGCTGCGGTCGCGGGGCGACAGCGCGGGGTCCTGCCACACCCCATCGAACAGCACGCGATCGGTGAGTTCCGCCAGCGAGGGGGCGACGTCGCCAAAGCTGCGCTGGCCGTGATCGGATGGAATGGCCATGAATCCTCCGGGGTCGGGGTTGACGGTTCCCAGCGTAGGGCGGAAAGTATCGTTCTGAAAATCGGAAAATATCGAACCGATATTCCTGAAAAACAGGATGATTGCCATGCGACGCATGAACTTCGACCTGGACGTGCTGCGCACCTTTGCCACCGGCATCGAACTGGGCAGTTTTGCCAAGGCCGCCGAGCGGCTCGGCCGCTCCACTTCGGCCGTCAGCGCGCAGTTGAAGAAGCTGGAGGAGCAGGCCGGCACCCCGGTCTTGCGCAAGTCGGGCCGTGGCATGGCGCTCACCGAGGCGGGCGAAACCATGCTGGCCTATGCGCGACGCCTGCTGGAACTCAACGACGAGGCCGCCGCCGCCCTCCACGGCACCGAGCTGGAAGGCTGGGTGAGGCTGGGCCTGCAGGAAGATTTCGGGGAGAGCCTGCTCACCGAGGTGCTCGGCCGGTTCGCGCGCGCCCATCCGCGGGTGAAGGTGGAAGTGCGCATCGCACGCAACCTGGAGTTGCTGGAGCGCGTGTCGTCCGGTCGTCTCGACCTGGCGCTGGCGTGGGATGCAGGCGTCGCCTCGCCACATGCCGAACGCTTGGGCGAAGTGCCGTTGCGCTGGATCGCGGGCGACAACGCGGCGTCCGCGTGGCCGCAGGACAGCGAGCCGTTGCCGCTGGTGATGCTGGAAGCGCCCTGCATGATGCGCAGCGCGGCCACGGCCGCGCTCGATCGCGCACATATTCCCTGGCGCATTGCTTTTACCAGCGCCAGCCTGGCCGGAACGTGGGCCGCGGTGGCGGCGGGCCTTGGGGTTTCCCTGCGCACGCCCTTGGGACTTCCCGCGTCGGTGCGTGCACTGGAACCCCACGATACGTCGTTGCCGGCGCTGGGCTCGCTGGGCTTGTGCCTGCATCGCGCCGAAGCGGAGCCTGCCGCGCCAGTGGAGCGCCTCGCCACGATTCTTACGCAGCAGTGGCGAGGCTTGCCGCTGGCCGCGTGAGCTTCGCGGATGTGACGCGCGTCGAACGCGGCGTCGTTGCGAAACGGGTCGTGACGCCATGTGCGTGGAATAATGCGTGTTCCCCGAATGGAGCGTGCGAGTGGACAGCCACCATTTTCTGGAGACAGCGCTGGTATTCCTGGTGGCCACCGTCATCGCGGTGCCGCTCACCAAGCGCTTCAAGCTCGGCTCCGTGCTGGGTTACCTGGTGGCGGGCATCATCATCGGTCCGCAGGAGCTGGGCCTGATCAGCGATACGGCAGGCGTGGCCACCATTTCCGAGTTCGGCGTGGTGTTGATGCTGTTTGTGATCGGCTTGGAACTGTCACCGCAACGCCTGTGGGTGATGCGCCGCCAGGTGTTCGGCACCGGCCTGCTGCAGGTGATGACGACCAGCCTGCTGATTGGCGCCGCGGCCTATTACCTGTTCGGACTGACGGTGAACGCGGCGACCATCGTCGGCGGCAGCCTGGCGTTGTCGTCCACCGCGTTCGGCCTGCAGATCCTCGCCGAGCGCAAGGAAGCGGGCACGCGTTACGGACGGCAGGCGTTCGCGATCCTGCTGTTCCAGGATCTCGCTGCCATTCCGCTGATCGCGGCGGTGCCGCTGCTGGCAACCGCATCGGGCAAGCACGGTTTCGATCTCTACGTCGTCTTGCGCACGGTCGGCGCCATCGTTGCCGTGATGGTGGGTGGTCGTTATCTGCTGCGCCCTGTGTTCCGTTTCGTGGCGAAGGCGGACACGGTGGAGGTGTCCACGGCCACTGCGCTACTGGTGGTGATGGGCACGGCATGGCTGATGGAGAAAGTGGGCGTGTCTTCCACGCTGGGCGCCTTCCTCGCCGGCGTGCTGCTGGCCGATTCGGAATACCGGCACGAGCTGGAATCGCATATCGAGCCGTTCAAGGGTTTGCTGCTCGGCTTGTTCTTCATCAGCGTGGGCATGTCGATGGACGTGTCGCTACTGATCGGGCAGCCGCTGGCGGTGGCGCTGCTGGTGCTGTGCCTGCTGCTGATCAAGGGTGTCTTGCTGTGGCCGCTGGGCCGCGTGGTCGGCGGCCTGGAGCCGCGTGACGCGCTTCGGCTGGCGGTGCTGCTGGCCTGCGGCGGCGAATTCGCCTTCGTGGTGCTGAAACTCGCGCGCGAGCAGGACATCATCACCAGCGAGCAGCACGGCCTGCAGGTGCTGGCCATCACGCTGTCCATGGCCCTCACGCCGCTGATGGTGGCGTTGCTGGGGCGATACATGGGCGCCAAGCCGAAGAAGACGCGCGAGTTCGACACCATCGTCGCCGATTCGCCGCGCGTGCTTATCGCCGGCTATGGACGCATGGGCCAGATCGTGGCGCGCGTGTTGCGGGCCCAGGGCATTTCCTTCGTGGCGCTCGATCATTCGGTGGAGCAGATCGACCTGGTGCAGCGCTTCGGCACGCAGAGCAACATTTTCTACGGCGACCCCGCGCGCCCCGAACTGCTGCGCGCGGCACAGGTCGACCAGATCGAGGTATTCGTGCTGACGGTGGACGATCCGGAAGCCAGCCTGCGCACGGCGCGCCTGGTGCGCCGCATGTACCCGGGCCTGAGGATCGTGGCGCGTGCACGCAATCGCCAGCATGCGTTTCGCCTGATGGATCTGGGCGTGGAAGTGCCCGTGCGCGAGACGCTGTATTCCAGCCTCAAGATGACGCGCCTGACGCTGGAGGCGCTCGGCCTCTCGCCCGAGCTGGCCGCCGATCGCGTCGAGCGCTTCCGTCGCCAGGATGCCGAACTGCTCAAACGCCAGTACCTGGTCTACGACGACGATGCGCGCATCGTGCAGACCACGCGCGAAGCCCTGGTGGACCTGGAGCAGCTGTTCCAGGCGGACGCCTCGCCGGAGGCGGAACGCGAGCGCGAGAAGCCAACGCATGTCACGCCGGATGATGAGGATGTGACGCGTTGAAAGTCTGCGAAGGTGCGCTGCAGGAGCGCACCCAGCGCGCGACCGTGACACTCCAGAGAATATCCCGGTGTGGTTGTCGCCTATGGATGCAGGTTGGCCGCATCAGCGCTTCGTAGGTCATCGCGCACTGGGTGCGCGCTCCTACAGGAAACAGGCCGCTGCACAAATCGTTGTGGGAGCGCACCCAGTGCGCGACCGCGGCCCTCCGGAAAATCTCACGGTGTGGTTATCGCCAGTGGATGCAGGTCAGCTGCGTCAGCGCTTAGTAGGTCATCGCGCACTGGGTGGGCTCACACAAGAAACGAGAATTTCAACGCCATCGCCTTAACGAAGAAGGCCCGCTTGCGCGGGCCTTCATTCCATCAATCCGCCGGTTGCGCCGGCTGCCGCAGCATCTGCCTGACACTGGGCACTGCACCGGTGCTGCGTACGGCCAGTTCGTGGGCGATGTCCACGTAGCCGATGGTGCGCGCCACGTCGGCGGCGGTGCGACCGAACGCATCGGCGGCCTGTCGGTCGGCGCCGCGCGCCAGCAGCACGCGTGCGGGAGCCAGCAGGGCGTGCATGGCGCAGGCATGCAGCGCCGTGACGCCGCGCTGGTCGGCGTGTTCCAGCGATGCGCCAGCATCGAGCAGCACGGGCACCAGCGCGCCGATGTGCGTGGGATCGCATTCGCTGCCCGGGCGCAGGTGCGCGCCCAGCAACAGCAGCAGCGGCGTCTTGCCTTCCTTGTCGGTCAGGCTCACGTCGGCGTTGTGCTTGAGCAGCGCGTCGAACAACCGGCGCGCACGCAGGCTGTCGTTGTGGTCGAAGCCGTATTGCGCGGCGGCGTGCAGTGCAGCGTGGCCGCGCGCGTCCACTGCGTTCACTTCGGCACCGCCTTCCAGCAACTGTTCGGCGATATCCGGATAACCCATCGCCGCGGCGACCATCAGTGCCGTCGCTTCGCCGGGCAAACGCTGGTCGACCGTGACACCTTGTTGCAGCAGCAAGTCCACCAGTGCGTCGCGGCGAGCGCTCACGGCGGCCGCCAGTGGCGTGATGCCATTGGTGGAAGCGAGCGATGCATCCGCGCCCTTGTCCAGCAGCAGCGCCGCCACGTCGCGATGTCCGGCGCCGCAGGCATGCAGCAGGGCGGTGGCGCCCTGGTGGTCACGTGTATCGATCGGGAAACCCAGTTCGAGCAGACGCTCCACGGCGATGAGTGCACCCGAGGCGGCCGCGAGCGGCAGATCATCGGCCCGCAGCGGGCGCATCGGACGCGCCCAGTCACCCCAGTTCAACCAGCGCTCGACGGCATCGTGCTCCAGCGCCAGACCCAGCGGTGTCTCGCCGTTGGCGTCGATCGCTTCGGGATCGGCACCGTGCGAAACCAGCGCACGGACCAGCGGCAACGCCTGCTCGCCGTGTTCCAGTGCCGCGAACAGCGGCGTGCGGCCGTTGCCATCGCGCGTGTTGGGATCGCAGCCGCGTGCCAGCAGCGCCTGCAACAAAGGCAGTTGTCCGAACGTGGCGGCCAGGTGCACCGGCGTGCGTTCGCGCGCGTCCGCACCGAATGGATCGGCGCCGCGTTCGAGCATGGCCAATGGCAAGGCGGCGCCTTGCACGCTGTCTTCCAGGCGAAACAGCGCCTGAGCAAGCAAGCCAGCACCGGCCGGCGTGGCGCCGGCTTGCAGAAGGTCTTCCACGGCTTCGGACGCTGCGGGCAGTTGTTGCAACAAGGCATCGAACAGGCGGCGGCCCAGCGGCGGAAGCTGCGGTTCGCGGTGTTCGTCGACGTCAGCATCATCCACCAGTTGCGGCTGCAGGCGCGCTTCGGGTTCCAGCGCGTGATCGAGAAGCCACCGGCGTGCGGCACCCAGCCCTGGTGTCGCGAGGTCGAGATAAAGCTGGGCAAGCTGCGACTGCGGCCACTCGCGCACGCGCGTGGTGAATGTCGAGACGATGGCCCAGTGGCCGAATCGCAGCGCATCGAGCAGATGGGCCGGCGTGTCCGCGCCTTCGGGCAGGGCATCCACGCTCAGGCTAGCTGGCAGCGGCGTCTCGGGATCGAGCAGGGCAACCAAGTCCCAGCGTCCCGCGGCGGCGGCATGGTCCAGCGCGCTGCGGCCGTCGCTGCCGGCCGCCTTCGGTTCGGCGCCAAGGGCGAGCAGGGCGCGCACCATTTCGGCATGGGCGCGTGGCGACTGGCAGGCGAGCGTCAGCGCATCGCGGCCATGGCTGTCACGGGCCCGTGCATCGGGTTGCGCTTCGGCGATCAGTTTGACGATGGCTACCGCGCCGGCGCGTGCCGCGTCCATCAGGGCGGTGCTGCCGTGGCGGTCGGCAAGGTTCACGTCGGCGCCGGCGCCGCGCAGCACGCGCGCGATCTGTTCATGGCCTTCGGACGCGGCGGACATCAGCGCACTGCGGTGACGCGCATCCACGGCGTTGACCGAGGCGCGGTGCTTGAGCAATAGCTTCACACCTTCCACGTCGTCGTCGGTCACGCCGGCAGCCGCAACCAGTGCAGGCTCGCCATCGGCGGGCGTGGGCTTGGCGCCGCGTTCCAGCAGGAATTTCGCCACCGGCCAGTTGGCTGCGCGGCAGGCCACTGTCAGCGGGCTAAGGCGCGACTTGTTGAGCGCATTGATGGTCGCGCCGGCGTCCAGCAGCATGGCCGCCACGATAGGCTCGCCGCTGAGTACGGCGCCGTGCAGCGGCGTGTTGCCTTCGCCATCGGTGGCCAGCGCATTGGCGCCATTGGCGAGCAGGGTCATCACCGCTTCGGCACGGCCGTGCCAGCTGTCGCGCGTGGCTGCGAGCAGCGCTGTCAGGCCGCCGCTTGCGCGATTGACGTCGGCGCCTTTGGCGATCAGGGCCCGGAGCAGCCGCGTATCGGGCAGCAACGCCGCCAGCATCAGCACCGGTCGCTGGTCGCGATCACCGCTGGCCGGGCTGGTGTTGGGATCGGCGCCGGCCTCGACCAGCGCCAGCGCGCGTTCGATGTCGCCATCGCGCGTGGCGACAAGCAGCGCCTGGGCCTGTTCCGGCGTGCCGGCAGTGCGTTCCTGTTCGGTCAAAGGCGGGGCAGGTTTGGGCGCGGGCGCGGAAGGCGGCTCCATCACGCCGGCAGAAGGCTGGCGCGAGGGGCGGCGGTTCTCGCAGAGCAAGGCGCGCAGCGTACGGTTGGCGATCACCAAGCAACCCAGCGGCATCAGCACCACGCCGTAGATCGCCAGTGCCGCCGTGCGCAGTTCGGACGGCATCACGCCGTACAGCCCGGTCAGCGCGATGCCGATGAAGGCCAGCACCAGCAGCGCGAACGCCGCCGGCAGGAAGTGGGTGAAGAATCTCTCCTCACGCGAAAGATGGCGGCCGAAAGCGAGGCTGCGCGCAGTCGCGGTGAAGATCCACGAGCCATCGCTCTGCGCCGGATACGCGTCATCCCACACATAAACCAGGCCAAAGGCGGGCCACACACGCCAGAGCGCGGCCAGTGCGATCACCAGGGCGCCAGCGAGCATCAACGCGCCACCCAGGCTGGGCGCCTGGTTGAGCATCAGCATCGGCCAGGCGACCAGCAGGAACACCAGCACCACGTAGCCCGTGAACATCACCAGGTAGGCCGCGCCGCGACGGAGCACCGTGCGACCAAAACGCGGTTCCGGATCGAAACCGATCGCATGGCACACCGCCGCCATCGTCAGTGCATTGGCGACCAGCAGCGGAATCAATGCCAGCGGGTGAGCGCCAAGTGCGGCGATGGCGGTGGCGATGAGGCCGGGTATGAACCAGGCGAGGGCTTGCAGGAACGGGGGCGGGCGACGTGTTTTTGAATAGGCCATGGGCGCGGAGTATAGGAATCGTGACAGCGGCAGACGGTAATCCGGTGTTAACGCCGATGGGTTTTCACGGCTCGCCGCGGCGATCCTCGGGCGCGCTGTTGTAGGCGGGATGGTTGGCCGCCGCCAGGGTTTCCTTGGGCGGCAGCTGCAGGTGCCAGCCTTGTTCTTCCAGATGCTGCATCACCTGTTGCGCATCTTCATGCGGCAGCTTGCGTTGCCCGCTCAGTTCGACCTCGAGGGCAAGGCGCAGGTCACCCAGCATCAGGGCAAGTGGCGGGGGGATGCAGGCGAAGTCGTCGCGGCGGCTCAGCCACAGGTAGGTATCGGGCTTGCGCTGGCTGGCATAGACGAAACAGTGCATGGCGACACCTTGTCGGCAGGATTCGGCGGATAAGGGCGCACTGGCTAGGGCCCGGCGAACGGCAAGGGTAGCAGTCCGCTGCCCGGGCGTCCCGACTTCGCGGTCGCCGTGATCGTCGTCATTCATCGACGATCTTCACGGATTGGGCGTCAATTCCGCCCGAAACTTTGTTGCAGCCGCACTTGCAAGCCCTGCGGTGAGCCGGCACAGTGCCGGCCAGGGGTCTCAAACGCGCGTATGAAAATCAAGCGCGATCGTCAACTCCCTGTTACTACCCGAGCCAGAATCAACAATAAGCAGGAGCCTTGCTGATGCAGATGTCTTTCCGTCCATTTTCCCGTGTGGGCCGTCCGCTCACGCT
>DATJYR010000035.1:0-52615 GCA_035499515.1 Steroidobacteraceae bacterium | reverse complement strand
CGTTCTCGCGCTTGGCGCGGATGAATTCCATCGAGTCCGGATGGCCCACGTCAAAGGTGCCCATCTGCGCGCCGCGGCGGCCGCCGGCCGAAGACACGGTGAAGCACATCTTGTCGTAGATATCCATGAACGACAGCGGGCCGGAGGTGTAGGCACCCGCGCCCGAGACGTACGCCCCGCGCGGACGCAGCGTCGAGAATTCGTAGCCGATGCCGCAGCCGGCCTTCAGCGTGAGCCCGGCCTCGTGGACCTTGCCCAGGATGTCGTTCATCGAGTCGCGGATCGTGCCCGAGACCGTGCAGTTGATCGTGGAGGTGGCGGGCTTGTGCTCCCAGGCGCCGGCGTTGCTGGTGACGCGGCCGGCGGGAATGGCGCCATGGCGCAGGGCCCACAGGAAACGTTCGTGCCAGTGCTCGCGCAGCTCTTCGCGTTCGACGTCGGCCAGCGCGCGCGCCACGCGGCGATACGTGCCATCCATCGAATCGTCGATGGGCGAACCATCCTTGGCGGTGAGGCGGTACTTCTTGTCCCAGATGTCTAAGGAGGCTTCCTGGAAGGGAATCGAGCCCGGGTCCTTCGTATCCAGCTTTACCACGGAATTCATGCCTTGATCCCACTCCCCCAATCTTCAAAAACAACGCTGCGTTTCCAGTCCCTGGCGCAAAGCGAGCGACACAATAGGTTGATGCCGGGAGGGGACAGAGACTAATCACGGACCTGGTGAGCGTCAAGTCGCCCGAAGGCGATCGCGCGATCTGAATTTGCCACTGCTTCCAGTGTCTTACGTGATTCATGGCAGAGCTGGATTGCCACACAAAATAGTCGCGGTCCGGGTTTGCACCAAAGAACGTCAAATCAATATCTGGTACCCGCTGTGTACAGCTGTTGCACAGCTTGTCCACAGCCGCAGTCCGCACCGCGCCGGTCCGCGCGCGCGAGGTTCACGGCGTGCAGAAGCGCTTGCGTTCGGCCGCCGGCTGCCGGCCCAGGCGACGCACGGCGGCGTAGAAATCCGGCAGCTTGCCGCCCTGTTCCTGCAGCAGCCGCTCGAAGGCGGGAATGCAGTCGAAATAGGTGCCGACCGCCGCGAGATGCGCGTTGTTGAGGCCGGTTTTCGCCCAGCCGCTGTAGCCGCTGACGAAGCCGCCCTCGCGTTCGATCCGCAGCACCTGCTGGCCGAGCTGATCGAGCAGCGCCCGCTTGCGCTGGCGCATCTCCTCGACCGGGATCTCTTGGCGGTACAGCGCCGCGAGCTGCTGGCGACCGGCCGCCAGTGCATCCACCACGCTGCGCTGCTGTTCGCGCCGCTGCAGGTAGCCGGCGAGCTCGGCTTCGCGGCCCTGCGCCGCCAGCCAGCGCTTCAGGCCCTCGCGTTCCACCGTCATGGCGAATGACTCGTTGAACACGCTGTCGCCCTTGACGTAGATGAGCTGGTGCGCGAGTTCGTGGAACAGCGTGCCCGCGAGTTGCAGATCGCCATAGGCCAGCATGGTGTTGAGCACCGGATCGGAGAAATGGCCCAGCGTCGAATAGGCCGTCACGCCGCCCACCAGCGTGTCATCGCCCTGGGCTGCGAGCTGCGCGGCATAGCGCTGCGCCGCCTGTTCCTTGAAATAGCCGCGGTAGGCCAGGCAGCCCACGAACGGAAAGCACCAGCTGCGCGGCGTCACCGAGAATTCGGGCGCGGCCACCACGTTCCAGACCACGTAGGGGCGGCCCAGGTCGGCGTAGCTGCGGTAGCTGCGGTTGTCGGGCAGGCCGAGCTCGCGGCTCGCGAAGTCGCGCGCCGACTGCACCTGCAGGAGGCGCTGACGCGTCACGCTGTCGGTGTCGGCGCTGGCCAGCACCTTTGCGATCGGCCGCCGCTTCTGCAGGATCTGCAGCTGCCCATGCGCCGCCTGCAGCAGGTAGCCCGCGCCGCAGCCCGCCGAGCAGAGGCAACCGAGCACCAGCAGCGGCCATCCCAGCCACCGGCGCGCGGCCGGGGTTCGGAACTCGTTTAACATGCGTCCATGGAAGTCTACCTCGTGGGCGGCGCGGTCCGGGATGAACTGCTGGGCCTCGCCGTGCGCGAGCGCGACTGGGTGGTGGTCGGCGCCACGCCCGAGGAGCTCACGCGGCTCGGCTACCAGCCCGTGGGTCGCGAATTCCCGGTGTTCCTGCACCCCGTCACGCATGAGGAGTACGCGCTGGCGCGCCTGGAGCGCAAGACCGCGCCGGGCTACCGCGGGTTTGTCGCCGAGTTCTCGCCGTCGGTCACGCTCGAGCAGGACCTGCGGCGGCGCGATCTCACCGTCAATGCCATGGCGCGTTCGGCCAGCGGCGTACTGATCGATCCCTGCGGCGGCCGGTCGGACCTCGCGCAGCGGCTGCTGCGGCACGTTTCACCCGCCTTCGTCGAGGACCCGGTGCGGGTGCTGCGCGTGGCGCGCTTCGCCGCGCGTTTCGCACCGCTGGGTTTCCGCGTGGCGCCGCAGACGCTGGCGCTGATGCGCGAGATGGTCGCCAACGGCGAGATTGGCGCGCTGGTGCCAGAGCGCGTGTGGCGCGAGCTGGCCAGGGCGCTGGAGACCGAGGCGCCCGCGGTATTCTTCGAGGTGTTGCAGGGCTGCGGCGCGCTGGCGGTGCTGCTGCCGGAGATGGACCAGCCGCTGGCGCCGCTGGCCAGCGCCGCCGCGCTGGGATTTTCCGCGCCGGTGCGCTTCGCGGCGCTGCTGGCCGAAACGGCCGTGGCGCAGATCGAATCGCTGTGCGAGCGGCTGCGCGTCCCGGGCGAATTCCGGGAACTCGCGCTGCTGTCGGCGCGGCTCGGCGCCCTGCTGCATGGCGGCGCACCGCCGCCCGTGGCCATCCAGGATCCAGCCTGGCTGCTGGGTATCCTGGAAGCCGCCGACGCGTTTCGCCGTCCCGAACGGTTCGCGGCCTGGTTGCAGGTCTTGCAATCGCGCGCGGTGGCCGCGGGCGTGCCACCCCCCGCCGCCGCGGACCTCGCCGCCCGGTTCGGCGGCGGGCTGCAACGCGCCGCGGGCGTCCGGCTCGATGGCGCGCAGCTCGCCACGCTCAAGGGCCCCGCCATCGCCGGAGAGCTGCGGGCGGAACGCCTGCGGGCGCTCGCATCCGCTACCATCGCGCCACCACCATGAGCATGTCATTGCGCGACCAGTTGATCCAGGCCGGACTGGTGAGCGAGAAGAAGGCCCGCGAAGCCGAACAGCAGCAGCGCCAGCAGCAGCGTCGTGCGCCCACGCCGCCGCGGCACGCGCCGCCCGCCCTGACGCCGCAGCAGCAGGCCGCGCAGCGCGCGCAGGCCGAGAAGCAGGCGCGCGACGCGGCGCTCAACAAGAAGAAGCAGGAGAAGGCCGAGCGTCGCGCCCGCAGTGCGCGGCTGCGCCAGCTCATCGAGCAGCACGCCTTGCCGGTGCTGGCCGAGACCGAGGACTTCTTCAACTTCGTCGACGGCAGGCAGATCCGCCGCATCGGCGTCGACGCCCAGCGCCGCGCGCAGCTCGACAGCGGCGCGTTGCTGATCGTGCGCTGCCCGCCGCGCTACGCGCTGGTGCCCGTGGCGGAGAAGCCGCGCATCCTGGAATGCGATCCGCAGTCGATCGTCGACCTGGCGTCGCCGGCCGCGGACGCGGCAGACGCCGCGGCCGCCGAAGACGATCCCTACAAGGACTTCGTCGTGCCGGACGACCTGCGCTGGTAGCCGCGCGTGGTTCGCCAGGTCAGAGTTGGCGCCGCAGATCCTGCAGCGAGCAGCCCGCCAGCGGCGCGTCCCAGCCACGGGTCAGCGCCATCACCTTGAACGTCTCGCCCATCTCGCCCGGCAGCAGCAGCTGGCGCGCTTCGCTGGCCAGCCGCGCGCGCAGCGCGCCCTCGCCCGCGGCGGCGAGTTCAGCCTCGATGCCGGTGGCGAGCAGGAACGCGGACTGCGTGCAGTAACCCGCGACCTCCAGGCCCGCCGCGGTGGCCGCCTCCGCGATGCGCGTGAAATCCACCCAGGCGGTGAGATCCTGCAGGCCGGGCAGCCACAGCGCATCCTCGTGCGCGCGATGCCGGAAATGGCAACGCAAGGTGCCTTGGCGCCGCTGCGGATGGTAGTACTCGCGACGCGGCAGGCCGTAATCGAACAACAGCACCGCGCCGCGCCGCAGCGCGCTCCCGAGCGCAGCCACCCAGGGATCCAGCTGCAGGCAGAGTTCCGAGCAGTAGCCCACCGGCAGCGGCGCGGCCAACTCCGGCTGCAGCCGATCGAACTCCGCCTGCAACGCCGGCGGCGCCGGGCGCGCCTGGAAGGCCAGCGAACCCTCCGCCTGCTGCACGACGCCCTGCTGCAGCAGACCGTTGGCGCCGACCACGAAGCGCTCGCACGCCAGCGCGTCGGCGACCTCATTGGCCAGCACCACGCCCTCGACCGGCGTGTCCGGCAGCCGCTGCAGCCACCGCACGCGCGCGGCCAGCGCGGGCGGCAGTTGCGCCAGCCGCTGCTGCTGGCGCTGCGCCAGATCGGCGCTGACCTCGACGATGGAGTAGCGCTCCGGCAGGCGATCCCGCGCCGCGAGCTCGCCCAGCACGCTCGCCGCCAGCGCGCCCGTGCCGGCGCCGAATTCCAGCACCTCGCCACCCTCGCGCAGCAGTTCGGCCACCTGCCGCGCCACGCAGTGGCCGAACAGGGTGGAGAGTTCCGGTGCGGTGGTGAAATCGCCGGCCGCGCCGAACTTGGTGGCGCCCGCGCTGTAATAGCCCAGCCCGGGTTCGTAGAGCGCGAACTGCATGTACTCGGCGAACGACAGCCAGCCGCCGCTGCGCGCCAGCCGCGCGGCGAGCGCCGATTGCACACGCGCCACCTGCTGTTGCTGCTGCGCGTCGAGCGGCGGCACAATGTCACGCATGGACTATCCCCTGCACGGCCAGGTCGCGCTGGTCACGGGCGCGGCGCGCCGCGTCGGCGCCGCCATCGTGCGCGAACTGCACGCCGCCGGCGCCGCCGTGATGATCCATTGCCATCATTCGCGCGCCGCCGCGGCCCTGCTGGCCTCGGAACTCAACCAGCATCGCGCCGGCTCGGCCGAGGTGATCGGCGCCGATCTGCTGCAGAGCGACGAGCTGCCGAACCTCGTGAGCGCCACGCTCGAAGTGTTCGGCGGCCTCGACATCCTGGTGAACAATGCTTCCACGTTCTATCCGACGCCGCTCGGCGGCATCACCGGCAAGGAATGGGACGATCTCATCGGCAGCAACCTGAAAGCCCCGCTGTTCCTGGCCCAGGCGGCGGCGCCGGCGCTGCGCGAATCGCGCGGCCTGCTGCTGAACATCGCCGACATCCACGGGCTGCGCCCGCTGGGTGGCCATCCGGTGTATTCGGTGGCCAAGGCGGGACTCATCATGCTCACGCGTTCGCTGGCTCGCGAACTCGCGCCCGAAGTGCGGGTGAATGCGATCGCGCCGGGACCCGTGCTGTGGCCCGAGGCCAGCATGGAACCCGAGCGCCAGCAACGCATCCTCGAGCACACCCTGCTCAAGCGCGCCGGTTCGCCCACGGACATCGCGCGCACCGTGCGCTTCTTCGCGGTCGACGCCCCCTACGTCACGGGCCAGATCCTGGCCGTGGACGGCGGGCGCAGCGTCAGCGCCTGAAGCGTCCGGCTGCGCTTTTCGCGTTGGCGTGCGCCGCGCGCTCATGACTGCAGCGCGAAGGCATGGTTGAGATCCAGCGGCAAGCGCTGCATCGCCTCCGCCGCCGCGCGCTGCGCCGGCACCTCCAGCCAGCGCCGTGCGAGCTCACCGAGGCTGCGCTGCTCGAGCGGGTGCCGCACGTCGCCGGCCAGTTCCGCCATCGGCAGCAGCATGTAGGCGCGCCGCAGCAGGTCAGGCCGCGGCAGCTTGCAGTCCGGCGCGCTGTAGAGCCGCTCGCCGTCGAGCAGCAGATCCAGGTCCATGGCGCGCGGCGCCCACTTCGGGTCGTCGCGGCCGCGACCGCAGCGCGCTTCGATGTCATGCAGCGTCTGCAGCAGCTGCGGCAGGGACTGCGCGGTGGGCAGCTCGGCCACGGCGTTGAAAAAGTCATCGCCGCTGAAGCCCACCGCCGGATTGCGATAGCAGGCGGAGAAGCGCGCACCGGGAAACGCGGCCAGCAGCAGACCGGCCGCCTGCACCATGCGCCGTTCGGGATCGATGTTGCTGCCGGCCGCGACGTAGACCTTGCGCGGCGCTGCGACGGCAGGTTCAGCCACGGACGCGCACTCAGCCGCGGGCGCGTTGCAGATCGGCGCGCCGCCGTTCGATGCGTACGCCGACGTCGCGCGAGTGACGGATGGCGCCGGGCTTGTTCACGGTGAGGCGCACCCACTCCAGCGCGAATTCCTCCAGCAGCAGCAGCGCCAGCCGCTCGGCCAGCGTTTCCACCAGATGGAACTGCGAGGTGCCCACCCAGGCCAGCACGCGCTTGGCGACGCTCTTGTAGTCGACCGTGTCGGCCACCGCGTCGCTGGCTGCCGCGCGCGCGCAGTCCACCGGCAACTCCAGGTCGATGAGCAGCGGCTGCGGAAGCTTCCGTTCCCAGTCGATGAACCCGATGATGCATTCCACCTGCAGGCCGCGCAGGAAGATGCAGTCGCCGGAAGCTGCGCTGTCGTGGGCTGTTGTCATGCCGGTCTTCAGGTGGCGGGCCGCGAGCCCGGGGGTTGCAGGTCGGAGAGATTCCAGCGCGCGCGGGCGCGGATTGCCAGCCCATCGTGCTCACCGGCGGCGATCCGCGCCAGACCCGCCACCGCGATCATGGCCGCATTGTCGGTGCAGAACTCGGTGCGCGGGTAGAACACGCGGGCGCCGACCGCCGCGGTGGCCGCATCCAGCTGCGCGCGCAGCTCGCGGTTCGCGCCCACGCCTCCCGCCACCACCAGCGTGCGATGCCCGGTGTGCTCCAGCGCCCGCAATGACTTGGCGACCAGGGTGGCGACGATGGCCTCCTGCGTGGCGCGCGCCACGTCGGCGCGCAGCTGCATCGCGGCCGCTCCCTGGACGCTCCCGGCCGCGTCGGCGTCGCCGGGCCCTGCGGGGCCGGCCGCGCGCACCGCGAGCATCACGGCCGTTTTCAGGCCTGAAAAGCTGAATTCAAACCCGGGCCGGTCCAGCATCGGCCGCGGGAAGCGGTACACGCCGGGCCTGCCCTGCTCGGCCAGCTTCGCGAGCTCAGGCCCTCCCGGGTAGGGCAATCCCAGCAGCTTGGCGGTCTTGTCGAAGGCCTCGCCGGCCGCATCGTCGCGGGTTTCGCCCAGCAGGCGGTAGGCGCCGATGCCGCGCACCTCGATGAGCAGGGTGTGGCCGCCGGAAACCAGCAACGCCACATGCGGGAACGGTGGCGGTTCGGGTTCCAGCATCGGCGCGAGCAGGTGGCCCTCCAGATGGTGCACGCCGAGGGCCGGCACGCCCCAGCCGAAAGCCAGGCTGCGCGCGAGCGCCGCCCCTGCCAGCAGCGCACCGACCAGGCCGGGCCCCGCGGTGTAAGCCACGCCCGCGAGCTCCGCCGGCCGGGTGCGGGCCTCGGCCAGGGTGCGCTCGACCATGGGCAGCAGCCGGCGCACGTGGTCGCGCGAGGCCAGTTCGGGCACCACGCCGCCGTATTCCCGGTGCAGCTCGATCTGGCTCCAGAGCTGGTGGGCCAGCAGCCCGCGCTCGCCATCCAGCACCGCCACAGCGCTTTCGTCGCAGGAGGATTCGACGGCCAGGACGCGCATCAGCCGGCCCGGGCCTGCGGCGCCCGCGCCGCGGCGGCCGGCGCTCCGGCAGGCCCGAAAACCCCTCCGGAAGCCGTATTTTTGCCTTTTGCAGCGCCTGTCATTAGAATTCGCGGCCCTTTCAGTCAGTGTTCCGGCCGTGTTCCGGCCGGGTCGAGGTTTCGATGCCGAGCGTTCGTGTTCGCGAGAACGAGTATTTTGACGCCGCCCTGCGGCGCTTCAAGCGTGCCTGTGAAAAGGCCGGGGTGCTCGCCGAACTGCGCCGGCGCGAATTCTACGAGAAGCCGACCCAGGAACGTAAACGCAAGAAGGCGGCCGCGGTGAAGCGCCACCAGAAGCGTCTGTCGCGCGACTTCACCCGCGCCACGCGCTGATCCGGCCCAGGCCGCTGCGCTCCGCATGGCGCTCAAAGAACGCATCACCGAGGACATGAAGAGCGCGATGCGCGCCGGCGAGAAGGATCGCCTGGCCGTGATCCGCCTGATCCTGGCCGCCCTCAAGCAGCGCGAAGTCGACGAGCGCATCGTGCTCGACGACGCGCAGGTGCTGGCGGTGCTCGAGAAGATGGTCAAGCAGCGGCGCGAATCCATCGCGCAGTTCGAAGCCGGCAACCGCGCCGACCTCGTGGCCAAAGAGCAGGCCGAGCTCACGCAACTTGCCGCCTACCTGCCCGCGCAGCTCGGCGACGCCGAGCTCGATGCCATGATCTCCGACGCCATCGCCGCCACCGGCGCCACGTCCGTGAAGGACATGGGCAAGGTCATGGGCCTCATCAAGAGCAAAGCCGCGGGCCGCGCCGACATGGCCACCGTCGGCGCCCGCATCAAGGCCCGCCTGGGCTGAATCAACCCGCTCCCGCCGCCGGATTTCCGGCGTCGCCGCTTGGCTACAAGTCGCCACCCTGCGACGTGAGGCCACGGCGACAGTTTGAGCCCCTCGCGCTTCTGCCATTTACTGCGCGCTCGCAGTACAAGAAACGGCAGGAGCCCTGTGATGCTGACCAAATCCCTGATGAGTTCGACGCTCGCGCTGATGGCCCTGGCCGGCAGCGCGCTGACGATGAGCGGTTGCAACAGCGACAGCGCCAACGCCGCCGATTCGACCGGCGTCGCGGTGAGCGGCACCGACGACTGGCGCACTTATTGCCGCCGCCACCACCTGGGCAGCTGCACGGGTTCGAGCTCGAGTTCGAGCAGCAGCGGCGGCACCGCCGCCAATTCCGCGCCGACCATCACCGGCACACCCGCCACCACCGCCACGGTGGGCAAAGCCTATTCCTTCACGCCGACCGCGAGCGACGCCAACAAAGACACGCTGACCTTCAGCATCGCCAACAGCCCGAGCTGGGCCTCGTTCAGCAAGACCACCGGCGCCCTGACCGGCACGCCGACCAAGGCGGAGACCGACGCCGGCATCGTGATCAGCGTGTCGGACGGCAAGGCGACCACCGCCATGGCAAGCTTCACCATCACCGTGGCCGCGGCCAGCAGCACCTCCACCGGCAGCAGCGGCAGCACCTCGACCACCACCACCGTGGTGCCCGTGACGCTGGCCTGCTCGAGCGCCCTGACCGGCTCGCACGCCACCTACAACGTCGGTCCCGGCCAGACCTACACCGAACTCACCAACGTGCCATGGCTGTCGCTGGTGGCCGGTGACGTGGTGAACATCTACTACCGCGCCACGCCCTACAAGACCTGGATCGGCCTCAAGGCGCAGGGCACGGCCGCCAAGCCGGTGGTGATCAACGGCGTCACCGACGCCAGCTGCAACCGCCCGGTGATCGATGGCAGCACGGGCGCGGTGTACGCGGCCGATCGCGCCACCTCGGGCTTCGACAACCAGTACACCCAGGGCCCGAACGATTTCTACATCTACTGGGGCAATGGCGGCTGGGCCAACAAGCCCAAGTTCATCACCATCCAGAACCTGACGCTCACCGGCGGTTCCACCGGCATCTACGCGGTCACCGTCGAGGACCTGCTGGTACAGAACTGCGAGATCACGGCCAACAACGGCTGGGGCATTTTCGTCAACACCAAGAACGACGATCCGAACGGCGAGGAGACCAGCTACCGCGTCACGATCCGTGGCAACCGCATCTACGGCAACGGCGTGTCGGGCAGCTACCTCTACCACAACCTGTACATCCAGTCGGACGGCGCGCTCTACGAAGGCAACTACATCGGCAAGCTGATCCCGGGCGCCCAGGGGTCCTCGCTCAAGGATCGCTCGGCCGGCACCGTGATCCGCTACAACTACATCGTGGCGGCGGCGCGCGCGCTCGACCTGGTCGAGACCGAAGGCGGGCACGGCACGGTGGACGCGGATCCGCTGTACCCGGACGCCTGGGTGTACGGCAACGTCATCGTGAACGACAGCACGCTGCCCGGCGTGTCCTCGGGCGCGCTGATCCACTGGGGCTACGACAACACGCCGTCCGAAGCCCGCACCGGCACGCTGCACTTCTACGACAACACGCTGTACTCGAACGTCAGCGGCAACGTGCTGTTCGACCAGCAGAGCGACGGCAACGTCGACCCTGACAACACGGTGGATGCGCAGAACAACATCCTGTGGCAGTCGGGCAGCGGCAAGCTGCTGATGGGCAAGACCCACGGCCTGGTGAACTTCATCGGCACCAACTGGATCACCAGCGGCTGGGCCAACGGCAAGACCGGCAACACGGAGACGGTGAACATCACCGGCACGCTGCTGCAGGGAACCAGTCCGGGCCTGGACGCGGACTTCCGTCCCACCACGGGCTCGCCGGTGATCGGCCAGGCCTCGGGCACCACCGCCACCCCGGTGCTGTACGAGTTCGACAGCCCGGCGGGTGTGGTCGCCCGTCCCACCGCCAAGGACCTGGGCGCCTTCGAGCACTAGCCCGCCGCTGGTGCGCGCCCGGACGTGCGCCGCCATCTCCGGATGGCGGCGCTTTTTTTTGGGCGGGACGGCGCTGCGCGTCGGGTAGACTCGCGCGCATGGCCGGCCGCATCCCCCAGCACTTCATCGACGAGCTGACCGCGCGCGCGGACATCGTCGAGATCATCGGCAGCCGCGTGCCGCTCAAGAAGGCGGGACGGGAATTCCGCGCCTGCTGCCCGTTCCACGACGAGAAAACGCCGTCGTTCTGGGTCAGCCCGGAGAAGCAGTTCTTCCACTGCTTCGGCTGCGGCGCGCACGGCACGGCGCTCGGCTTCCTGATGCAGTACGACCAGCTCGCATTTCCCGACGCCGTGGAGGAGCTGGCCGCGCGGCTCGGCCTGGTGGTGCCGCGCGAAGGCGGCGACGCGGCGCCCACCCGCGGGCACGACGCGTTGCACGAGCTGCTGGATCGCGTCGCCACGCATTTCCAGACGCAGCTCGCCGGGAATGCGCGCGCGCAGCAGTACCTGCGCGGCCGCGGTCTCGACGCCGACATCGCCGCGCGGTTTCGCATCGGCTACGCGGCCGATGCCTGGAACGACGTGCTGCGCAGCTTCGGCACCAGCCAGCTGCAGCGGCAACAGTTGCAGGAGTGCGGCCTGATCATCGAGCGCGAGGCGGGCGATGCCCGCAACGATGGGCATTACGATCGCTTCCGCGACCGCATCATGTTTCCGATCCGCGATACGCGCGGCCGCATCCTGGGTTTCGGCGGCCGCGTGCTCGACAAGGGCGAACCCAAGTACCTGAACTCGCCCGAGACCGAACTGTTCCACAAGGGCCGCGAACTGTACGGCCTGTTCGAAACGCGGCTGCCGCGCGCGCCGCTCAGGCAGCTGCTGGTGGTCGAGGGTTACATGGACGTGGTGCGGCTGCACCAGGCGGGGCTGCACTTCGCCGTGGCCACGCTGGGCACGGCCACCACGCCCGAACACCTGCGCCGCGCCTTCCGGCTCGTGAACACCGTGAGCTTCGCCTTCGATGGCGATCGCGCCGGGCGCGCGGCCGCGTGGCGCGCCCTGCAGAACGTGCTGCCGGAAGTGCGCGCCGGGCGCGAGATCCGCTTCCTGTTCCTGCCGGACGGCGAAGATCCGGATTCGCTGGTGGGCCGGATCGGCGCGAGCGGATTCGAGCAGCTGCTGGCCGGCGCGCAACCGCTGTCGGAGTACTTGATCGCGCATCTCGCCGCGCAGGTGGATCTGGGGCACGCCGACGGCAAGGCGCACTTCGTCTCGCTGGTGCGACCGCTCTGGGCACGGCTGCCGCCGGGCGTGTATCGCGAACTGCTGGCCGATCGCGTCGCGCAGGAGATCGGCTTCAGTCCCGAGCGGCTGCGCGTGTTGCTGGCCGAGGACGCCACTGCGACGCCCGGCGGCGCTCGCGAGGCGCCGGAGCCTGCCACCGCCGCGCCGCCAACGCGGCGCAGCGCGCGTCCCGTGATCGGCCGCGGCGGCCTGATCACGCAGGCGATCCAGCTGCTGCTGCATTTCCCGGGCGCGGCGCGCCAGCTCGCGCCCGCGGTGCACGCCAGCGTCGCGGCGCTGCCGCAGCCGGGCGCGAGCGTGCTTGCGGAACTGCTGGCGCAGCTGGGCGTCGAACCGGTACCGACCCTCGCCCAGCTGCTCGAACGCTGGCGTGATCGCAGCGAATTTTCGCGCCTGTCGGCGCTGGCGGCACAGGAGCTGCTGGTGGCGGATGACAGCGCCGCCGCGCGCGAATTGACCGATGCCATCGCGCGCCTCGGCGCCGAAGCCCCAAGGCGCCGCCTGGAAGCCCTGAGCGAGAAACCCCTGGAGGCCTTGAGTGCCGAAGAAAGACTGGAACTTCAAGAGCTTACGAGATCATTGCGCAACGCCTGAGCGGCCCTTGAAGCACTGCGGCCCCATCCCCAAATGAGCGTGCTGGCCACGCATAATTTGAGTAGAATCGCGGGCTTTTCCGCATTCCTGCGGATGGGCCACTGCATCGCCCCTGAAAACACATGACCACACGCAAAACCAAAGCGCCTGCGACTCCTGCCCGCAAGAAGACCACCAAGGCTGCGGCGAGCAGGACCGTGGCCGCCAAACCGGTGGCGGCGAAGAAGTCCGCTGCGGCGCCGGTGGCCGCGCGCCGCGCCGCGCCGCCTGCGCCCGCGAAGGCCGCCGCCAAAGTCGCCGCCAGGACCGTCGAGGCGCCGAAGAGTGCTGCGCCGAAGCTGCCGGCCAAGCTCGCCGTGCTGCTGGTCGCGAACGGCAAAGCCCCGGCGCCGGCGCGCAAGGGCAGCGGCCGCATCGAGGCCGACGCCAGCGCCGCCATCGCCGCCGAGCGCAAGCACGCCTCGGTGACGGAGCGTCGCGTCGGCGTGCCCGAAGACCGCCAGAGCCAGCTGAAGCTGCTGATCGCGCGCGGCAAGGAACAGGGCTACCTCACGTATTCGCAGGTCAACGATCACCTGCCCTCCGAAATCGTCGATCCGGAGCAGATCGAAGACATCGTCAACACCATCAACGACATGGGCATTCCGGTGTACGAGAAGGCGCCGGACTCCGAGTCGCTGCTCGAAACCGAGCCGTCCTCGCCGGCCGATGAAGAGGCCATCGAGGAAGCCGCCGCCGCCCTCGCCGCGCTCGATGCCGAGCTCGGCCGCACCACCGATCCGGTGCGCATGTACATGCGCGAGATGGGCACGGTGGAGCTGCTCACGCGTGAAGGCGAGATCCGCATCGCCAAGCGCATCGAGGAAGGCCTGGATGCCGTGCGCCTCGCGCTCGGCAGCTATCCGGCCACCTACGATCTGCTGCTGCAGACCTACGAGAACGTGAAGGCCGGCAGCGCGCGTCTGGTCGACCTGGTGGTGGGCTTCATCGACCCGAACCAGGCGGATGTGATCGCGCAGCCGCAGAATCCCACCAAGCCGGTGGAAGCCGCGCCGCCCGCCGCCGATGGCGCCGAGGACGAGGAAGGCGAAGCCGGCGACGAGGAAGAAGAAGCGATCGACACCGGGCCGGATCCGGAGGAAGTCGCGCGCCGCCTCGCGTCCATCCACAAGCTGCAGCAGCACTGGCTGGCGGCCATCGTCAAGCAGGGCGCGGACGATCCGAAGACCCTCAAGACGCGCGCCAAACTCGCCGCCGAGATGATGGAGCTCAAGCTCTCGCCGCGCATGTTCGATGCGCTCATGAACCAGCTGCGCCTGCACATCAACGAGATCCGCCAGGTCGAGAAGGAAATCATGATCCTCGCGGTGCGCGATGCCGGCATGCCGCGCAAGGAATTCATCACCACCTTCCCCAAGCACGAGACCAGCGCGCGCTGGCTCGCGAACCACATCAAGAGCGGCAAGAAGTACGCCGCTCCGCTGGCGCGCATGAAGGAAGAGATCGAGAAGCGCCAGAAGAAGCTCGAGGTGCTCGAAGGGCGCCATCGCCTGTCGATCAACCAGATCAAGGAAATCAACCGCGAAGTCTCGATCGGCGAAGCCAAGGCGCGCCGCGCGAAGAAGGAGATGGTCGAGGCCAACCTGCGCCTCGTGATCTCCATCGCGAAGAAGTACACCAACCGCGGCCTGCAGTTCCTCGACCTGATCCAGGAAGGCAACATCGGCCTCATGAAGGCGGTGGACAAGTTCGAGTACCGCCGCGGCTACAAGTTCTCCACCTACGCGACCTGGTGGATCCGCCAGGCCATCACGCGTTCGATCGCCGACCAGGCGCGCACCATCCGCATCCCGGTGCACATGATCGAGACCATCAACAAGCTCAACCGCATCTCGCGGCAGATGCTGCAGGAGATGGGCCGCGAGCCGACGCCGGACGAACTGGCGGTGCGCATGGAAATGCCCGAGGACAAGGTGCGCAAGGTGCTCAAGATCGCCAAGGAGCCCATCTCGATGGAGACTCCGATCGGCGACGACGAGGATTCGCACCTCGGCGATTTCATCGAGGACACCTCGGTGTCCTCGCCCATCGACCAGGCGACGATGGAGTCGCTGCGCGAAACCACGCACTCGGTGCTGGCGCAGCTCACGCCGCGCGAAGCCAAGGTGCTGCGCATGCGCTTCGGCATCGACATGAACACGGACCACACTCTTGAAGAGGTGGGCAAACAGTTCGACGTCACGCGCGAGCGCATCCGGCAGATCGAGGCCAAGGCGCTGAGGAAGCTCCGTCACCCCTCGCGCTCGGAGCAGCTGCGCAGCTTCCTCATGGATGACTGAAGCGAGACCGGGCAGCGATCGGGCCGGGGAAGCCCGCGTTTTCCGCCTGCTGGCGTTTTCAGCTCACTGGCAGCTGCCCAGGTAGACCGAGACCGTGCCGGTGGTGCTCACGCTGGCGATGTCCGGCGTCCCATCTTCATTGAAATCCGCCACCACCGAGTGGTACGAACCACTGCCGGTGGCCAGGGCGGTGGCGGCCTGCAGGGTGCCGTCGCCATTGCCGGTGAACAGATCGGTGACGCCGCCTGAGTTGGTCGAGGCCAGCACATCGAGCTTGCCATCGCCATTCAGGTCCGCGATCGTCACGGCCACCGGATCCGTGGCCGTTGCGTAGTCGACCGCAGCGCCGAAACTGCCCGGATTGCCGGCGCCCGCATTGAGCAGCACGCTCACGGTATTGGCGCTGGAATTGGCTGTGACCAGATCCGGATAGCCATCGCCGTTCAGATCGCCCGCCGCGATCGCATACGTGCCTGCGCCGGCACTGTAGGTGGTGGCGGCCTGGAAGATGCCGTCGCCGTTGCCGAGCAGGACCGAGACCTTGCCGCTGCTGGCATTGTTGGCGAGCGCGATGTCGAGTTTGCCGTCGCCGTTGAAATCGGCGACCACGATGCCGTGCGCGGCGGTGCCGGCGGCATGGTTGACGAAGCTGCTGAACGTTCCATCGCCGTTGTTCAGCAGGATCGCGAGCCCGGAATCCTGGGCCGCCACCGCGATGTCGGGATACCCATCGCCGTTGAAGTCGCCGACCGCCACCGCACGCATCTTGTCGGTGCTGCTGGCGGAGGTCGTGTAGTCGACGTAGCTCCTGAAGGTGCCGGGCGCGCTGCTGCCAGCGTTCAGCAGCACGCTCACGCTGGTGCCGTAGGGGGCGCCGTTGCTCGCGCCGAAGTTGGCGCTCACGAGATCCGGATATCCGTCGCCGTTGAAATCGGCCACCGCGGTTTCATAGGGTCCCACCGTGCTGACCGCGTAGCTCACGGGCGCGCCGAAGCCGCCAGCGCCGGCGCCCAGCGCAACGCTCAGCGTGCCGTCGCCCTGATTGGTGGCCACGAGGTCGACGTGGCCATCGCGATTGAATTCTCCCGCGGCCAGCGCGACCGCACGGCTGCCGGCGGCAAACGTGCTCCCAGGTGTGTAGGTACACGACAGCGAGCTGGCGCCGCCCGAACTGGAGCTGCTGCTGGAACTGGAACTGCTGGAACTCGAACTGCTGGAACTCGAGCTGCTGGTGCCGCCAGTACTTCCCGTCGCAGCGGCATCGCTGCCGCCACCGCAGCCAGCAAGCTGGCCAACCAGCGCCAGCAGCAGCACGGCGCCCGAAGGTCTGCAATATCCCGACTGCATGCGGTCGAACTCCGTCCAGGGTTACGCGCTACGACGTTGACCGCGATTGCGCCAGCAAGGTTCACGGAGGCTCGGAACTTTCTTCCGGTCGGCCCGTCTTCCCGGGAACATCACGGAGATAGCCACGCATGATGATCTCGGATCGCCGCTCGGTGCTGGGAGCGTTGGGCGCCATGGGCGCAATCGGTCTGACTGGCTGCGGGGGTGGCGGCAGTTCTGACAGCAGCGGCTCGAGTTCCAGCAGTTCCAGTTCCAGCAGTTCAAGTTCCAGCAGCAGCTCGAGCTCAGGCGGAGTCGGCACCAGCATCGATTACGGCAACACGGGTTGGGGCGCCACGCCCACCTACGGCACCACCGCCACGGCAGCGACCCTGGCCGATTTCGTCCTGGTCAGCGCTCCCAGCGGCGGCAGCTATACCCTGCGACTGCCCGCGGGCTGCAACACCGCTGCTGGCAGCAATCCGGATTCGGTTGCGTGTTCCTCGGGCGGCGAAACCGTGGCGCTCACCGACTTCTACCTGAGCAGGTACCAGGTCACCAATGCCAACTGGAAGGCCTATCTCGACGCCAACAGCCTGACGAGCTATCCGCCGTACTGGAACGGCAGCAGTTATCCGGCGGGGAAGGAAGATCATCCGGTATTGTTCGTTACCTACGACGACGCGGTGCTCTATTGCACCTGGCTCGGCACGCAGATTGCCGGCTACAGCTTCTTCGTGCCCAGCGAAGCCGAATGGGAATGGGCGGCGCTCGGCGCGAACAGCACCTATGTGTACCCTTGGGGCACATCGGCTGGCATCAGCTATGGCAACGGCACGCTGACCAGCAACTTCAACTGCAACGCCGTGTGCGCCGCCTACGTGCTCGGTTCCGGCATCACCACCCTGTCCTATTACAACGACTCCGTCGTCACGGGCGGCACCGGCTACGATGCCAGCACCGACACGGCGCCGCTGGCCAGCGTCATGAGCCTGAGCTCCACCGGCGGCGTGACCGGCTGGCAGTACGACTCCAGCGACCCGAGCGCCAGCAACTACCGGGGCAACGCCGACTTCGCCAACTCCGATCAGTTTGGCCGCCTGACGGGCACCTGGGGTGGCTATACCACTGCCGTGGGCAGCTACGAAAACGGCAAGTCATGGTGCGGTTGCTACGACATGTCGGGCAACTGCTTTGAGTGGACCTCGACCGTCGGCCTCGCTGCCAACGGTGCGGAAGCCGGCAGCAACGTGAACATCGTGCGCGGCGGATCGTGGTATGCCACTTCGAGCAGCGGCAGCTGCGTGCTGCGCGGCGAGGGTCGCAGTGCGTCGACCAGCACCAATTCCGTCGGCATCAGGGTGGCCTGCCGCACAGGTTGACACTCCTTGACGGTATCGCGCGGCCCCCCGTGGGGTTCACTGCTAAAGTACCGATCCACGGAAGGTCCTGGATAGGTTAGCTGTGAAACGACCGTTTTCGCCTGTTGCGGCACTGCTGCTGGGTTTGTCGCTGGGCGAGGCGTTTGCTGCCGCTCCGGGCGGCGGTCCGCCCGGCAGCGGGGGTCCCATGGCGCCGGCCACGCAGGCCGTCTCGGTGGTGCTGCCGCAGCGTGTCGATCTCACCCGCCGCCTGACCGCCAACGGTTCGATCTTCGCCTGGCAGGAAATCGTGATCGCGCCGGAAGTGGGCGGCTACCAGGTGGCGGCGGTCAACGTCGAGATCGGCGATCGCGTGAAGCGCGGCCAGGAGCTGGCGCGCCTCACCGCCGATCTGCTCGAGTCGCAGGTCGAAGTCGAACGCGCCGCGGTGGCGCAGGCCAGGGCGCTGCTGGTGAATGCCCAGGCGTCGTTGCAGCGTGGCGAATCCGTCGCGACTTCGGGTGCGCTCTCCAAGGCCGACCTCGACACCTTGCGCGCGAACGCCGCCACCGCGCAGGCCGCGGTGTCTTCCGCCGATGCCAACTATTCCGCCGCCGCGCTGCGCTTGAAGCTCACGCACGTGCTCGCACCCGATGACGGCGTGATCTCGGCGCGCAGCGTCAACATCGGCCAGGTGGTGCAGGCGGGCAGCGAGATCATGCGGCTGCTGCGCAAGGGTCGCGTCGAGTGGCGCGCCGAAGTGCCGGAAGGCGACCTGCAGAAGGTGAAACCGGGACAGAAGGTCACGCTGACGAGCGTGACCGGGCAGCCGCTGAGCGGAACGGTCCGCAGTGTCGCACCCACGGTGCAGACCACCAACCGCACCGGCCTGGTGTACGTCGACGTGGCGAGCAGCAGCGATGCGCGCCCCGGCATGTTCGCGCGCGGCGACATCTCGGTGGGCACGGCGCAGGCGCTGATGGTGCCGCTGGCTGCGGTGCTGGTGCAGGATGGCTACAGCTACGTGTTCGTCTTGCGCGCCGACAGCACCGTCGAGCGGCGCCGCGTCACCACCGGTTCCATCGTGCTGGGGCAGATCGAAATCTCTTCCGGCCTGGATCCCACCGAGAAGATCGTGGCCAGCGGCGTTGCATTCCTGAGCGACACGCAGAAAGTCAACGTGCAGCCCGCGCCATGAGGTTCGTCACGCCATGAACTTCGTCACCTGGGCGATCCGCAATCCCGTCCCGGCGGTGATGATCTTCGTCGTGCTGACGATCGGCGGCATCCTCGGCTTCCGTGCGCTCGACATCCAGGATCGTCCCGACATCACCTTCCCGATGGTGGTGATCTCGGAGAGCTACGCGGGCGCGCCGCCCGACCAGCTCGAGACCGAGGTGACGCGCAAGATCGAGGACGCGGTGGCGAACGTGGTCGGCATCCAGCACATCACGTCCAACATCGTCGAAGGCGGCACCGACATCCAGGTGGAGTTCCAGCTCGGCACCGACCTGTCGCAGGCCGTGGACGACATCCGCGACGCCGTGACGCGCATCCGCCCCAACCTGCCCGCCGATGCGCTCGAACCCGTGATCTCGCGCATCACCACCTCGGGCAACCCCATCATGACGGTGGGCGTGAGCTCGAAGAACATGACCGACACCGAGCTGTCGTGGTTCGTCGACCAGACGGTGATGCGCGAGATGAGCGCCGTGGCCGGCGTCGGCAAGGTCAGCCGCATCGGCGGCGTCGACCGCGAGGTGCTGGTGAGCCTCGACCCGGACCGCATGGCGGCGCTGGGCGCGACGGCCAGCGACATCTCGCAGCAGTTGAAGCGCATCCAGGCCGAGCAGCCCGCGGGCACGGCGCGCGTCGGCGGCCTGGAGCAGAACGTGCGCGCCGTGGGCACCGTGGCCACTGCGCAGCAGCTCGCCGAGCTGCCCATCCTGCTCAGCGACGGCCGTTCCGTGCGGCTGGATGCGGTGGCCGACGTGCTCGACCAGAGCGCGGAAGTGCGCCAGATCGAGTTGTACGACGGCAAACCCATGGTGGCCTTCTCCATCACGCGCGCCTGGGGCGCGGGCGTGGCCGAAACAGCCAAGGGCGCCGAAGCGGCGCTGGCCGAGCTGCGCCGGGATTATCCGCAGGTGACGTTCAACGTCGTAGACGACACCGAAGTCACGCAGGTGGTGGATTCGTACCGCAGCTCGATGGAAATGCTGTTCGAAGGCGCGCTGCTGGCCATCGTCGTGGTGTGGCTGTTCCTGCGCGACTGGCGCGCCACCTTCATCTCCGCGGCCGCGTTGCCGCTGGCCATCATTCCCACCTTCTGGGGCATGCATCTGCTGGGTTACACGCTCAACCTGCTGACGCTGCTGGCGCTGTCGCTGGTGGTGGGCATGCTGGTGGACGATGCCATCGTCGAAGTCGAGAACATCGTGCGCCACCTGCGCATGGGCAAGCCGCCACTGCAGGCCGCCAAGGACGCGGCGATCGAAATCGGCCTGGCGGTGGTGGCCACCACGCTGTCGCTGTGCGCCGTGTTCCTGCCGGTGGCGTTCATGAACGGCATCCCGGGCGCGTTCTTCCGTCCGTTCGGTTTCACGGCAGCCGTCGCGGTGCTGTGCTCCCTGCTGGTGGCGCGCCTGCTCACGCCCACCATGGCCGCGTACTGGATGCGTCCGCACGAGGAAGTGAAGGCCGAAGGGCCCTGGCTGCGCCGCTACCTGCGCTGGGCCGAGTGGTGCCTGGACCATCGCTGGCGCACGCTCGCGGTCGCGACGGTGCTGTTCGTGGGATCGATCTCGATGGTGATGTTCCTGCCCACCGGCTTCTCGCCCGGCGGCGACTCGGGCTCCTCCAACATCACCATGGAGCTCGCGCCCGGCACCGCGCTGGCCGACACGCTGCGCATGGCCGAAGCCGCGCGCAAACGCGTTGCGGCCTTCCCCGAAACCAGCCACATCACCACCACGGTGGGCGATGGCACGGACGTGCGCACCGCGAACATCAACATCCTGTGGAAGCCGCGCAGCGAGCGCAAGGCGACGCAGCTCGAGCTGCAGGCGCGCGCCGTGGCGGCGCTGCGTGACCTGCCCGGCGTGCGGCTGTCGACCCGCGGCCAGAGCGGCGGCCAGGTGCAGTTCGCGCTGGTGGGCAGCGACTCCGTGGCCCTGGCCACTGCCGCCGCCGCGGTGGCCGATGCGCTGTCTGCCACGCCAGGCTTCAGCGCTGTGCACACCAGCGCCAGCCTGCTGCAACCGGAAATCGTGATCCGCCCGCTGCCCGACCGGGCCGCGGAGCTGGGCGTGACCACCGCATCGATCTCGCAGGCGATCCGCTTCGCCACCAGCGGCGACGTGGATCTCGGGCTCGCCAAGCTCAACCTGCCCGATCGCCAGATCCCGATCCGCGTGCGCCTGAGCGATTCGGCGCGCAATGACATCAACCGCATCCGCCTGCTGCCCGTGCCGGGCCGCAACGGCGTGGTGCCGCTGGTCAATGTGGCCGACATCAGTTTCGGCACTGCGCCCGCGGCCATCAGCCGCTACGATCGCAACCGCAACATCACCATCACGGCCGACCTGGACAAGCTGTCGCTGGGGCAGGCGTTGACCAAGATCGACTCGCTGCCCGTGATCCAGAACCTGCCGCCGGGCGTGCACCGGAGCGATGCCGGCGAAGCGCAGTTCTTCCGCGAGATGATGACCGGCTTCCTCACCGCCATGGCCATCGGCGTGCTGTGCATCTACGCGCTGCTGGTGCTGCTGTTCCACGATTTCATCCAGCCGCTCACCATCCTGAGCGCGCTGCCGCCCTCGGCCGGCGGCGCCATCGTCGCGCTGCTGGTGGGCGGCTTCCAGCTGTCCATTCCGGCCATGATCGGCATGCTGACGCTGATGGGCATCGTCACCAAGAACTCCATCCTGCTGGTGGAATACGCGGTGATGGCGCGCCGCGATCATGGGCTGTCGCGCCATGAGGCGCTGCTCGACGCCTGCGGCAAGCGCGTGCGTCCGATCGTCATGACCACCATCGCCATGGGCGCGGGCATGATGCCGATCGCGCTCGGCCTGTCGGGCGACTCCAGCTTCCGCTCGCCGATGGGCGTGGCGGTGATCGGCGGCCTGGTGGCCTCCACCGTGCTGAGCCTGTTCGTGGTGCCGTGCGCGTTCACGGTTCTGGATGATTTCAGATTGTGGGCGGGACGGCTGCTGACGCGCAGGCAGCCATTGGGCGAAGCAGCGGAAACCGCGCCGCGGTAATCCCCCGTTTTCAGCTGTCCACGGAAGCGCGGCAGCTCCAATCCTGAGAGCGGATCAGCTTCAGCATCAAGCCTCAGCCCGCGCGCTGCACGGCGTTGACATGCACCACCGGTCCCATCGGCGCCCCCGTGGGCGAACCGCCGCGCTGCTCCAGCGTGACCGCGATCTGCGCGGCCATGAGCAGCGCCGAGCGCTGCGCGGCGTTGAGGCTGCGCGTGAGCTCGCCGCCCGCCGGCATCACGCCCAGCGACACCGGTGCGCCGCCGGTCGGCGACAGCGCCCAGAGCTCGTAGTCCTGCGTGGCGGTCCGCGGGTCGGGCATGATCGCCTGGATGTGCAGCGTGTCCTGCGCGGCATTCACCGCGACATGCCACAGCACCTGGCCGTTGGTGGCGGTGACATTCCCGATATCGCGCAGCGGCGCGGTGCGGAACGGTCCGTACCAGAACACTGCCAGGGCCGCGATGAGGAGGGAAGCCGCCAGCGCCCACTGCCACGGACCTCGGCTCGCCATCGGGCGCGCGGCCTGGCTTTCGGGCGGCTGCGCATCGATGTCCCTGATGCGCCGTCGGATCGAGGTCCAGACATGCGGCGAAGGTTCCGCGGCCGGTATGGCAGAAGTCAGGGGCATGAGCCGATCCTCCCAGCGCTGCACGCTCTCGCGCACCGCGCCGCCCTCGCTCGTCCAGCGCGCCAGCCGGCGTCGCGCCGGACCGCGCAGGGTGCCGAGCACGTACTGGCCGGCGAGCGCATCGATGAGCTGCGGGTTGGTGGGTTTCATGATTCCAGGCACTCGCGCAGGCTCGACAGCCCGCGTCGCAACCAGCTCTTGACCGTGCCCAGCGGGCTCGCGACCATCGCGGCGATCTGGTCGTGCGAATACCCTTCGACGAACGCCAGGGTCACGCAGCGTCGCTGCGCCACGCCCAGCATCTCGAGGCAGCGGTTCAGCGCCGATTCGCGCGCCGAGAACTCCACACCGGCTTCGGCCTGCGAAGCGTCGGGTGCCGGCAGTTCCGAATGCGTCTCATCCAGCGGCAGGTCGCGGCCCCGGCCGCCGCCGCCCCGTATTTCATCGATGGCGCGGTAGCGCGCGATGGAAAACAGCCACGCCTGCGCGCGGCCCCGCACCTGGTCGAACTGGCCGGCGCGCTGCCAGATGCGCACGAACACGTCCTGCAGCGCATCCTCCGCGACCTCGCGCCGATGCAGCATGCGCATCAGGCAGCCGAACAGCGCCGGCGCGGCCACACGGTACAGCTCTTCGAGCGCGCGCGGATCCCGCTGCGCGCAACGTGCGATGAGCTGCTCCAGCAGCCGGGGATCGAGCGATGTCGTGGCCGTCATGTTCAGCGCAGCTCCAGGCGTACCGTCCGTGGCCCGTGGCCATTGTAGCAATACGGGTGATACGCTGGGTCGCAGGCTTTGGATGCGCCATCACTTCAATGCGTCGTGCCGCGCTCGTTGCGCATCTTCTGCAACGCCGCCAGCACCCGGGCTTCGCCGGCCGAGCGCCGCGCGATGTCCGTCGCGTTCGCGCCGCCGGCGGCGAACTGCCCCGCCGCGACGTAGTCCGCGGCCACCGAGCCCTGCACCATCGGCAATGCCACCGGTGCGGTTGGCGCCGTGCGTACCGCGGGGCGGGTGTCGATCCGCGGCACGTCCGCGCGCTGCGCATCGACCACACGTTGTCCGTCGAAGCGCACCAGGTCGAGCTGCTCGAACAGGCGCTCCACGTCGCGCGCCAGGCCGCCGCGCAGCCTCCTGAGCGAGCGCAGCTCCAGCGCCACCACCAAGCCGAGCATCAGCACCGCCACGGCCAGCGCGTTCTGCATGAGTTCCTGAATCATGACGTCTTTCCTTCTGCTCCCAAAACGATGACTGATACGCGGCGGTTGGCGCTGCGTCCCTGCGGCGTGTCGTTCGGCTGCAGGGGCTGGTACTGGGCCATGCCCACCACCTGCAGACGCTCCGGACCCACGCCCTGGTCCATGAACAGATGCACCACGCTCGCGGCGCGTGCGGCCGAGAGCTCCCAGTTCGACGGGTACAACGCGGTGTGGATCGGTGTGTCGTCGGTATGGCCTTCGACGCGGATCCGGTTGTCGTAAGGCCTGACCGCCTGGGCCAGCGACTGCAGCACGTGCGTCGCCTCGGGCCCGAGCTGCGCGACACCGACGCCGAACAGGATGTCGTTGCTGATCTGCACTTCGATGTCGTTGCCCTTGCGCGCCACGTTCACCTGTCCGGCCCGGATCAGCGCGCTCATGGCCGCGGTGATGTCGCCCTGCATCTTGCGCACCTGGTTCTCCACCAGCAGCGCGGCCGCGTCCTGCTGCGCCCTGGCCTTCTGCAGCGCCAGGATGGCGGCGCTGGTGGGCAGGCCGGTTCCCACCAGCTTCTGCACCTGGTCGCGCGGCAGATCCTGGATGTCGACGCCGGGCGTGGATTGCTGGATCAGCTGCGGCGTCGTGGCCGTGCCGCGGAACGCCGCGTTGAGCGACGCCGACAGCACGCGGTACTTGCCGTTGTTCACCGAGGAAATCGCGTACATCACCACGAAGAACGCCAGCAACAGCGTCACCAGGTCGCCGTAGGGAATGGCCCAGGCCTCGTGGTTCTCATGCTCTTCGTGGCGGCGGCGACGGATGTTCGATGACCTGGATGACATGCTGGCGTCCCCGGTGTCAGTGCAGGAAGCCCTGCAGGCGGTTTTCGATGCTGCGCGGGTTCTCGCCCTGCGCGATGGCGATCAGACCTTCGAGCAGCATCTCGCGCACCTGCGCCTGGCCCTGCACCGCCACCTTCAGCTTGTTGGCCATGGGCAGGAACAACAGGTTGGCGAGACCGATGCCGTAGACGGTGGCCGTGAAAGCCGCCGCGATGCCGTGGCCCAGCATGCTGGGGTCGGCGAGGTTCTGCATGACCGCCATGAGGCCCAGCACCGCGCCGATGATGCCGAGCGTTGGCGAATACACGCCCATGCCCTCGAACACGCGCGCGGCACGCAGGTCGGCGGTCTCGCGCGCATGCGATTCCACTTCCATGGTGCTGCGGATGACCTCCGGTTCGTTGCCGTCGACCACCAGTTGCAGGCCGCGGCGCAGGAACACGTCCAGCTCGAGCTTGACCTGCGGCTCCAGGCCCAGCAGCCCCTGGCGCCGCGAGACCATGCTCCAGTCGCAGATCTTGCGGATCAATTCCAGCTGGCGCGACTGCGGCGGCTTGATCAGCCACGGCAGCATGCGCAGCGCGCGCCGCATCACCGGCAACGGCGTCTGCACGCAGATCGCCGCGACGGTGCCCACCATCACGATCATGAACGCGGCCGACGACAGCAGCGCGTGCAGGCCCGCGCCCTTCAACACCGCGCCGCAGGCGATGGCCACCACCGCCAGCAGCAATCCGATGATGCTCAGGATGTCCAAGCCGCGGAACTCCTCAGTTGCGCCATTCTTCCAGCCGCGAGCGCAGGCGCAGCAGCGCCTGGCCGTGCAGCTGGCAGACCCGCGATTCCGTGACCTTGAGCAGCACGCCGATCTCCTTGAGATTCAGCTCCTGCTCGTAGTACAGCGACAGCACCAGCCGCTCGCGTTCCGGCAGGCGGTCGATTTCCTCGACCACGGCGCGCCGCATGGCGACTTCCAGCGTCGCCTGCAGCGGTGTTTCGCCGTTGTCCGGCAGCTGTTCGAGCGTGGAGGTCTCGCCGTCCTCGCTGTCGTTGAGGCGCAGCAGCTGGCAGCCCAGCGCGTCCTGCACGATGCGGTGGTAGTCGCCGAGGCTGATGCCCATGCGCGCCGCGACGTCGGCATCGTTGGCCTCGCCACCGAGCTCGGCTTCCAGCTCGCGCATCACCGCGGCCGCCTCGCGCGCCTTGCGATGCACGGAGCGCGGCGCCCAGTCGAGCTTGCGCAGCGCGTCCAGCATGGCGCCGCGGATGCGGATGCCGGCGTAGGTTTCGAAGCTGGCGCCCCGGCCGGTGCTGTAGTGGCGCGCGGCCTCCAGCAGGCCGATCATGCCGGCCTGGATCAGGTCCTCCACCTCCACCTGCGGCGGCAGCCGACCCGCCAGGTGATAGGCAATGCGCTTCACCAGGTCCGCGTGCTGCAGCACCATCGCATCCATGTCCTGCGAGGGCGCGGCCCGTTCGTACGCCTGCACACCGTTCACTTGATCACCTTCAGTCTGGGCTGAGGCCTGGCCAGCAAGCGCTCCAGGAAGAACTCGATGCGGCCACTGGGACCCGGGGGCATCGGCCATTTATCGGTCAGCTGGGCCAGTTTCTTGAATGATTTCGCCGCTTCGGAGGCCGGATGGGACTCCACCACCGTGCGCTGCGCGCGCACCGCCTTGCCCACGGCGGCGTCCTGCGGGATCTGCCCCGCGAACTCCAACGCCACCTCCAGGTAGCGGTCGGTCACGCGCTGCAGCCGCCGGAACAGCTCCACGGCCTGCTCCGGGCTGCGGCTCATGTTGACCAGCACCGGAAAGCGCCGGACGCCATGCTCGCGGCTCAGTACCTTGATGACGGCGTAGGCGTCGGTGAGCGAAGCGGGTTCGTCCCGCAGCACCGTGATCACCTGCTGGGCCGCGGCGCAGAAGCGCAGGCCCGAGTCCGCGAGGCCGGGCGCGGTGTCGATGACCATGGTGTCGATGGATTCGGGCAGCGTGCTGAACGCGCGGATGATGGCGGCGTGCTCCGCCGGCGACAGCGCGGCCATGCGCGCCACGCCGGAGGCCGACGGCACCACCTTGAGTCCCGACTCGGTGGTCACGATCACTTCCTGCAGCTGGCGTTCGCCGGACAGCACATGCTCGAGCGTGTACCTGGGCGAGAGGCCCAGCAGCACGTCGACGTTGGCGAGGCCCAGGTCGCCGTCCATGAGCACCACACGGCGCTTTCGCTGCACCAGTGCGGTGGCGAGATTCACCGCCACGGCGGTCTTGCCCACGCCACCCTTGCCGCCGGTCACCGCGATGACCTGCACCGGCGTGCCGTGCGATTTCACCACCGCGGCATTACGCTGCGACATTTCGACTCCCTCCATAGCGATGCGCCAGCAGATCCTCGTCCGCGCTGTGATTGGCGTTGCGGCTCAATTCGACCGCGCGCGCCACCAGCTGGTGGCTGCGCGCGGGACGCAGGTCTTCCGGAATGTTCGGGCCTTCGCTGACCAGCGCCAGCGGCAGCTGCGCGCGTACCAGCGCCGAGAGCGCGCCTCCCAGCAGCGCGGCTTCGTCGACGCGCGTCAGCACCGCGCAGCACGGGGCCAGTCGCTGGTACTGCTCGAGCGTTTCCTCGAGCACGCCGCCCTGCGCGCTGGCGGGCAGCACCAGTACGCTTCGCAGCGCATCGGATGCGGCGCACAGCTCGCCGAGCGCCCGCATGCCCGCCTGATCGCGCGCGGCAACGCCCGGCATGTCGACCAGCACCAGCTCATGGTGCGCAAGGGAGTCGAGTCGCGCGGCCAGTTCAGCCGGATCGGCCGCGATCTGCACCGGCACGCCCAGCAGCCGTCCCAGCGCACGCAGCTGTTCGTGCGAACCGAGCCGCGCTTCGTCGGCCGAGATGATCGCGAGCGTTTCGGGCGCGTGCTCCAGCACCCAGCGCACCGCGAGTTTCGACAGCGTGGTGGTCTTGCCGGAACCGGGCGCGCCGATCAACGCCACGCAGCCACCATGGGCCACCGGATCCTCGCAGCTGGGCAGGCTGCGGGCCAGCAGCGCCAAGGGCAGGCGCTGCACCTGCGCGGCGTCGAGGGTGGCCGGCAACTCGTCCACGATGAGCCGGGCGATGTCGCTGGCGAGACCGATGCGGGTCAGATCGTGCAGCGCCTGCGCGCGCTGCGGTTCGCGGCGCGTGTAGTCGTTCCAGGCCAGCGCCGCCAGCTGCTGTTCGAGCAGCAGGCGCAGGCTCTTCAATTCCTCGCTGACGTCGCTCCCCGCTGGCGCCGACGTCTGCGGCTCGGGATCCGGGCGCTGGTGGCTGATCGGCTCGTGCCCCGGATCGGCCTGGGCAACGCCCGTGGCCCGTCCGGCCACCGCGGCTGGCGGGTTCGAGGCCACGTACTGCAGCACCGCTTCCTCGTTCCAGTGCTGGCCGTCCGCGAGATCATGGTCGATGGCCGCCGACAGCTCCACGCCTTCCGCGACCTGGCGCGTGCTCAGGATGACGGCGTCCGAGCCGAGGGCCTCGCGCACCTGCCACATCGCGGTGCGCAGGTCGGGAGCGATGAATCGCTGGATCTTCATGCCTGGTTACCTTCCCACCGATGCCACCAGGCGCACCCGGCGGTTGTCCGGAATCTCGTTCCACGCCAGCACGCTGAGCTGCGGGAGCCCGGCGCGCGCAAAGCGCGCCAGCACGGGTCGCAGGGGCGGCGTCACCATCAGCACCGCGGGTTCGCCCAGCGCTTCCTGGCGCTGGGCTGCCTCGCTCAGGCGCGACTGCAGGCGCTCGGCCAGTCCGGGCTCCAGCGCCACGCCGGTGCCCCCTGCGCCCATGGAACCCTGCAGCAGCTGCTCGAGCTCGGGATCGAGCGTGATCACCGGCAGTTCGGCCTGCCCCGCGGCCAGCTCCTGCACGATCTGGCGGCCGAGCGCCACGCGCACCTGCGACTGCAGCACCGCCGGATCCTGGGTGCGCGGCGCGTGTTCGGCCAGGGTTTCGACGATGGTGCGCAGGTTGCGGATCGGCACGCGTTCCGCGAGCAGGCCCTGCAGCACGCGCACCACCACGCCCAGCGGCAGCAGCTTCGGCACCAGGTCCTCGACCAGCTTGGGCGCGCTCTTGCCGAGCGCGGTGAGCAGCTGCTGGACTTCGTCGTGACCCAGCAGCTCATGCGCGTGCTGCTGGATCAGGTGTGAAAGATGCGTGGCGACCACGGTGCCGGGATCGACCACGGTGTAACCCAACGTCTGCGCCTGTTCACGCTTGGCGGGCTCGATCCACACGGCTTCCATGCCAAACGCGGGATCGCGGGTTTCGATGCCGGTGAGCTTGCCGAACACGCGGCCCGGGTTGATGGCCAGCTCGCGCTCCGGATAGACGACGCCCTCGCCCACCGCGACGCCGCCCAGCAGCACGCGATAGTTGTTGGGTGGCAGGTCCAGGTTGTCGCGGATGTGCACGATCTGGATCAGGAAGCCCAGCTCCTGGCTGAGCTTGCGGCGCACGCCGCGGATGCGCGAGAGCAGCTCGCCGCCGCTGTTCTTGTCCACCAGCGGCACCAGCCGGAAGCCAACTTCCAGTCCGATCAGGTCCACCGGTTGCACGTCGTCCCAGGACAGGTCGCGCTGGTCATTCGGCGCGGTGCTGGCCGCCGGCGCGGGCGCGGCGGCTGCCTCGTTCAGTTCCCGGGCCTTGCGCTGCGCGCGCTGCGTGAGCCACCAGGCCGCGAAACCCAGCAGCGCGGCGGCGGTCAGGAACGCGAGATTCGGCATGCCGGGAATCAGGCCCATGATGCCGAGCAGTCCCGCGGCCACTGCCAGACCGCGCGGCTGCATGAACAGCTGGCGCGACACTTCGTGTCCGAGGTCCTGGGCGCGCGACATGCGCGTCACGATGATGGCCACCGAGGTCGAGAGCAGCAGCGCCGGGATCTGCGCCACCAGGCCGTCGCCGATGGTCAGCAGCGTGTACACGCGGGCCGCGTCGCTGAAGCTCAGGCCGTGGCTGAACATGCCGATGGCCAGGCCGCCGACGATGTTGATGACCATGATGAGGATGCCGGCCGTGGCGTCGCCGCGCACGAATTTGCTGGCGCCGTCCATGGAACCGTAGAAGTCGGCTTCGGAGCGCACTTCCATGCGCCGCTCGCGCGCCTGATCCTGGGTGATGAGGCCGGCGTTGAGATCGGCGTCGATGGCCATCTGCTTGCCGGGCATGGCATCGAGGGTGAAGCGCGCGCTCACCTCCGAGATGCGGCCGGCGCCCTTGGTCACCACCACGAAGTTGATGATGGTCAGGATCGCAAAGACGACGATGCCGACCGCGTAGTTGCCGCCCACGACGAATTCGCCGAAGGCTTCGATCACCCGACCCGCGGCGCTGGTGCCCTGGTGGCCATTGAGCAGCACCACGCGGGTCGAGGCGACGTTGAGCGTCAGGCGCAGCAGGGTGGCCAGCAACAGCACGGTGGGGAAGATCGCGAACTCGAGCGGCCGCGACACGTTGATGACCGCGACCACCACCAGCACCGACAGCGCGATGTTGAAGGTGAACAGCACGTCCAGCGCCAGCGGCGGCAACGGCAGGATCACCATCGCCAGCGTGCCGAGCAACAGCAGCGGCGCCCCCAGTCCCTGGCGCGTGAGGGTCCTCAGGAAAGCCGCGGCATTGAAATTGTCAGTGGTGGCAACAGCCATGATTGAAGGTAGGAAAGCAAATCCCGTGCCCGCGATGAGCGCCGGAATACCGTCAGCTCATGGCCCCTGGAAACGCGACGGCGTTCACGCTTTCGGCCGTTTTTCCGGGTCGAGCGGCGCATCGAAGCGCGGCGTGGCGGGTTTGCCGAGGCCGAGCCGCCGCGCATGGCGCAGCTGGTACACATACGTGAGCACCTGCGCCACGGCGGCGTACAGGCGCGCCGGAATCTCGTCGCCGAGTTCGCAGTTGGCGTGCAGCGCCCGCGCCAGCGGCGGCGCCTCGACGATCGGCACCTGGTTCTCGGCGGCCAGTTCGCGGATGCGCGCGGCCACCAGGTCGCGGCCCTTGGCCACCACCACCGGGGCGCGCATGCGCGCGTCGTCATAGCGCAGCGCCACCGCGTAATGCGTCGGGTTCGTGATCACCACGTCGGCCCTGGCGACCTCCTGCATCATGCGCCGGCGCGCCTGCTCCTGCTGCACGCGGCGGATGCGCCCCTTGACCTCGGGGCTGCCCTCGGTGTCCTTGGCTTCCTGGCGCAGCTCTTCGCGGCTCATGCGCAATTGCTTGTGGTGCTGCCACAGCGCCACCGGGACGTCGATGGCGGCGATGAAGGCCAGCGAACCGCCGAGCGCGATCAGGGCCACGCCGCACAGGTCCAGCGCGTGCAGGATGGCCACGGACACCGCTTCCGAGGACAGCGCCGAGAATTGCGCGAACTGGTGGCGCAGCACCATCACTCCCACCACGCCGACCACGCCCACGCGCGCCAGCGATTTCGCCAGTTCGATCAGTCCGCGGACCGAGAACATGCGCGCCACGCCGCTGACGGGATTCATGCGCGAGAAGTCGGGCGCCAGCGCCTGGAAACTGAAAGTCCAGCCGCCGATGGCCAGCGGTGCCAGCACCGCGGCGGCCAACATCAGGCCGAGCAGCGGGCTCAATGCCAGCGCCGCCTGCAGGCACTGGGCGGCCAGCGAGCGCAGCATGAAACTGCTGTCCTGCGCCGCGGCACTGTCGAAGCTGAATGCCTGGTGCATGATCTTCAGCAGGTTGCCGGTCAGCGAACCGCCCATCGTGTACAGGCCGAGGCCGGCGGCAAGGGTGATCAGCGCCCCCGACAGATCGCGCGAACGGGCGACCTGGCCGCGCTCGCGCGCTTCGTCGAGGCGTCGTTGGCTGGGGCTTTCGGTACGTTCCTGGTCGTCGTTCTCCGCCATGGCCTTCAGCCTCCGCCCACGATCGCGGTGAGCGTGTTGAAGGTGTCAGCCAGCAGCGAGGTGAACGCACCCTGCATGGCCGGCAGGCCGATGAGCACGATGACCAGACCGAAGACGAGCGTGACCGGGAGACCGACCGCGAACAGGTTCAGGGCCGGCGCTGCGCGGCTCGTGACGCCGAACGCCAGGTTCACCACCAGCAGGGCCGTCACGGCCGGCAGCGCGATGCGCAGCGATCCGGTGAACAACTCGGTGCCCCACAACGAGATGGCGCGCAGGTGATCGAGGTCGAGGCCTTCCGGACCCACGGGCAGGCTGCTGAAGCTGCGCGTGAGCACCTCCAGCAGTGCCAGATGGCCGTCCAGCGCGAGGAATGTCAGGGTGCCCAGGATCAGGTACAGCTGTCCGAGCACGGGCGAGGACACGCCGCGCAGGGGATCGATGTTGAAGGCGAAACCCAGGCCCATGCTGTTGGCCACCAGCTGGCCAGCGAGGGTCAGCGCGTCGAACAGCACCTGCAGCGTGAAGCCGAGCGCGACGCCGATCAGCAGCTGCTGCACGGTGGTGGCGAGGCCGGCCGGCGACAGCAGCTCGATGCCCGGATTGCTCAGCTGCGGCAGTACCGCGACGGTGACGGCCAGCGCCAGCAGGATGCGCATGCGCCGCGGCACGGTGTTGGCGCCGAACATGGGCGCCACCATCAGGCAGGCGCCGATGCGCAGGAACGGCCAGAACACCAGCCCGATCCATTGCGAGAGTTCTGCAACGCTGACGCGCATCGCTAGCCGATGAGCTGCGGGATGCTCTCGATGAGCTGTTGCGTGTAACCGATCATTTCGCGCAGCATCCACGGCCCGATCAGCAGCAGCGTGGCGCCCAGCGCCAGCAGCTTCGGGATGAACGAGAGCGTCATCTCGTTGATCTGCGTCGCGGCCTGCAGGATGCCGACGATCAGGCCCACCGCCAGCGCCACCAGCAGCAGCGGCGCGGACAGCAGCACGGTCATCTCCAGCGCACGCTGGCCGATGGTCATGACGGTTTCAGGACTCATGCGGAATCTCCGGCGGGGTCAGTGGTAGAAGCTGGAGGCCAGCGAACCCATCACCAGGGTCCAGCCATCCACCATCACGAACAGCATCAGCTTGAAGGGCAGCGAGATCAGCACCGGCGAGAGCATCATCATGCCCATCGACATCAGCACGCTCGCCACCACCAGGTCGATGATCACGAACGGGATGAACAGCAGGAACCCGATCTGGAACGCAGTCTTGAGCTCGCTGGTGGCGAAGGCCGGCACCAGCACCGTCAGCGGCACGTCATCCGGTGATGCGTAGCCCTTGCTGCCGGCGATGCGCGCGAACGTGGCGATATCCTTCTCGCGCGTCTGCTGCAGCATGAACTTGCGCAACGGCTGCACGCCGAGCTGCAGCGCCTGAGCGGTATCGATGCTGCCCGCCATGTATGGCGTGACGGCCTGAGTGCGGATCTGGTCGATCACGGGCGCCATCACGAACATCGTCAGGAACAGCGCCAGACCCACCAGCACCTGGTTGGGCGGCGACTGGCCGGCGCCGATGGCCTGGCGCAGGATCGCGAGCACGATGATGATGCGCGTGAAACCGGTCATCATGAGCAGCGCCGCCGGCAGCAGCGTGATGGCCGTCATCAGCGCGAGCAGCTCGATGGTCAACGAGTAGCTCTGGCCTCCGGGGCCGTTCTGCACCGTGAGCGCGGGCAGGGCGGGCGTTGCGGCCTGCAAGGCGAGCGGCAGCAAAAGCAGCAGCGAGGCCACGCCGCAGCTGCGCAGCAGGCGCAGCAGGCGCGGCAGGCGCGGGTCCGGCTTGCGCCGCGCGTAGACGCTGGCGCGCCTCATTTTCCGAGACTCCGGAGCAGCAGCTCCTTGAAGCTGGGGCGCTGGCCGACCAGCGGCGGCGGCGGGTTGGCGGCCACGGCGTCCACTGCCTCCAGGGCATGCAGCAACCGCACGTTACCGGGCGCGACGCCGACCAGCAGCGATTGCTGACCCACCTTGAGCAGCACGGCCCGCTCGCGCGCGCCGAGTGTGACCTGGGCCACGATTTCGATGTCCTTGCTGCCGCCTGGCTGCAGGCCGCGCATGCGGCGCGCCAGCCACGCGGCCGCGAACACGGCCGCCAGCACCAGGATCAGCGATACCACGACCCGCGCCGCACCGCCGGCCGCGGCCGGCACGGTGGTGGTGGCGGGCGCCGCGAACAGCGGCGCGTCCGCGGCCATGACGGACAGCGGCGACAACAGGGAGAGAATCAGGAAGCGAAGGCGACGGGGCAAAGCGGGCTCCACCAGTGGCGATACCACTTGGGGAGCAATGAGCGTGCCAGCCTCAGGCGCCGGAATTCCGACGCAGCGCGCTCAGCCGAGCGCGGCCTGCAGCATTTCGACTTCGGTCTGTGACTCGAGCACGATGCGCACCAGCGCGGAATCGTCCAGCCCGAGCTTCTTGGCGGCCTTGAGCTCCACCAGCTGCGACACTTCACCGTCAGCATCGCGGATCTGCTCGGTGAGCAGCAACGCCACGATCAGCATGTCCTGCAGATCGGGCGGTCCGGAATGGTTGTAGTCCACGTCGAGCTGCCCGCCCACGGCGGTGGAGATCGCGCTGGGCAGCTTCCAGTTCTCGATCAGCGCCTGGCCCACGCCCGGATGCCAGTCGCGCAGCAGCTGGTTGCGCTCGGCCGCATTGGCACCGAGTGCGATGCCGTTCACGGAACGCGCCACGATGTACACCTTGCCGATGTTGTGCATCAGCCCGGTCAGCATGGCTTCGTCCGCACGCACCTGGTTGTTCTCGCGCGCGATGGCGTGCGCCATGGCGGCGGCGCGGATGCTTTCGAGCCAGAACTCCTCGAGCTCGGCCCGCACGGGCGCCAGCCCGCCGGCGTTGCGCAGCTGGGCCGAAGCGTACGACAGGGCCGCGGCCCGGATGTTGTCCTGGCCGATGCGCGTCACCGCCATCTTGAGGTCGGTGACCGGATGCGAACTGCGATGCAGCAGCGAGGAATTCGCCATGGTGAGGATGCGGCCCGTGAGACCCGCGTCCGAACCCACCACACGCGCCACGCGCTCCACCGAGATCTCGGGATCGGCCAGCGCCTGTTGCAGGCGCAGCGTGACGTCGGGAAACGAAGGCAAGTCGACCTGCCCGCGCGTGAGTTCGCTGGCGAGCGAGCTGACGAATTCGAACGGGGTGCGCGTATCCTGCTGTGCTGCCAATGTCACAAGATGCCTCGGAACTGGATGCTCTGGAGGGTTAACGGCCGCCAGAGTGCCAACTGAAGCCTATTTCAGCTTGCGGATGCGCTCCGCGGGACTGATGACATCGGTGAGACGGATGCCGAATTTGTCATTGACGACAACCACTTCGCCGTGCGCGATCAGGGTGCCGTTGACGTATATGTCAAACGGGTCGCCCGTGGCGCGGTCCAGTTCCACCACCGAGCCCTGGTTGAGCTGCAGGAGGTTGCGGATCGAGATTTGGCTGCGGCCCACTTCCAGCGACAGGGTGACGGGTATGTCCAGCACCACGTCGAGGTTCACCTCGCCGGGTCCCTTCTCGGGGTTCTGGTTTTTCAGGATCTGTTCCACTTGGTTCGTGTTTGTGTTCATGGCCTGCTCACGGCTGCGTCCGCCAGCAACGAGCGCTTGGGACGGAAGTACGGTCGGGTGATCTTGACGGCCTGCATGCCGCGCGACACGCCCAGCGTTCCCATGAACACCGGCACGCCTTCGGCGCACAGCGTGATCTCACCGTTGAAATCACAGGGAATGACGTCGCCGGGCTTGAGGTCGACGAGCTTCGCGACGGTCACGGTCGCGCTGCCCAGCAGCGGCACGACGGTCAGCGGCGCGAGCTCGACTTCCTCGCGCAGCGTGGCATTCCATTTCTCGTCCTGGTCGGTGCGATCGCTCTGCACGCCGGAACTCAGCGACTCGCGCAGCGGTTCCAGCATCGAGTACGGCATCGCCACCTGCAGCTGTCCGCGCGCGCCCTCGAAATCGATGCGGAACGTGGTCACCACCACCAGCTCGGAGGGACTCACGATGTTGGCGAAGTGCGGATTGATCTCCGAGTTCAGGAACTCCATTTCGATCTGCGCCACCGGCGCCCAGGCTTCATGCAGGTTGGAGAACACCTGCGCCAGCACCATGCGGATCACACGCGTCTCGGTCTGCGTGAATTCGCGGCCTTCGATCTTGGCGTGGCGGCCGCTGCCGCCGAAGAAGTGGTCCACCACCGCGAATACCAGCTTGGAATCCAGCACCACGAGGCTGGTGCCGCGCAGCGGATTGACCTTGACCATGTTGAGGCTGGCCGGCAGTTCGAGCGTCTGCAGGTATTCGCTGAACTTCTGTACCTGCACCGGCGCCACGGCGATCTCGGGCGTGAGGCGGATCATGTTGAACATGCCGATGCGCAGCAGGCGCGCGAAGCGCTCGTTGATCATCTCCAGCGTCGGCATCCGGCCGCGCACGATGCGCACCTGGGTGGCCAGGTCGAACAGGTGCAGCTCTTCCTTCTCGCCCGGCGCGGACTCGGTTTCCACCGCGCCGTTGTCGACGCCCTTGAGCAGCGCGTCGATTTCATCCTGGTTGAGAACGTCGGAGGCCATGGCTACTGGATCACGAAACTCGTGAAGTAGGCGCCCTCGACGAGCTTGGGGTCATAGTTCTCGGCCGCCAGCGTCTTGCGGATCACGTCCAGCGTCTGCGAGCGCAGCGCTTCCTTGCCTTCGGCGGAGACCAGACCGTCATACTTCTGCGCGGAATACAGCAGCAGCAGATCGTTCCTGATCGCCGGCTCGTTTTCCTTCAAGCCTTCCGACACCTTGGGATCGCGCGTCATGGCCTCCACCGCGATCTGCAGGTAGCGGCTGTTGTCCCCTTCGCCGAAATTGACGACGAACGGCGGATCGAATTTGTAATAGAGGGGCGCGGCTTTGACCGGCGCCGCGGGCGCGGCGGCTGCCGCCGCCTTGGTCTTGTCGGCCGCCTTGCCCGATCGCATGGCGAAAAAGCCGCCGGCGCCGCCGCCGATCACGACGATCGCAGCGCCGATGATGATGAACAGCTTCTTGTTCGACTTGGGCGCGACTTCGACGGGCGCGGCCGCGGCGCCTTTCCTGGGGTCGGCCGACTTCTTGACATCACTGGACATTCAATTCACCTCGGAGCTGGAAAGAGCAATTGCCATGCCACGCGCGAACGCCGGAGTACCGGCGCCGCACTCAGGCATATTCATCGACCAGTCCCCTGCGGCTCAGCACCGCGGGCAGCACGCTCTGCTCCGAACTGTGATCTGCGTCACGTTGCGCGGGCGTGTTGGCGCTGCCGGCGCTCCCGTTCTGTTGTTGCGCCTGCTGTTGCACCGAGGTCTGGCCCAGGGTGAGACCCGAACCCGCCAGCAGTTCACGCAGCTGCGGCACGCTCTGCTCCAGCGCCTGGCGGGTTTCGACCTGCGCCGCCGTGAAATTGACGCTCACCTGCCGGCCGTCCACATCGATGTGCACGTCCACGGGGCCCATGCCTTCCGGCGTGAGATGCACGCGCGCGGTCTGTACTTCGGCTTTCACCTGCCACAGCACGTGCGCCGCCATCGCCGGCGACCAGTCGCGATTGCCGATGGGCACGCTGAGACTGCGCTCGACAGTCACGGCCGGACTGGCGCCGTTGGCGCCGGGGGCCGGGGTCACGGTCTGCGAGAGGAGCAGACTGGTGCCATTGGCGTCCGTGGTGAATTGCGCGCTGGACGCCGGCGCATCCGGTGCGGGCGCTGCCGGAGTGCTGGCGGTCAGTGCGGCGGCTGCAGTCGTGAGGGCGGTGGCGGTCGCGCTGGCGGCGTTCGCTGCCGCCGGATCGGCGACGCCCGCGATCGCAGGCGTTGCCGTCGCGCCGGGCGCGGTGGCGTTTGCGACGCCCGCCTCCGTACCCGCAGAACCCGCCGCGCCCAGCGCCGCTGTCAAGGCACCCAGCGCCGCCAGCGGCGACTTGCCCTGTGAGGTGACGGCGAGCGATGTGTCGCCCTCGGTCCCCTCGGCGCTCGTCGCCTTGGGCGGCAAGGACACCGGACCTTCCAACAACCGCAGCAGGGCCTGCACATCCAGTACCGTGCTCTGCGCACCTTCGAAATCCTGTTCATCCTCTTTCTTGGCCGCACTGTCTTTGCCGGCCTTGGTGGCCACGGCAGCCGGCCTGGTCGCCGCGCCCGTCGGCGTGGCGCCCGCGGGTTTGAGTCCTTCCAGCTCACCCAGCAAGGTGGCGATATCGACGGGTTGCTCCATCCCGCCGACATCCGTCGCAGCGGCATCCGCGGCGGCGGCATCAGGCGTTGCGCCACTGGCTGCCGTGGCCGACGCCCCCGTCGTGGCCGTGGCCGTGGCCGTGGAGCCTGAGGCCGCGCGCTGCGCGCTCAGCAACCGGGAGAACAACTTGGGGGTCTGGGATGAGGTGCCCTGGCCGGGCAGCAAGCAGCGCGGTCCGGCCAGGCCGCTGGGCGCAGACGCACCCGCGCCCGCACCCACGCCTTCCGGCCCCGCGATGCCAGCGCCGCTGCCCGCGCCACCGCCCTCCCCAGCGGCGGCGACGTCGCTGGCTGCGGCGTCGCCGTCCCTGCAGCCGGCCGCGCCGGCGTTGGCGCCGGATCCCGCGGGCGCGGTGGGTGCCGGGGTGATCTTCAATGCGTCCACGCTGGCCATCACTTCACTCCTCTGCCGCGCAACGCGCGCTCATCGATCTCTGATTGCAGTTTCCGTTCGGCGTGCTTGCGCTCGTCGGCCCTGGCATTGTCGATCGCCTTGCCCAGCGCCTTGGTGCGCGCCACGAATTGCAGCCACTGGCTGTGTTCGCGCGCGCACTCCTCGGCCAGCCGGTCCGCCAGGCTCTGTTGCTGCTGCAGGGCTTCCTGCAGCCGCGCGATGAAGACCTGGTAGTCGCGCAGGCCGCCGATGCTCATGCCGCCGCGGGCACGCTTGTTGAACATGTTCTGGTAGTCCTGCAGGTACACCTGCAGCTCCTGCAGCTTGCCGCGCGCTTCGGAGGCGCGCCGCTGCGCGCGCGCCAGGCGCTCGGCCTGCACGCGCTCGGTTTTCTGCGCCAGGTCCTTCACCGGCTCGAGCCGCTTGGCACGCTGGGTCATGAACGGGGCTCATTGAGCAGGGCCGCGAGCTGGCGGATGCTGTCGGTGTAGTTGACGCGCTGGTGCAGGTCCTGGCGCAGGTAGCCATCGATCGCCGGCCAATGCGCGATGGCGGCGTCCACGCGCGGATCGCTGCCGCGCTGGTAGGCGCCGATGCTGATCAGGTCGCGGTTGTGCTCGTACAGGGAGCTGAGCTGCCGCAGCTGCTGCGCGAGTTCGAGCTGTTGCCGGGGCACGATCTCGTGCATCACGCGGCTCACCGAGGCTTCGATGTCGATGGCGGGATAGCGGCCCGCTTCGGCGATGCGCCGCGACAGCACGATGTGGCCGTCAAGCACGCCACGCGCCGCGTCGACGATCGGATCGCTCTGGTCGTCGCCTTCCGCCAGCACCGTGTAGAAAGCAGTGATCGAGCCTGCGCCGTCGAGGCCGTTGCCGGCGCGTTCCACCAGCTGCGGCAGGCGGGCGAACACCGAAGGCGGATAGCCCTTGGTGGCCGGCGCTTCGCCGATCGCCAGCGCGATCTCGCGCTGTGCCTGCGCGAAGCGCGTCAGCGAGTCCATGATGAGCAGCACGTTCTTGCCCTGATCGCGGAAATATTCGGCGATGGCGGTGGCCAGCCACGCGCCGTGCATGCGCATCAGCGGCGGATAGTCGGCCGGCGTGGCCACCACCACGGCGCGCGCCAGCCCTTCGGCGCCCAGGATGCGCTCCACGAATTCCTTCACCTCGCGGCCACGCTCGCCGATCAGGCCGACCACGATCACATCCGCGGCGGTGTAGCGCGCCATCATGCCGAGCAGCACGCTCTTGCCGACGCCGGTGCCGGCGAACAACCCGATGCGCTGGCCGCGGCCCACGGTGAGCAGGCCGTTGATGGCGCGTACGCCGACATCGAGCGTTTCCGATATCGGCTGGCGCGCCAGCGGATTCATGGGCGTGCCCATGAGGCGCACCACGGTTTCGGTGGGGATCGGGCCGCGCCCGTCCAGCGGCTGTCCCGCGCCGTCGACGATGCGGCCCAGCAGTTTCGGCCCGACGCGCACGTTGCCGGCGCGCGTCTTCGGGACCACCTGTGCGTCCGGGCGCAGACCGTGCAGATGCCCGGTGGGCATCAGGAACAGGCTCTCGCCCGAGAAGCCCACGACCTCGGCGTCGATGTGCGTATCGTCGGCGGTGACGATCTCGCAGCGATCCCCCACCGCGGCCTGGCAGCCCGACGCTTCCAGCGTCAGTCCGATCATGCGCGTCAGCCGACCGGCGACGGCGGGGGGTGGCACGGTGGCGAGCCGCAGCGCCCGTTCGTGGAGCGCTGCGCTCCAGCGGTTTTGATGGTCCTGCTGCACTTCGTTCAAGGCGTCGGGTCCTGCGTGGGGTTGCGGGGCTGCGCGCGGGCGTCGCCCAGGATCGCGCCGATGGCGGCCGCGAGCCGCGATTCCACCCGCGCGTCGATGGTTGAATTCTGGCTCTGGATGCGGCAGCCGCCGCGGCTCAGCATCGGATCCTCGACGATGTTCCAGGCGCGTTCGGCCTGCGATTCGGCCAGTCGTTCGTTGACCAGCGCCGCATCCTCCGGATGCAGCACCACGCGCACTTCGCGCGCCGAGCCGGGCAGGAGCGCGAGCGTTTCGCGGATCACGGTGATGATCTGCTCCGGATGCGTGCTGAGCTCCCGGCGCACCACCTGGCGCGCGATGGCCGCGGCCAGTCCGGCCAGCTGCTGGACCACGTTCTCGTCCAGCTCCGCCAGCGGCGCGCTCTGCAGCGCGCAGATGGAGTTGACGTAGCCGAGCAGGCGGCGCTGCTCGCCAACCATGTCCTCGCACTGCTTCTGGCCGGCCTTGATGCCCGCCTGGCGTCCTTCCTCGAAGCCCTCCTCCCAGGCCTGCCGCTCGATGGCGTCGAGATCCGCGCGCCGGCGGTGCGCGCCGACCACGGGACCATCGACGGGCGGCAGCACCCACGGCGTGGCCGGTGCGGCCTCAGACATAGTCGTCGCCTCCACCCTTGCCGCCGAGCTGCAGCTTTCCTTCATCCGACAGCCGGCGCGCGATCAGCAGGATCTCGCGTTGCACGGCCTCGACTTCGCTGAGTTTCACCGGGCCTTTGGCTTCCAGGTCGTCCTTGAGCATCTGCGAGGCGCGCTCCGACATGTTCTTGAAGAACTTGTCGCGCAGGCTGGGCGTGGCGGCCTTGAGCGCGATCACCAGCTTGTCGCCCGGGACCTCGCGCATGAGTTCCTGCATGCCGCGATCGTCCACCGATTCCATGTCGTCGAACACGAACATGAGATCCTGCAGTTTCTGGCTGAGCGCTTCATCGCCCTTCTTGATCTCCTCCAGGATCCTGCCTTCGCTGGCCGTGCCCACCAGGTTGAGGATTTCCGCGGCCACCTTCGGGCCGCCGAATCCTGACGACTTGCTGCCGTTGTTGCCCGTGAACTGCTTCTCGAGCACCTCATCGAGCTCCTGCAGCGCCGAAGGATGCACGCCCTCGAGGTTTGCAATCCGCACGATGATTTCCGGCCGCAGCTGTTCCGGCAGCGCCGCGAGCACCACGGCGGCCTGGTCGGCCTCGAGGTAGGAGAGGACGATGGCGGCGATCTGCGGATGCTCGGAACGCATGAGATCGGCCACGGCCTTGGGCTCCATCCACTTCAGCGCTTCCAGGCCGCGGCTGCTGCGGCCGCGCAGGATGCGATCGATGATGCCATTGGCCTTGTCGGCGCCCAGCGCCTCGACCATGACCTTGCGGATGTATTCGTCCTGGCCGCCGCCGATGGAAGTCTGGTGCTCCACCAGCGTCGAGAACTGTCCCAGTACATTGCTCACGTCCTCGCGCGACAGCGAGGCGAGCTGCGCCATGGCGGCGCCGACGCGCTGCACGTCCTTGGCACCCAGGTGCTTGAGCACCTGCGCGGCGTCCTGCTCGCCCAGCGTCAGCAGCAGGATGGCGGCGCGCTCGACGCCGCTGCGACCGGAGGCGGGTTCAGCGGCCATTATTCATTCACCCATTGCTTGACCACCTGCGCCACGCGCTTGGGGTCCTGCGCCACGAGACTGCGTGCCTGCACGATCTGCTGCTCGTACGCCAGCGATTGACCGCTCGGCGCGACCGACCCCGCGTCCACGGTCACGCCGGCATTGTTGCCTCCCGCCGCGTTCCCGCCGGCGCCCGCGCCGGCGGCCACCAGCGATGGTCCCGGCAGGGCCATCATCGAGTTCGCGGTGAGGTTCTTGATCAGCGGCCTGAGCACCACCAGCGCCAGCACCAGCATCACCACCGCGCCCAGCGCGAGCCGCACGATGTTGAGCACCCACGGGCGCTGCCAGATCGGTGTCTCCTCCGGCACCAGCGTTTCGGTCTCGGTCTGGAACGCGGAGTTCACGACGTTGACGCTGTCGCCGCGTGATTCCTGGAAGCCCACGGCGTTCTTGACCAGCTGCGTGATGCTGTCGAGCTGCGCCGCGCTCAGCGCCTGCTGCCTGACCTTGCCGTCCTTGTCGGTCACGGGCACGTTGTCGAGCAGCACGGCGACGGTGAGTCGCTTGATCTGACCGCCCGGCTGGCGCGAATAGCTCAGCGTGCGATCGATCTCGTAGTTCTTCTGCATTTCCTTGGAGCTGCTTTCGGGCACGCTGGCCGCCGCCGCGGCCGCCGCACTGGCCGCCGCGGCATTCGCCGCCGTGGCACCGGCAGCGCCGGCAGCACCGGCAGCGCCCGTCGCGGCCGGCGGCGTGGCCGCGGCTGGCGTTGCACCCGGATTGGTGGCGGCCACCGCGACGCCGCCCGCCGGCGGCTGGTTGCTGAGCGCGCCGGGAATGCCACCGCTGCCGCCCGCGCCGCCGCGCGTGGTCGACTCGGAACTCTGCTCCTCGCGCACCACGGCGCCTTCCGGCTTGTACTGCTCACGCGCCTCTTCGCTGGCGTTGGCGTCGAGATCGACCGTGACCTGGGCCTTGACGCGGCCCGCGCCCACCAGCGGCGTCAGCAACTGCTCGATGCGCTGCACGTAGCTGTCCTCGACGCGTTGTGCCGCCTGGAAGCGTTCGGCCGAAATGGTGGAACCGGTGTCCGCGGGTGAGCTCAGCAGGCGACCCTGCTGGTCCACCACCGTCACGTCATTGGCGTCGAGGTCGGGGATGCTCGAAGCCACCAGGTGCACGATGGCCGAAACCTGCTCGGTTTCCAGGCGATGCCCGGTGCGCAGCTGCAGCATCACCGATGCCGTCGTGGCCTTGTGATCGCGCACGAACGCCGACTGCTGCGCCATCGCCAGGTGCACGCGCGCCGCCTCCACGTACTGCATGGAGGAGATGGTGCGCGCCAGTTCATTCTCCAGCGCGTACTGGTAGCGCGCGCTCTCCATGAACTGGCTGACGCCGAAGCTGGATTCCTTGCTGATCAGGTCGATGCCGCCCGCGGACTTGCTGGCCGGCAGGCCCTGCGCCGCGAGCTTCAGGCGCGCGTTGTGCACCTGGTCGGCCGGCACCATGATCGCGCCGGACGCGTTGTCGATCTTGTTCTGGATACCCGCGGTCTGCAGCGCCTGCACCACTTCGCTGGCGTCGCTGTCGGTGAGGTTGCCGTACAGCAGGCTCCAGTTCGGGCCCTGCCACCACAGCACCACGGTCACGCCCACCGCCACCGCCAGGGCCACGCCCAGCAGCAGCAGGATCGGCCGGAAATTGAATGTACTGCTCATTTCCATGCGTCCTCACCGATCTAGAGCGGCATGTTCATGATTTCCTGGTAAGCGCTCACCAGGCGATTGCGGGTCTCGGTCAGGGCGCGAAACTGCACCGTGGCCTTCTGCGTCTCGATCATGACTTTCGCCAGGTCGACGCCGGGCGTGCCGCGTTCGTAGGCATCCGCCAGCGCCGAGGCGCTCTGCTGGCCCTTGTTCACGGCGTCGATGCCCTGCTTGAGCATCTGGCCGAAGCCGCCCGGATCGCTGCCACCGGCAAGCGGCGCCACGCCGCTGCGGCTGGGAATGGTCTGTGCCGACAGCGAACGGATCTGCGCCAGCACCTGGCTGATCTGCAGGTCGCTCATGCCACGCGCTCCGCGCCGTCCAGGTCGACGCCTGCGGCGCGCAGGCGCGCCAGCTTGTAGCGCAGCGTGCGCGGGCTGATGCCCAGCTGCTCGGCGACGCGTTGGCGGCTGCCGCTGCTTCGGCGCAGCGCCTCCAGCAGGATCTGCTGTTCGGCCGCCGCCATCGAGCCGGCGAAATCGGCCCTCACTGCGGGCCTTGCCAGCGCACGCGGTGGCGCCGGATCCTGGCGCCCAGCCGTGTTGCGGGCGGCCTCGGACAGCACCGGTCCCGCCAGTTCCGCCAGCGGTTCGAACGAGATGTGCTCGGCGGCGATGACATCGCCCTCACACAGCAGCAACGCGCGCTGCATGACGTTCTCGAGTTCGCGTGCGTTGCCCGGCCAGCGATACGCCAGCAGCAGCACCGCCGCTTCGGCCTTGATGGCGGGCACGCGCTCGCCGGGAACCGAATGACGCGCCAGCAGGCTCATCGCCAGTGGCAGGATGTCCTCGCGCCGGTCGCGCAACGGGCTGAGCGCCAGCGGAAACACGTTGAGGCGATAGTAGAGATCTTCGCGGAAGCGGCCGGCGGAGACTTCCTCGCGCAGGCGGCGATTGGTGGTGGCGAGCACGCGCACGTCCAGGGCGATGGGATCGCGCGCACCGAGCCGCTCCACTTCCTGTTCCTGCAGCACCCGCAGCAGCTTGGCCTGCAGGCCGGGCGGCATCTCCGAGACTTCATCCAGCAGCAGCGTGCCGTTCTGCGCCTGCTCGAACTTGCCGGCGTGTGCATTGTGCGCGCCGGTGAACGCGCCGCGCTCCCAGCCGAACAACAGGGCTTCGAGCATGTGCTCGGGAATCGCTGCGCAGTTGACCGCCACGAACGGCGCTGCGTGGCGCGCGGACTGGGCATGGATGTAACGCGCCAGGACTTCCTTGCCCGTGCCGGATTCACCCGAGATCAGCACCGTGCAGTGGCTCTGCGCGACGCGGCGCGCGAGATCGTACAGGCGACGCGTAGCGGTGGCACCGAAGGCGGGATCATCGCAGGACAGACTGGGTTTGTGATGGGCTGTGATCATGATTCCTCGGGCTTTCATTCCTGAACAGCTGTGGAATCAAGAGCAATTAGCGTGCCGCCCCGATCCTGTGACGTGAGTCACAACGGCAGGCGCTTGCCGTTGGTTGAACGTCAGTTTTCCGACGTCGGCAAGTTCGCGCCATCCAGTTCGTACTTGCGCAGCTTCTCGACCAGCGTCGTGCGACGCAGGCCAAGCAGGCGCGCGGCCTGTGCGACCGTACCGCTGCTCAGGTGCAGCGCGCGCGTGATCAATTTCTTCTCGAGCGTCTCGAGGTAATCGCGCAGATCGATGCCGCTCTCGCCCAGCAGCTCGAGCGCATCCTCGTGCGCCGGCGTCTCCGTCGCGCTCGATTCGCCCGCCTGCGGCTCCGGTGCCCGCGACTCAACCACCGTGAGCTGCGGCGGCAACGCCGCCGCGGACTCGGGCGCGGGGCCGGGTTCGGGCGCGAGATCGACCCAGTCGGCCGGACGATAGCGCGCCGGCAGATCCGCCACTTCCACCACGCGGCCCGCTGCCTGGATCGACAGCCGCTCCACCAGGTTGCCCAGTTCGCGCACGTTGCCGGGCCAGCGGTAGCTGCCCAGCGCGCGCAGCGCCTGCGGGCTGAAGCGCACTTCCGGCCGTCCCTGCCGCACGGCCTGCACCACCAGCTCGCCGATCAGCAGCGGCAGATCTTCGCCGCGCTCGCGCAGCGGCGGCATCTCCACCGGCACGACATTCAACCGATAGTAGAGATCCTCGCGGAAACTGCCCTTGGCGATGGCTTCTTCGAGGTTGCGGTGTGTGGCGGCGATCACGCGCACGTTGCAACGCTGCGAGACGCAGCTGCCGACGCGCTCGAAGCTGCGTTCCTGCAGCACGCGCAGCAGCTTCACCTGCAGCGTCGGGCTCATGTCGCCGATCTCGTCGAGGAAGATGGTGCCGCCTTCGGCCATCTCGAAACGGCCCTTGCGGGCGCTGAGCGCGCCCGTGAAAGAACCCTTCTCGTGGCCGAACAGTTCGCTTTCGAGCAGCTCGGCGGGAATGGCGCCGCAGTTGATGGGGACGAACGGCGCGTCGCGGCGGGCCGAGGACTGATGGATGGCGCGGGCCACCACTTCCTTGCCGGTGCCGGATTCGCCCAGGATCAGCACGTTGCTGTCGTAGGCGGCCACTTGCGAAATCAGGTGCCGGACGGCACCGATGGCGGAGGAACAGCCGGTGGGCATCCAGGATGCGCTCGCGACCCGCAGTTCGTCTACCCGTGCGTTCATCGGTATCCCTTCCGTTGCGACTTGCTTCGTCAACAACAGACTAGTCGTGCGTTATGGCAAAACTGAGGGATTACGTCACGTGCCGGCAGTGAACTCCGTCAAGGATTGGTCAGCGGCCGCGTGACTTGCGCGCTTCGGCCACGTAGCGCCGGTGCCGCAGGAACGCCAGACGCTGCAACAGCTCGGTCGCGCTCTCCGCCACGTGCACGAACGCGACTTTCACTTCATCCTGTTGAACTGCGAGCACTTCGGCCGGAATTTCCAGCGGCTGCGGCAGCGAGCTGCGCAACTGGATGCGCAGCAGGCCGAGTTTGCCGCGCTCGATGCCGGGCAACGGGCCCGCCGGCGTCCAGCTCGCGCCCTGCGCATTGAAGGTCACGTTGACGGCGGGCACGCTCTGGTCGCGGGTGACCAGCCGTCCGAGCAACTGCAGCACCACGTTGAGTTTGAAATCGAGCCGCGCGAGCTCCGCGGCCAGCGGACCGAGCTCCTCGTTCTTGTCGCGCATCGGGTGTTCTTCCATGGCGACGCAGGCCTGCAGCAGCAGGGTATTGCTTTCGTCGATCCCCGCCAGGCGGAACGGCGCCGGCAACGTGTCCAGCGCCTGCCAGCTCACGGGCAGCACGTCGTGGCAGGCCAGCTCGTCGTTGAGCACGACCGTGTCGATGCCTTCGTAGTTGCCCGGCTCGCTCATCATGGCGATCTTAGCGCGTTGCCACCGCGCGCGCCGCCATGTTCTGGCCACCGATGGCTGCCCAGGCGCTGCGCACCTCGGTCAGCAGGCTCGACACTTCGGTCAGGTACGCGGCCTTGTTTTCGAGATTGGCGCGCAGCAACTGGCGCTCCATGTACTCGTACAGGTCGTCGAGGTTGCCGGCCAGTGCGCCGCCGCCGCGCAGATCGAGGCTGGCCCGCAGCTCACCGACGATCCCGGCTGTCTTCTGCAGCAGGCGGGCCTTCTGCGGCAGATCGCCGCGTTCCAGGCAGCCCCGCGCGGCGCTCAGGCGTTCCAGCGCGCCATCCATGAGCATCAGCGTGAGCTGATGCGGGTTGTCGGCGGCGATGCCGCCATGAACTGCCACGCTCCGGTAAGCGGCGAGGTTCGAGGAACGCGGGTAAGGCGGCATGGACTTGCGATCTCCACAATGACTGTGGATCAATTAACGGCGCGGGATCAACGGACTTGAGCAGTCAACGATCAGCCGGATGAAGAGCTACTGTTGTTGCTCGTGTTGAACACGCGGTCGAGATAGCTGGCCGTGGTGTTGAGCTGGCTCAGGATCGAGTCCATCGCGGTGAACTGCGCCGTGTAACGGGCTTGCACGGTCTGCATCTGCGCGTCGAGATCGCTGGTTTCCTGCGTGATCTCGTTCTGGCTTTCGGTCAGATTGGCGTCGCGCGCCGCGATCGCGCCGGTCGATCCCAGCAGCGTGTCCAGATAGTCATTGAGACGATTCGCGACGCCGCTCTTCGAAGCGAATATGTCCGACACCGCCGACGGGTTGGCATTGATCGCAGCGGTGAGCCGCGTGGAGTCGAGTTGCAGCTGGCCATTGGCGTCGGTGGTCACGCCGATTCCGGCCAGCGAGGTGTAGTTGCCGCTCAGGCCCGCGACCGGATCGGTGCTGAGGCGCGTGATGGCGCTGTACGCGGTGGAGAGCACGCTGTCACCCAGCAGCACGCCTGCGGTCTGCGTGCTGCTGTTGTAATCGCCGAGCTGGCTGAGCGTGGTCTGCAGCGTGTTGTAGGCCGTGACGAACGCCTGCACGTTGGTGGCGGTCGCACTGGTATTGCTGCCCACCGACAGCGTGGCGGGCGACCCGGAGTTGGTGGCCAGCAGATTCAGGGTCACGCCGTCGATGGCGTTGCTGATGGTGTTGCTGGGACCGGTGTAGGCGATGCCGGCAACCGTCATCTGCGCATCCTGCGGGCTCTGCTTGACGGTGAAGTTGCCGCCAGCCGTCGCCGAGTAGTCCAACGCAGCCAAGCCGCCATCGCCGCCACTGGAGGCCACGGTGATGGTATTCGCCGCGCCGGTGACCGTGGAGGTCAGCACCAGCTGCGTACCGCCGGTGCCGTAGATCAGCGAGGCCTTGATGCCAGGGTTGCCGCTGGCGCTGTTGATCGCGTCGCGGATGTCGGACAGCGTGTTGGAGCTGCTGTCGAGCGTGACGCTGAAGCTCTGGCCGCCGAGACCCAGCGTCAGCGTGCCGTACCCCACCGCCGTGTCGCCGCCACTGGCAAAGGTGGCGGTGGACACGAGCTGCTGCGCTTTCGCCAGCTGGCTGACTTCGACGTCATAGTCGCCTTCGACCGCGGAGGGGCTGGCCGTGGCGGTGAAGACCGACTCGTCGCTCGAGCTGGCGGTGATGGCCGAGAAATCGCTGGGCGTGGTCAACGTCACCAGCGCCGACTGGAAGGTCGACAGCGCGCTCTTGAGCGTCGCCATCGCTGAAATCTTGGTCGCTACATCCGACGCCTGCGCCGTGATGCGCGCCTGCGCGGGCGCGCGCTCGGCCGCGACCAGCTGGCTGACCAGCGAACCGATATCCAGCCCGGAGCCAATACCGAGCGACGACAGGATGCCACTGGAAGCGCTGCTGGTGCTGGCGGTGGTTCCGCTGGTCGCGTCGGTCGTGGCCATCAGGCGGACGCCTCGAGCGTGTGCTTGCCGCCGGCGCGCAGCGTCTGCGCCAGGTGCACCAGCTCCTCATTGGGGATCTGCCGCACCAGTTCGCCGGTCGCGCTGTTGTAGACCTTGACGATGACCTGTTTGGTCGTACCGTCGATATCGAATTTCATCTCGTGTCCGTTGGCGCGCAGGTATTGCGCGATCTCGGTCGAAACATCGGCGTCGGTGATGGCAATCGGTTGGGAACGCGCCGGGGTCGCCGCCGCGGCACCGCCGCCTGCATTCGCGCTGCCGCTGACCGCCGGGTTCGCCGCCGCGGTCGGCAGTATTGCAGCCACCGCCGCATCGACGCCTGAAGTACCAGCAATGGAGTCGACCATAATCCAGCCTCCTACCGCACAAGCGCCAAAGGGCGGGAAGGTTTCCCTTCCCGCCCCGCGCCTGGTTTGTCGTTGCTATCCAAGTTGCCCCGGCTGTCTGCTGCCTCTTACTGCAGCAGCTTCAGGACGTTCTGCGGGATCGAGTTGGCCTGCGCCAGGATCGCCGTGCCTGCCTGCTGCAGGATCTGCGCCCGTGACAGGTTGGCCGTCTCGGCGGCGAAGTCGGCGTCCTGGATACGGCCCTGGGCCGTCGACAGGTTCTCCGACGTCACCGACATGCTCGACACCAGCGATTCAAAGCTCGACTCGATGGCGCCGAGGCTCGAACGCAGCGAGTTCACCTGGGCCAGCGCGGCGTCCGCCATGCTGATCGTGGTGTTCGCACCCGCCACCGTGTCCACCGAAGCCGTGCCGACACCGTTGGTGCCCAGGGCCAGCGTGCCGGCGGTGAAGCCCGCAGCGGCGGCGCCCGTGCCACCGACGGTGATCGTGTCGGCCGCGGTCAGGTGCACCGAGCCCGTGAACGTCACGGCCGTGCCATCTTCGGCAATCGTCTGGCCGGCGTTCACCGTGTTGTTGCCCGGCGTCGCCGCAGTCGTGCCCGCGGCGGGCACCGTCTCGGCGGCCGGCGCCGTGAGGCCCGTCGAGCCGGAGTTGGTCTGCTCCAGCGTGACGTTGCGGCCGTCGGCGGCGGTCAGGGTCATGTTGCCCGTCGAGCCGTCGAAAGTGGCCGTCACACCGGTGGTGTTGGAGTTCGCGTTGATCGCAGCGGCCGCCTGGTCGCCCGTGATCGCATCCGTGCTGGCGCTGAACACCGAGGTGCCGTTGACCGACAGCGAGTAACCGCTGGCGGCCGCGACGTCGGTCCAGGCCACCACCGCCGTGGTGTTGGCCGTGGCCGTCAGGCCGTCGATGCTGGAACCGTTGATGGCCTGGGCCACCGCGTAGGCGCTGGCCGCATCCTGGCCTTCGCTGTTGCCGGCCACGGCGCCCTTGACGGACACCGCGTCGCCGTTGCCGATTGCGATGGTCAGCGCGCCGGAGGTCAGGGCCGTGGTCGAATCCACGCCCGCGCCCTGCTGGCCCACCGCCATCGAAGCATCGTAGGCGCTGTTGCCGACCCAGTCCGCGACCTTGCCGATGTCGGCGGTGCGCATGCTGGTGGACAGGTTCAGGGACACCGTATCGCCCACGTTGGCACCGACCTGGAAGGTCGCGGCGCCGAACGAGCCGTCGAGCACGTGCTGGCCGTTGTAGGAAGTGGTCGAGGCGATCTGGTCGAGTACCGCCAGGCGCTGCTGCACTTCGTCGTTGAGCGCGGCGCGGTCCGAGGCGCTGTTCGAGGCGTTGGCCGCCTGCACCGCCAGTTCACGGATGCGCTGCAGGTTGTTGGTCACTTCCTGCAGAGCACCTTCCGAGGTCTGCGCCAGCGAGATCGCGTCGTTCGCGTTCTGCTGGGCGACCGTCAGGCCGGAAATCTGGGTGCCCATCCGCGACGCGATGGCGAGGCCGGCGGCGTCGTCTTTCGCGCTGTTGATACGAAGGCCAGACGACAGACGCTGCAGCGACGTAGCCAGGGACGACTGCGATGTCGTCAGGTTACGCTGAGCTTCCAGCGACATCGCGTTCGTGTTGATCGTCAGTGCCATTGCCATGTCTCCTGCTGATTGATGCCGCGCACCAGGCTCATCCTGATGCACCAATTCGTCGTACGCCGCCCCTCAAGGGCCGTGTTGCGTTCATAGCGTTTATCGGTATGCACCTGCTGAACTTTAGCAACGCGGCGCGTCATGCACGGTTTTGAGGACAAGTTCACAGATGCTCACAGGTAGTTGAACAGCGACAGCTTGGCGATCGCAGCGTATGACTGCTGTGCCGCCTGCAGGCCGAGCAGCTGCTGGCTCATCTTCGATGCCGTGGAGGTGTAGTCCGTGTCGCTGAGCGAGGAAATCTGCGACTGCACATCGACACTGCGCGCGCTCTGCGCGCTGGTCACGGTGTCGAGCATGCCGAGACGCGCGCCGATCACGGCCCGTACCGAGTCCACGTGGTCCATGGAGTTGTCGAGCTGCTGCAACGAGGCTGTGAGCTGCGAGGTGACCTGGGCGCGGCCGGCCGTGGTGGCATTGGCGGGACTGGTCAGCGCGTTGTAGAGGTTCTGCAGCGTCGTGAACACATCTTCGGTGGCGGACGGTGCGATGCTGAAGCTGTCGCCCGCTGCGGGCGTGCCCGTAATGCTGACTTCCGCGCCGTTGAAATCGATGTTGCCGCCACTGGTGTAGGTGCCGCTCGCGACCTGCGTGCCGCTGCTGTCGGTGACCTGCCAGTCCGTGGCGTCAGTGAAGCTGATGGTGTAGCCCTGCGATACCCAGTCGGCCCGCGAGGTGATGCTGCCGACGTCGATCACGCCGGTGCCGGTATTGGCAGAGGCCGCCGACGTGACGAAGTCGCCATTGCCCTGCCTGACGTTGCCGAACACCACGGCGCCGCTGTCGCCCATGGCGATGGAATTCTGCTCGTCGACCTGCACGCTGCGCTGGCCGGCGTCGCCGTTGTAGGTGTAGCCACTGGCGCCGAGCGTATAGGCCGGCGTGCCGGTGGAATAGCCGGAGAACAGATAACCGCCGGTCGCGTCCTGGCGGTTGGCGATGCCCTGCAGTTCCTGCAGGCGTTGCTGCACTTCAGCGGCGATGTCGGCGCGGTCGCTGCTCGACTCGGTGGATGTATTCGCCTCCAGCGCCAGCTCACGCACCCGCTGCAGCAGCGTGTAGGTGTCCGCGGTGGCCGACTCCTCGAGGTTCAGCGAGGTCGTCGCGGCGCCGATGTTGTTGGTGAACTGGGTCTGCTGGGCGACGCTGCGATTGAGGCGCTGCAGCTGCGCGGCCGCGAGCGGATCGTCCGCGGGTGAGGTGAGCCGATTGCCCGTGCCCAGCTGCGTCTGCGTCCTGGCCAGCGCGCTCTGCTGGTTGAGGATGGCCGTGACGGCGGCGGAATTCAGTTCAGCGGTCGAGATGCGCATGATCAACTACTCTGGACGGCGGTGAGAAGGGAGTCGAACAGGGTATTGGAGACCTGGATCACCTTGGCGGCGGCCTGGTAGGCCTGCTGGTACTGGATCAGCTTCGCGGCCTCCTCATCGAGGTTGACGCCGGTTTCGCTCTGCAGCGCCGAGGTCGCGTCGGTCAGCACCGTCTGCTGCGCGGCGGCCGCCGTCTGCACCTGGTTGGTGGTGGTGGCGATGCTGGTCGTGAAGCTGTCGACGAAGTCGTTCAGGGAATTCGTGCCGCCATTGAAATACTTGGCATCGAACAGATCGGCCATTGCCTGGGCGTTGTTGTTGTCACCCGTGCCGTTGATGTTGTCCTTGATGCTGAAAGAGTCGCCGGTGGCCGGAGCGCCGCTCAGGGTCACCTGCACGCCATTGAAGCTGATCGCACTGCCGGCGGTATAGGCGCCGGTGGCCACGACATTGCCGCTGCTGTCCGTGACCTGCCATGTGGACGGGTCGGTGAAACTCAGCGTGTAGTTGCCGCGCACCCAGGTGCTGGTGTCGGGCACCGAACTCTGCACGATGGCGCCGGTGCCGGTGTTGGAGGCCGTGGCGGAAGCCAGCACCGGTGCGGCCGTGGCGATGCCCGCGGGATTGGTGATCGCCACGGAC
>DATJYR010000034.1:0-48243 GCA_035499515.1 Steroidobacteraceae bacterium | reverse complement strand
ATGCTGCAGCAGCTGGCGCGGCGCCATGGTCACACGCCGGCCGTCCGAGTAGTAGCAATCGTGGATGACCTGCGCGGTGGGCTCGGCGGTCCAGGGTACGACGCGCACCGTCTTCGGATCGGCCTTGAGCACGATGTCGATTTCCGCCGGGCTCATGGCGGTGCTGGCGTTGGGCGGATAGTCGCCGGTCACCGTCTGCAGGAAGATGCTCTCGGGCAGGCGCATGCCCTCGTCCTCGGCGAACTTGGCCGCGGGCATGACTTTGCCGCGCGCGATGCCGGCCATGTCGGGGATGATGGCCTCCACTTCGGAAATGCCGTGGTCACGGAAGAACTGCTGGATCTCATTCGACATACATCACCTGGCGCTCCGGGCGCTCTGCTTGTGTTCCCGGCAGGCGGCGCCGAAGGCGCCGAACAAGGCCCGGGAAAAAGGGTTCTCCAGCACCCGCCATTCGGGGTGCCATTGCACCGCCACCGCGAAACTCGCGGCGTCGGTGACGCGGAAGGCTTCGATCACGCCATCGGGCGCGGTGGCCTCGATGGCCAGGCCCCGACCCAGCGTCTGCACCCCCTGCCAGTGCAGCGAGTTGACCGTGATTTCGCTGGCGCCGCCGGCCAATTGCTGCAGGTAGCCACCGGGGACGAGATTCACGCGGTGCGCGGGGCCGTAGCGCACGTCGATGGGCTGGTCGGTGTCCTCGCGATGGTCCATGAGGCCGGGCTGCTCGTGCAGCCGCTGGCACAGCGTGCCGCCGAAGGCCACGTTCATCTCCTGGAAGCCGCGGCAGATGCCGAATACGGGCATGCCGGCGTCCACGGCCTTGGGGATCAGGGGCAGCGTCGTGTCGTCACGGTGGCGGTCGTGGAGCGTTCCTTCCACGCTGGGGCTGCCCTGGTAGCGGTGCGGCTCGACGTTGGAGGGGCTGCCCATGAACAGCAGGCCGTGCAGCGAACCCAGCAGCTCGTCCATGGCGAGCTCGTCGCCGATGGAGGGAACGATGACCGGAATGCAGTCGGCGGCCGCCAGCACCGCCAGCAGGTACTTCTCGGTCACGATGTGGCAGGGCTGGTCGCCGAGCAGACGACGGTCCGCCGGGATGCCGATCAATGGACGTTGGGTGGACATAACAGTGGCTCCGGAACCTTCTCATTAGAGCACGGCGGACTGCCGAAAGTCGCCGGCAGAGTGCCGGAACCGGCTGTCTCACCCCCCTCCAGGTGCGATGTAACCTGTTGTTTTAAGTTATATTTTTGCGGTCGTCGGCGGTGCGGCGTATTCTCTTCGGACTGTGAAGCCGTACCCCGAATCCGACCTGAGCTACTACGCCGCCAGTGCACCGCCGCAATCCCCCGCAGCGCCGCTGCAGGGCACCGTGTCCGCGGATGTCTGCGTGGTGGGAGGCGGCCTGGCCGGGCTCGCGAGCGCCCTGGAACTGGCGGAGCGCGGCCAGCGGGTGGTGGTGCTCGAGGCCGAGCGCGTGGGCTGGGGCGCCTCCGGTCGCAGCGGCGGCCAGGTGCTGTTCGGCGTCGCCGCCTCGCAGGACAAGCTGGAGAAACTGCTGGGTGCGGCGCAGGCGCGCGCGGTCTGGGACCTCACGCTGGCGGCGGTGGAATGGACGCGCGAGCGCATCGGGCGCCACCGCATCGACTGCGACTGGACGCCGGGGCAGATGCACGTCGCGGTGCGGCCCCGCCAGGTGGCGGAGCTGGCAGCCTGGCAGGAGGAGCTTGGCGGCAAGCTCGATTACCACGCCACGCGCCTGGTCGGACGCGAGGAGCTGCGCCAGCTGGTCGACTCCCCGCGCTACCTCGCCGGGCTGCTCGATGCGCGCGGCGGCCACCTGCACCCGCTGAAGTACACGCAGGGCCTCGCGGCGGCCGCGCGCGCCGCCGGCGTTGTCCTGCACGAGGGCACGCGGGCCGTGGCCTGGACGCGCGAGCCGTCCGGCACGGTGGTGGTGCGCACGCTCGCCACGGGCGGCGCAGGCGCTGCGGGCATCGCGGGTGCTGCGGGCGCCGGCAGCGTCGGCGAGGTGCGCTGCCAGCACCTGGTGCTGGCCGGCAATGCCTACCTCGGCGGGCTCGCCCCCGCGCTGGCGCGCAAGATCATGGCCGTCGGCACGTACATCGTCGCCACGGAGAAAATGGATCCGGCGCGCGCGCGGTCACTCATCAGCAACAATGCCGCCGTCACCGACCTGAACTGGGTGCTCGATTATTTCCGCCTCTCGGCGGATCACCGGCTGCTGTTCGGCGGGCGCGTGAGCTACTCGGGGCTCGATCCCTTCAACACCGCGCGCGCCACCCGCGCGCGCATGCTGGCCGTGTATCCGCAGCTCGCGGACCTGGCGATCGAGTTTTCCTGGGGTGGCTACGTCGACATCACGATGAACCGCGCGCCGCACTTCGGCCGGCTCGCGCCCAATGTGTGGTTCCTGCAGGGCTTCTCGGGCCATGGCATGGCGCTCACGGGCATCGCCGGCAAGCTGCTGGCCGAAGCCGTGGCGGGCAGCGCGGAACGATTTGACGTATTCGCGCGCATCCCGCACCGCGACTTTCCCGGCGGCGTCGCGCTGCGACGACCCGCACTGGTGCTGGCCATGCTGTGGTATAGATTGCGCGACCTGTTGTAGGGCATCGCAGCCACGGAGGTTGTCATGGAACACATCGGCCTGAAATCCGCCGCCCTCGCCGGCCTGCTGGCGGGCGCGCTCGCGCTGGGTGGCTGCGGACTGGTGGACACGGCGGCCAGTGGCGCGGCGAATGCCAAAGCCGCGGCCGACGAAGCCAGGCAAGCCAAGCAGACCGAAGAGCGCGTGCAGAAGGAAATCGAGGCCGCGCAGGCCAAGGACGCCGAGCAGCGCAAGGCGGCCGAAGAGGCCAGCGCGCAGTAGGCGCGCCGGCCCCGCGCGCCGCTCAGGTGCGCGGTTTGCCGAGGATGCGGATCTCGCGCAGCGGCGAGCGCACCAGCCGTCCGTCCTCGTGCGCGGCATCCGAACCCGCGCCCGCCGTGGTCGAGAGGATCGAGGCCCGCCCGGAAACGCCGGTTGCGGCCGGGCACGTGCCCGTCGCGCCCGACGCGCGATAGGCCAGGGCGGCGGCCAATCGGGCTTCCGCCACATCGCCGAGCTGGTGCGTGAAGTCATCGGCCACCGAACAGCCGGGGATGTGATAGCCGACGTTGCTGGGAGTCTGGTTGGCCGGGGCGAAGCCGTCCGGGTAATCGCCGAAGCCCGCGTTGTTGACGCCCTGGAACTGGATCGAGAAGTAGGTGGTGCCGCAGTTGTCCTGCGGATAGAAACCATAGGGCTTGCCGCAGGTGGTGCTGCCGATCTGGATCACCGTCACGCCCGCCCCCCGCAGTCCGTTGATGACGGATTCGCTGGCCGAACAGGTGTCGGGACCCGTGAGCACGAACACGCGGCTCAGCCCGAGGTAGGGCAGCGCCGTGCCTTGCGTCTCGCTGAACCCTTCCGCGGTGGTGATGAACGGGGTCGGCGTGATGGTCTGGCCCGTCACGGGATCGACGGTGGGGTGCTTGTCGTTGAACACCGTGGTCTCGAAGTTCTTGCCGGCGGTGTTCGCGGGGCCCGCGATCATGTACGCGGCCTCGGAGGCGATGTCGAGGTAGCCGCCGCCGTTGTAGCGCATGTCCAGCACCAGGTCGGTGACGTTGTCGGCCTTGAGCGTGGCGATGGCCGTGGCGAACTCCTGCTCGGCGGGCGCCAGGTGATCATTGAACAGCAGGTAGCCCACCGCGCCGGTGCCGGTGGAGATGGCGATGGGCTGGTACACCGACGAAGTGGCGATCGCGGCGGGCGTCAGCGTGACCGAATAATTCGCGCCGCCGCCCACCGGCTGCAGCACGATGGTGTGCGCGGTGCCGGCCACCGTCGGGAACAGGCCTTCGTTGAGCGTATCGATGCCGGCGCTGGTGTTGTCATTGATGCCCACGCCATCGACGCTGACCACCTCATCGCCGCGCGACACCCCGTCGCTCGCGGCCGTCGTGCCCGGCTCCACCAGCGCCGCGCGCGCCTCGCGCGGCGGCGTGGAGGAGATCAGCACCCATGAGATGCCATAGCCGACATCCACGCCGCTGTTCGACAGCGACTCCCACTCCGCGGTGGGATAGGTGAAGTGGAACTTGTCCTTGTCGGCGCCGCTGGCCGTGGTGGCGAAGGTCTTGAGCTGTGCGAAGTAGTCCAGGGTGTTGCTGTACGCGGCCGGGTTGACGTCGGTGACCTCCGAATACCAGAGGTACAGGTCATTGTTCCAGGAACGCAGCCAGTAGTTCTCCAGCAGCGTGGATCCGGCGCGGTCGGGATACGCGACGTGGCTGTAAGGGTCCGTCCCGGTGCGGGGCGTCTGGCACTGGTTGACGTAAGTCGAAGCCGGCGCGTACACACCGGAAGTGAACACCGGACCGCCGCTGCTGCTGCTACTGCTACTGCCGGTCCCGCCACCGCCCGAACCACCGCCGCCGCCACAGGCGGCGAGCGCCCCGCACAGCATCAGCGCCAGACCGATTCCACCAACGCCCTGCCCTGCGCGCATACGTCCTCCCTGCCCGTGAGACACTTTTGTAACACAAAACGCCGCACTGCCCATCAGGTTAACGCGCCGTAATCTCGAAGCAGCTGTGGATGCGGGGATTGCGTTCGAAATCAAAGGGGATGCTGCTGCGCGTGCGATCTTCCACCTGCCAGCGCTCCGCCACCCCGGGATCGAGCCGGAAGCGCTGGGCGTTGGTGGAGAACAGCAGCCGGCCGCCGGGCGCCAGCAGCCGCATGCACTCGCCGATCAGCGCCGCATGGTCGCGCTGCACATCGAGCACGCCCTGCATGCGCTTGGAATTGGAGAAGGTCGGTGGATCGCAGTAGATCAGGTCGAAGGAGCGACCCTGGCCGGCCTCCGCCTGCAGCCATTCGCGGCATTCGGCGCGCAGCAGCTGGTGCCGACGTTCCGCCAGGCCGTTGAGCCGGAAATTGTCCACCGCCCAGTCGAGATAGGTGTTCGACAAGTCGATGCTGGTGGTGGCTTCGGCCCCGCCGTCGGCGGCATACACGCTCGCGGTGGCCGTGTAGCAGTACAGGTTCAGCACGCGCTTGCCGCGCGCCAGTTCGCGCACGCGCGCGCGCACCAGACGGTGATCGAGGAACAGCCCGGTGTCGAGGTAGTCCGTGAAGTTGACGCGGAACTGCAGGCCGCCTTCGGCCACCGTGACGAATTCGCCCGTCGCCCCCTGCGCTTCGTACTGCTGGCTGCCGCGCTGCCGCTGCCGCAGCCGCAGGTGGATGTTTTCCGCGGGCACGCCGCTCGCTTCCGCCAGCACCGACAGCGCTTCCGCGCGCCGGCGCCGCGCCGCCTCGGGATCGATGCTGGCGGGCGGCGCGTATTCCTGGACGTAGAGATGCACGCGCCCGTTGCCCGCTTCCACGTAGCGATCCAGCGCCAGCGCGTACTCGGGCATGTCCGCATCATAGACGCGGTAGCAGCTCGCGCCGGCGCGTTGCGCCAGGGGCGCGAGGCGCTTGAGGTTCTTGCCGAGCCGGTTGGCGAACATGCGTGCGCCGTTGCTGCTGGCCAGCTCGGGCGCCGCGGCGCGCAGGCCATCGGGCGTGGCGGCCACGCCGGGCTGGTCGAGGTCGATGCGCAGCAAGCGGCAGGGAATCGCGCCATTGTCGAGCTCGTGCGTGCGGTAGGTGCGCAGGTTCAGTTCGCGCGCCGCGCCGGGCGCCGCGGTCAGGATGGCCGCCTCCCAGCCGGCGAAGTGTTCGCGCAACGTGCGGCCCAGCTCGCGGTGCACGCGTTTGGCGCCCGCCTCGTCTTCGAGCCGCACACCGTACGGCGGATTGGTGCACACCAGCCCCGGGCCTGGAGCCGGCGGCCGCGCGTCCACGACGGCGCAATGGGTCCAGCGGATGCACTCAGCCACGCCCGCGCGCCTGGCGTTGGCGGCGGCCATGCGCAGCACCATCGGATCGAGATCGCTGCCGTGCAGGTGCGCGGGCGGCTCGGGCAGCACGTTGGCCTGCGCGTCGGTGACCACCCGCTGCCACAGCGCAGCGTCATGGCCCTGCCAGCCGAGGAAACCGAAGTAGCTGCGAGTCAACCCGGGCGCGCGACGGGTTGCGATGCCGGCCGCTTCGATCACCAGCGTGCCCGAGCCGCACAGCGGGTCGAGGAACTGGCGGCCCTCGGCGGCCATCTGCTCCCAGCCCGCGCGCAGCAGGATGCCCGCCGCCACGTTCTCGCGCAGCGGCGCATCGCCCGCCTCGGTGCGCCAGCCGCGCCGATGCAGGCCCTCGCCCGCCAGGTCGATCGACACCGAGATCTGCGCCTGGTTGGCGTGGGCACGCACGCGCACCGCAGGGCGTTCCAGCGCGATGTCAGGTCGCGCGCCGGTGGTCTCGCGCAGCTGGTCACAGATCGCATCCTTGAGCTTGAGCGTGCCGAAGTGCGTGTTGGCGATGCTCGGATGCTGGCCGCTGAAGTCGCAGGCCAGCGTGCCGGTGGCCGCCACGTGTTCGCGCCAGTCGATGCCGCGCAGGGCGCGATAGAACTCTTCGGTGGTGCGGGCCTGGAACGTCGCGATCTCGAGCAGCACGCGGCTCGCGACCCGCGAATGCAGGCAGGCGCGGTAACCGAGCGCCAGCTCTCCCTGGAAGGATACGCCCGACGGGCGCTCGCGGAGGGCGCTGGCGCCGAGCGCCGCCAGCTCGCGGGCGAGCAGATCGGCCAGCCCGCGCGGCGCGCTGGCGAGATACGACAGCAGCGCCATGTCAGGACAGGTCGATCCAGGTGGTCTTGAGGTCGGTGTACTTGTCGAAGGCGTGCAGCGACTTGTCGCGGCCCATGCCGGACTGCTTGAAGCCGCCGAACGGCACGGTGATGTCGTCGGCGTCGTAGCAGTTGACGTACACCACGCCGGCGCGCAGCGCGCGCGCCGTGCGATGCGCGAGCCGGATGTCGCGCGTCCACACCGCGGCGGCCAGGCCGTACACCGTGTCGTTGGCGATGCGCACCGCCTCGTCGAGGTCGCGGAAACCGGTCACCGTCAGCACCGGCCCGAAGATCTCCTCGCGCGCCACCCGCATGGTGGGCGCGACCGCATCGAACACCGTCGGCTCGACGTAACAGCCGCCTTCGCTCTGCCGCACGCGGTGGCCGCCGATCGCCAGCCGCGCGCCTTCGCGGACGCCGGTGTCGATATAGCCGAGCACGCGCTGCGTCTGCGCCTCGTCCACCAGCGCGCCGGTGCGCGTGGCGGGATCGAGCGGATCCGCGGGCGGCACGGCGCGCGCATGTTTCAGCACGCGCTCCAGCAGCGGCTCGCGCAGCCGCTCGGCGACCAGCAACCGCGAACCGGCGGTGCACATCTCGCCCTGGTTGAAGAAGATCGCGCTGCTGGCCGAGGCGGCCACACGGTCCAGGTCATCGTAGTCGTCGAGCACGATGTTGGGCGATTTGCCGCCGCACTCGAGCCCGACGCGCTTGAGGTTGGACTGGCCGGCGTACTGCAGGATCTGCTTGCCGGTGGCCGTCGATCCGGTGAACGCGATGGCATCCACGTCCATGTGCAGCGCCAGCGCCTTGCCCGCGGTGCCGCCCAGGCCCGGCACCACGTTGAACACGCCCGGCGGCAGGCCCGCCTCGAGCGCGAGCTCGGCCAGCCGGATCGCGGTCAGCGGCGACTTCTCCGACGGCTTGAGCACCAGCGAATTGCCGGCCGCCAGCGCCGGTCCGATCTTCCAGGCGGCCATGATCATCGGGAAATTCCACGGCACGATGGCGCCCACCACCCCCAGCGGCTCGCGCGTGATCAGCGCCAGGGCGTCGGGCCCGGTGGGCGCGATCTCGTCGTACACCTTGTCGATCGCTTCCGCGTACCAGCGCAGGCATCCCACCGTGGCGCGCACGTCCACGCCCACGCTGTCGCTGATCGGCTTGCCGACGTCCAGCGTCTCCAGCAAGGCCAGCTCGTCGGTGTGGGCCGCGATGAGATCGGCGAAGGCGAGCAGCACCTGCTTGCGCTGGGCGGGCGTCCGCCGCGACCAGTGGCCGCGCTCGAAAGCCGCGCGCGCAGCCTGCACCGCGAGCTCGATGTCAGCCGCGTCGCCCGCCGCGACCGCCGCGAGCCTGCGGCCGTCGATGGGGCTGATGCAGTCGAAGGTCGCGCCGGAGACCGCCGGCCGGGCGCGACCGTCGATGACGCAATGCGCGGCGGGCGTCACCGTCCTGGCGCGGGCGCGCCACTGCGCCGCATCGTGTGGGATATCCATGCCGGGCAAGTTATAGCTTCCGGGCCGGATTTCCCAGTGCGACGCGCAACGGCCCGGCGGCGCCCGCCCAGGCCGCCCCAATGAAAAAGGGGCGGCCCCGTGGCCGCCCCTCCTGCACCGGACCGCGGGCGTCCGGCAAGGTTCGGATCGTCAACCGATCAGAACTTGTACACACCCTGTACGTAGGCCGAGACGCCGGACTTGTAGCCGTAGAACGGCAGCGTGAACGGCACGTTGGCCGTGTCGTAGCGACCTTCCAGGCGCAGTTCGAAGGCCTTGGCCGGCGCGTAACCCAGGGTCACGGTGCCTTCCTTGATGTACGCATCCGCCGAGCTCAGCGAACCGCCATCGCGGTCGTCGAAGTACTCGCCGCGCACCGAGACGCGCCAGGCGTCGTTCAGGGCGAAGTTGGCATAGGCGGCAAAGCCGGACCAGTGAACCGCCGGGGCACCCGTGCTGCTCGGCGGGCTGACACCGGCCCAGTCGGCGCTGCCGACCAGGGTGATCGTATCCGTCACGGCCCACGTCACGACGCCATCGACGATCCAGCTGTTGAACTCGTCGCTGCCGCCGATCGAGTCACGGCCGTAGTAGCCCTGCAGGCTCGCGGACAGCGTCTTGGACAGCGTGAAGCTCGAACCCAGTTCCAGGGTCTTGCCGTTGCCGTCGCCGACGTCCTCGCTGCCGTACAGGAAGCTGCCGATCCAGCCGTTGTTCACGCCCGCGATCAGCGTCACGATGCTGTTGGCCGCGAAGGTCGCACGCACGCCGGTCTGCGCGATGGGCTCGCCGCTGAACAGCAGCGAACGGCTGACGTTGGTGTTGCCGGTCGGCGCCACCACTTCGGCACCCACCAGCGTGGTGTACTTGCCGGCGATGATGGTCAGCGGGCCCGTGGCGTACTGCAGGTAGGCCTGCAGGAGGGACGGGCTGCCGGGGCTCACGCCGATGCTGTAGTACGGATTGGCATTGGTGCCGTCGACCACGTTCACCACGCCGCCGAATCCTTCGGTGGGCTGCTTGGCAATCGTCAGGCCCACCTGGTTCAGGGTGAAGCCGTTGTAGTCGGGAGCGGTGGTGCCATTCCCGGAATAGGTGTGGTACTCGAACATCGGAGCGATGTAGCCGCTGAGCGTGATGCCCGAAGCGTCCAGAACGTCCGAGAACGTCGGCGCCGTGGGCTTAGCAGCGTCCTCGGCATGGGCCGCACCGGCCACCGAAGCCAGCACCAGCGACATCGTCGCCAAACTTGATTTACGCATTTAAAGCGTCTCCCTCTTGCGGTTGAAACAATGAAAGTCCAGTCAGCGGCCGCGGGGGCTAGCCGCCCGAAGGCGCAGTTGTTGCCTTGTAGCAACGCCACTGCCCCTCGGAAAAACGCGACAAAGCCTAGCAGAACTTATCTTGCGGCGCATTACTGTTGCGTGAACGCTACGTCATGCGGCGCCAGATTCGATAACGGGAATGCAACTGCCGTGCCATGGGCGAAATGCTTCATTCCTAAGGCAAATGGCGTATTTTCAGGAGACCGGGAGCCCGATCTCGCACCACGATGGGTCGTGGTGCGCCCTCGAATGCACCGAAATTTCACGGGGCGAGGAGACGGGCGCTGGCCGCGCGCGGCAGCGCAATGCCAGTAGCAAACACCGCCAACGAATCGCGCGCAGACACCGCGCGCGGGCAGGTTTTTTCAGCAGCAGCCCGCTTCACGCGCGACGGCGCGAAGCGGGCCGCGCACGAGCGGCGCCGCGCTCAGTCCATCACGGACTTGCTGGGCGAAGTCTCGGGCGAACCGGGAGACCACGGCTCCTTGTAATCGAACAGGAAGATCTGCGAGGTGTGCTTGTCGGCCGGCACTTCGCGCGGCACCCAGCTGTCGTCGTGCAGGTCCATGTCCGCGTCGTATTCCACGGCGCAGCCGAACGGGCTGTTGAAATACCAGAAATAGTTCGAGCCCAGGATGTGGCGGCCCGGACCCCAGAAGCTCTTGTAGCCCTTGCGCGCGAAATGCCAGCCGGCCTGGAACATTTCATTCGCGCCGGACACGTGGAACGTGAAGTGGTTGCAGCCGATGGCGTGATGGCCGGTGCTGCCGGGACGCGCCTGGATCAGGAACAGGGTGTGGTGTTCCTGGTTCGCGGCCGGGCGCAGGAACGGGCCCGCATTGGTGAAGCGATCCACCAGCCTGAACTTCAGGCGGTCGATGTAGAAGCGTTCGGCCTTCTGCACGTCGGGCACGAAGTACACGATATGCGAGAAGGTGCGCGGCACGATCACCGCGTCGTGGTACGAGGCGATGATGTTCGGGCCGCGCTGCGGTGGCTGGCCCGGGCAGTTCACGCCCAGCGGGGCGGCGTTGATCGGCACGCGCCGCGCGACGCGGAAGCCGATGTGGAATCCGGAATCGTCCTGGCTGCGCAGCGTGCCATCGGCACTGCTGGTCACATCGCGGTCGCGGCTCAGCTCGGCGCCGATGGCCTCCAGGTCGGCCTTGGTTTCCACGCCATAGACCGTCTCGCGCACGTTGGGCGATGGCGACATGGCGGGCGGCAGCCCTTTGTCGGAATGCTTCCGGATTTCAATATAAGTGTTGTCCAGCGCGCGGTAGATGCCGCCGCTGGCGCTGGATTCGGCCTCGATCAGGCCGTAATCGCGCATGTACTGCTTGCAGGCGTCCAGGTCTTCCACGCCAAACACTGCATAATCCGGTCCGATAATTCTCAAGCGGCCTCCAGCGATACTCAAGCCAACGTTTCAGGTGCGGTATCTTGCGCTTTGGCACCTGGATCGACAAGAACCCGGGCGCCGGGACCGGCCGACAATTGTGAACGGAGAGAATCAAGCCATGGAACGAACCCAGGTGGTCATCGTGGGGGCCGGACCGGCCGGACTGCTGCTCGGGCAGCTGCTGCAGAAGGCCGGCATCGCCAACATCATCCTCGAACAGCGCAGCGCGGCGTATGTGCTGGGCCGCATACGGGCCGGCGTCATCGAGAAAGGCACGGCCGATCTGCTCGACGAGTGTGGGGCGGGTGGCCGCATGCGCCGCGAAGGACTGCCGCACGAGGGTTTTGAGCTGTGTTTCGGGGGGGAGCGGCACCGCATCCACATGCAGGCGCTGGTGGGCAAGAGCGTGATCGTATACGGCCAGACCGAGATCACGCGCGATCTGATGGATCACCGCGCCGGAAGCGGCGGCACGACCGTGTACGAGGCACTCGACGTGCGCCTCGAAGGCCTCGAAGCACCACGACCAGTCGTGCGATACCGCAACCAGGGCGTCGAGACGGCCATCGAATGCGATTTCGTGGCGGGCTGCGACGGTTTCCACGGCGTCAGCCGCAAGAGCATCCCGGACGCGGTGCTGCGCCACTACGAGCGCGTGTACCCCTTCGGCTGGCTCGGCCTGCTGGTCGAGAAGCCACCCGTGTCGCACGAGCTCATCTACGCCAACCACGAACGCGGCTTCGCGCTGTGCTCGATGCGCTCGGCCACCCGCAGCCGCCTGTACCTGCAGTGCCGGCTCGACGACCACCTCGAGGACTGGCCCGACGAGCGTTTCTACGACGAGCTGCGACTGCGCCTCGACGCCGACGCGGTCGCCCACCTGCAACCCGGCCCGTCCATCGAGAAGAGCATTGCGCCCCTGCGCAGCTTCGTGGCCGAACCGATGCGTTTCGGCAACCTGTTCCTGGCCGGCGATGCCGCGCACATCGTGCCGCCGACCGGTGCCAAGGGACTGAACCTCGCCGCCAGCGACGTGTACTACCTGTGGCAGGCGCTCGACGAATTCTATCGCAGCCGTTCACGCGCGGGCATCGACAGCTACTCGGCGCGTGCGCTGCAACGCGTGTGGAAGGCCGAGCGCTTCTCGTGGTGGATGACCTCGGTGCTGCACCGGTTCCCGGAAAGCAGCGGCTTCGACCAGAAGCTGCAGCGGGCCGAGCTGGAATACCTGGTGAGTTCGCGCGCGGCCCAGACCGCGCTGGCGGAGAACTACGTCGGGTTGCCCTACTGAGCCGTCGGCAACACGAACTCGGCCCCGCCCGCGGGGCCTGACGGCCAGCGCTGCATCACCGACTTCCGGCGCGTGTAGAAGCGCACGCCATCCGTCCCGTAGGCGTGCAGATCGCCAAACAGCGAGCGCTTCCAGCCGCCGAAGCCGTGCCAGGCCATGGGCACGGGGATCGGCACGTTGATGCCCACCATCCCGACCTCGATGCGCCGCGCGAATTCGCGCGCGACTTCGCCGTCACGCGTGAAGCAGGACACGCCGTTCGCAAACTCGTGAGCGTTCACGAGCTCGATCGCCGCGGCGAGGTTCTTCACCCGCACGCAGCACAGCACCGGTCCGAAGATCTCCTCGCGGTAGATGCGCATGCCGGGGGTCACGTGGTCGAACAGCGAACCGCCCAGCCAGAAGCCGCCCGCGGTGGCCTGATCGTGCGCGCCTGCGGCATCGTGAACCGTGAACCCGCGACCGTCCACGACGAGTTGCGCGCCCTCGGACTCGCCCTGCGCGATGTACCCGCGAATGCGCTCCAGCGCCGCACGCGTGACGATCGGTCCCATCTCGGCGGACGGATCCATCCCCGGCAGCACTCGCAACGCGCGCGTCCGGGCCGCCAGCAACGGCATCACCTGCGCCGCGGCGTCGCCCACCAGCACCGCCACGCTGATCGCCATGCAGCGCTCGCCGGCGGAACCGAAGGCGGCGCCCGCCAGCGCATCGACCGTCTGGCCGACATCGGCATCCGGCATCACCACCAGGTGGTTCTTGGCGCCGCCCAGCGCCTGCACGCGCTTGCCGTGCTGCGCGCCGGCGGCATGGATGTGCTGTGCCACGGCGGTCGAACCCACGAAGCTCACTGCCCGGACCCCGGGATGCCGCAACAGCGCGTCCACCGCCAGCCGGTCGCCCTGCAGGACATTGAACACGCCATCCGGCAGCCCGGCCTGCTGCAGCAGGCGGGCGATGTGCAGCGACGCGCTGGGATCGATCGGGCTGGGCTTGAGGATGAAGCTGTTGCCGGCCGCGATGGCCAGCGGGAACATCCACATCGGTACCATCACGGGAAAGTTGAACGGCGTGATGCCCGCCACCACGCCGAGCGGCTGGCGCAGGGTCCAGTTGTCGATGCCGGTGGAGACCTGCTCCGTGAAATCCCCCTTCAGCAAGTGCGGGATGCCGCAGGCGAATTCCACGATGTCGATGCCGCGGCCGACTTCGCCCTGCGCGTCGGAGAACACCTTGCCGTGTTCGGCGGTGATCAGCTGCGCCAGCGTATCGCGTTCGCGGTTGAGCAGTTCGAGGAAGCGGAACAGGATGCGTGCGCGGCGGATCGGTGGCGTGTCCGCCCACGCCGGAAACGCTTTACTGGCGGCCGCGACGGCACGCTCCACTTCATCGTCCACCCCCAGCGTGACCCTGCCGGTGATGGCGCCCGTGGCGGGATTCGTGACATCGAGCGTGGCGCCCTCGCCCTTCACTGTCTGACCGGCGATGAAGTGTCCGATGAAGGGGACGTGCGGTGCCGGGGCGCTCATGTGCGGTGTCCTGCGGTGAGGATCAGGGAACGGTGCGCAGAGCCTGCGCGACGGTGGCAAACAGCTGCGCGATCTGCCCGGCATCGATGATCAGCGGGGGCGAGAACGCCAGCACGTCGCCCGTGTAGCGCACCAGCACGCCCAGCTCGAAGCAGCGCAGGAACGTCTCATAGCCACGCGCGCCCGGCGCGCCGGGCCTCGGTGCCAGTTCCACGGCGGCGACCATCCCGAGGTTACGGATATCCTGGACATGCGGTGCACCGCGCAGCGCATGCACCGACTGCTCGAGCGCTGGTGCGAGCATCGCCGCGCGCGCGAACAGTCCTTCATCGCGATACAGGTCCAGCGTGGCGATCGCGGCGGCGGCGGCCAGCGGATGCGCGCTGTAGGTGTAGCCATGGAACAACTCGATGGCGCCTGCGGCGGCCGCATCGATCACCGTGTCGTGGACCTCGCGGCGCACGGCCACCGCGCCCATGGGCACCGCGGCATTGTTGATGGCCTTGGCCATGGTGATCAGGTCGGGGCGGATGTTGAAATACTCCGCCGCGGTGGCGGCGCCGAGCCGGCCGAACGCGGTGATGACTTCATCGAACACCAGCAGGATGCCGTGGCGATCGCACAGGGCGCGCAGGCGTTCGAGATAGCCCTTGGGCGGCACCAGCACGCCGGTGGAACCCGCCAGCGGTTCGACGACAACGGCTGCGATGCTGGAGGGGTCGTGCAGCGCGACGATGCGCTCGAGATCGTCGGCGAGATGGGCGCCCCACCCGGGCTGGCCGCGGCTGAAGGCCATCTGCGCCAGATCCAGCGTGTGCGGCAGGTGATCGACGTGCGGCAGCAGCGCGCCGGAAAACGCCTTGCGGTTGCCGGCGATGCCGCCCACCGAGATGCCGCCGAATCCGACGCCATGGTAGCCGCGCTCACGGCCGATGAAGTGCGTGCGCTGGCCTTCGCCGCGCGCCCGGTGGTAGGCCAACGCGATCTTCAGTGCGCTGTCGACCGCCTCGGATCCCGAGTTCGCGAAGAAGATGCGGTCCAGTCCCGGGGGCATGAGCGACGCAACGCGTCCCGCTGCCTCGAAAGCCAGTGGATGGCCCATCTGGAACAGCGGCGCGTAATCGAGCTGCGCTGCCTGCCGCTGGATCGCGGCCACGATGGACGGGCGCGCATGGCCGGCATTCACGCACCACAGGCCCGCCGTGCCGTCGAGGATCTCGCGCCCGGTTTCGGTGCGATAGTACATGCCCTGCGCGGACACCAGCAGCCGCGGCGCCGCCTTGTACTGGCGATTGGCGGTGAACGGCATCCAGAGCTGCGACAAATCCACGACTGGCCCCCGGCGGTCGACGCGTTCTCGAGCAGGAAGGATATTACTGCAGATGCCGCAGGCTTACCCTTAACACTGCCGCAGGGGCGGCGTATGGTGATTCCACGCCAACAGGGGATCGCCATGAACAAGATGATCTTCATCAACCTGCCGGTTGCGGATCTCAGGAAATCCACCACGTTCTACAAGGCCGTGGGCGCCGCCATCAATCCGCAGTTCAGCGACGACACGGCCTCGTGCATGGTGTTCTCCGATTCCATCTACGTCATGCTGCTCACGCATGACAAATGGGCGGTGTTCACGAAGAAGCCCATTGCCGATGCCCACCGCTCGAGCGAGGTGATGCTGGCGCTGTCGGGCGAGAGCCGCGAAGCGGTGAACACCATGGCCGACGCGGCTGCGCAGGCGGGCGGCAAGGCCGACATCAATCCGCCGCAGGATCACGGTTTCATGTTCGGCCGCAGCTTCGAGGATCCGGACGGCCACGTGTGGGAAGTCATGTGGATGGACATGTCGGCGGTCCCGCAATAGCCCTGGCGCCGCGCGCAGGGCGCGCCCTACCGCAGGGCGGGGCAATCCGGCATGCGCGGCTGACGTACAGCAGCGCGGCTATTTCAGGCGGTCCTTGATCTTGTTGAGCCCGATCATGCCGCACTCATCGTCGTGTCCGCCCGGCTCGGCGCCGCTGACGCCAATGGCGCCGATGATCTCGTCGCCGACTTTCAACAGCAGCCCGCCGTGGAAGGCCATCAGGTTCGGGTCGCTGTTGAACTGCGCGGCGAAGGCCGGATCCTTCTGCGCCTTCTCCACCAGCGCCGTGGTGTTGGTCTTCATCTTCACCGCGGTGTAGGCCTTGCGGATGGCGGTGTAGCCGTGGCCGGGCTCACTGCCGTCAGGCAGATAGACGAGGATCGGCCTGCCCTGCGAGTCGACCACGGCGGCACCCAGCGCGTATTGCTTGCAGCCCTGCGCGATGGCTTCGGCCGCTTCCACCGCCAGCGCAATGGCAGGCGCGCGCGCCGTGTTCTTCGGCATTCCACCACCGCCCGGTCCACCAGGGCCCCCGGCACCGCCCGGCGGCGGCCCGGAAGGCAGCACCGCGCCCATGCGTCCGGAATCGCCCGGCAGATGGTCATTGCTGTCGGCGGCCGTCGCCATGGAAGCGGCGCCGGCCAGGGCAGCGCCGCACAGGAGCATCGCGAGTTTGCAGGTCATGGTCGGTGATCCTCGTATTCTTGTGGGTAGGGATCGAACAGGTTCGTGACAGCTGGCGCGCAGCATAGGCTTGTCGGCCCGCCCTGGCCAGATCCGATAGACTCCCACTATAGATTCCATCACTGCGGCTGATCGCCCGAGCGGCAAGCGGGCAGCCGCTCACACTTCTCCCACCGCGGCCTCCCGCCACCGGGTCCCGCCGGATCCAGGTCACATCGCCCGGCTCGACCAGTTCTCATAATGCACGCTGCATACGATTGCGGCAGGCCGCGTGTGCCACGCTATCCGCGCCATCCAACCATCGCAGCCAACCCATGGTGCCCACGCCCTTCCAGCGGTTCCACAAGTCACTGCGCGCGCTCGCGCTGCTCGCGGCGACTTTCCTGACCGTGTCGTCGGCACGCACCGGCCAGGATTGCCTCGAAGGTCCGGCTTGCAAACCCGTGCTGGTGATTGCGCACCGGGGCGCATCCGGCTATGTCCCAGAGCACACGCTGCAGAGCTACCGGCTGGCGGTGGACCTCGGCGCGGACTACATCGAGGTCGATCTGATCAGCACCCGCGATGGCGTGCTGATCGCCCATCACGACGTCGAACTCTCGCGCACCACGGACGTGGCTTCGCATCCCGAGTTCGCGGGCCGCAGGCGCGAGACGCACGTCGACGGCGTGTTGCAGCGCGGCTTCTTCGCCAGCGATTTCACCCTCGCGGAAATCAAGTCACTCCGCGTGCTCCTGCCGGCGGCGAGCAGCGCGCCGCCCAACGACGAGCCGCTGCGGATCCCGACGCTCGACGAGATCCTCGACCTGATCAGGACCGAGAGCGCGCGCACGGGACGGCGCATCGGCCTGTACGTGGAAACCAAGAACCCGAGCTATCACCGGCTGCTGGGCCTGCCGCTGGAAGACAAGCTGCTCGCCGCATTGAAACAGGCCGGCCTCGATCAGCCCGCCGCGCATGTGTTCGTGGAGTCCTTCGAGCCCTCGAGCCTCGCCTACCTGCACGATCGCAGCGCACTGCGCATGATCCAGCTCGTCAACATGAGCGGGCTCGACGCCGACGGCCATCCGCTGCTCGCACCGCCGTGGGACCGCCCGTACGATTTCACGCTCGCGCACGATCCGCGCACCTTCGCCGATCTGCTGACGCCCCGTGGCCTGCAAGCCGTGGCCAGATATGCGGCGGGCATCGGTCCCAACAAGGCGTACCTGCTGCCCTCGCGCTGCGCGCCGGACGACGCGGAGGGCTGCGACGGCCCGCATCGACTGGCGATGGCGCCGACCCGCGTAGTCCAGGATGCGCATGCCGCCGGCCTGCTGGTGCATCCGTTCACTTTCCACGACAGCGCCCGGCAGTCGGCCGGCGCGCAACTTGCCGCGTTGCGCGACTACCAGGCCTACTACGCGCTGGGCGTTGACGGCGTCATCACGGATTTTCCGGACACGGCCGTGCTCGCCCGGAACGTCAGGGCAACACCGCGGCGACTGGCGAGCGCGCAGGCGCCTTGAGGAGCAGATCGCCGCGATAGCTCGGCGGCTGCAGCGTGGTGTAGGCATTGCGGTCCGCGTAGTAGCTGAGCTGGCAGTGCTCCCAGGCGCGCAGGTTGCGCAATAACGGCAACGCCACGTCCTGCCGGCTCGCCACCAGGTTCTGCTGTTCGGCCGGATCCGTCACCAGGTCGTACAGCTCGATGCGGGGCGAGGGATAGTTGCGCGCCATCAGCTTGTACGGCCAGCGCACCACCGAGTTCTCCTTCACCAGTCCGTTCACGCTGATGTAGATCGGCGTCGTCGCGCCGCGCCACCACACGGGTTCTCCCTGGAAACCGGGCCAGCGCGGCAGGCCGGCCGCTTCGATCACGGTCGGAATGAAGTCGATGTGGCTCACCGGTCGGCCGAAATGCGTGCCATTGCGCGCATCGCCCTTGGGCAGCTTCATCAGCGCCACGGCACGGGTCACCTCGTCATAGGCGGGCCCGGAATGATTGCCCTCGCCGTGCTCGTAGAACGCTTCGCCGTGGTCCCCGACCACCAGCACGACCGCCCGGTCCCAGACACCACTGTTGCGCAGCCGCCGGATGAAGCCGCCCAGCGCGTCGTCCATGCCGTGCGCGGCGTTGAGATAGCGGTTGTGCACGATGCTCGCCTGATCGCGCGGCCAGCCGCCATACACCGCGCGGAACCCCAGCTGGTCCGGCAGGTAGGGCCGGGCTTCATCGGCGGGAATGTAGTAGTTGTAGTGCGTGTTCTGCAGGTTGATGCCGACGAAGATCGGTGCGCTGGAATGCGCCTCGATCCACTGCGCCGCGACGTCGAGCGTCGTGCCGTCCGCCACTTTCCCCGAACGCGCGAGACCGCGGCGGATCATGTCGTACAGGCCGTTCTGCGCGTCCGGGTTCTCCCAGGTTGAACCGTCGAACCGCTCGCTGTCGAAGAACGTGTCGACGCCGGGCACGTTCATCCAGTTGATCATCTCGGCCCACTTCTCGTTCTGCGAAGAGAAGTAGCCCGTGTCGTAGCCCTGCCGCTTGAAGTATTCGAACGAGGACAGCCCGCGCCACGCCGCCTTGGCCGGATACCCGGTGTAGTAGGTGTGGCGCAGCGGATAGCGGGAATACCAGAGCGCGAGCGTGGCGTAATTGGTGTGCGTCGAAGTGGACCACGCGCGATCGAAAACCACCGATTCATCCGCCAGCGCGGCCAGGTTCGGCATCGCATCGCGATAACGCGCCAGCACGTCCGAGCGCAACGACTCCATCACGATGACGATGACGGGCACGCCCTGGTTCGGGCCGGTCGCCGGCGCTGCCAGCGCCACCTCCGGCGCCAGCGTGCAGGCGAAGTGCTTGATGTCCATGTCGAAATAGCCGGGCCGGTTGCCGAGCAGCGTGCCGAACGTCGCGCCGCTGACGCTGGCGGACGCGATCCGCGTTGCGGCGAACCATCCCAGCGCCGCCAGCGCGATGCAGGCCAGCGCGCGCGCCGCAATCGAAGCCACGGGCGCGGCGCGCAGCGCCAGGCGCACGCTGAAATAGGCCACGGCAAGCAGCAGGATGAACAATCCCAGCACCAGCAGCATCATCACCGGATCGCTCGAGATCAGGTGCAGGCTGGCCTGCACCGGGCTGCCCACGAGGATCTGCAGCGCGTCGCCCGTCACTGGATAACCGGTGACCCAGTATTCCAGCCAGCAGAACAGCAGGGTCGATCCCGCGATCGCGAGGACGCTGTACATTGCCAGCGCGAGCAGGAAACGTGGCACGCGTGAGCCGGGCGCGAGCGCAACCAGGATGAACACCGTACCGAACACGCAGACGACGAGCAGGCCAGACCAGAGTGGACCTGCCGCGTGGCCCCATCCTGCGCTGTGCAGCGCGTTCAGCAGCTCGACACCGCCCAGCAGCAGCACCGCACCGCAGAGCGCGATCATGGCCGTGAGGCAGGTGAATCTCCCGAGCAGACGGCAGATCACGGCTCTGACCTCGTGTTCATGGCGGAACCCCCGACGGACACGATACCCGAGCGGGGATTCACGATTCGCGAAATCTGGTGATAACACCCAGGCGATGAGCGGCGCCCGGCGTTATGTCTGGCGACCCTAGCGCAGTCGCGAGAGATAGTCGGCCGTATCCTGGACTTCCTGCTGGGTCAGGCTGCGAAACAGCGCTTCGTGCGATGCGGTCAGGTTGGGCCGCCGGTGGTCCAGGGTGTTGTACATCTGGCGCAACAGGTACCGGTAGCTCTGCCCCGCAAGCCGTGGCACGACTGCGCGGTCACTGCCGGCCGCACTCTGGCCGTGACAGGACGCGCAAAGACCGGCGTACACAAGCTCGCCCTGGGCCAACCCGGCTCCATCGCCGTGGTCACCGGTGGGTTGCACCGGGAGCGACGACACGAACGCGGCGATGTCCTGGATATCCTGCGGGTGCGGCAGCCGGTGCTGGCTGGCGACCGCTTCCATGCGCACATCCCAGCGCATCCCGCGCCGGAAATCATTCAGCTGGCGGATCACGGTGCTGCGATGCTGGCCGGCGATGGCCGGCGTGTCGCCACTGGGTTGTCCTTCGCCATCCGACCCGTGGCAGCTGACGCATCCCAGGAACAGTTGCTCCCCGTGCGACAGGTCGGCCGCCTGGCGCGAGGTCCTCGCGGGATCCGTCTGCGCGGGTGACGCGGCGGACGCACCCAGCGTGGCCCCCAGCATCAGGCCGCCGGCCAGCATGGCGAAGGATATTCTGATCATGTCGGCAAGCTAGCCTTTCTGCGTTGCCTGTCTATAAGTATTGATAGCAGGCCCGCACCGACTGCGGCCTTACCACGGCCTGGTCCGCCCTCACCCTCCGCCTGGCCACACCCAGTCCCGCACCTCAGGCATGTCCTCGCCATGTCGCTCGATGTAGACCCGGTGCCGTGCCAGCCGTTCGCGCATCAGTTCATGGATTTCGCGTCCGTGTGGGCCCGTCCCGGGCAGCCGGTCCATGGCATCCATGACGAGATGGAAGCGGTCCAGGTCATTGAGGACAGTCATGTCGAACGGGGTCGTGATCGTGCCCTCCTCCTTGTAGCCGCGCACATGGATGTTGTCGTGGTTGGTGCGGCGGTACGCCAGCCGGTGGATCAGCCAGGGATAGGAGTGGAACGCGAAGATGACGGGCCGGTCGGTGGTGAACAGGGCATCGAACTCCTGATCGCTCAGGCCATGCGGGTGCTCGGAAGGCGGTTGCAGCCGCATCAGGTCGACGACGTTGACGACGCGCACCTTCAGCTCCGGACAGTGCGCGCGCAGGAGGGAGACGGCGGCCAGCGTCTCCAGCGTGGGCACGTCCCCGCAGCAGGCCATCACCAGGTCCGGCTCGGCGCCGTGGTCGTTGCTGGCCCAGTGCCAGATGCCGATGCCGGCCGCGCAGTGCCGGGTGGCCTGCTCCATGGTGAGCCATTGCGGCGCCGGATGCTTGCCGGTGGTGACGACATTGACATAGTGCCGGCTGCGCAGGCAGTGATCCATGACCGACAGCAGGCAATTCGCATCCGGCGGGAAGTAGATGCGCACCACGCCCGCCTTCTTGTTGATGACGTGGTCCACGAAGCCGGGATCCTGGTGCGTGAAGCCGTTGTGGTCCTGCCGCCAGACGTGCGATGTCAGCAGGAAGTTGAGCGATGCGATGCGCGAGCGCCACGGCAGCTGCGCCGAGACCTTGAGCCACTTGGCGTGCTGGTTGAACATCGAATCCACGATGTGGATGAACGCCTCGTAGCAGTTGAACAACCCGTGGCGGCCGGTGAGCAGGTAACCCTCGAGCCAGCCTTCGCACTGGTGTTCGCTCAGCACTTCCATGACGCGCCCGCTGCGGGCCAGCCACTGGTCGTCGTCCTGCAGCGTGGCATTCCATTGCCGCTGCGTCACCTCGAACACCGACTCCAGCCCGTTGGACACCGTCTCGTCGGGGCCGAACACGCGGAAGTTCCTGCCCTCCAGGTTGCAGCGGATCACTTCACGCAGGTAGCCGCCGAGCACATGGCTGTCGCCGATGCCCCGCACGCCGGGCTGCGGCACGTCGACACCGTATTCGCGGAAATCCGGCAACTCGAGATCGCGCAGCAGCAGCCCGCCATTGGCGTGGGGATTGGCGCCCATGCGGCGTTTGCCTTGCGGCGCCAGCGCGGCAAGCTCCTCGCGCAATCGTCCCCGCGCATCGAACAGTTCCTCCGGCCGGTAGCTGCGCAGCCACGCCTCGAGCTGCCGCAGATGATCCGGCGGCGAACTGGCGGAGACCGTGATCGGCACCTGATGCGAGCGGAAGGTGCCGGTATTGGGCTTGCCGTCGACGAACTCGGGTCCCGTCCAGCCTTTCGGCGATCGCAGCACGATCATCGGCCAGCGCGGGCGCTCGCGACTCTGGCCCGAACGGGCAGCCGCCTGGATGGCCCTGATCTGCCCGACCGCCACGTCGAGCGCCGCCGCCATCGCTGCGTGCATGAGGCGTGGCTCATGGCCCTCCACGAATATCGGCGTCCAGCCGTAGCCGCGGAACAGCTGCTCGAGTTCGTCGTGGGAGATCCGGGCCAGCAGCGTCGGGTTGGCGATCTTGTAGCCATTGAGGTGCAGGATGGGCAGCACCGCGCCATCCGTCGCCGCGTCGAGGAACTTGTTGGAGTGCCAGGCGGTGGCCAGCGGGCCGGTCTCCGCCTCGCCGTCCCCGACGACGCAGGCGACCACGAGTCCGGGATTGTCGAGGGCCGCGCCAAAGGCATGGCTCAGCGAATAGCCGAGTTCACCGCCCTCATGGATGGAGCCGGGACACTCGGGCGAGACGTGGCTGGGAATGCCGCCCGGAAACGAGAACTGGCGGAACAGTTTCTGCAGTCCGGCGCGGTCGCGGGTGATGTGCGGATAGATCTCGCTGTAGGTGCCCTCGAGGTACACGTTGCCCACCAGCGCTGGACCTCCGTGCCCGGGGCCGGACACGTAGATCATGTCCAGGTCGTACTGGCGGATGATGCGGTTGAGGTGCACATAGATGAAGTTCTGGCCCGGCGTCGTACCCCAGTGGCCGAGCTGCATGTGCTTGATGTCGGCGAGCGTCAGCGGCCGCTCCAGCAGCGGATTATCCTGCAGGTAGATCTGTCCGACGGACAGGTAGTTGGCCGCCCGCCAGTAGGCGTCCATCTTCTCCAGCAGTTCGGGCGACAAGGCCGGTGGGTTCATGGCTTCTGACTCCTCCGCAAAGCGGCCATCGAGCGGGCGATCATGAGTTCCTCGTCGGTCGGGATCACGCGCACCGTGACCCGGCTCGCGCCGCTGGAAATGACGGGACGCGTGCGTTGATTGGAGCGCTTGCCCAACCGCACGCCCAGCAGTGCCAGCCCGGCGCAGATCCGGGCCCGGACTTCCGGCGAGTGTTCGCCGATGCCTGCCGAGAACACCAGGGTGTCCAGTCCACCGAGCACGACGGCCAGCGCGCCGATCGATTTCGCCACCTGGTAGCAGAACGACTCGACGGCGTCGGCGGCGCGGCGGTCGCGCGCCGCGCGTGCACAGAGATCGCGCATGTCGGAGCTGGTGCCGGAAAGGCCGAGCAGGCCCGATTCGTGGTTCACCATGTGGTGGAACCGCGCGGGGCTCATCCGCTCCGAGCGCGCCAGGAAGTACGGCAATCCCGGATCCAGGTCGCCGCAGCGCGTGCCCATCACCAGTCCCGAAGCGGGCGTGAAACCCATGGTCGTGTCGAGCGGTCGTCCCGCGCGCACGGCGGCCAGGCTCGCGCCGCTGCCGAGATGGGCCAGGATCACGCGGCCGCGTGCGGCGCGCGGATCCTGTGTGCGCAGCTCCCGCATCAGGTAGCTGTAGGAAATCCCGTGGAAGCCATAGCGCCTGACGCCGCGCGCGGCCAGCCGTCGTGGCAACGCGATCCGCTGCGCCACGTCGGGCATACGGGCATGGAATGCGGTATCGAAACAGGCGAACTGCGCCAGGCCCGGATGGCGCTGCGCAAACAGTTCCATGAGTTCCAGCTCGCGCGGCAGGTGCTCGGGATCGATGGCCGCCGCCCGGCGCAGGTCGGCCACCAGCCGGGCGCTCACGCGCGCGGGTTGCCGGTGCTCCATGCCGTGCACCACGCGATGTCCCACCGCGCTCACGGAGGCAAACCAGCTGCTGTGTTCCATCCAGTCCATCAGATACGGGATGGCATTCTGCCGCGGCGACAGTTGCCGTTTCGTGACCGCACCGGATGCGTCGCTGACGCTGAACCAGGGGCGTGGCTGTCCGATGCGCTCCAGCATCGCCGCGAGGGTGCGCCGGTGCGGTGGCGCCTGGGCGTGCAGCGCCACGCGCACGCTCGATGATCCTGCATTGACGGTGAGCAGCACTCGTCCTCCCGGGCCAGTTCCAGAGCCGGTGACCCACCGTACCCGATCCCGGCAGGTCACCGTGCGGCTTTTTCAGCTGCTGCGACTGAACAGCGGCCGGTCCGGCTTCTGCCGGGCCATGCGCGCGTCGAACGCCATGCAGATGTTGCGCAGGAAGGCCCGCCCCTTGCTCGTGACCCGGCACGAATGCGGCCCGAGTTCCAGCAGCGCGTCCTGCTGCAGGGCGGCGAGCCGATCGCCGATGCCAGCCAGGCTTGGAGTGTAACGGAGCGGCGATGACCAGTCGGTTTCGAGCCGTGTCATGAGATTGAGGATGTGGCCCCGGAGGACGAGATCCTCCGCGTCGAGCACATGCCCGCGCTGGATGGGCAGCTCGCCCCGCGCGACGCGCTGCTGGTAGACCAGCAGATCCTTTTCGTTCTGCGCGAACGCATCCCCGGCATCGCCGATGGCGGAGACGCCCAGCCCCAGCAGGGGTTCGCTGCGCACCGAACCGTAACCCATGAAGTTGCGATGCAGGCTGCCCGATGCCGCTGCCTGCCACAGGCCATCGCCAGGCAGCGCGAAATGATCGATGCCCAGCTCCCGGTACCCTGCCCCGGCCAGCAGTGCACGACTGCGCTCGTACAGCGCCCGGCGCTCGGCGCCGGCCGGCAGGTCCTGCTCCCCGAAGCGGCGCTGTCCCGGACGCATCCAGGGCACGTGCGCGTACCCATACAGCGCCACGCGATCGGGCCGCAACCGGCACACCGCCTCCATGGTCCGCTCGATGCTGGTCAGGGTCTGCAGCGGCAGGCCGTAGATCAGATCGTAGTTCACGCTCTGGAAGCCAGCGGCGCGCGATTGTTCGGTGACTTCCCTGACCTGCGCTTCGCTCTGCACGCGATTGACGATGTGCTGCACCCGCGGATCGAAGTCCTGCACACCCAGGCTGATGCGGCGGAAGCCGTGCCGGGACAGCAACTGCAACTGCGGCTGCGTGGTCACGCGCGGATCGACTTCCACCGACAGCTCGGCTCCCGCTGCGACGACGGTGTCGGAAAGCAACCCGCCGACCAGCCGCTCCAGCTGGCTGCAATCGAGGAAAGTCGGCGTTCCCCCTCCCAGATGCAGTTCGCCGATCAAGGGCCGCGCGATGCCGATGCGTTCACGGTACATCCGGAACTCTTCGAGCACCGCGTCGACGTAAGGCGCCACCACCGACGGGGTCCGCGTCACGCGGGTATTGCAGCCGCAATACGTGCACAGCGATCGGCAGAAGGGAATGTGCACGTACAGGCCCAGGCCCGTGCCCGGCGTCGCATGACGCAAGGCCGCGCCCAGCCGCTCCAGCCAGCGCGCTTCGTCCGGCGTGTCGCTCCAGTAGGGAACCGTGGGATAGCTCGTGTAGCGCGGGCTCGGGACGTCGTATTTCAGCGCCAGCGCGGCGTCAACAGCGTCGGCGGCGTCGGCGCTGGGCATGCTCGCGGCGTTCATGGCCCGGGCTCCGCGTCGTCGTCCGGCAACCGCCGGCCGATTTCGTCCAGGTTCTCGAACTGGCCGCTGTCGACCGCCCAGAACAGCGCCCAGACCGCGAACCCCAGCAGCCCCACGCTGACCGGAATGATGATGAACAGGATTCTCATCGGGAACGCGCCAATCCGCGGGCGCTGAGCACCACGACCAGCGAACTCACCGACATGCCCAGCGCGGCCAGCCACGGTGGAACCAGATTCAAGGCGGCCAGCGGCACCGCCGCCAGGTTGTAGAACAGCGCCCAGCGCAGATTGCGCCGCACGACGCGCATCATGCTGCGCGACACGGCAACCGCTTCGGCGATGGGATCGAGCCGGTCGTTGAGCAGCAGCAGGTCGGCGGCCGCCTGCGCGATCGCCGATCCCTGCCCCATCGCGCACGACACATCCGCCAGCGCGAGCACGGGCGCGTCGTTGATGCCGTCGCCGACCGCCAGCACCCGATGGCCGTCGCGCTGCAGCGATCGCACCAGCCCGGTCTTGTCCGCGGGCTGCAAGCGGGCCGCGGCGTGCGCCAACCCGAGCCCCTGCGCGACCTGTTCGACGGCCGGCTGCTGGTCGCCGCTGGCGATCGACACGGCGAGGCCCGCCTGGCGCAGGCCGGCCACGGCCGCGGCGGCGCCGGGCCGCAGGGATTCCGCGGGCTGGAACAGCGCCACGATGCCCGACTGGTTGCCGAGGAACACGCCGTCGGGATCGGGCCCGTGCCCGCTGCCGCCCGACAGCTCCGAGACATACGACCTGCGTCCCAGCCGCCACGTCTCACCGCCCATCACACCCGCCACACCGGCGCCCGCGCGTTCCTGGCAGCCGCTGGCGACGCACGCGGGTGCTGCGTGCGCGGCGAACGCCCTTGCAATGGGATGCAGCGAGTCGCGCTCGAGCGCGGCCGCGATCCTGAGCACTTCTTCGCGGGTCCACGGCGGGGTGAGTTCGAGCACGTCCACGCTGGCGGTGGCCGCGGTCAACGTGCCGGTCTTGTCGAGCAGGACCGTGTCGACGCCCGCCAGCCGCTCGAGCGCATCCGCGCGCGTCACCAGCAGGCCACGTCGCGCCAGCCGTGTCGAAGCCGCCGCCACTGCCACGGGTGTGGCCAGCGACAATGCGCAGGGACAGGTGACCACCAATACCGCAAGCGCCGCGGGCATGGCGCGCGAGGGTTCGATCCACAACCAGACGAGCGCGGTCACGGCGGCGAGCGCCAGCGTCCCGCCCACCAGCCATCCCGCAAGCCGCGCCGCATGTGTCGTGACACCGGGTTTGTCGGCCTGGGCACGTTCGAGCAGCGCGATGATCGAGGCGAGCGTCGAGTGGGCGACGTCCCGTCGCGCCGTGATTTCGATCGGATCGCCGACATTGAGGCCACCGCCCGGCAGCAGGTCGCCGCTGGCGCGCCGCACTGGCCTGGCTTCACCCGTGACCAGCGACTCGTCCACCAGTGCGCTGCCTTCCGCCAGGACAGCGTCGACCGGAATGACGGCGCCCCTGGCCACGACCAGCCGGTCTCCCGCGACGACGCTGCCGACCGGCACCCGTTCGGACACGCCTGCGGCATTGCGGCGCGTCACCAGCGCCGGCATGGAGCGGCCGATGGCTTCGTTGAGCGCGAGACTGCGCTGCCGCACGGTGCGCTCGATCAGGCGTCCCGTGCCCAGGAAGAAGATGAACATGGTCACCGAGTCGAAGTAGGTCTGGCCCGTGCCGCGCAGCGTGTTGATCACGCTGGCGCCATATGCCAGGCACAGCGCGATGGCCACCGGCAGATCCATGCCGAGCGTGCGCTGGCGGATGTTGCGCACCGCTCCCAGCAGGAAAGGCGCGCCCGAATACAGCAGCACCGGCGTCGTGATCAGCATTCCCGTGACGCGCAGGTAGGTGGCGATGGCGGGATCGATGCTGCCGTCGGGCGCGACATACACGCCGAAGACGTACATCATCACCTGCATCATGCCGAGCCCGGCGAGGCCGACGCGCTTCAGCGCCTGGCGCCATTCCTGCTGCCAGGCCTGCTCCGCGCCGGATCCGGACAGCGACACCGGATGGAAGCCGGCCTGCTCGATGGCCGCGAGCAGGCGCGGCAGGCCGACGTCGGCGGGAGTCCATTCGACGGTCACGTGCGCCGTGGCCGGGTTCACGCTCGCCAGCCGCACCCCCGGCAGCGCGAGCAAGGCGCGTTCGACGCTGCGGGCGCAAGCGGCGCAACGCATGCCCTCGACCGCGAACAGCGCCCGCGAATGGGCGCCGTTGCGGGTGACCCAGTAGCCGCCGGACGCGCAGGTGACGGATTCGGCCACGGCGTCAGTCGTCCTGGCTGGTACGGGCATCCATCGTCACATCCTCCAGCGGACCACGGACCTGCTGGCGCAGCGCCCAGCCATTGGTCGTGTCCGTCAGCTCCAGGTGCCAGTGGGCCGCGATGGCCGGCCGGCACGCTGCGCCATACCACGTGGCGCCGCCCGGCTGTGCCGGCTGGGACGCGAGACGCTGCAGCACCAGTTGCTGGTCGAGCGCGGGCAGCGTCGCATGCGCGAGCCTGAGCGACAGCGTGGGGGGCGCCGGCGCCTGCAGGCGCAGCGCGAGTTCGCAGCGATCCGGCTGGGTGCGCATGCGCAGCTCCGCCACCACCTGCAACGCCACCGCACGCTGGCCGAGCGTGAAGTCACGATCGACCTGCAGCCCTTCCGAGTGGTACTGCTCGGGAAGCTCGCCATCCGGATGCGCCAGCACCAGCCCGAGAGAAGTGAAACTGGCCACGACGGCCACCGCTGGCAAACCCCAGGCCAGCCAGAATACGGGATTGGCGGGTTGTCTCATGGGTGCACCTCTCATTGCAGCGGCGCGATGAAGCGCGCCTGGCTGCTTGCCTGCAACCGCTCATCGCCTTCGGCATGGATGGTCAGCCGGATGTCCTCGGCGCCGACCGGGTCGTACGCGGGCCGCCGCACGCGCAGCGGGACTGAGTAGACTTCTCCGCCCGCGACCGTGAACACCGCCGGCGACGGATCCGTGGCAAGCTGCCCCGCGCCGCTGACGGTGACCACCAGGCGCAGCGTGCGCTCGGTCTTGTTCATGAGCTTGAGGTCGTAGACGTTTTCGACCCGGCCGTCATCCAGCACGCGATACAGCGCGTTGCGATCGCGCAGCACGTCCAGTCCCAGCGGGACACGGCGCACCAGGCCCAGCGTGAACCCGCCCACCAGCAGCAGCAGCAGCGCCCCGTAGATGAATATCCGCGGCCTGAGGACGCGGGTGGTCGCATGGTCCAGCGCGTGCTGGGTCGTGTAGCGGATCAGTCCGCGCGGATACGCCATGCGATCCATGACGGAGTCGCAGACATCGATGCAGGCGGCACAGGCGATGCATTCGTATTGCAACCCCTTGCGGATGTCGATCCCGGTGGGACACACCTGCACGCACAGCGTGCAGTCGACGCACGCTCCGAGGCCCGCGGCCCGCGCGTCCGCGCCGCGTCGCCGCGCGCCGCGCGGTTCGCCCCGCTCGGCGTCGTAGGTGACGATCATGGTGTCGCGATCGAACATCGCGCTCTGGAAGCGCGCGTACGGACACATGTATTTGCAGACCTGTTCGCGCAGGAAGCCGGCGTTGCCGTAGGTCGCACCGCCATAGAACAGCACCCAGAACGTCTCCCACGGCCCCAGGCTTGCGCTGGCGGCGCCGTGCAGCAGCGATTCGATCGGCGCGAAGTAGCCCACGAAGGTCACGCCGGTCCACAGCGAGAAGCCGATCCACAGCAGCTGCTTGGCGCCCTTGCGCAGCAGCTTGCGGGCGCTCCACGGGGCGCGGTCGAGTTTGATCTGCTCGCTGCGCGACCCTTCGGTGAAGCGTTCCATCCACAGGAATGCCTCGGTCCACACCGTCTGCGGGCAGGCGTAACCGCACCAGAGCCTGCCACCCAGCGCGGTGAACAGGAACAGGCTCAGCGCCGCGATCACGAGCAGTCCGGTGAGATAGATGAAGTCCTGCGGCCACATCACCAGGCCGAACACGAAGAACTTGCGCGCCGGAAGATCGAACAGCACCGCATGGCGACCGTGCAGGTGGGTCCAGGGCATGACGTAGAACAGGCCGAGCAGCACCCAGACGGCGAGGCTGCGCAGTCTCGCGAAGTGGCCGGAGACTTCGCGCGGATAGATCTTGTCCTCCGCGACGTAGTTGGCCGTCGCGGGGGCGCTGGCCGGACCATTCATGGGCCGGCTCCGCGCTCGTGTTCCGCGCCGGCCATCCACAAGGCCAGCAGCGCGGCGCCGGCGCCGGTTCCCCAGAAGAACAGGAAGCCGAGCGCGTACACCGAGCGACGACTCAGCGATTCGGCACCCTGGATCGTCATCATTGCAGGGTCCACGAACGCGAACACCAGCATCGTCGCCACGGCCGCCGTCAGGAAGGAGCACCAGCTCACGAGCAGCAGCCTGCGGGCGCGCTTCCCGAGCTCGCTCACGGCGGCGCGTTGCCCAGTGTCAGGACGTAGGCGGCCAGCAGGCTGGTGCGCGTATCGCCCAGCGTCACGCCGTGGGCCGGCATGGCGCCCTGGTGGCCATAGGCAATGGTATGGCGGATGGTGTCGACGCTGCCGCCCACCAGCCAGGTGCTGTCGGTGAGATTGGGCGCACCCAGCTGCTGGTTGCCGCGGCCATCGGCGCCGTGGCAGGCCACGCACAGCTGCTCGAATTTCGCCTTGCCTTCCGCCACATCGCCCGCCACCGGCGTGCGGCCCGAGAGCGTGAGCACATAGGCCACGGTGCTCTCGAGTTCACGCGTCCCGAGAATCGTGCCCCAGGCCGGCATCACGCCGGCGCGGCCTTCGCGAATCGTGGTCAGCACCGTCTCCGGACTGCCGCCCCACAGCCAGTCGCGATCCGTCAGATTGGGAAAGCCCGGCGCGCCGCGCGCGTCGGAGCCGTGGCAGCCCGCGCAGTTGTTGAGGAACAGGTTGCGCCCGATGCGCACCGCGCCGGGATCGGACATCAGCTGCTGCACCGACTTGCCCGCGAACGGCGCGAAGGTCTTCCGCAACACCGCCTCGGCATTGGCCGATTCGCTCTGGTACTGCTTCACGCGCGTCCAGCCCTTGAGGCCCGGGTAGTTGCCGAGCCCGGGATACAGCAGCAGGTACGCCAGGCCGAACACCACGGTGATCACGAACAGCCACAGCCACCAGCGCGGCAGCGGATTGTTGTATTCCCTCAGGTCCCCATCCCAGACATGGCCGGTGGTTGGCGCCTGCGACTGGCTGCCGCGGTTGCGGCTGGTCCACCACAGCAGCCACATCACGCCGCCGATGTTGAGCAGGATGACGGCCGTCACCACCGTACTGAGCACCGCGTTCACGGCGCATCCTTCGTGGCGTCAGCCGTTGACGCATTCAGGCCGGGATCTTCCTCCAGCGGCAGTCGCGCCATGGCGTCGAACTGCGACCGGCGCCTGGATCCCCAGGCCCACACCCAGATGGCGACGAACAGGAACAGGGCCAGGCTCGTCATGATTCCGCTCACCAATCCGCTGTCCATCACCGCCATCCTTTGGACGCCGTGCCCAGCCCCTGCAGGTAGGCGATCAACGCGTCCATTTCGGTTTTTCCCATCACCGCGTCACTGGCGCCCGCGATGTCCGCATCGGTGTAGGGCACGCCCACCTTGCGCAGCGCCCGCATCTTGTCGGGCGTCATGCTCGCGTCCACCGTGGTATCGGCGAGCCATGCGTACCTCGGCATATTGGATTCGGGGACCACGTCGCGCGGATTGGTGAGGTGCACCCGATGCCATTCGTCGCTGTAGCGGCCACCGACGCGCGCCAGATCCGGCCCGGTGCGCTTGGATCCGAACTGGAACGGGTGGTCGTAGACCGACTCGCCGGCCACGGAGTAGTGGCCATAGCGCTCCGTCTCGGCGCGCAGCGGGCGGATCATCTGTGAATGGCAGTTGTAGCAGCCCTCGCGCACGTAGATGTCGCGGCCTTCCAGCGCCAGGGCGCCATACGGCTTGATGCCCGGCGCCGGCTGGGTGACTTCGCTGGAGAAGTACAGCGGCACGATCTCCACCAGTCCGCCGACGCTGATCACGAGGGCGATGAGCGCCCCCAGCAGGCCGGCGCGCTTTTCGATGAATTCATGGCTCATGATGCTGTTTCACGCGTGCTGTGTGACGGGCATGGGGACGTCGGTGACCTTGTCCCTGACGCCCGCGGTGATGGTCTTGCGCACGTTGTAGGCCATGATGAACATGCCACCGAGCACCAGCAGGCCGCCCAGCAGGCGCACGATGTAGTAGGGATAGGTCGACTTGAGCGCCTCGACGAACGTGTAGGTCAGCGTGCCGTCGGCATTGGTCGCGCGCCACATCAGCCCCTGCATGACGCCGCCGACCCACATCGCCGCCACGTAGAGCACGACACCGATGGTGGTGGTCCAGAAATGCCAGTCGATGAGCCGCGTGCTCCACATGCTGGTGCGCCCGTACAACCGCGGGATCATGACGTACAGCGATCCGACGGTGGTCATGGAAACCCAGCCGAGCGCCCCGGAATGCACGTGGCCGATGGTCCAGTCGGTGAAGTGCGAAAGCGCGTTCACCGTCTTGACCGACATCATCGGGCCTTCGAAGGTCGACATGCCGTAGAACGACAGCGCGACGATCAGGAATTTCAGGATCGGATCGGTGCGCAGTTTGTGCCAGGCGCCCGACAGCGTCATGATGCCGTTGATCATGCCGCCCCAGGACGGCGCCAGCAGGATCAGCGAGAACACCATGCCCACCGTCTGCACCCAGTCCGGCAGCGTCGAATAGTGCAGATGGTGCGGACCCGCCCACATGTACACCGAAATCAGCGCCCAGAAGTGCACGATGGACAGGCGGTAGGAGTAGATGGGCCGTTCGGCCTGCTTGGGCACGAAGTAGTACATCATGCCGAGGAAGCCGGTGGTGAGGAAGAAGCCCACCGCATTGTGCCCGTACCACCACTCGACCATCGCGTCCACCGTGCCGGCGTACGCCGAATACGACTTGGTCAGGGATACGGGAATCTCCGCGCTGTTGACGATGTGCAGCACCGCCGTGGTGACGATGAACGACGCAAAGAACCAGTTGGCCACGTAGATGTGCGACACCCGGCGCCGCATCAGGGTGCCGAAGAACACGATGATGTAGGCCACCCAGACCACCGCGATCAGGAGGTCGATCGGCCATTCCAGCTCGGCGTATTCCTTGCCGCTCGTCATGCCCAGCGGCAGGCTGATCGCGGCCAGCAGGATCACGAGCTGCCAGCCCCAGAAGGTGAAGGCGGCGAGCCGGTCGGAGAACAGGCGCGCGTGGCAGGTCCGCTGCACGACGTAGTAGGAGGTGGCAAACAGCGCCGAGCCGCCATAGGCGAAGATCACGGCGTTGGTGTGCAGCGGCCGCAACCTGCCGTACGCCAGCCAGCGGATGCCGAAGTTCATGTCCGGCCAGATCAGCTCGGCCGCGATCAGCGCGCCGACCAGCATGCCCACAATGCCCCAGACCAGCGTCATGAGCGCGAAGCGCCGGACCACGACATCGTTGTAGGTTTCGGCCACGGCCGGCCTGGAAGGAGCTGTGTCGCTCAATGTCATGGCGACATCCGCAGTCGTCGTACTCACCTGTTTCGCCCTCTCCTGTTCCTTGACGGCCAGCAACCCGGCCATGCCGCAGCAATACATGATGGTTCTCACCTCATCGGCCACACTCTCGCAGGCGGTGGCGGACGGCGAAATACGCAGCAGCGCATACCGGATTGTGGTTTGTACGTAGCCGCAACCCGGACCGGGGCTGCGGTTCGCGGCAACTACGTATGGGCCGCGCGTCGCATCTCTGGAACGATCGCAACGTCCCTCTCGGGCAAGGAGCGATCATGAGCAAGTCGATGCGTGCGGCCATGGTGCAGGCCTTCGGCAAGCCGCTGGTGGTCGCTGAGCAGCCCACTCCTGTCCCGGGCCCCGGCGAGATACTGGTCAGGCTCATGGCCAGTGGCGTGTGCCACACCGATGTGCACGCCGCGGATGGCGACTGGCCAGTCAAACCTTCGCTGCCGTTCATTCCGGGGCACGAGGGCACCGGCATCGTGGTGGCGCGGGGCCGCGATGTCACGCGGCTCAGGGAAGGTGACGCCGTGGGCATCGCCTGGCTGCACGATGCCTGCGGACACTGCGCCCACTGCATCACCGGTTGGGAAACCCTGTGCGAGTCGCAACACAACAGCGGCTACAGCGTGGCGGGGACTTTCGCGGACTACGCCGTCGGTTCGGCCGACTACGTCGTGCCGTTGCCGGCCAACCCGGACTTCACCGCCCTGGCGCCCATTCTGTGCGCGGGAGTCACGGTATATAAAGGTATCAAGGAAACCGAGGCGCGGCCCGGCGAGTGGCTGGCGATTTCCGGCATCGGCGGACTGGGTCACCTCGCGATCCAGTACGCCAAGGCCATGGGCCTGCTGGTGGTGGCGCTGGACGTGGCCGAGGAGAAGCTGTCGCTGGCACGCTCCCTCGGCGCCGACGTGGTGGTCAATGCCTCGGCCGTCGATGCGGTGGACCAGGTCCTGAGGCGGACCGGCGGCGCCCACGGCGTGCTGGTCACGGCGGTCTCGCGCACGGCCTTCTCGCAGGCGCTGCGCCTGGCCAGGCGCAAGGGCACCATCAGCCTGGTCGGCCTGCCGCCCGGGGACTTTCCCGTGCCGATCTTCGATGTGGTGCTCAAGCGGATCACGATCCGCGGTTCCATCGTTGGCACCCGCCAGGACCTCAGCGAAGCCATCGCATTCGCGGCGGCCGGAAAAGTGCGGGCCCATATCCACGAGGCCGCGCTGGAAGACATCAACCCGGTCATCGACCAGCTGCGCGCCGGCAAGGTCGATGGGCGCGTGGTGCTCAACCTGCAGCGTCCCGGGGACTAGGCCACCCGCCATGGGTCGCGCAACGAGCTGGCGGGTCTGCGCCCTGGGTTTGGCACTGGTTCTGTCCCTGTTGCTGCCGACGGCGGCGGCTTGCGCCGCGTCCGATTACGCGCAGGAGCTCACTGCAGCGCTGACCGCGACACCGGATGCCGAGTCGGGAGCCCGCATATTCGCACTGTGCGCGGCGTGCCACGACGAAGATGGCGCTGGTACGGTGGATGGCCAGGTGCCGCGCATCGCGGGCCAGAGCTACCGGATGCTGGTGACGCAGCTCATGGATTTCCGCTACAGCAGGCGCTGGGACCTGCGCATGGAGCAACTCGCGCTGTCGCACCGGATCGAGGGCGCCCAGGGCATCGCCGACGTGGCGGACCACGTGAACCGGCTGCCGATTCGCGGCCCGATCGGAACGGGCGACGGCACGCAGCTCGCGCACGGCCACGCGCTCTACGTGCGGCGCTGCCAGTCCTGCCATGGCGCTGCGGGCCAGGGGAACGACGCGCAGGGCGTGCCGCAGCTGTCCGCCCAGCACTTCGCCTATCTGCTGCGGCAGATGCACGATGCGGTGGAGGGGCGTCGACCCCACTTCCCTTCGGCCCACGTGGAACTCCTGGACAAGCTGGTGCGGGACGACCTGGTGGGCGTCGCCGATTACCTCTCACGTCTGCCTCCGGCAATCCATGTCCGTGGCGACTGACACAGCACCGCAGCCGCCTCTGCCCGGGCGCGATTGACGCGCGCCACGCCATGCACGCGATGGTATTGCGACGCGCGCGCTCGGCGCTGGAGTGGACCGAACTGCCGGATCCGCTGCCGGCAGCGGGCGAGGTCAGGCTGCGCGTCACCGCCTGCGGTGTCTGCCGGACCGACCTGCACGTCATCGATGGCGAGCTCGCGCATCCCAGGCTGCCGCTGGTCCCGGGGCACCAGATCGTCGGCCGCATCGATGCGCTGGGGGCCGGCTGTGGCGAACTGCGCATCGGCCAGCGCGTCGGCGTGCCCTGGCTGGGCCACACCTGCGGCAGCTGCGTCTTCTGCGCGTCTGGACAGGAGAACCTCTGCGACCATCCCGTGTTCACGGGCTACACGCGTGACGGCGGTTTCGCGACCGCGGCGATCGCCGACGCGCGCTACACGTTCGCGCTGGGCGAGGACGGCGAAGATGCAGAGGTCGCGCCGCTGCTGTGCGCCGGCCTGATCGGCTGGCGGGCACTGCGGCTGGCGGGCGCCGGCGAGCGCATCGGGCTCTATGGCTTCGGCGCGGCGGCCCACATCCTGACGCAGGTGGCTCGCTGGCAAGGTCGCGTGGTGTTCGCGTTCACGCAACCAGGCGATCTGCGCACCCAGGCGTTCGCCCGCGAACTCGGCGCCCACTGGGCTGGAGACTCCACCGAACTCCCCCCCGAACCGCTGGACGCCGCGCTGCTGTTTGCACCCGTCGGAGCGCTGGTCCCGCTGGCGCTCCAGGCCGTGCGCAAAGGCGGCCGCGTGGTGTGCGCTGGCATCCACATGAGCGACATTCCGTCGTTTGCCTACCAACTGCTGTGGGAAGAACGCCAGCTGCTGTCGGTGGCCAACCTGACCCGGCAGGACGGCCTGGAATTCTTCGCGCAAGTGGCGCGCATCGGTGTCCGGACGCGGGTCACGACCTATGCGCTGCGCCAGGCCAACGAGGCGCTGGCCGATCTGCGGGCCGGGCGCTTCGAAGGCGCTGCCGTGCTGGTGCCCTGAAATGGCAGGTGGTTCTGTCAGACCTGCGCGGAAAGCAGCCGCAGGCCGCGCTCCCTGCGGGGAACCTGTTGCGGGAATCGTTGCGGCTTCACCACCAGCAGGTCGCATGGCAGCTGATCGATCACACGCTCGGCTGTATTGCCAACGAACAGCCGCTTGAGTCCGCTCCTGGAGATGGCGCCCATCACCACGACCGAGCTGCGCAAGCGCCGCGCGAGCAGCGGTATCGCCACGGCCGGATGAGCCTCGATCAGGTGACATTGCGAGGGAGGCAGATCGTGCGGCGCCACGAGCCGATCAAATGCCTGCCGCGCCGCGTCGCGACCCTGCTCCTCGATGTGGGTGGCCATGTTCGCGTAGTTGGTATCCGCATCGGTCAATGGCACGGCGAGCGGCTCCCAGGCGTGCATCACATGCCACTTGGCCCGCAGGGCCAGCGCCAGTCGCGAGCTCGCATCGAGCAGCCGGCGATCCAGCCCGGCGGGCTTGGCATAGGCGTGGCGCGGATCGATGGCCGCCAGCACCACCGGCCGACGGTACGGCCGCCCGCTCTTCACCAGCAGCACGGGCACGGGGCTGTGCCGCAGCAGTTCCCAGTCGGTGTAACCGAGCAGCCCCGCCATGCGGTGGTGCGCGCGCCGCGGAACGACGATGAGATCCGCAGCGGTCCGCATGGCCCGCCGCACGATGGCTTCCGCCGCGGGGTAATCCCAGGTCGCGGCGGTGCGCACCCGCAGTCCGCTGGCGCGCAGAGGCGCGGCGATGCGCTCGAGCTTGGCGAGCGCGGCCTGCTGTGCCTCGCGCCTGAGCCGCGCCAGTGCGCCGCGATTCTCCGGCAGCAGCTCCACGAACACGGGCACGTCGATATCGTGGAACAGCTCGAGCGAGGCGTCGCAGGCCGCTGCGATCAGCGCGGCCTTGCGCACCGCCGGCAGCGAGCGTGCCTGCACATCGGCCACACCAACGAGGATTTTCCTGAACGGGCGCGGCGCCGGCTGCCTGTTCACGACCGGTCCCGGGCGGTGCCGCTGCGTTGACCGCCAGTGATGGCTGCCTTCAGATGGATCCGACATGCACCCTCCTGCCAACTTTGGCGCAGGATCGGCCGCTTCGCAGGCGCTGACCATGCGTACTTGCCGCAATGTTGCGGCGCCCGCCGCCTCAGGCAGCCCGGACCTCCGTGGCCCCCTGTTTCTGGGCTGCCTGCTGCGGCAATTTGCCGTGCACCACCAGGACGGGCACGGGTGAAGCACGCACGACGTGTTCGGCGTCGCTCCCCAGCGTCAGACGCGCCAGTCCCCGACGACCGTGCGTCCCCATCACGACCAGGGCGGCGGGCCACTGCTGGGCCTGCTCCACGATGAACTTCGCCGCCGGGCCGCCGAGCGACTCCAGCAGGATGGCATCGCAAGCCACGCCCTCGCGCGCCACGCGGGCTTGCGCCTCGGCCAGGATCTTCTGGCCGCCTTCGCGCAACGACTCGATGACGCTGCCCGTCAGCGCGCTGGGCGCGCAGGGATCGTCGAACACGTATTCGTTCACGACATGCAGCAGGCGCAGCCTGCTGCCCTGGCTGCGGGCGAGGCGGATCGCCTCTTCCAACGCCAGCTTCGAAGTTTCGCTGCCGTCGACGGGAACCAGGATGTTGGCGTACATGGGATCATGCCTCCTGCGGTGGTTTGCCAATGACTGCCGTTGCAACGGCTTGGGACATTGTCCGCCTCTGCGCACGCCGGCGGGGTCGGGACTTTCCGTGCCCCGGCAGCGGTGACTACGTAGTTCTTCGCACCCGCTTTGCGGTTTGCGCGTATTCCATTGCTTGCCGGATGGCGGAACACTGATGACATGGATGCCAAGCGCGAAAGTCTCCAAGGCGGATCGGTGGTCGAAGTGCGGCCCGTGGGCCCGGACGACGTGGAACGGGAACGCGAGTTCATCACCGGCCTGTCGCCGCAATCACGCCGCTTCCGCTTCCTCGACACCCTGAATGAACCCAGCGAAGGTCTGCTGCGGCGCTTGACCTCGCTCGACCCCAAGCGCGATGCCGCGCTGGCGGCCGTCGATCCCGCCACGGGCCGATTCGTGGGCGTGGCCCGCTTCAGCCGCGAACCGGACGGCGCCGCGGAGATGGCGGTCGCCGTCACCGATGCCTGGCAGCACCGTGGCATCGGCACGCTGCTGGCGCGCCGCCTGATCGCCGAGGCACGCAATCGCGGCATCGGCTGGCTCTATTCCATCGACCCGGTGGACAACCACGCCATGCAGCGCTTCGCCACGCGCCTGGGCTTCCAGCATCGCGTCAACGCCGACGACGCCAGCCAGCTGACGTACACGCTCGAGCTGAACTGATCCCGCCGCCAGCAGCGGCACACCACGCATCGATGCGTCGCGGGCAGATTGCGCCAGCCCATCGCGTGGAACATCATGGGGCCATCGGCACGCGACCGCGGAGATGGGGACCCATGAAGGCAGCCAAGATCCTGGCATTCATCGTCGGTGGGCTGGTGCTCGCGGTGGCGATCGGACTGCTGCTGGTGCTGCTGCTGGTCAATCCCAACACCTTCAAACCCAGGATCATCGCCGCGGTGAAGGGCGCCACCGGCCGCGAGCTGACGCTGGCAGGCGATATCAAGCTCTCGGTGTTCCCGTGGGTGGCACTGGAAGTGGGACCCGCCAGCCTCGGCAATCCGCCGGGCTTCGGCGACACGCCCTTCCTGTCTTTCAAGCGCGCCGACATCCGGGTCAAGCTGCTGCCGCTCTTGTCCAAACGGCTCGACGTGGCGCGCGTGGTGCTCGATGGCCTGGACCTGCGACTGGAGAAGCACGCGGATGGCAAGAACAACTGGCAGCTGGACCAGAAGCCGACCGCGGCCCGATCTGCGACCGGATCCGGGGCCGGCCAGCCTGACAGCGGGGCGTCGCTGGACAGCATTGCCGGCATCGCGCTCACGCACGGCCGCGTGAGCTACAACGAGTACGTGATCCAGAACCTGGATCTGGAAACCGGCGCGATTGCGGCCCGAAAGCCCATCCCCGTCACCCTGACGCTCGAAGCGAGCCGTGGCATCGCGGGCGAGTCCCTCGCGCTGTTCGGCAAGCTCACCCTGACGCAGGACCCGGACTCGAAGAACGTGCAGCTCGCGGCCTTCGATGTGAAGGGTGACGTCACCCGCGCCACCGGCAAGCCGGTGACTTACGAACTCGCTGCCCCGCAGCTGATGGCCAATCCCGACCAGCAGACGCTGAGCCTGCCGGAGTTTGCGCTGGAGGTGGGCGTCGCCAGGCTCACCGGGAAACTTGCCGGCACCAAGATCGTCGATGATCCGCACCTCAACGGCTCGCTGGCGGTCGCACCCCTGGCGCTGCGCGATTTCGCGGCCGACTTCGGCGTGACGCTGCCCAGGACCCAGGACCCCAAGGCACTGTCTTCGCTGTCGTTCAGTTCGAACTTCAGGTACGACGCGGACGGCGCAACGCTGGACGACCTGCAGCTCAAGCTCGACGACACCACGCTCAAGGGCAACATCCAACTGGGGCTCGGCGCCAGCCAGTCCGTGAAGTTCAGGCTCAGCGCCGACCGCATCGATGTCGATCGCTATCGGCCACCCGCCGGCAGCACGCCGGACCCCGCAACCGCGGCGGCGAACCAGCCGAAGCCGAAAGATTCCGCCGACCCATCGCCACCGCTGGCGGCAGCAGGCACTTTCACGCTCGCCGCAGCGCACGCCGCGGGGCTGGATTTCACCAACCTGCTGGTCACGGTGGACATGAAGGACGATGTCACGCACCTGCATCCGCTCGAGGCGAATCTCTATGGCGGCAAGTACTCGGGCGATCTGACCTACGACGCCCGCACGGCGACGCCCGCGCTCAGCATGGATCAGCACCTCAGCTCGGTGGATGTCGCGCAGCTGCTGGCCGGCACCAAAGCCAGGGGTCGCGCTTCCGGCAAAGCCACGGTGAACATCCAGGGCACCGCGCGCGGTGCCGGCGCCGATGACATCCTGAAGACACTCGACGGGCATTTCGACGCCAACGTCGCGAACGGCGCGCTCGAAGGCATCGATGTGGGATACGAGCTGGCCCTGGCGCAGGCACTGCTCAACAAGAGCACGGGCACCAGCGTGCCCAACACGCACAAGACCGCTTTCGACACCTTCAGGCTCAGCGCGCCCATCACCCGGGGCGTCGCGGAAACCAGGGACCTGGCGATCTCGTCGGCCGTGCTCAAGGTGTCGGGCCAGGGCACGGTCAACCTGCCCACCAGCGGCATCGACATGACACTGCTGGCGAGCGTGATGAGGAATGCCGGCACCACCGCCCTGCAGGTGCCGCTGAAGGTCGCGGGCACCTACACCGACCCTTCCGTCAAGCCGGACCTCACCGAAGCGGCGAAGGGGGAGCTGAAGGAGAAGGCGCTGGACGTGCTGAAGAAGAAGGGGATCGACCTGGACAGCCTGTTCAGGAAGAAGTGAACGGGTTGTCCTGGGAAACTTCTCCGACGAATTACTTCGCCACCGGCACGACGCTGGCGCCCAGCTCGCTGCCAACACCCCGCCCGGTCGCTTGCTGAAACAGCAGTTCCGCGATCACCACGTCCTGCAGCGCGCCACCAACGGATTTGTATAGCAGGATGTCCGCCGGATGCTTGCGGCCGCGCCGTTTGCCACTGATCAGATCGGAGAGCGAAATCAGCTTGTGCGAAAGATCGAGCCCCTGCTGTTTGGCGGCCTGCAGGTCGCCGGTGTCGTGCGCGACTTCTTCCACCATGTCCGCGACGATCAGGTCAGAGCGTTCGAGCACGCCGACGTCCACTTCCCGCTGCTCCGGCAGCGTCGAACCCACCGACACGAGGGTCATGCCCGGCTCCAGCCAGTCACCCTTCAGGACGGGGATTTCGCTGCGCGCGCGGGCCGCGCAAATCACCAAGTCAGCACCCCGGACGGCAGCCTCAGCGCTGTCCGCCGCGCGCATCGGGATCGAGTCCGCGGCGCCCAGCTCGGTGGCGAAGCGCTGGCGGTTGGCCGCAGTCGGACTGAACACGGACACCGACTCGATGTCCCTGATGGCCCTGAGTGCGCACCACTGTGCCTTCGCTTCGAACCCGGAGCCCAGGATGGCCACCCGCAGCGGCTTGGCAGGCGCCATCGCATCCACCGCCACCACCGCAGTCGCCGCGGTACGGATTCCCGTGATCTGCGCGCCATCCATCAGCGCCGCGAGGCGCATCGTTTCCGGCTCGAACAGCGACACCAGGTAGCTGGCGCGCTTGGTGCGTGGAGAGGCGGCGATCTGCTTGCAGCCCAGATGTCCTCCCAGCGGCGAAATCGCCGTCAGGCAGCGCAACCAGGTACCGGGCCCCCGCGCCATGCTGCGCGGCGGTACACTGAGCGGGTCGACTTCCGCCGCATAGGCACGTCGCAACGTGTCGACGGCCATTCGCCAGTCCGCAAGGAGCTGGATGTCGTCGTTGGCCAGGAACAGCGTCGGGCGGATCTTCGAACGCTCGGATCGGGTCATGAGTTCATCATAGTGGCGCGCCCCCGTGGCGGCTACGCATAGCTGCTTTCCCCGGAGCGCATTTCTGCCCTCGCTTGCGACTCAAACGCTGCATGCCCGAAAATGAATGAATGACGGCAATCATCGATGGCAAATGGTCTGTGTTCATCAAAGTATCCGAGCTGGGAAGCGTCACCCATGCCGCGTCGGCTCTCGGCGTACCGCAATCGGTGGTCAGTCGGCAGATCGGCGCCATTGAACGGGAGTGCGGGGGCCGGTTGTTCCGACGCACGGGCCGCGGCGTTGTCCTGACGGAATTCGGCCAGCGCATTTTCCCGGGCGTGAAGGCGCTGGTGGCGCAGGCTGCCGTGCTGGCGGACGAAATCCAGACGCTCAGCGGCGAGCCCATCGGCGCCGTGCGGCTGGGCGTATTGCCTTCCGCCGTGCAGCGATTCGTGGGCGCCCTGCTCACCAGGGTGAGCCAGCGGTTCCCGAAGATCCAGCTGCACTTCACCGAAGGGTCGAGCGTCCAGCTCGAAGACTGGCTCAACCAGGGACGCCTCGACCTGTCGTTGCTGTTGCGCGAGAACGAGCTGGAATCGCCCGATGAGCCGACGCTGCGCCGGGTGCCCCTGACGCTGATCGGCCCGGCAGGCGATCCGCTGACTTCGAAGCCCGAAGTCAATTTCGATCAACTCGCGGGACTGCCACTCGCGTTGCCTGCCGAACCCCATCTGCTGCGCGCACGCCTCAATGCACTCGCACGGGAACGCAACATCGAGCTATCGATCAAGGTCGAGGCGGATTCCCTGTACCTGCAGGAAGCCGTCGTCACGCAAGGCGGTTACTACGCCATTGTCGGCACGCGCCGGGTGGCTCCCGGCCTGTCGAGCGCCCTGATCGTGAATCCGTCACTCACGCGGCGCATCGTGCTCAGCACCACTCTCCTGCGCCCGCACACGCTCGCGACCCGCGCTGTTACAGCATTGATCCTGGAACTCAGCAAGACCGATTTCCTGTAGCGCTCGTGATCCGGTCAGATCATGTATCCAGGCCGCCGAGTGCCACGTACTTGATTTCAAGATATTCCTCGGCGCCATACTTCGAGCCTTCGCGACCGAGACCCGAAGTCTTGACGCCGCCAAAGGGCGCCACCTCGGTGGAGATCAGTCCCTCGTTGACGCCCACCATGCCGGATTCGAGACCTTCGACCACGCGGAAAATCCGGCCGATATCCCGGGCGTAGACATAGGAGGCGAGCCCGAAGGGCGTGTCGTTGGCAAGCGCAAGGGCTTCCGCTTCGGTCTCGAAGCGGAACAAGGGTGCGATCGGACCAAAGGTCTCCTCTCTGAAGATCAGAGTCTCGCGCGACACCTGTGTCAGCACCGTGGGCTTGAAGAACAGTCCACCGAGCGGGTGTCGGGTGCCCCCCGCTGCCAGGCGCGCGCCTTTGGCAAGTGCGTCGGCGATGTGCTCCTCGACCTTGGCCACGGCCTCCGCATTGATCAGCGGTCCCTGCACGACACCAGGCGTCATCCCGTTGCCGACCACCAACGCATCCGAGGCGGCGGCCAGCTTCCTCGCAAAAGCATCGTAGATGCCCGACTGCACGATCAACCGGTTGGCGGCGATGCAGGCCTGGCCGGTATTGCGGTATTTCGCGGCCAGGGCACCCTCGACCGCCTGGTCCAGGTCGGCGTCGTCGAACACCAGGAACGGCGCATTGCCGCCCAGCTCCATGCTGGTTTTCTTGATGGTGGGCGCACACTGGGCCAGGAGCTGTGCGCCCACTTCGGTCGAACCGGTAAAGGAGAGTTTCCTCACCACCGGATTGGAGGTGAACTCACCGCCGATGGCCCGCGCCGAGCCCGTGACGATGTTGCACACGCCGGCCGGCAGCCCGGCGCGTTCGGCGAGAACGCCGATCGCGAGCGCGGACAGCGGCGTCTGGCTGGCGGGCTTGATGACGCCGGCACACCCCACCGCCCAGGCCGGACCCGCCTTGCGCGTGATCATGGCGGCCGGGAAATTCCACGGCGTGATCGCCGCGAACACGCCGATCGGGGCCTTCTGCACCAGGATGCGCCGGCCGTCGACGTTTTGCGGAATGATGTCACCGTAGATGCGTTTGGCTTCCTCCGCGAACCATTCAATGAATCCTGCGGCATACAGGATTTCACCGCGCGACTCCGCGAGCGGCTTGCCCTGCTCCAGCGTCATGATCACGGCCAGGTCATCGATGTGCACCAGCATCAGATCGTACAGTCGCCGCAGGATCTTCGATCGATCCCTGGGCAACGTCCGGCGCCAGCCGCGCATCGCCCGCTCCGCAGCGAGAATGGCGCGGCGGCTTTCAGCCGCGCCGCCGTTGGGTACGCGCGCAACCCGTTCTCCCGTTGCGGGATTGGTCACGTCCAGCGTCTGGCCGCTGTCGGCCTGCACCCACTGTCCGTCAATCAACATGGCCTGCCGCAGCAGGTCGCGGTCCTTGAGCTGCGCGATCATGCCGGGTGACGTCCCTTGAAGAACGCCTCGTCCGGATCGCGCGTCGGGTTGAGACCCGCCGCTTCGAGGCCACGCCGCAGCACGGCCATGTCGCGTGCGTACACGCGCGGCGTCGGGTGCGGCAGCGGACCCCCGTTGTATCCCTGCAGCCAGGACTGGTATTTCCACATCATCCGGTTGGTCAGACCGTTCGAACCGTTCGGCACGGCGCTGAACGCCTTGCGCGCCGGATCGAGCTTGTAGTACAGCTGCGTGGCCTCTTCGAAGTTCCGTTCCTGGATGAGTGCATGGATGCGAGGCAGCCAGGGTCCGTAGTAGGCCGAGAAATTCGTACCGCAGAAGGGAATGTCCAGCAGCTGCGCCAGGGGGATGAATTCGAATTCCAGCGGCAATGAGATCATCACCTCCTGATGGAATTCGCGATGCACCTCTATCGCGGACATGATGTAGGGCATACCGCCCTCCGCCTTGATCGCCACGACGTTGGGACAGTCGTCGACCAACCGCCGCAGCAACGCGACCGGCAGGTCGGCGGGATGCAGGCGCGAGAATCCCCAGGTGGGGATCGGGAACAGCATGACCGCGAGCGAAGTAGCGTCGCAGAAGGCCTTTGTATACGAGTAGACCTCTTCCAGCGACGAGGGGAAGAAATACGGCGGGTAACCCAGCAGCACGAGCTCCGCCCCGGCCGCTTCCGCCAGTCGGACCGCTTCGATGTTGTCCTCCAGGGTGTTGAAGACGGCGTGGTGCACGACGAAGATCCTGCCGCCCGCCTCCTGCACCATGACCCGGCACATCTGGCCATACTGCTCCAGTGAAATCGCCACTTCCGAGACCGCGAGCGACCCGACGAAGCCGTGTTCGATGCTCATGCGCACATCGTGGCGGATCGCCTGCTCGTTGAGGCGCTTGAAGTCGGCTGTAACCGTGGGGATGGTGACGTTGGCGACGCCCTTGAGGTGTTCACGGGCCCAGATGCGGGCGTCCTTCCGGTCGTAATGCGCCATGGTGTTCCTGCGATGCTGGATGCGCTCGTGTGCTGAACGCAGGTTATCGCCGCCGCATGCGGCCTGCCACCGCGCCTATGGCAAACCAGTGTTGCGCATCTTGCTATGTATCGACCTGCCATGTCCGTCCGCTGGCGCGACGGAGCTGGACCGCCGCGCAGTTCCTCATGCAGCGCGCAGTCGCGCCGCCACCTCGCCCATGTTCGCGCAGAGATTCTCCTCGCCGAGCAACCCCAGCACCTCGGCGGCCTGCAGACTCTCGCGCAGTGAATCGTGGACTCCGCAGAACACCACGCGCATGCCGTGCTTGCGGAAGCGGCGGATCAGCTCCGCCAGCGTCTGCATGCCGGTGATGTCCATGAACGGCACGCGACCAAAGCGCAGCACCACGCTTGCCACGCCCATCGGGGTACGCTCCAGCACCCGCTCGAGCTTCTCGGCGGCGCCGAAGAAGAACGGCCCCTCGATGCGGTAGACGAGCACGTCCGGAGGCAGCAGCACCTGTTCCTCCTGCGGCCGCGAAGCATCTTCGGCGCCCGTGAAGGCCTGTTGTTCGATGCGCACCGTCTCCGACATGCGCTTCATGAACAGCAGGGCGGCGAACATGACGCCCACGTTCACGCCGACGACCAGGTCCACGAACACCGTCAGCACGAACGTGACCGCCAGCAGCAGGCGGTCGGCGGTCGCCGCGCGTCGCAGCATGCCCACGAAGTGCGGCACATCGCTCATGTTCCAGGCCACCGTGAACAGGATCGCCGCCAGCGCCGCCAGCGGGATGGCGGCCGCCCACGGCGCGAGCAGCACGATGATCAGCACCAGCAGGACGCCGTGCACGATGCCGGCGATGGGGCTGGTTGCGCCATTGCGGATGTTGGTGGCCGTGCGGGCAATGGCGCCCGTCGCTGCGAATCCGCCGAACAGCGGCGAGAGCACGTTGGCGATACCCTGGCCGATCAGTTCCTGGTTCGAATCGTGCCGCGCGCCGGTCATGCCATCCGCCACCACCGCCGTCAGCAGCGACTCGATGGCACCCAGCAATGCGATGGTGAACGCCGGGCCGATCAGTTGCAGTACCTGCGACACGCTCACGGCAGGCAACGCGAGTCCTGGCAATGCGCGCGGAATGCCGCCGAACGCCGTGCCGATGGTGGCCACGGTCGGGAAGCGCCACAGCGCCTGGACCCCCGTCGCGAGCAGCATCGCCAGCAGGGGCGAAGGCAGGCGCCGCAGGCCGGGAATGCGCGGCAGCATTCGCGCGCCGAGGATCGTCACCAGCAGGGTGCCGACGGCAATCGCGGTCGTGGCCAGGTCCAGCCCCGGCAGCGCCTGCAGCAAGGCCCACAGCTTCTCGTGGAAGTGCGTGCCGGCGGGCGACGGGTGCAGGCCGAAGAAATCCTTCCACTGTCCCACCCAGATGATGACGCCGATGCCAGAAGTGAACCCGACGATCACCGGGTCGGGGATGTAGCGGATGACGCCGCCGAGCCGTATCAATCCCATGGCCAGCAGGATGAGGCCGGCCATGAGCGTCGCGATCTGCAGTCCCGCGATACCGTACTGCGCCGTGATGCCGGCCAGCACGGCGATGAAGGCGCCGGTGGGACCGGAGATCTGCACCCGCGTACCGCCCAGCACCGCGGTGGCGATGCCTGCGACGATGGCGGTGTAGAGCCCCTGCTCGGGTTTCGCGCCGGAGGCGATGGCAAACGCCATCGCAAGGGGCATGGCAACCACGCCGACCACGATGCCGGCCACGATGTCGCGCCAGACGGTGGCGCGAGTGATCAGTCCGGCGCGCTGCGCCTCCAGCAGCGCGATCATCGCACGGCCCGCCGTCTGGCCGACGCCTTGCGGCCGGCGGCGCGCGTGCCCGCAGGGACCGGCTGCCAGGGTTCACCCGTCTGCGTTTCGATGAAATCCCGCATCAACTGGCGCAGCACCTGCGAGGGCGTGAGGTCCTGTTCGGCGCACAGTCGCTCGAACATCTCCTTCTTGCGCGGATCGACCAGGATGGTCAGGCGGGCGGTTCTCTGTTCGAGGGGCACGGCGGTTCCCTTGCGGCGGCGGGTCCAGGGCACACATTCCATGATAACGCAATTATCATAGCGGACCGCGCAGGTCCCGGGCAAAGGATGAGCTCAGGCTGGCGCGCGTCCCAACACCCGGTAAGCCCGTCCTCCCGGACGTTCGACGCGCGTCCATTGCTTCAGCCCCAGGTCCGACAACGGCAGCTTGGGGTCGGATTCCGCGGGCAACATCCCCGCGCCGGACAGATAGCGCTGCCACGTTCGCCAGCCCCAGGCCGGGCCGTGTTCGAGAGCCAGAATTCTCGCGTCGGGATGCTGGTCAAGGAATCCTCTCAGCGTGTCAGGTCCGTTCGCCTCGGTCCCGAGAATGCTCAGGGCCGGCGCGCCGGGCAGATACATCTCAACCCAAGCCTCGGTCGTTTCGTCCGGATGCCACAGGACCACAGGCCTGCCCGCCAGGTCCGGCTTGAGCTGGTTCGAGAGTGTCTCCAGGTCCTGCCATCGGTTGAACGACATCACCAGCGCGAGGATGCCCAATGACATCAGAATCGAATATGCGGCCGACAACTCCAGCAACCACCGCGCCGGTGAGCCACTGTCGCGGCGGAACGCCCGGCGCGCTGCCCAGACCGCGATGGCCGCCGAAGCTGCCAGGCTGGCTGCTCCGAGCGCGCTCGTGGCTCCCGCGACGGCGGAACGCTGGACCAGCAAAGTCAGCGCAAAGATCAGTGTCGCCATGGCCGTCACCAGCAGGGAGCTCAGGCTCACCGCCCGCCGCAACGCTGCTG
>DATJYR010000033.1:0-1889 GCA_035499515.1 Steroidobacteraceae bacterium | reverse complement strand
AGCACGTAGCCCGCCGATAGCCACAGCAGCAGCCGGCGCGTGGCGTGGATCCGGGCATCCGGCAGCCTCTTGCTGCGGTTGAAAATCCAGATGGAAAAGCCCAAGGCGGCGACATTCAGAACTGCCACGCCGCAAAGCAGGCTCCACCAGACCAGCAGGGCGCCCGTCACCTCAGGGCAACCGCATCAGGGGTTCGCCGGCGCGGATCGGCGCGCCCTCGCGCACGCGTTCGTGCAGCGCGAATCCGCGCGGCGCGAACACGAGGATGGTGGAGCCGTGCTGGAACCAGCCCATTTCCTCGCCCTTGGCGAAACGCGCATCGCAGGGAATCAGGTTCGGCCCGCGGTACTTGAGGTGCAGCAGGACGTCGAGAAAATGCAGCCGGATGCTGGCGACCAGCACCGCGGCGACCGGCACCAGCAGCACCTCGTGCCCGCCCGGCTCGAGCCGCATGCGGATCAGCGCGCGCTCGTTCTTGCAGAAGAGCTTGCGCACGCGCTTCAGCGCGATCGGGTTGACGTTCCAGGTATCGCCGGAGAAATAGGTCACCTGCCGGACGCTGCAGCCGTACGGCGCGTGGAAACGGTGGTACATGCTCGAGGTGATGCGCAGCGTGGCATAGCTGGCGTAGCGGTACTCGCGCACCAGATTCGCGTCGCCCAGCAGGTCGTAGAGCGTGTAGGGGAAGCCCTTCGCCTGGAGCAGCTGGACGCCATCCAGGCGGCCGCTGGCGCCGATGATTGCGTCGCAGGGGCTGGCCAGGATAGCGGGGTCCGGGTCCGCGGGACGCGCGCCCGGCTTCAGCTCGCGGATGAAGCAGTCGTGCAGGCTGGTGAAGCGCTGCTTCCTTGCTTCGTCCAGCCGCAGGTCGGCGAACAGGCGCCACAGCCCGATCGAAAGGTCGCGCACCAGCGGCTGCTCGATCTTGCTGAACCAGCCCATGAACCGGGTCAGCAACCGGCGCGGAATCCGGTTGGTCAGCAGGAAATTCAGGTCCTCGTGCTGCAGGACGCGGAGCACGGCGGCGCGAACCGTCACGAGTTTGTAAACCTTCCGTAGTAAATGTGCCGCAAGGAGACTCGATGCAGGAAACCATCCTTCTCTATGGTCTTGGCGCAGCGGCGGCCGCCCTGACGCTGCCGGCGCTGAAGACCCGCCTCGAGCTGTCGAAAGCGAAGCATCCGTCGCTGGCGGGCCATGCGCGCATGGCCCGCAGGCTTGCGGGACTGATTCCCTACTACGGCTATGGCGAGGAGCGCGTGTTCCGCTCCGACGGCGCGCCGGACGAGATCGAGGCGCAGCGCCGGGCCGCCTTTGCGCGGCTCTCGGACCTGTATCGCCAGCGCTACGCGCGCAGCGCGGCGCTGACCGCGGAAGCGGCCGAGAGCATTTCCGACCTGCAATTCACCAGCCTCTACCGGGTGCCGTTCCAGTACAGCCGCCACGTCCGCGAGCACCTGAAAGGGGGCGGCTTCCTGCAGGCTTCCTCGGGAGTGATGCTGACGGACCTCGACGGCAACAAGTTCTACGACCTGGCCGGCTCCTACGGCGTGAACCTGTTCGGTTACGACTTCTACAAGTCCTGCATCGCAGAGGGCAGCGCGCGCGCCGCGGGCCTGGGACCGGTGCTCGGCGCCTACCATCCCGCAGTTGCCTTCAACGTGCGGCGGCTGCGCGAAATCTCCGGCCTGGACGGAGTCTCGTTCCACATGTCCGGCACCGAGGCCGTCATGCAGGCGACGCGCCTCGCCCGCTACCATACGCGCCGTTCGCACCTGGTGCGCTTCTGCGGCGCCTACCACGGCTGGTGGGAAGGCGTGCAGCCCGGCATCGGCAACCCGGTGCCGCAGCGCGAGACCTACACCCTCAAGGACATGGACGAGGATTCG
>DATJYR010000032.1:0-8253 GCA_035499515.1 Steroidobacteraceae bacterium | reverse complement strand
TGTCGCCCGTGAAGAGACGATCCTCCACGCGCAGGCACATCGAATCGCGCGTGTGTCCCGGCGTGTGCAGCACCTGGATGCGATGCCTGCCGAACACCAGCATCTCGCCGTCGTCCAGCCGCAGATCGACGAACGGCGCGGGGCTCGCGCGATGCATGGCCACCGGGATGTCGAGCTGGCGCGCCAGCTGCTGCGTGGCCGAGAAGTGATCCGCGTGCGTGTGGGTGTCGACCAGGTACTGCAGCCGCAGCCCGTCGCGCGCCGCGAGCGCCAGGTAGCGATCGATGAGACTGATTTCCGGATCGATCAGCACGGCCGCGCAGCTCTCGGCGCACCCCACCAGATAGGACTGGCAACCTCCGGCACTGAGCTGTTCGAAGATCATGCTGGCCGCGCGCTCCGGCGTCTGGATGGCAGGGTCGCAGCATAAGCCTGCGCCAGCCCCAAATCACTCATGCTGGCAAAAGGCAACACACGCAAGGTACAGTCCTGTCCCGGCCACAGGTACAGCAGGAGCGACCCCGTGAAGCTGCGTTACCGGATCCTCAATTCCATCCTGTTGCTGCTGGTGCTGGGCATCGCAGCCGTCCTGGCCTACGTCAGCCACGACTCTCCCTGCGGTGCCGCGCCGCCCGCGCCGGGCGCGGGTACGCCGAGCATGAAGGCGATGGTCTATCGCTGCTACGGCTCGATGGACGTGGTCAAACTCGAGACGCTTCCGAAGATCCCGCCGGCCTCGGACCGGGTGCTGGTGCGCGTGCACGCCGCGGCCGTGAATCCGCTCGACTGGCACTACGTGCGCGGCAAGCCGTACATCATGCGACCGATGATCGGCATCGGCGCGCCCGCCGACGTGCGCCTCGGCACCGACTTCGAAGGCACGGTCGAGGCGGTGGGTGACAGGGTCACGCAGTTCAAGGTGGGCGATGAAGTGTTCGGGGGCGCGGACGGCGCATTCGCGCAGTACGTGAGCGTGCGCGCCACGGGCGCGATCGCCCTGAAGCCGCCCAACGTCACCGGCGAACAGGCCGCGTCGGTGGGGATCGCGGGCGTCACGGCGCTGCAGGCGCTGCGCGACAAGGGCAAGCTGCAGGCCGGCCAGAAAGTGCTCGTCAACGGGGCGTCCGGTGGCGTGGGCACGTTCGCCGTGCAGATCGCCAAGGCGATGGGCGCGGAGGTCACGGGTGTCTGCAGCGCGAAGAACGCCGCCATGGTGCAGGGGATCGGCGCCGACCACGTGATCGACTACACCCATGAAGACTTCACGCAGGGCAAGCAACAGTACGACCTGATCATCGACCCCATCGGCAACCACACGCTCGCCGAGTTGCGGCGGGTGCTCACGCCCACCGGCGTGCTGGTCATGATCGGCGGTGCCAGCGACAACGACTGGCTCGGTCCGCTCACGGGTTCGATCAAGGCGAAGCTGTCACAGCCGTTCCACAGACAGCAGGCGCGGTTCATGCTGGCGGAGCTGAACCAGGCCGACCTCAATGTGCTGCGCGACCTGATGGCCAGCGGCAAGCTCATGCCCGTGATCGATCGCACCTATCCGCTCAGCGAGACGCCCGAGGCCATCCGCTATGTCGAGGCGGGACACTCCAGAGGCAAGGTCGTGGTGAGCGTCGACTGATCGCGCGGGCGGGCGCGCTCAGCCCGGGTTGAGCGTGTCGCCGAAGCAGATGAGCATGGCGCTCTGGTCGTCGCGCTCGTCGAAGCTCGCCGAGGCCGCCAGCTCCTCCAGCCGCTGCATGACCACCGGGCCCTGCGGTGGCGACCGCCGCAGCAATTCCAGCACGGCCAGTCCGCCGGCCGGATCATCGGGACGGGGGCGGAGCAGGCCGTCGGAGATGGCCAGCAGCTTCTGGCCGGCCGTGAGCTGCACTTCGCGCGTCCCGTACTGTGCATCCTCGAACAATCCCACGGGGAAGCCGCTGTCCTCGAGCACCTGCCAGTTCGACTTCGGATCGTAGAGCAGCAGGCTCGGATGGCCCGCCTGGCAGTAGCTGAGTTCCCAGCTGCGCGTGTCCAGCACACCCGCCACCGCCGTGAAATACATGCCCGGCATGTCGAGCTGGAAGTAGCGCCGGTTCATCTCTTCGATCACCTGCTGGCCGCACCGCTCGGCGCCGACACCGCCTTCCAGCAGCACCAGCATGCGATCCATCATCTCGCGCATCAAACTGCAGGAGATCAGCGCCGAGGCCGTGCCGTGGCCCGCGACATCGATCAGGCCGAAGGCGATGCGCTGGCCCGCGTCCAGGCGGGTCAGGCCCAGCATGTCGCCGCCCAGCAGGTCGCTGGGCTGGTAGAAGGTCTGCACCTGCAACGCGCCTTCGTGCAGCGGGCGCGGCAGCATGGCCGCCTGCAGCCGCGCGGCCGATTCCAGTTCGTTGCGGATCATGCGGATGGCATCGGTGAGCCTGGCGCTCTTGTCGAGCAGCGCTTCGTTCAGCGTCAGCACGCGCTCGGCCAGTTTCAGGCGCGCCCGCACTTCGCTGTAGGAGGCGCTCTTGTCCATGCAGTCGTTGGCGCCGCCGGTCAGCGATTCGATCAGCTCGTCATGGCCGAAGCTGTTGGTGAGCAGGATGAGGTAGACGCGCGCGAGGTCCTCGCGGCGGCGCAGCTGCGCGATGAATTCGCTGCCGCGCCCGTCCGAGAGCAGCGCGCTGCAGACGATGATGGCCGGCTGGTCCGCCAGCAGCAGCTTCGCCTCGGTGATGGACGCGGCCGGTACGACGTGGAAACCGAGCGAGCCCAGCAGCTCGGTCCAGTAGATGGACTGGTCCGGCTCGCTCTCGACCAGCAGGATGCGGCGCAGCCCGATCTGCATGGTGAGGGCGAATTCGACGGTCTGTTCACTGGCGCTCATGGTTGCTGCGGGCCCCGGGGCTGTGGTGTCAGGTGGCGAGGCGCTCTTCACGGCAGAACTTGCCCAGCGCGCGGCGCAGGCGTTCCACCGCGGTCTGGATCTGGCGGATGGATTCCTCGCCGGGCAGCTGGCCGCCCGCGGCCTGCTTTTCCAGCGCGCCCAGCCACTGCGCCAGCACGCGGCCGCCCACGCTCATGGCCGAGCCCTTCCAGGCCTGCGCCAGGTCGTGCAGCCGCGCCAGATCGCCGCTCTGCTGCGCGACCACCAGCGAAGTCATGCGCGCCTCGATGCCGGCGATGAAGGCCGGCGCCGTACGCGCCAGCACCAATCGCGCCAGGGAGCCGAGCTGGCGATCCAGGTACATGAAATCGATGGCGCCTTCGCCTGCGGCGATCGCGTGGTCGGCAGCGCGGCGGCTCTGCACGCCGCTCGCCGCGTTGGCCGCCTTCGCCAGGGACGCGAGGCGGAACTTGCCGGTCTGCGCCGGATCGCGGCCCGCCTGCAACGGCACGGTGATGGTCAGCAGCGCGCCATCGCGCGCTTCGGCGTCGCGCTTCACGGTGGCGTTCATGAGCAGGCACAGGCGCGGCACCAGCGCGGCGCGCAGCGCGGCGTCGGGCGAGGCGCTCGCCGCGAGCTGGGCTGGCTTGCAGCCCGCACCGCCCGGGCGGGTGAGCGTGAGGCTGAGGAAATCGCCGCCGGCCCGCGCCACCTCCAGATTCAGCGGCTCGGCGTCGCATTCGCGCAGGCTGACGCCCAGCAGGTGGGTCAGCACTTTCATGAGCCGCGGCGCATCGCCCAGCACCCGATCCGGTACCTGCGCGTCGACCAGCACCTCGGGCACGGGCGCTTCCGCCACGCGCAGCGCATTGGCCTGCGCCACGGCCTGCAGCAGCAGCTGGCGCAGCAGCACCGGTTCGCGCTGCAGCGCGAGCGTATCGGCGCAGGCGGCGGTGTAGTCGGCCAGGTCCTCGAGCAGCGCCGCGACGTCGTGCGATTCGTCGTCGTGCAGGCCGTGGTGCTCGAGCAGCAGCAGGGTGCGCTGCTGCAGCTCGGTGCTGCACGCCGCCAGCAGTGCCGCCTGCTCGGCGACCTGCTGCGCGCTGCGATCGCGCGCCGCGCGCAGCGCACCGATGATTTCGGTATTGAGCGTGACGCTGCGGCGCAGACGCGCCAGGTCCTCGGCGGGGCTGCCGGCGCCGACGCCAGCCGGCGCGCCGTTGGCGTCGCCGGGCATCAGGACGCCCACCGCTTCACGGCCGTGAGCCGGTTCACGCCGTGGTCCTGTTCGTAGCGCACGTGGTCCATCACGGTCTTGAGGATGGCGATGCCGAAGCCCGATTCGGGCAGTTCGCCGATGTGTTCCGGATCGAAATAGACTTCAGCCGGCGCCGCATCGAACTGGCCCGGCGGCATGCCGTGGCCGCAGTCCTCGACGATCAGGCGGATCGAGTCGGGAGAGGGATCGACGCGCACGAAGAAGCTCGCGCCGTGCAGGTGTTCGCAGCTGTGCTTGACCACGTTGGTGAGCCACTCCATCACCGCCGTCTCGTACAGCGCCCGGTCCGCCTCGGACAGGCGCTGGCACAACGCCATGACGCGTTCGGTGGTCGAGCGCGCATCCAGCAGCGTGGCCGGGACGATCAGCAGCAAGGGTGTTTCGGCGGCCACGTCGGTTCCCGTCATCCGCGGGCGATGCCGCTCACGCGGCCAGCGCGGCCTCGCGCGTGGGGTAGGTCTTGAAAACGCGGTCCATGCGCGTCAGCTTGAGTACCGCCATCACGGCCGGCGTCACGCCGCACAGGTGCAGGCAACCCCTGGCGCCCACGTGCTTGAGCACCGCAACGACCGCGCCCAGCCCGCTGCTGTCGAGGAACAGCACGCCACTCAGGTCCAGCACGATCTTCTGCTGCCCCCGGTCGATGCGTTCCACCATCGCTTCCCTGAAGTTCGAGGCGATCACGGCATCGAGCCGCTTGTCCTTGAGACTGACCACCAGGTAGTCGCCTTCGGCATGATCTTCCAGTACCACGTTGCTGCTCCTTGCCTAAATGACCTGCTTGAGGTTCCAGATCTGGTCTGCGTACTCGCGGATGGTGCGGTCGCTGGAGAAATGCGCGCTGCGGGCCACGTTGACCAGCGCGCGCGCGGCCCAGGCGCGGTGATTGTTGAAGTCGCCCGCCGCCTGTTCGTGCTTGGCCGCGTAGTCGGCGAAGTCCGCGAGGTGCATGTAGTAATCGCCATGGTCCAGCAGGGACTGCACGATGGGCGCGAACAGCCCCGGGTCCTCGGGTGAGAAGCGGCCGGCGGCGAGCTGGTCGATCACGCGGCGCACGTCGGCGTTCGACTCGTACACCAGTCGTGCCGCATCGCCGGTCTGGCGCGCCAGGATCACCTCATCGGCGGTGTGGCCGAAGATGTAGATGTTCTTCCTGCCCACTTCGCGCGCGATTTCCACGTTGGCGCCGTCCAGCGTACCGATGGTCAGCGCGCCGTTCATGGCGAGCTTCATGTTGCCGGTGCCGGAAGCCTCGTAGCCGGCGGTGGAAATCTGCTCCGACAGGTCGGCCGCCGGCACGATGGCCTCCGCCACCGACACCTTGTAGTCGGGGTAGAACACCACGCGCAGCTGCTGGTTGATGGCCCGATCGCCGTTGACCAGCCGTGCGATGTTGTTGATGAGCTTGATGATGAGCTTGGCGAGCGCGTAGCCGGGCGCCGCCTTGCCGCTGAAGATGAAGGTCTTGGGCGTGGGCAGCGCCACGTTGTCCTCCTTGAGGCGCAGGTACAGGTGCATGATGTGCAATGCGTTCAGCAGCTGGCGCTTGTATTCATGCACGCGCTTGATCTGCACGTCGAACATCGACGCCGGATCGATGGTGACGCCGGTGGCCTCGCGCACCTTCTGCACCAGGTCGGTCTTGTTCTGCAGTTTCACCTTCTGGAACTGGTGCAGGAACGAGGAGTTCTTCGCCATCGGCGCCAGCTCCGCCAGCAGTTCGAGGTCCGCCGCCCACTTCGGTCCGATGGCCTCGGTGATGAGGTTCGCGAGACGGTGGTTGCAGTTCAGCAGCCAGCGGCGCGGCGTCACGCCGTTGGTCTTGTTGTTGAAGCGGTCGGGCCAGAGATCGTAGAAGTCGGGGACCAGCTGGCTCTTCACCAGCTCGGAGTGCATCTCGGCGACGCCGTTCACGGAATGGCTGCCCACGATGGCGAGGTGCGCCATGCGGATTTCCTTGTGCGGCCACTCCTGCACGATCGACATGCGCCGCAGGCGCTCGGTGTCGCCGGGGTAGCGCACGGCCACTTCCTCGAGGAAGCGGCGGTTCACTTCGTAGACGATGTCGAGGTGACGCGGCAGCACGCGCTCGAACAGCGCCACCGGCCATTTCTCCAGCGCTTCCGGCAGCAGCGTGTGGTTGGTGTAGGCCGTGGACTGCCGGGTGATCTGCCAGGCCTGCTCCCACGGCAGATCGTGCTCGTCGACCAGCGTGCGCATCAGCTCGGCCACCGCCATCGCGGGATGCGTGTCGTTGAGCTGCAGCGCGTTCCGGTTGCCGAATTCCTCGATCGGAGCGCCGGTGGCGTGGTGACGGCGGAAGATGTCGCGCATGGCGCAGGCGACGAAGAAGTATTCCTGGATGAAGCGCAGTTCGCGGCCCGCCGCGGCGGAGTCGGACGGATACAGCACCTTGGATACCGTCTCGACCTGCACCTGCTGCTCCATGGCGCGCAGGTAGTCGCCGCCGTTGAAGATCGCCATGTCGAATTCGCCCGGTGCACGGGCCGAATACAGGCGCAGGAAGTTGACGCAGTGGCCGCCGTAGCCCACCACCGGCACGTCCGAGGGCACGCCGATCAGCGATTTCCACTCCATCCAGTGCGGGTTGAAATGGCCGTGCTCGTCCATCGCCGCGTCGACGCGGCCATAGATCGGGATCATCGAGCTCTGCTCGCGGCGTTCGATCTGCCACGGCGTGCCGTGCGCGGCCCAGTTGTCCGGCTGCTCGCGCTGGAACCCGTTGGCGAAGGACTGGCGGAACAGGCCGTACTGGTAATTGATGCCGTAGCCGTAGCCCGGGTAGGAAAGGCTCGCGAGCGAGTCGAGGAAGCACGCCGCGAGCCGGCCCAGTCCGCCGTTGCCCAGCGCGGGGTCGACTTCGGTTTCGAGGATGTCGGCGAGATCCAGGCCGAGGTCCGAGGCGGCTTCGGCGCAGACGTCGTACAGCTTCAGGTTGCGCAGGTTGTTCGCGAGCAGCCGGCCGATCAGGAATTCCATCGAGAGGTAATGGATCTGCTTGGCATTCGCCTCGCGCACCCGCGCCTCGGTGGCGTTCATGGCGTGGAGGATGGGTTGGCGGATCGCCAGGGCCAGCGCGAGCTGGTAGTCCTCGAGCTCCGCGCTCTGGGGGTTCTTGGCGAGCGTCACTTCGACGTGATAGTTGACCGCGTTCAACAGGGCCTGGCGGGTCGGCGCGGCGTTGGCTTTGAGCTTGAGAGCCATGGACTTGCCTCGTGGAATGCATTGCTGCAGGAGCCGCGAGGCCCCCGCTGGCCTGTTAACGGGCCTGAAACGCAAAACCTTAGGCGCCATCCGGGCTTAGGTGTGCATTGGCGGGCAAAAGCGGAAAAAGAGCCTGCGGCGGAGGCCGCGCGGCGCCGGGCGAAGGGCGCACCCTGGTCTTGACATATTTCCCGCGGGAACGCGCGGGTTCCAGGAAGCGCCCGCGTCCCTGCCGGGGCGAGGAAAAGTTACATCAAGCACTGGACGCGGCCTCGACACGACGCCATATTCGCGCGACGAAACAATTCCCTGGGGGGGACTCATGCGCGCACTTTCCTCGGGCGTCATCGCCGGCGTCCTGCTCACGCTCCTGTCATTCGCAAGCGGGGTCCGCACCGCCCACGCCGACCCACTGCCGAAAGCCCAGGCCCTGGAAGCCTGCAAGACCGCCAATTTCGGCCCCGACACGCCGTACGGCGAGACGGCGGCGGAGAAGCAGGCCAAGCACATCGCGTTCGTGTGGAACTGCGCGGCGATGGTCGAGGGCAGGACCGATGCGGCGTTCGAGCAGTACGTCAGCAAGGATTTCTGCGACCACAGCCACCTCATGACGTCGGGACAGAAGGACTGCGCCGACTGGGCCGCCACCCGGCAGTCCTTCGCGCGCATGGCGAAGCAGTTTGGCAGCGGGCCGACCGTCGAGGTGCCGGTGATGGCCTCGGTGAACGGCGAGATGGTGACCATGTACGGCGAGGGCGTGGACATCTTCCGCGTGCACGACGGCAAGCTCACCGATCACTGGGATGCCTCACCGCCGGCCGAGGTGACGATCCATGCTCATGCGCCGGGCTTCACGGCCTGGGTGTTGGGCGATCGC
>DATJYR010000031.1:0-9154 GCA_035499515.1 Steroidobacteraceae bacterium | reverse complement strand
AAGCCGGGCGACAAGGTCACCGTCCAGCTCGCGCCGCTCAAGGATGGTCGGCCTGGCGGATCGCTCGGCAAGGTCACGCTGGCGGACGGCACCACCGTCGGCAGCAATCCGGTGGGCCCCAGCGGGCCTGGCGGCGGCGGCCCCCCGGGTGGACCTGGCGGTCCGGGCGGACCAGGCGGTCCCGGCGGCCCGGGCGCGGGAGGCCCCCCGGGCGGACCGGGCGGTGCACCGCCTGCCGGCAACTGACCAGCGGCCGGTAGCTCCCTGTCCCCCAAGGGCAGCCGGGTACCGGGCTTCGGGATGACCAGCGGGTCATCGCCCCAGGCGGTGGCCCGCTGTCGTTTTGGGTGTAACTTTCGCCCGGGAGCCGTGTACTTGACCTGAAGTGCAGAACAACCCGTGCCTACACCCCAACCAGGAACCGCCCTCTGGGCCGACTTTGCAGCTTTCATGCGCGCTTATCAGGACATGGTTTTTTCGACGGCCGTCCGCCTGTGCGGCAACGAAGCCCAGGCCGAGGACATCTCGCAGCAGGTGTTCCTGAAGGCCTATGAGCGTTTCGACGAACTGCGGTACCGCGAAACCAGCGGCGGCTGGCTCAAGACGGTGGCCATCAACCTGTCGCTGAACCACCTGACGCGTTACCGCAAGCGCTGGCAGTTCTTCTCCGAGCAGCCCGAGATGGATTTCGTCGCGCCGGGCGACGAGCAGCTCGACCACGAGGACCAGCAGCGCGCAGCGCTGGTGGAACGTGCGCTGGCCGCGCTGCCCGAACACCAGCGCGTGCCGCTGGTGCTGTTCCACTTCGAGGAACTGTCCTACCAGCAGATCGCGGACCAGCTCAAGGTTTCGCTGGCCAAGGTCAAGGCCGACATTTTTCGTGGGCGCAGCGCGCTGGCGGGACCCTTGTCCGCGCTGGGCGAGGACGCCGGACTGGAGATCGCCTCATGAACGAAAGTCCTGACAGGGAAGACGCCGAACTCGAACGGCGCGTGCATCGCGTCCTGCGTGCGCAACCGTTGCGACGCGCGCCGGTCACGCTGCAGCAGCGTGTGCTGGATGCTTTGCGGACACAGCCCGCCTTGCCGTGGTGGCGCCGCAGCCTGCTGCACTGGCCGCGCCCGGCGCAGGCGCTGTTCGCGCTCACGGCCGCTGGCGCGGCGTACCTGTCGACGCAGGTGATGGGCTGGTGCTCGATGCGCCTGGACGCCAATCCGGTCACGAGCCTGGTGCAGATGCTCGGCCACAACATTCCCACCGCGTGGCTGTACGCCGCGGGGTTTGCCATCGCCACGCTGTACGCCGCCGGGCTCGGCCTCGGCGCGATTGCCTGGCGCACGCTTTTCACGAACCGCCAATCCATGGACAGCAATTCATGAACATCCGCTCACGCAACCTCGGCGCCCTCCTCATCAGCCTGCTGCTGTGGCTGCCGCTGCTCGCGCATTCACCGCCGGCGCTGGCCGACGATGCCCGCGTCTCGATCGGCCACGACACCTCGCTGCCGGCCGACGAGGAGGCGGACGCCGTCGTCTCGGTGTTCGGTTCCTCCACCACCGCCGGCACGGTGCACGACAGCGTGGTCTCGGTGCTGGGCGACACGCGCGTCACCGGTCCGGTGGGCGACAGCGCGGTCGCCGTGCTCGGCAGCACGTACGTGAACAGTCCGGTCAAGGGTGCCGTGGTTGCGGTGCTGGGCGACATCGAACTCGGTCCACAGGCCGACGTGGGTGGCGACCTGGTGGCCGTCGGCGGCACCGTGAAGCGCGATCCCGCGGCCATCACGCATGGCCAGGTACAGAACGTCACCATCGGCCACATGGATTTCAAGTGGATGCGCGCGTGGGTGACGCACTGCCTGGTGCTCGGTCGCCCGCTGGCGCTGTCGCCGGATCTCGGCTGGGCCTGGAGCATCGCGTTCGTGTTCCTGGCGCTGTACCTGCTGATGGCGCTGCTGTTCCCGAAAGCCACCGATCGCTGCGTGCAGACGATGGAGACGTACCCGGGACGCTCGGCGCTGACCGCGCTGCTCATGATCCTGTTGGTGCCGATCGTGACCGCGCTGCTGTTCGTCACGGTGGTCGGCATCATCGCAGTGCCGTTCGTGGGCATCGGACTGCTGCTCGCCAACCTGTTCGGCAAAGCCGTCATGCTGGCGTGGATCGGCCGCCGCATCGTGCGCCCCGCCGCGACCCCCGCGGGCCATCCGGTGCTCGCGGTGCTGATCGGCGGACTGATCGTGATGGCGCTGTACCTGATCCCGTTCCTGGGCTTCCTGATCTACAAGCTGCTCGGGTTCATGGGCTTCGGCGTGGTGTTCTACACGCTGATCCTGGAGCGCCGCGCGGCGCGCGCGGCGCGGCCGAAGCCGCCGAAGGGCGGCGCAACGCCTGCGAGTCCGGGGCCTGTGGTGTCGGCGGACGCGACTGCAGACGCGGCGGCGAACTCCGCCCACGCTGCGGGCGCCGGCGATACCGCGGCCGGGCCTGAGGCCGCTGCAGCCGAGCCGGTTGCGCCTGCGTCAGCCGTTGCCGACGCGACGCCCCGCGCCGGCTTCTGGATCCGCATGGCCGCGCTCGGCATCGACGTGCTGCTGGTGGCGCTGGTGCTGGCCCTCATCGGCCACGGCGGTCCGTTCCATGACGACCATCGCACCTTCCTGCTGGTCCTCGCGGTCTATGGCGCGGTGATGTGGAAGCTGCGCGGCACGACGGTGGGCGGCATCGTCTGCAAGCTGCAGGTGCGGCGCCTCGATGCTCGCCCGCTGGACTGGGGCACGGTGGTGGTGCGAGCGCTGGGCTCGTTCCTGTCGCTGGCCGTGGCATTCCTCGGGTTCATCTGGATCGCGTTCGACAGCGAGCGCCAGTCGTGGCACGACAAGCTGGCCGGAACGGTGGTGGTGCAGCTGCCGCAGCAGCAGTCGCTGCTCTAGCAGCGCCGCCGGAGCGACCAGCGCTGGCGCCGCGTCCGCCGGCGCGGCAAGGGTTGACGCTAGAGGTGCACCAGGCCGCGGCGGTGCGCCACCGCCACCGCCTCGGTGCGGCTGATGGCGTCGAGCTTGTTGAGGATGCCCTTGACGTGGGTCTTGGCGGTGCCTTCGGTGATCTGCAGGCGCCGCGCGATGTCCTTGTTGCTGCGGCCTTCGGCCAGCAGCTGCAGCACGTCGGTCTCGCGCTGCGTGAGATTGGGCTTGGCCATGCGCAGCAGCGCGATGGCCGCGATCGATGACGAAGTGTACGGCCGGTCCTCGCTGACGGCGCGGATCGCGGAGAGGATTTCCTGGCGCGGCGCATCCTTCAGCAGGTAACCCTTCGCGCCCTGGCTCAGGCTGCGGAAGATGTCCTCGTCGCCATCGTACGTGGTCATGATGAGCAGGTGCGCCTTGGGATGCGCCTCGATCACCTTCTGCACCACCGCCGCGCCGTCGAGTTTCGGCATGCGCAGATCGAGCACCATCACGTCGGGCCGATATTGCTCGTAGAGCGCCACGGCCTGCTCGCCGTCGCCGGCTTCGGCCACCACCTCCATGTCGGGCTGCTGGTTGACGATGGCGGCCAGGCCGTCGCGCACCACCGGGTGGTCGTCGGCCAGGATCACGCTGATCTTGCGCACGGTGTTCACGCGCGCAGCGGCCTCGCGACCCGCACGCTGATGGTCGTACCGCGGCCGCGCTGGCTGTCGATCAGCCACTCGCCGCCGATGGCCTCGGCGCGCTCGCGCATGTTGGCGAGGCCAAAGCCCTGCTGCGCGTGCTGCTCCGGTTGCTCCGCCATGCCGCAGCCGTCGTCGGCGACGCTCAGCAGCATGTGGGTCTGCTCGGCGATCAGACCGATGCGGATCTGCTTCGCGCCCGAATGCCGCGCGGCATTGCTGACGGCTTCCTGCGCGATGCGCAGCAAGGCATGTTCGAATTCGGGCACCAGTCCGGTGGGCGTTGCGCCACCTTCGAAAATGGCGCTCAGGCGGCCATCGACCGTGGAGCGCTCCGCGAGCTGACGCAGCGCGAGCTCGAGGCCGCCCGGCCGGCTTTCCGCCGGACTCAGCGCCAGCACCGAACGGCGCGCTTCGGACAAACCTTCACGCGCGATGTCGCGGATGCGCACCAGCACCACGGCCAGCGGTGAATTCTCCGCGAGCTCTTCGGCGGCGCCGAGCTGCATCAGGATCCCCGTGAAGGCCTGCGCCAGGCCGTCGTGGATTTCGCGGCTGATGCGGTTGCGTTCGGCGAGCACCGCCGCGTTCTTGGCGGAAATCGCCAGCCGCTTGAGGCCGATGGCCAGCGTGGCCTGCTGTGCCAGCGTGATGAGCACGCTGCTGCGTTCCGCATCCAGCGCGTTGAGGCGGCGGAAGGCCAGCGAAATGAAACCCACCGTCTGCTCGCCGAACACCAGCGGCAGCTTGTAGATGCTTTTGTGGCCTTCCTGCTTCTGGAACTCGCACATGCCCGGCCAGGTGGGCGTCGGCATGGTGTCCACTTCGAAGTACTTCGGCTCCTTGCCGAAGTTCACGAGGTCGGCCCGCATGTCATCGGAGTGCGGCAGCACCTTCACGAACGGCGGTTCCTCCAGCACGCCTTCGCGCACATGCGCCATGACGCGCCATTCATCGCCGCCGGGCGCGAGCATCACGATGGCGCCGGCCGCCGCTTCGAGCTGGCGCGCGGTTTCGACCAGCATGTGCCCGAGGAAACTGTACGGATCCGGCGCGCTCGCCAGGCGCTCGAGGTTGTCGCGCAGGATGGCGTTGGTGCGCGCGAGTTCGGCCACGCGCTGCTCGGCGGCGCGTTCGCGCTCCTGACGCACGGCTTCCACCAGCTTCTCGCGATGCAGCGCCGCGCCGATCAGGCTGGCGGCGATCTCGAGCGCGGACACCACCGCGGGATCGAACTCGCGCACCTCGCGGCAGTCGTCGAACCCGATTGCGCCGGCGTATTCGCCGTCGACCAGGAACGGCACGATCAGCGAACTCTTCGCCAGCTCGCTCGCGATGCTGATGGCGCACGAGCCATCGCCGTGGCGGACGTACACGCTGCGGCCGGCGCTGAGCTCGTTGCAGAAGCAGTCGGACGTGCGATCGCCGAGCGGCAGGCGCACCGTGTTGCTGCGCTCGCCGACCACATATTCGGCGGTCCACTCGCTCTTGATCAGCAGCCAGCTCGCACCACCGGCGTCGGTCTCGGCGATGGCGTAAGCGGTGCGATCCACTTCCGCCGCTTCGCCCAGCTCGCGCAGGATGGTGGGCATCGCAGCCATGGCGTCGGGCGCCTCGAGCAACAGGCGGCTGGCCCGCGCCGAAGCCGACAGCAGTCGCTCGCGCAGCCGCGCCGAGCGGCTGCCATCCAGCACCGCCTTGTCGTCCGCGTCATCGGCAATCGAAACGACTGACATAATCACTCCGTCCTGGCTGCCACCAGTTTACGCGGCGGCGGCGCTCCTTCCCACCCGCCGCCCAGCGCTTTGTACACGGCGACCAGCGTGGTGGCCGTTTCGGTCCGGCTCTGCGCCAGCGCATCCTGCGCCTGCAGCAGGGTGCGCTCGGCGTCCAGCACCTGCAGGAAATCGCTGGCGCCGTTCTGGTAGCGCAGCTGGGCCACCTGCGCGGCACGGGCACTGGCCGCGGCCGATTCGCTCAGGTACTGCAAGCGCTCGCGCGCCTTCTGGTGTGCCATGAGGGCGTTGCCGGTCTCTTCAAGGGCGCCGAGCACGGTCTGCTCGTAGCGTGCCAACGCGGCATCGTTGCGCGCTCGCGCCGCACCAATCTGCGCCCGGACCCGGCCCAGGTCGAACGCGGCCCAGGTGATGCCGGGGGCGATGAGCCGCGTGCCGCTGCCCGCATCGCCGAGGCCATTGGCCTGCGTGGCGGCCACGCCCACACTGCCCGTGAAGCTCACGCGCGGGAACAGGTCGGCAACGGCGAGGCCGATGCCTGCGTTGCTGGCGGCCAGCGCACGCTCGGTCTCGCGGATGTCGGGACGACGCCGCAGCAGCGTGGCGGGATCGCCCACCGCGACCAGCGCGGGCAGTTCCGGCAGGTCCTGCGGCAACTGCAGTTGGCCGGCCAGCGCATCCGGATCGCGGCCCGTGAGCACGCCCAGCCGATGGATGGAGCGCGTGATCGCGGCTTCGAGCGGCGCCATGGTGGCACTGCTGGCGTTGAGCAACGCCTCGGCGCGGGAGGTGTCGAAGTCGGTGCCGCTGCCGGCGTCGAGCCGCGCGCTGGTGATCTGCAGCGTGGCGCGCTGATTCTCGACATTGCGGCGGGCCACGACCAGCTGCTGCTGTTGTCCGCGCAACTCGAAATACGTGCGCGTGACTTCGGCGGAGACCATCACCTGCGCGTCGCGCAGCTCGGCTTGCGAGGCCTGCACCTGCGCATGGCTGGCCTCCAGCCCGCGGCGCGCGCGACCGAAGAAATCCAGTTCCCAGACGGCATCGAGGTTGGCGTCGTACAACGTCTGCTGCCGCGAATAGCCGGGCAGCGTCTGCGCGCGCGCAGCGAGCTGATCGGTATGGCCGGCGTCAGCGGTCACCGTGGGCGCCAGATCGAAACGCGTCTCGCGATGGATCGCGCGCGCCTCCGCGAAATGCGCGGCCGCGATCCTCAGATCGTGGTTGGCGGCCAGCGCGTCGCTGACGAGCTGGTCGAGCAGCGGATCGCCGAAGCGGGTCCAGAACCGCGCTGGCGCGGCGTCGGTGGAATACAGTGCGGGATCGAGGTCCTTGAAGGTCGCCGCGACCCTGGTATCGGGCTGTCTGTAATCCGGGCCCACGGCGCAGGCGTTCAGCAGCAGCGCGACGCCCGCCGCGGCGGCGATGACCGCCACGGCGCGGCGCGGGTTGGTTACGGGATTCATTCCGGGTTGCCGTTGCTCACGCATGACCGCTCTCCAGCGAGGCCGCAGCCAGCGGCAGAGCGGCCACTGGCGGCGCCGTGAGCGCCGGCGTCGCGTCCGCCTGCGACTGCGAGCCACGCTTTTCCGCCATGCGCCGGATCAGCACATAGAACACCGGCGTCAGCAACAGGCCGAACACCGTGACGCCGATCATGCCCGCGAACACCGCGGCGCCCATCGCGTGCCGCACTTCCGAACCCGCGCCGCTCGCGATCACCAGCGGCACCACGCCCATGATGAAGGCGAACGAAGTCATGAGGATCGGCCGCAACCGCAGGTGCGCGGCTTCCAGCACCGCGGCGACCGCGCTGCGGCCCTGCTCCTGCAGGTGCTTCGCGAACTCGACGATCAGGATGGCGTTCTTGCAGGCCAACGCCACCAGCACCAGGAAACCGATCTGCGTGAAGATGTTGCTGTCGCCGCCGTGCAGCCGCACGCCGATCATGCCGGCCAGCAGGCTCATCGGCACGATCAGGATGATCGCCAGCGGCAGCGTGAAGCTCTCGTACTGCGCTGCCAGCACCAGGAACACCAGCAGCACGCACAGCGGGAACACCCACAACGTGGCGCTGCCGCCGTTCACCTGCTGGTAGGCAAGCTCGGTCCACTCGAACGACATGCCGCTCGGCAGCGTCTCGGCCAGGATGCGCGAGATCGCGGCCTGCGCTTCGCCCGAACTGTGGCCTGGCGCGGGACTGCCATTGATGTCCGCGGAACGGTAGGCGTTGAAACGCTCCACCACATCCGGACCGAAGGCCGGCTGCACCGTCACCATCGAACCCAGCGGCAGCATGGCGCCGCTGGCGTTGCGCGTCTGCAACGACAGGATGTCCTCGGGCTGCGAGCGGAACGGCGCGTCCGCCTGGGCCACCACGCGGTACGTGCGGCCGAAGCGGTTGAAATCGTTCACGTACAGCGATCCCAGATACACCTGCAGCGTCTGGAAGATGTCCGTGAGCTGCACGCCCTGCTGCTTGGCCTTGACACGATCGACGTTGACGTCGAGCTGCGGCACGTTGATCTGGTAGTTGGAAAACACGCCGGCCAGCGCCGGGTCGGCGTTCGCCTTGCGCACGGCTTCCTGCACGGCCGCGTACAACGCGTCCGCCCCCAGGTCGGCGCGATCCTCCACGTTGAGCTTGAAACCACCCAGCGTGCCGAGACCCAGGATCGGCGGCGGCGGGAACACCCCCACGTAGGCTTCCTGGATCGACGACAGTTTCCGGTTCAGCGCCTGGGCGATCGCGGTCGAGGACAACGCCGCCGAACGACGCTTCTCGAAGCCGTCGAGCGTGAAGAACACGATGCCGACATTCGAGCTGTTGATGAAATTGTTGGACGAGAGGCCCGTGAACTGCACGGCGCCGGACACGCCCGGCTGCGTCAGCCCGATCTCGCCGATCTTGCGGATCACCGCATCGGTGCGGCTGATCGACGCGGCCGACGGCAGCTGGGCCACGGCCACGAGGTACTGCTTGTCCTGCGCCGGCACGAAACCCCGCGGCAGCGTGCCGATGCCCACCACCGCCAGGATCAGCAGGCCGCCGTATACGATGAGCGCGATGCCGCTGCGGCGGACCGTGCCCGTGACGGCGCGCTGGTACGCGCTGCCGGTTTTCGCGAAGGCGCCGTTGAAGCGCGCGAAGAAGCGGCCCAGCACGCGCTGCATGAGCGAGGTGAGGCGATCGGGCTTCGCGCCATGCGGCTTGAGCAGGATGGCGGCCAGCGCCGGCGACAGGGTCAGCGAATTGAAGGCCGAAATGACGGTCGAGATCGCGATCGTGAGCGCGAACTGGCGGTAGAACTGGCCCGTCAGGCCACTCACGAACGCCACCGGCACGAACACCGCGCACAGCACCAGCGTGATCGCGATGATGGGCCGGCTGACTTCGGTCATGGCCAGCTTGGTGGCTTCGCGCGGCGCCAGGCCGTCCGCAATATGACGCTCGACGTTCTCCACCACCACGATGGCGTCGTCCACCACGATGCCGATGGCGAGCACCAGCCCGAACAGCGACAGCGCGTTGATCGAGAAGCCGAACGCGTGCATCAGCCCGAACGTGCCGACGATCGACACCGGCACCGCCAGCAGCGGGATCACCGACGCGCGCCACGTCTGCAGGAACAGGATCACCACGAGCACCACCAGCGCAATCGCCTCGAACAGCGTATGCGTGACCGCCTCGATGGAGTGGCGCACGAACTGCGTGGGGTCATAGACGATGCTGTAGTCGATGCCGTCGGGGAAGTTCTGCTTAGATC
>DATJYR010000030.1:0-38635 GCA_035499515.1 Steroidobacteraceae bacterium | reverse complement strand
TGCACCGCGTCTCCTCGACGCTGACGCTGCGCGACCTGCACAGCGAGATCGAGGCGCGCGGCCATCGTCACCACGCCGCGGTGCAGCTGCATCGCGCCGAGAAGGCCAGTGCATCGGTGGCAAGGCAGCTCGATCTCGTGCCTGGTGCCGTCGTGTACCACACGCTCGTGGTCCACCATGAGGACGGCATTCCCCTCCAGTGTGAGGACCGTTACGTCAATCCCGCCGCCGCGCCAGGCTACCTGCAGGCGGACTTCGCGCTCCGCACGCCCACGCAGTACCTGCTGGAAGTGGCGCCGGTGTGGGAAGCGCAATACGCCATCGAAGCCGCGTGCGCGAGCGCGCAGGAAGCGAAGCTGCTGGCGATCGCGCGCAGCGCGCCGTGCCTGATCCTCACGCGCCGCACGGTGAGCCGCGGCACGCCGGTCACGGTGGTGCGACTGGTGCATCCGGGTGCGCGCTACCAGATCGAGGGCGCATTCAAGCCATGAGCGGGAGCACCCTGTGGCGCAACGCGCGGCTGGCGACGATGGACGACGCGCCCGCTTGCGGTGTGACCGAACGCGGCGCGTTGCTGGTGGAAGGCGACCGGCTGCACTGGGTGGGCGCCGAAGCCGCGCTGCCGGCGGGGCTGCGCGCGGGAATCATCGCCGAGCACGATCTGGGTGGCGCGCTGGTGACGCCCGGCCTCATCGATTGCCACACGCACCTGGTGTACGCGGGCAATCGCGCCAACGAATTCGCGCAGCGGCTGGAAGGCGCGAGTTACCAGCAGATCGCCGCCGCGGGCGGCGGCATCCGCGCCACGGTGGCGGCCACGCGCGCCGCGAGTGATGCGGCGCTGTTCGCCGGCGCGGCGGCGCGCGCCCGGGCGCTCATGGCGGAAGGCGTGACGACGCTCGAGGTCAAGTCGGGATACGGGCTCACGGAACACGACGAGCGACGCTGCCTGGCCAGCGCGCGGCGCCTCGGACGGGAACTGCCGGTGACCGTGCGCACCACCTGCCTGGCCGCGCACACCGTGCCGCCGGAGTTCGCAGGCCGGCCGGACGCCTACCTCGACGCGGTGGCGGGATGGTTGCCGGGTCTGCAGCGCGACGGCCTCGTGGATGCCGTCGACGCGTTCTGCGAGACCGTCGCGTTCACGCCTGCGCAGGTCCGGCGGCTGTTCCGCGCGGCCCGCGCGCTGGGCCTGCCGGTGAAGCTGCACGCCGAACAGCTCAGCGACCAGGGGGGCGCGGCGCTGGCGGCGGAGTTCAACGCGCTGTCCTGCGATCATCTGGAGCATCTGGGCGCCGCCGGCGTGCAGGCCATGGCCCGCGCTGGCTGCGTCGCGGTGCTGTTGCCAGGCGCGTTCTACTTTCTGCGTGAGACCCGCGCACCGCCGCTGCCCGCATTGCGCGCCGCAGGCGTGCCGCTGGCCATCGCCACCGACCACAATCCGGGCACGTCGCCGACGCTGTCGTTGCTGTTGATGCTCAACATGGCCTGCACGCTGTTCGGGATGACGGTGCAGGAGGCGCTGTGCGGCGTGACGCGGCACGCGGCCCGCGCGCTGGGGCTGGACGACCGTGGACGGCTCGTGGCCGGGCAGCGTGCCGACTTTGCGGTCTGGGATGCCGCGCAGCCGGCCGAACTGTGCTGTGGCTTCGGCTGCAATCCCTGCCGCCGCGTGGTTTTCGGCGGCGTGGAGCGCGGGCCGTGAGCGAGCCCGGCTTCACGTTGCATCCAGGTTCGACGCCACTGCTGGTCAGCGTGCCGCATGCGGGTCGCGACATTCCGGCGGCGTTGCGCGGGCGTTACGTGCCGCGCGCGCTGGACGTCGAGGACACCGACTGGCATGTCGATGCGCTGTACGACTTCGCGCGCGGGCTGGGCGCCGGCCTGATCGTGCCGCGCTGCAGCCGCTATGTGATCGATCTGAACCGGCCGCCCGATGATGCGCCCCTCTACCCGGGTGCCCACAACACGGAGCTCTGTCCCACGCATTTCTTCACGGGCGACCCTTTGTACCGGGACGGGTGCGCACCGGGCGCGGGCGAGATCGCGCGACGACGCGAACGCTACTGGCAGCCGTACCACGCGGCCGTGGCGGCCGAATTGTCGCGCCTGCATGCGCGCCACGGCTACGCGCTGCTGTGGGACGGCCACAGCATCCGCAGCCGTCTGCCGTGGCTGTTCGAGGGCAAGCTACCGGACCTGAACCTCGGCACCGCGGATGGCGCGAGTTGCGCGCCTTCGTTGCGGCAGGCGCTGCAAGCCGTGCTCGGGACGCAGCCGGTCTTCACGCAGGTGGTCGATGGCCGCTTCAAGGGCGGATACATCACGCGCCGCTACGGCCAGCCGGCGCAAGGCGTGCACGCGGTGCAGCTCGAGATGTGCTGGTCGTGCTACATGCCCGAGCAGGCGCCGTTCGTGATCGATCCGGCCCGCCAGGCGCAACTCCAGCCCGTGCTGGAGCAGCTGTTGCGGGCCATGCTGCGCTGGAGGCCCCATGGGTGAGACGCTGCTGTGGGCGCCGCGCGCCTGGTTGCAGGATCGCTGGCGCGAGACCGTACTGATCGGGGTCGGCGGTGACGGGCGCTTCAGCGCCTTCACGCCGGAGGTCGGGCAACCGCCGCCGGCTGCCACGGTGTTGCCCGGGCCGGCGCTGCCCGCGCTGGTCGATGCGCACAGCCACGCCTTCCAGCGTGCCTTCGTCGGCCTGTCGGAACGCGCCGAACGTGCCGGCGATGATTTCTGGTCGTGGCGCGATCGCATGTACCAGGTGGCCGAGCGCGTCACGCCGGCCGGGATGCAGGCCATCGCCGCCCAGCTGTTCGTCGAGTTGCTGCGCGGCGGATACACGCAGGTCTGCGAGTTCCACTATCTGCAGCAGGACCAGGGCGGCCGCGATTACGGGGACCCGCTGCAGCTGGGCTGGTCGCTGGCGGACGCGGCCGCCGAGGCAGGCATCGGCATGACGTTGCTGCCCGCGCTGTACCAGCGCTCCGGGTTCGGCCAGATCGAGCTGCGCGACGACCAGCGGCGCTTCAGCAGCACGCCGCACTCCATCTGGTCAGCGGCGCGGCGGATCGCCGCGGCGCGACGTCCGCTGCTCACGGCGGGAATCGCCGTGCATTCGCTGCGCGCGGCCGCGCCGGACTCGATGCGGGCGCTGCTGCGGCTGGCGCACGAGCATGCGGGGCCCGTCCACATCCACGTCAGCGAGCAGCGCGCCGAAGTCACGGACTGCCTGGCGGCGACGGGCGCGCGACCCGTGGAATGGCTGCTGCGCGAGCGGATGCTGGATCGCCGCTGGCAGCTGGTGCACGCCACGCACTGCGTGCGCGCCGAAATCGAAGGGGTGGCGCACAGCGGTGCGGGCGTGGTGCTGTGCCCGAGCACCGAAGGCAACCTGGGCGACGGCCGCGTCGAACTGCGCGAGTGGCTGGAGGCGGGTGTGCCGCTCGCGATCGGCACCGACAGCCACGTGACGCGTTGCTGGCGGGAGGAATTGCGCTGGCTGGATTACAGCCAGCGGCTGGCGCACGGCCTGCGTGGTGCGAGCACTGCACCGACGGCCGGCTGGCCCTCGGCGGCCGAGCGGCTGTTCGCGGGCGCGGTGCGGGCGGGTGGCGCGGCCGCGGGCGAGGCGCGCTGGGGCCTGGTGCCCGGCGCGCGTGCGGACCTGCTGGTCATGGATCCGGAAGACGACAGCCTGCGGGGTATTCCACCGGCGCGACTGCTGGACGCGACGGTGTTTTCCAGTCCTGCCCTGCCGTGGCGCGATGTCATGGTGGCGGGGCGCTGGGTGGTACGAAACCACCAGCATGCCGGCGCCGCGGCGATCGCGCGGCGATTCGAAACCGCCATGCATGAACTGTGGGTATGATCTGGCCACCTGCCATTGGCCCAACCGCGGGGGAACCATGAAGCGAGTGATCTTTGCGCTGCTCAGCGCCGGCACGATCGGTGCCGGCATGTCATGGGCGGCGGACAGCGTCTTCCACGACCAGCCCGACTCGCCCCGCAGTCTGCCCGCCGACAATCTTCCGCCTTTCGGCATGCTGGACGCGCGGGGCGAACTGGTGCCGACGCCGGACATTCCGGCTGCCGCCTTGCATCGGGGTGCCGGCACGCCGCCCGAGTCCACGGCGCGAGGTCCCTCGCTCGCGGTGGCCATCGAGGCCGCGCGGGCGGCGGTGGGCGCGTGCACCGCGGCCGGGTATCGCGTGGGCGCGGCGGTGATCGATTCGGCCGGCGAGGCGCGCGCCCTGCTGACGGCCGACGGCTCCGATGGCAGCCACGTGTTCGTGGCCATGCGCAAGGCGCTCACCGCGCTCAAGTTCGGCATGGCGAGTTCCGAAGCCAACGCGGCGGTCAGCCGTGATCGGACGCTGCTGTCGCGCGTCACCCCCAACATGTTCGTCGAGGGCGGCGCGGTGCCGCTGCGCGTCGGCGACGAAGTCATCGGTGCGATCGGAGTCAGTGGGGCGGGTGGGGCGCCCATCGGACACCAGGATGAGCTGTGTGCCACCGCCGCCCTGAAGAAAATCTCGGGCCGATTGCATTGATTCGGCGCGCTCCTCATCGCGGCGCAGCCGCTGCTCAGGCGCAGCGCTTCTCGATGACACTCCAGTCGATGTTGTCGAACAGCACCTTGAGGTACTCGGTGCGCTCGCTGGGCTTGAAATCCAGCATGAACGCGTGTTCCCACAGGTCGAACACCGCCAGCGCCCTGAGGCCGGGCAGATGGCCGCGCGTGTGGTCGTCGACCCAGACGTTCATGAGGTGATTGTCCGGGTAGGAGCGGAAAGTCACCACCCAGCCCACGCCGCGCGTCTGGCCCAGCTCGATCACGTCCTGCTTCCAGCGCTCGAAGCTGCCGAAGCTCTTGGTGGCCGCTGCGCCGAAGCGCAGGGCCTCAGCGGGATCGCTGCCCGGCCCGGCCAGCATGCTGAAGAACGACTCGTGCAACACCACGCCACTGTGTTCGAAACAGAACCGGCGCACCAGGCCGTCGCGCTGCAGGCGCTCGTTCGTGGCCAGCTTGTCCTCGCGCGGAAAGTCGTGGAGCTGCTCCAGCAGGGAATTGGCTTCCTTCACGTAGGTCCGGTAGAGGCCCAGGTGCAGATCCAGCGCGTGACCGGACAAACCCGTCACGCGGTCGAGATTGAAGGCGGAGGGGACGAAAGGCTGCGGAGGGATGCCGGAGTTCACGAGCAGGCCCTCAAAGCGCCAGCTGCGAGCGCGGCAACGGCGACGGCGTCGCGGATTCGAGGCTGACGGAATCGGGTTGGGCGGTCATGTCGATTCTCCATCGCTCATGCGGGACGTGAGGTGCAGCGATATTGCAGCATTTGCCGGCGACGCAATCTCGGTCGAAACCGTTGGGACTTGTAGGATTGCGCCCACAATCTGCGGGGTGGCGCGCTCCCGGCGCGCAGATGAAAAGAATATGAACTAATCGTCACCTCGAGCTGTCTATCCGCGCATGAACGACGCCGCCCCGGGTCGCGTGCGTTCAGGGACGAACCTTGCGAAACCACCGCTGATTTCCGTCGCGCTCTGCACCTACAACGGCGAGCGCTACCTCGCCGAGCAGCTCGACTCCGTGCTGGCGCAGGACTATCCCGCGCTGGAAATCGTGGCGGTCGACGATGCCTCGACCGATGGCACGCTCCGCATCCTCGAGGACTATCGCAGCCGGCACCCGCAGCTGCGTGTCATCCACAACCTGCACAACCTCGGCTTCCGCGGCAATTTCGAACGCGCGCTGCAGCTGTGCCAGGGCGTGTTCATCGCGCCGTGCGATCAGGACGATGTCTGGCTGCCGCACAAGCTCAGCACCTTGCACGCCGCCATCGGCAACCACTCGATGGCCTACGCGGACTCCGAGCTCATCGACGCCCACGGCCGATCGCTGGGCCGGCGCATGTCCGCCAATTGGCGCATGCAGGACATCGACGATCCCGTGGCGCTGATCATGGACAACTGTGTCTCCGGCCACGCCATGCTGTTGCGGCGGATGCTGCTGGAGCAGGCTTTCCCGCTGCACGAGGGCATGTACCACGACTGGTGGCTGGCCACGGTGGCGGCCGCCGAAGGGGGCGTGGTGTATTGCCCCGAAGTGCTGGTGCGATACCGCCGCCACGCCGGCACGGTCACCGCCATGCCCGGCACCGAGCTGGCGATGCAACGCCGCGCCGCGCAGCTGCGGGGCTCGGGTCTGCGCCGGCATGCGGCAGTCCAGGAGCGGCTCAACGCGCTGGTGGCGCTGCCTGGATCGCATGGCGAGTTCTGCCTGCGATTGCGCGATCTGTGGCACGAACACACCGAACAATGGTGTTCGCCCGCACTGGCCGGGCTGCTGGCCACCCACACGCGGCGTCTCTACCGCTTCAAGAAGCAGCCGGCCTGGCGCCTGCGGCTCAAGACGCTGCGCTATCTCACCGGACTCAAGTTCAAACGCAGCACCGGCCGGCTGCGCTACTTGGAGTAACGCCTTGGCATCCGTCGCATCCGCCGCCCGCAACGTCCTGTTGTATCTCACCGCCAACGACGATCGCAGCTTCGCGGTCGATATGCTGAACTTCCACCACATGCGCCGGCACGCCCCGGGCGTGGCGCGGCTGGAGGTCGTGATCGTGATCAGCTGCGTGCGGCCTGCGACGGCAGCGGATCAGCGCGCCATCGACTGGCTGATCGCCGACTGCGCCGACTGTCCGTGGCTGGCCGTCCGCGCGGCGATCTGGAAGGGCAATGTGGGTCGTGATTTCAGTTCCGCGGCCGTGGGTCTGCGCGCGCTCGCACAGGAGCTGGCGCTGGACGACCGCGTGATGGTTCGCAACCGCAGCGGCTACGGTCCCTTCGCACCCGACTGGTACCGGCGCTACGTCGATCAGTTGCAGCGCCATCCGGGCACGACGCTGACCGGCAGCACGCTGTGCCTGCGCGGGCACCCGAAACTCGCCTCCGAAGCGCCCTGGGCGCACGTCCAGTCGTACGTCTACCTGAGCCTGTGGCGCTACCTGCGGCCGTTGACCGGGCGGTTCCCGGGGGCGCGCTGCGTGGAACGCACGCGCGTCATCGTCGAGGGTGAAATCGGCCTGAGCCGTCAGTTCCTGCTCCAGGGCGCGCGCATCTCCTGCCTGCACTGGCCCGAGCTGGCGGTCGATGCGGAGCTGGCCAGCTGCTCTGACCTGCCGCGCGAGGATTTCAAGAACCGCGACCTGGGCCTGCCCATCCGCTACAAGTTCAAGGCCTATCGTCGCCGGCTGCGCGATCTGGGTCTGCATGGCCGCTGGTTGCTGCGACGGCTGGGCGCGGTCCACCTCGCGCCGCCGGCGCTGGCGCCGCTGCACCAGTTCTGCAGCGACTACGACGCCGTGGCGGAATCGAGCAGCAGGCAGGAGTCGCTGGAGCAGGTCTGGAGCAGCGCGGCCCGGCAGCGCTGATACGCCGCTTCGGCTTCGGCCAGCACCAGCGGATCGATCCAGCGCGAGCAGGAGCCGCGCTCGGTGTCGCTCTTGAGCCGCCCGCTGTGGATGTGCTCGCCCGGGTCGCCGATGCCGGTCCGGCCGGTGCGCGGAAACACCTTGTAGTCGGCGGACAGCGGCGTCTGCAAGGACAGCCACGCTCCCAGCCTTGCCAGCACCGCCGCGGGATGCTGCAGCAGCGCCTCCGCGTCGAGGTAGATGGCTTGCCTGCCGATGCGTTCGCCCTCGATGCGCAGGCGATGCAGGCGCTCCACGTAATACTCGCAGGCGCGGTGCGCGGTCCAGGGCTGGTCGGTGGGCAGGATGGGCTGCATGGCCAGCAGGCTCTGCAGGGTCGGACGCGGCTGCCGCAGGAATATCAGCACGCGATAACGCTCTGCCGGCAGCAACCGCCATGGACCGCGGATCCGGTTGTGAAGCAGCTTGTCCAGCAGCCAGGGTCCACGCAGCGGCGCGCCCGTGGCCCGCCGCACTTTCCAGGGCAGGGCCCACAGCGACCAGCGCGAGCGGTAGCGCAGGTGCGTCTCGCCATAGCCATCGACCTCGGGCGAACTGCCGAGGATGTGCGCCAGCACGGTGGAGTAGCTGCGCATGTGGCTCAGCAGGAACAGGTAGCGGGTGCGGGCGGAGGCCATGCTCGTCTGCGCAGTGTGGGTCCCTCGCAGACTGCCGTCGACGCCCGAGGTTCCCTTTGGCCGGCGGTTGCTGCAGGATCTGCCGCATGTGCGGCCGCTACACAGCCCTGTTCACCTGGCGCCAGGTCTGGGAGATGTACCAGCTCATCGGCTCGCCGCCGGCGACCGAACGCGTCCCGACCTACAACCTCGCACCCACCCAGCAAGCCCCGGTGGTGATCCTCACGCCGCAGGGCCGGAGCGGTGAATCCATGCGCTTCGGCCTGGTGCCTTTCTTCGCCAAGGGGGTGGCGGGTCCCTACAGCACCATCAACGCCCGCATCGAGACCATGACCACTTCGCCATCGTATCGCGGCCCGTGGCGGCGCGCGCAGCGCTGCCTGGTGCTGTCCAGTGGATTCTATGAATGGCAGGTGCTGCCCGATGGCAAGCACAAGCAGCCCTATTTCATCAAGCCCGCCGACCAGGAAATATTCGCCATGGCGGGTCTGTGGGATGAATCGCGGCCGGCCGAAGGGCCGGCGATCCGCAGCTTCACCATCATCACGCTGCCGGCTTCGCCCCTCATGGCGCAGATCCACAACAGTCGCCAGCGTGAACCGGCTATCCTGGCCGCGGACAACGTGGATTCCTGGCTCGCCGGCGGCGCGGAGCAGGCGCTGGCCGCGCTGCAACCGTATCCCGATGATCTGCTGTCGGTCTGGCCGGTGAGCACGCGCGTGAATTCGGTGCGCAACGACGACGCTTTCCTCATCGAACCCAAAACGGAGTGACCACGCCGATGTATCCGCTGAACACCTGGTATGTCGCGGGACGCTCCGATGAATTCGGCGCGCAGCCGTTGGCCCGCACGATCTGCGGCCAGGCCATGGTGTTGTTCCGCGGCGCGGGCGGGATCGCGGCGCTGGAGGACTTCTGCCCGCATCGTGGTGCGCCGCTGTCACTGGGCCGGGTGGTGGACGGCAACCTGGTGTGCGGCTACCACGGCCTGACGCTGGATGGCGCGGGGCGCGTCGTGGCCATGCCCTGCCAGCGCGTGCAGGCGTTCCCGCGCGCGCGTGTGTACCCGGTGGCGGAGCGGCACGGGTTCGTGTGGGTGTGGCCGGGCGATGCCGCGAAATCGACCGTCGATTCGCTGCCGCAGTTCGAATGGCTGGGCCAGCCCGGCTGGGCATACGGCGGCGGCATGTACCACATCGCCTGCGACTACCGGCTCATGATCGACAATCTCATGGACCTCACGCACGAGACGTACGTGCACGCCAGCAGCATCGGCCAGCCCGAGATCGACGAATCGCCGGTGGAAACGCGGACCCGGGGCGACGAGGTGATCACCAGCCGCTTCATGCACGGCATTGCGGCGCCGCCGTTCTGGCGCATGGCGCTGCGCCTGAACGGACTGGCCGAGGACGTGCCGGTGGATCGCTGGCAGATCTGCCATTTCACGCCACCCAGCCACATCATGATTGAAGTCGGCGTCGCGCACGCGGGTCGCGGTGCTCACGCCGCGCCGGACGAGTGCAAGGCGTCGAGCATCGTGGTGGATTTCATCACGCCCGAGACCGCTACCTCGATCTGGTACTTCTGGGGCATGGCACGGCGATTCAGGCCCGACGACCAGGCGCTGACGGACAGCATCCGCGACGGCCAGGGCAGGATCTTCGCCGAGGATCGCGAGATGCTCGAACGCCAGCAGCGCAACCATCTCGCCTGGCCGGGGCGCAGGCTGATGGCGCTCAATATCGACAGTGGGGGTGTGCGGGCGCGCAAGGTGATTGAGAGGATGATGGAGAGGGAGGGGCAGCGCGCGGAGTCGTGAGCCGTGCGGTGTTTCACTGCGCCGATGGTGACTGGAGGCTGTCGAAGCGCGCCGCCCCTCACGCGTCGCGCGCGATCCTCCCCTCACGCAACCGCGGCGTCGGCGGGGTTGGGGGGTGTGGGGTCCCGCAGGGTTTTCGGTGCGCCGCCATCCTCCCAGCCGCGCAGCGCATTTCTTTCCGCCTCTCCAGCGATGCTGTCCTGCAGTTCAAATTTCCGCTTTCCACGCGCGGCGAGGTTCGACAGCGTGCAGTTCCCCCGCGGCATACCGAAAAGCCCGGAGGGACCCCACACCCCCCAACCCCACCTACACCACACTGACCCTCATGGAGAGATCAACCGCCCTCACATGCTTGGTAATCCCGCCAATCGAAATGCAATCGACCCCGGTCTCCGCCAGCTTCCGCACGTTCTCGAGGTTCACGCCGCCGGAGCATTCCAGCACCGCCCGGTGGGCGTGTTCGCGGTTGAGCTGCACGGCGGCGCGCATGTCCTCGAGGCTGAACTCGTCGAGCATGATGATGTCGGCCCGTGCCGCGAGCGCCTCGCCGAGTTCCTGCAGGTTCTCGGTTTCCACTTCCACCTTGAGCTGCGGCGAGAGTTCGCGCGCGCGTTGCACCGCGGCCGTGATCGAACCGCAGGCGGCGATGTGGTTTTCCTTGATGAGCACCTGGTCGTACAGGCCGATGCGGAAATTGACGCCGCCGCCGACCCGCACCGCATACTTCTGCGCGGTGCGCAGGCCGGGCAGCGTCTTGCGCGTGTCGAGGATCCGGCAGCCGGTGCCGCTGACCGCGGCCACGTAGCCGGCGGTCTGCGTGGCGGTGGCCGACAGCAGCTGCAGGAAGTTGAGAGCGGTACGCTCGCCGCTGAGGATGGCGCGGGCCGGGCCCTGCGCGGTGAACAGCGGCTGGTTGGGCACGACGTGCCCGCCTTCGGCGACCAGCGCCTGGACCTGCACGTTGCGATCGAGCTGGCGGAAGGTCTCCTCGACCCAGGGCAGGCCGCAGACCACGGCCGCTTCCCGGCACAGCACGCGCGCGAGCACCTGCTGGCTGGCGGGGATCAGCGCCGCCGTCACATCGCCGCTGCCGATGTCTTCGCTGAGCGCGGCCGCCACCTGCGCGGCGAGATCCGCCGGCGGGGCCATCGGCTCCGGACTCAGGAATGCGGTCCGAAGGGCAGGCCGTGCGAGGCGCTGGCCATGCACATCAGCATCGGGATGGACAGCACGAAGTTGATACGGGAAGCCATCAGCGCGATCTTGCGCGCTTTGGCCTTCGCTTCGTCCGTGGCGGGCACGATGCCGAGGATCTTCTTCTGGTTCGGCCAGATCAGGACCCAGACGTTGAACAGCATGATGGTGCCGAACCAGGCGCCACAGCCGATGATCAGGCCATAGTAGTCCTGGCCCAGGTGACCGAGGGTGAAGGCATTGCCGAAATTCCGGCCACGACCCAGGTACCAGGCGCCGGTCAGCCAGGTGGCCAGTGCGGCCCAGCGGAACCAGAACAATGCGCGCGGTGCGACATATTTGTTGATGCCGGCGCCGCCGGGACCGCCCTTGTCGGCGGCCGCCACCGCGAGCGCGGGCGTCTGCACCACGTTGAAATAATAGAGCAGGCCGATCCACATCACCCCCGACAGGATGTGCAGCCAGCGGGCGATGGGCAGTTCGTTGGGGAAAAAGCCGTGCATGATGACGAAGGCCAGCAGCACAGCCAGGACGAAGCCGGTCACGATCGAAGCGCGGACCGAAAGCAGCGGATTCATGAGGAGCTCCCTACCCGAAGAGGTTTGAAGAATAGGGCAGGCACCCTCATAATTCAATGCACTGCCGCAGAGTTGGCCAATGTTTTCAAGGTGATCCCATGGACGTCAAGGCACGCATCGAGAAGGAACTGGCCACCGCCCCGGTGGTGCTGTTCATGAAAGGGACACCCGACTTTCCCCAGTGTGGTTTTTCCGCCCAGACCGCGGGCGCACTGCGACACCTCGGCGCGCAATTCCACGCCGTGAACATTTTCGACGACGCCGAGATGCGCGACGCCCTCAAGCAGTACTCGAACTGGCCCACTTATCCACAGCTCTACATCAAGGGTGAGCTGGTGGGCGGGTGCGATATCGCGCTGCAGATGCTCCGCAGTGGCGAACTGGCGACTGCGCTGAAAGAGGCGGGCGCGATCCGTTAGCTGTCGCGCTCGGGAATCATGGTGACCCGTGGCATCGTCAGGACTCTTCCACGATGTCCGAATCCATGACCGCGGCCTTGGGCTCATCCCAGCCCATCGCCCGCGCCCGTCCTTCGGCGCGCGCGAAACTGCCGGCCATTTCATTGCACACCGAGCAGAACAGTTCGGCGGTGCGCTCCGCGTCGTAGCTGGCGGAGTGGGCGCTGCCGGAGTGCCAGTCGAGGCCGGCGATCTGCACCGCCTTGGCGAGCACCGTCTGGCCGTAGGCGGCGCCACCCAGCGTGGCGGTATCGAAGCTCGAGAACGGGTGGAATGGATTGCGCTTGATGGCGGTACGCGCGATCGCCGCGTTCACGAACGACAGGTCGAACCACGCGTTGTGCCCCACCAGGATGGCGCGGCGGCATTCGTAGAAGCGGATCGCGGCGCGCACGTCCTTGAACACGCGCTGCAGCGCTTCACGCTCCGGGATGGCGGGACGCAGCGGGTGCCACGGATCGATCTTGTTGACCAGCAGCGAGGCCGGATCCAGCCGCGCGCCTTCGAATGGCTGCACGTGGTAGGAAAAAGTGTCGCCACGTCGCAGGTGACCGTCCGCATCGAGCTCGATCATCACCGCCGCGATCTGCAGCAGGCCATCGGTGGCGGGATTGAAGCCGCCGGTCTCGACGTCGATCACCACGGGCAGGAAGCCGCGGAACCGCCGCGCCATCGGGCTCGCGTTGCTCACGAGGCCAGTCGCCAGCCGACGCTGGCCGTGGAGCGCAGCGGCACCAGCGTCGCGTCGCCAAACTGGTAGCTCTCGGGGACAGGCCAGGCGTCTTTCAGCAATTTGATTCTCGTTTGATTGCGGGGCAGGCGATAGAAATCCGCGCCATGATGGGCGCCGAACGCTTCCAGGCGGTGCAGCGCTCCCAGCTGCTCGAAGATCTCGGCATACAGCTCGATGGCCGCGTGCGCCGAATAGATGCCAGCGCAGCCGCAGGCATTCTCCTTGGCGTGGCGCGCGTGCGGCGCGCTGTCGGTGCCGAGGAAGAAGCGCGGGTGGCCGCTGCCCACGACGTCCAGCAAGGCCTGCCGGTCGGGCTCGGTCTTGAGGATGGGCAGGCAGTACAGGTGCGGCCGGATTCCGCCCTGGAACAGCGCGTTGCGGTTGAACAGCAGGTGCTGCGGCGTGACGGTCGCACCCACCAGCTCGCCCGCGCCCGTCACGAACTGCACCGCCGCGCGCGTGGTCACGTGTTCGAACACCACCCGCAGCTGCGGGAAACGCTGCACCAGCGGCGCCAGCACCTGGTCGATGAAGCGCGCCTCGCGATCGAACACATCGACTTCCGGGCTCGTGACCTCGCCGTGCACCTGCAGCACCAGGCCGCGCTCGCTCATGCGTTCGAGCACCGCGTCGAGGCGGCGGATGTCGGTGACGCCGGCATCGGAATGCGTGGTGGCGCCGGCGGGATACAGCTTGGCGCCGTGGATGTGGCCGCAGTCCACCGCGCGATCGATCTCCTCGGGCGCCAGCGTGTCGGTGAGGTACAGCGTCATCAGCGGCTGGAAGCGGCTCGCCACCGGCCGCGACGCGAGGATGCGCTCGCGGTAGGCGAGCGCGGCGGCGGTGGTGGTCACGGGCGGAGTGAGGTTGGGCATCACGATGGCGCGCGCGAATCGCGCCGCGGTGTGCGGCAGCACGCTGCGCAGCAGCGCCCCGTCGCGCAGGTGCAGGTGCCAGTCGTCGGGCTGGCAGAGATCGAGCACGTTCACGGCCGGCCCGCGAGCAGCAGCTGCAGGGTCAGGCGCGCGCCAAAGCCGGTGACGTCGGTGCCGACGGCGCCGAGCCCGCCCTTGCGCGTGGCGGCCGAGAGATCCACGTGCGCCCAGGGGATGTCCTTCGGCACGAAGCGGCTCAGGAAACGGGCCGCGAGGATGTGGTCGGCGTGGCTGTCGACGGTGCACTGGAGCACATCGGCGACGCTGCTGCGCAGCTCCTGGTCGTAGTCCGCGTCCATCGGGAAACTCCAGACGCGCTCGCCGCTGGCCGCGCCCGCCGCGACCAGTTTCGCGGCCAGCTCGGGTCGCGTGCTGAACACGCCGCTGTAGCGCTCGCCCAGTGCGTAGACGCAGGTGCCGGTCAGGGTCGCGAAATCCAGCATGAGCTTCGGCCGGGTGCGAGCGGCCAGCGACAGCGTGTCCGCCAGCGCCATGCGGCCTTCCGCGTCGGAATGGATGACCTGGATGGTCGTGCCGTTCAGGGCCTGCACCACTTCCTGCGGGCGGTAGGCATCGGGACCGGTGTTGTTCTCGGTGATCGCCAGCCAGGCTTCGGCGGCCAACGGCGAATCCAGCTCCGACAGCGCGATCAGCGAGGCCAGCGCCACGGCGCTACCTGACATGTCGGTGTGCATGTCGAGCATGGAACGGTGCGGTTTGAGGTTGATGCCTCCGGTATCGAAGGTGATGCCCTTGCCGACCAGCGCCACATCGGGTCGCGCGCCGCGGCGTCCCCACGACAGGCGCGCGATTCCGGCATCGCGCCGTGGATTGGAGCGCGCCACGGCCAGGAAGGCGCCCGCACCCAGCCGTTGCAGCGCGGCCTGCGAATACCACCGCAGCCGCAGCCCGTGCCGGCGCGCGAGCTGTCCCAGCAGCTTGCGGTAACCCGTGGCATCGAGCAGGTTGGGCGGCATCGCGGTGAGCCAGCGCACGAGGTTGCCGGCGCGCGCGGTGGCGGCGATGCGCCTGAGCGGCAACGCGGGTGCGCCGAACAGTTCGACGCGCTCGAGCCGCCAGGCGGGCTCGGACTGGCGGCGCCACTGGGGCAGCGCGAAACTCTGGGCCAGCGCGGCTGCGAGCAGCGCTTCGAACCAGGGCGCTGGTTCCCGGGCGAGCACCACCAGGCCCATGCGCGCGGGCCGGGCGGTGGCCACGTCGCGCAATACCGTGCCGGCCTGTTGCAGGTAGTCGAATGTGCCAGCGGTTTGCGGCGCCGTGAGCAGGAACACCCGCGCGCGACCCGCGGCACCGAGTCGGCCAGGCACGATCTGGCCGGGACTGGCCTGGCTCTGCTGCCACAGTGTCCGCATGTAAGGTGTGTCAGGGAGCTTCGAGTGCGCTGGCGCGGCGGCGGCATCCGCGACGATCACCAGCGCGTCGAGCGAATCGAGAGCTTGCTCGCCGGGAATGCTTCGGCGACGAACTATTCCTGCACTGCGTAGATCGGCCAGCAGCTTGATCATGCGTCGCGCGAGGAGCGTGTTTGCTTGACCATCAAGGGCAAAATCCGGATCATCCTCGTTCGCTCGAATCAGGCATCGAAGGGAGCTTCCTGTGTGATCTTAACACAGCGGGCGGAGGCTCCTTTATCACGGTAGTGAACTAATAAGGTCATCGAAACCAGAATCCCCATGAGCGACCAAACCAGCGACCAGCAGACGGATGACCTGGACCCGACCGAGACCGGGGAGTGGATCGATTCCATCGAATCGGTGCTGCGCACCCAGGGGCCGCAGCGCGCGCACTTCCTGCTCGAGAAGCTGATCGATCACACCCGTCGCTCCGGCACCTACCTGCCGTTCAAGCCGAACACCGCCTACGTGAACACCATCGCCACCGCGCAGGAACCGGAGTATCCGGGCGATCGCGCGCTGGAGCGGCGCATCGAAGCGTGGTTGCGCTGGAACGCCACCGCCATGGTGGTGCAGGCCAACCGCAAGTCGACTGAATACGGCGGCCACATCGCCAGCTACGCCTCGTCGGCCACGATGTACGAAGTCGGGTTCAACCATTTCTGGCGCGCCCAGAGCGACACGCATCCGGGCGACATGCTCTTCATCCAGGGCCACGCCTCGCCGGGCATCTACGCGCGGGCCTACCTGGAAGGCCGCCTCAGCGAAGAACAGCTGCGCAATTTCCGCCAGGAGACCACCGGCCACGGCCTGAGCTCCTATCCCCATCCCTGGCTGATGCCCGATTTCTGGCAGTTCCCGACCGTGTCGATGGGACTGGGCCCGATGATGGGCATCTACCAGGCGCGCTTCGTGCGCTACCTCGAAAATCGCGGACTGGTGCCGGTGTCCGATCGCAAGGTGTGGGTGTACTGCGGCGACGGCGAGATGGACGAGCCCGAGTCGATGGGTGCGCTCACCATGCCGGTGCGCGAGCAGCTCGACAACCTCGTGTTCGTGATCAACTGCAACCTGCAGCGCCTCGACGGCCCGGTGCGCGGCAACGGCAAGATCATCCAGGAGCTGGAGGCCGCGTTCCTCGGCGCCGGCTGGAATGTCATCAAGGTCATCTGGGGCAACCGCTGGGATCCGCTGCTCGCGAAGGACACCAAGGGCATCCTGCGCCAGGTCATGGAATCCACGGTCGATGGCGAATACCAGAACTTCAAGGCCAAGGGCGGCGCGTACACGCGCGAGCATTTCTTCGGCAAGAACCCGGAGCTCAAGGAGATGGTGGCCAACATGTCCGACGAGGACATCTGGCACCTGAACCGCGGCGGCCACGATGCACTGAAAGTGTTCGCGGCCTACAAGGCGGCGATGGACAACAAGGGCCGTCCGACGGTGATCCTGTGCAAGACCGTGAAGGGTTTCGGTCTCGGCAAGGAGGCCGAAGGGCAGATGGCCGCGCACCAGCAGAAGAAGCTGGGCGAGGAATCGCTGCGCGAGCTGCGGGATCGCTTCAACATCCCGGTCTCCGACGACGACCTGGTGAAGGTGCCGTTCCGCAAGCCGGCGGAAGACAGCGAGGAGATGCGCTACCTGCTGGCGCGGCGCAAGCAGCTCGGCGGTTTCCTGCCGGCGCGCAAGCCGATCGTCGCGCCGCTGGCGATTCCCGCGCTGGATGCGTTCCAGTCCATCCTCGATGGCACCGGCGAACGCGAGATTTCCACCACCATGGCGTTCGTGCGCATCCTGGGCGTGCTGCTCAAGGACAAGAACATCGGCAGGAACATCGTGCCGATCGTGCCGGACGAAGCGCGCACTTTCGGCATGGAAGGCCTGTTCCGCCAGATCGGCATCTATTCTTCCATGGGCCAGCTCTACACGCCGGTCGACGCCGATCAGCTCATGAACTACAAGGAGGACAAGAAGGGTCAGATGCTGGAAGAGGGCATCAACGAAGCCGGCTCGATCTGCTCCTGGATCGCGGCGGCGACATCGTATGCCAACAACGGCATTTCGATGATCCCGTTCTACATCTACTACTCCATGTTCGGCTTCCAGCGCATCGGCGATTTCGCCTGGGCGGCGGGCGACATGCAGGCGCGCGGTTTCCTGCTCGGTGCGACTGCCGGTCGCACCACGCTGGCCGGCGAAGGCCTGCAGCACCAGGACGGCCACAGCCAGCTGATCGCGACCACCATCCCGAACTGCCGCGCCTACGATCCGACCTACGCGTACGAGCTGGCCGTCATCATCCAGGATGGCATGCGGCGCATGTACGTGAACAACGAAGGCGTGTTCTATTACATCACCGTGATGAACGAGAACTACGCGCAGCCGGCCATGCCGAAAGACGCGGCGGCGGGCATCCTCAAGGGCGGCTACCTGCTCAGGAGCGGCGGCAAGGGCAAGTTGCGCGCCACGCTGCTCGGCAGTGGCACCATCCTGCGCGAAGTCATCGCGGCGGCGGAGATCCTCGAGCAGCAGTTCTCGATTCCCGCCGACATCTACTCGATCACCAGCTTCAGCGAGCTGCGTCGCGAAGCGCTGGACGTCGAGCGCGCGAATCTGCTTAACCCCGCCAAGCCGGCGCGCACGGCGTACGTGTCGGAGCTGCTGGGCAGCGTCGAGGGCCCGGTCATCGCCGCCACGGATTACATACGCACCGTGCCGGACCAGATCCGCCAGTGGATCCCGGCGCACTACGTCACGCTCGGCACGGACGGCTATGGCCGCTCGGATGCGCGCGCGGAACTGCGCCGGCATTTCGAAGTGGATCGCAACCACGTGGCGCTGGCCGCGCTCAAGGCGCTGGCCGATACCGGCAAGATCGATCGCAAGACGGTGGTCGAGGCCATCGCCAGGCTGGGCATCGACGCCGCCAAACCCAATCCGCTCAACACCTGACACTTGGAGCCGCGCTTGGCCGCCAAAGAAGTACTCGTCCCCGACCTCGGCAGCTTCAAGGATGTCGTGATCATCGACGTGCTCGTGAAGCCCGGCGATCGCATCGAGGTCGACACTCCGCTGCTCACCCTCGAAACCGACAAGGCCACCATGGATGTGCCATCCACGGCGGCCGGTGTGATCGAGAAGCTGCTGGTGAAGACCGGCGACAAGGTCTCCGAAGGCTCGGCCATCGCGACCGTGCAGACGGAAGGGGGGGCGGCGCCGGCGCAGGCGCCCGCGGCGCCGGCGAAAGCCCCCGCGGCCCCGGCGAAGAGCGCGCCGGCGCCCGCCGCTGCAGCGCCGGCCACGACAGCGACACCTGCAGCCACTGCGCCCGCGCCGACTCCGGCCTCCCAAGCGAGCAAGGTCGACGAAGCCGCGTTCGCCAAGGCCCACGCCAGTCCTTCGGTGCGCCAGCTCGCGCGCGAGCTCGGCGTGGATCTCGGTCGCGTCACGGGTACGGCGGACAAGGGCCGCATCACCCAGGATGACGTCAAGGGTTACGTGAAGAAGGTGCTGAGCGGCGCCGCGGCCTTGCCCGCCTCAGGTGGCGGTGTCGGCGGTGGATCGCTGCCGCGCGTACCCGTGGTGGATTTCGCGGCCTTCGGCCCGGTCGAAATCAAGCCGCTGACGCGCATCCAGAAGATTTCGGGACCGCGGCTGCACGCGAGCTGGGTCAACCTCCCGCATATCACGCAGTACGACCTGGCCGACATCACCGACATGGAAGAGGCGCGCAAGTGGGTCAAGTACCGTGCTGCGGCCGAGGGCATCAAGATGACGCCGCTGGCGTTCATCATCCGCGCCGCCGCGAAGGCGCTGAAGCAGTTCCCGCGCTTCAACGCCTCGCTGGACGCGGCCGGCGAGAATCTGGTCTACAAGCAGTACTGCCACATCGGCTTCGCAGCCGATACGCCCAATGGCCTGGTGGTGCCCGTGATCCGCGACGCCGACAAGAAGGACGTGTTCGCGCTCGCCAGGTCGCTGGGTGAACTCTCGGACAAGGCGCGCAAGGGCAAGCTCTCCGGCGCCGACATGCAGGGCGGGTGCTTCACCATCTCGAGCCTGGGCGGTATTGGCGGCACGGCGTTCACGCCCATCGTGAATGCGCCCGAAGTCGCGATCCTGGGCGTGTCGAAATCCTCGATGCAGCCGGTGTGGAAGGACAACGCGTTCGTGCCGCGGCTCATGCTGCCGCTGTGCCTGTCGTATGACCACCGTGTCATCGACGGCGCGGACGGCGCCCGCTTCATCACCTTCCTGTCGCAGGCGCTGGCTGACGTGGGCTCGCTGATGGAGGCCGTAGCGTGAGCCAGATCGACGTCGCCTGTCCGGACATCGGCAATTTCAAGGATGTGACCGTCGTCGACGTGCTGGTGAAGGTCGGCGACGTGATCGCCATCGACACGCCGCTGGTCACGCTGGAGACCGACAAGGCCACCATGGACGTGCCGTCCACGGCCGCCGGCAGGATCACGGAAGTGCTGGTGAAGCAGGGTGGCAAGGTTTCGCAGGGTACGTTGCTGATCCGCGTCGCCGCCGAAGCGTCGGCGGCGGCGTCCGCCGCGGCAGCACCCTCCGCGGCAGCGTCCGGCAAGGCGGCAGCGCCGGCCGCCGCTGCGCAAGCCGCGTCCGCCGCGCCGGCGGGCTCCGGACCCGTCGACGTGGCGTGCCCGGACATCGGCAATTTCAAGGATGTGACCGTGGTCGACGTGCTGGTGAAAGCCGGCGATGTGATCGCGATCGACACGCCACTGGTCACGCTCGAGACCGACAAGGCGACGATGGACGTGCCCTCCACCGCGGCGGGCACGGTGACCGAAGTGCTGGTGCAGCAGGGTGGCAAGGTTTCGCAGGGCACGTTGCTGGTGCGCGTCAGCGCGGCCGGCGAGGTGGCTCCGGCGGCGCCCGCCAAGGCGGCGGCGCCGGCCGCAGCTGCCGCGCCCGCGGCTGCTGCGGCAGCGCCCGCGAATTCCAGCGGCCCGGAACCCGAATCCTCGCGCAGCACGCAGATGCTGGTGCTCGGCGCCGGCCCCGGTGGTTACACCGCAGCGTTCCGCGCCGCCGACCTCGGCATGAAAGTGACGCTGGTGGAGCGCTGGGCCACGCTCGGCGGTGTCTGCCTGAACGTGGGCTGCATTCCGTCCAAGGCGCTGCTGCACGCCGCGAAAGTCATCGATGAAGCACACGAGATGGACGCGTTCGGGGTCAGCTTCGGCAAGCCCAGGGTCGATTTCAGCAAGCTTCGCAACTGGAAAGCGAGCGTGGTCAGGAAGCTCACCGGCGGCCTCACCATGCTGGCGAAGCAGCGCAAGGTGGACGTGGTGCGCGGCGTGGGCAAGTTCATCCACCCGCACGTGCTGGAAGTCACGCAGGATGGCAAGAGCGAGCGGATCCGCTTCGATCACTGCATCATCGCCGTGGGTTCCGAGCCCATCAAACTGCCCTTCATCCCCGACGACCCGCGCATCATGGATTCCACCGGCGCGCTGGAAATTCCGGAAAATCCGGGCCGCCTGCTGGTGCTGGGCGGCGGCATCATCGGCCTCGAGATGGCCTGCGTGTACGAGTCGCTCGGCGCGAAGATCAGCGTGGTGGAACTCACCGGCCAGCTCATCCCCGGTTGCGACGCCGACCTGGTGCGGCCGCTCGAGAAGCGCCTCAAGGCGCGTTATGAACAGATCCTGCTGAACACCAAAGTGACCGCCGTCGCGGCGCAGAAGGATGGCATCCATGTCACCTTCGAGGACGCCAAGGGCGCGAGCGGGCAGGTGTTCGACCGGGTGCTGGTGGCCGTGGGCCGCGTGCCCAACGGCAAGCTGATCGACGCCGACAAGGCGGGTGTGACAATCACCGAGCGTGGCTTCATCCCGGCCGACAGCCAGCTGCGCACCAACGTGCCGCATATCCACGCCATCGGCGACGTGGTCGGCCAACCCATGCTGGCGCACAAGGCGACGCACGAGGCCAAGGTCGCCGCCGAAGTGGCGGCGGGCCAGAAATCGTTCTTCGACGCGCGCGTGATTCCTTCAGTGGCCTACACCGATCCGGAAGTCGCCTGGGTGGGTCTCACCGAAACGCAGGCCAAGGCGCAGGGAATCAAGGTCGAGAAGGGCGTGTTCCCCTGGATCGCCAGCGGTCGCTCGCTGTCGCTGGGGCGCGATGAGGGAATCACCAAGCTGATCTTCGATCCGGCCACGCACCGTGTGCTGGGAGGCGGCATGGTCGGGCCGGGCGCGGGCGAACTGGTGGCGGAAATCGCGCTCGCCATCGAGATGAACGCGGACGCCACCGATCTCGGCAAGACCATCCATCCGCATCCGACGCTGTCGGAGACGGTGTGCATGGCCGCGGAAGCGTATGAAGGAACGCTGACCGATCTGTACCTGCCGAAGAAGCACTGAAGCGGTTCTGCATCTGCCTGGGGGGTTGATGACTCGCACTGTTCACGCGGCTGGCGCCGTGTTCCTGGTCGCGCTGGCGGCGCCGGCGCTGGCGCACCATTCCGCCGCGGCCTTCGATCGCACGAAGTCGGTGTCGATGACGGGCACGGTGCAGGAATTCAAATGGACCAACCCGCACACCTGGATCACGCTGGCCGTGCCGGACGGCAAAGGCGGCGAGCAGCAGTGGGTGCTGGAAGGGCCGCCACTGAACATGATGGTGCGCACCGGCTGGAACGGCAAGACGCTGGTGAACGGCGACAAGGTGCGGCTGCTGGTGGCGCCGTACAAGGATGGCTCGCGCCGCGGCGAATTCATGGCCGTGAACAAGAACGGCGAGTACCTCAAGTTCTGATGGACAGGTCACCGCGATTGTCCGCGCTGCTGCTCGCCGCGCTGGCCCTGATGGCCCAGCGCGCTGCGCTTGCGCAGATCGAAAAGCCGTCGGAGGAGGACATCCAGGCGGCGCCCAAGGGCTTCCAGGGCCTGATCCGCGGTACGTCGGACAAGATCCAGCAGTCCTCGCCCCCGGGCGGCGCGCCGGGAGCCGGTCCGGGTGGGCCCGGCGGGCCCGACGCGGCGAAAGTCGTGGCGCGCCAGCCGTCGCGCGATCCGCGCGATTTCACCGGGCTGTGGAGCACCGAACGCGGCGGACCTGGCGGCGGTCCCGGTGCGAAGGGCGCAGCGCCCAGCGGCTTCGCCGCCCTGGGCACGGTGACGCCGACCAAAGTCGAAGTGTCACGCATCTGCCTGGTGGACGTCGGCATCACGCCAGCCACCACCATGATCTACCAGACCCCGACGCAGGTGGATTTCGTGTACGCCAACGAATTGCGCGCGCGCCGTGTCTACCTCAACGAGAAAATGCCGCGCGATCCGGCACCCACCTATGCGGGCACCGCGGTGGGGCACTGGGAAGGCAACACGCTGGTGATCGAAACGACGGCGCTCAAGGGTTCGCTGGGGCAGGTTGGTTTCGACGTCGAGACCGGTTCATTCGCGGTACGTCTCGTCTCGCCGACGCTGCGCGTGACCGAGCGCATCACCAAGATCCACGACGGCGCGCAGCTCGAGGATCGGCGGCATTTCGAGGATCCTGCCACCGCTCTGGTGCCGTTCGACCAGGTCACCACCTACAACTACGATCCCGGTGCGCAGGTACTGGAAACCGAGTGCGAGGATTTCGGCGACGCCTTCGGCCCCGGCTACGCTGCCCCGGAAGCCAGGCGATGATGCGCAACTTCTGGACATTGATGGGAGTGGCGCTGGGCGTGCTGGCGCTGCTGCACGGCGTGCGCTGGATGGGCGCCGCCGGGCCCGCATCCGCCAATGCGCACCTGGCATTCGATGGTGTCTGGCAGATCGAAGCGCCGTTGCTGGAGCTGAAGACGGACGCCGGCGGGCGGCCGCCCCTGAACCCGGCCGCGGCGGCCGTCTACGATCAGCGGCGCGCTGCGCGGCAAGGAGGCGATGTGAGCTGGGACCCGGCCAGCAAGTGCAAGCCGCTGGGCGAGCCGCGCGCACTGATGCAGGACGAACCCTTCGAGCTCTTCACATCGGACCTGCGCACCGGATTCCTGTTCCAGTGGAACCGTCTCGCCCGCTTCGTGGTGATGGCCGATCGCCATGGGCCGCAGCTCGGTCCCTTCTATTTCGGTGAATCGATCGGCCGCTGGGACCACGACACGCTGGTGGTGGACGTGATCAACGTCAAGGCCAACGCGCTGCTCGATCCGGCGGGGCTGCCGCATTCCGAAGACATGCATCTCGTGGAGCGCTTCAGTCTCGAGGGCGGCAAGCTGGTGGCGCGCCTCCACGTCGAGGACCCTGCCACCTACACGGCGCCCTGGGATGCGACGCTGACCTTCGTCCGCAAGCCCGGGGTGCGCATCCGCGAAGACGTCTGTCCCGAGCGCCTGCAACTCACCAGCGACTTCTACCTGCTGCAGAACGCACTGAAATAACTAGAGCCGGCGCAGGCGCTCCAGGTAGCGCTGCGCGTCGGCCGCGCGGCCCGAGCGCTGGCTTTCCCACAGCAGCGTGGCCAGCACTTCGATCATCTGGTGCTCGGCGGCGTGCGCGTCGCCGGCACGGCGGCTGAGGCGCTGGAATTCGGCGGCGATGCCCGGCGGCCGGTCGGTGCCGATCTGCTCGTGCAGCGCCAGGTGCAGGCCCAGGTGCAGAAAAGGGTTCTCGCGGCCGCCCTCGGGCGTGAAGTCCAGCACCGCACTGTCGTCCTGCAGGATGAAGGCGTGGTATTCGGGATGCAGCGCGATCACATCGGCGATCTGTGCCTGCAGCGGTTCCAGGGGCAGGCCGTCGACCCGGCGACGCCAGCTCTCGCGCCACGTCTGGCGCAGCTGCTCACGGCTCTGGTGGGCGAAGATCACGCCGCGGAGGCTCCCTTGGCGGATGGCTCCCTGCCGGGCGGCGTCTTGTCCGGGTACTCGCACCAGGCCGCGATCACGCAGCGCGGGCAGTCGGGTCGCCTGGCTTTGCATACGTAGCGGCCGTGCAGGAGCAGCCAGTGATGCGCATCGTGCGCGAATTCCGGCGGCGTGGTGCGCACCAGCTGGTCTTCGACGGCGCGGGGCGTGGCCCCCGTGGCGAGGCCGGTGCGATGGGCCACGCGGAAGATATGCGTGTCCACGGCCAGGGTCGGCTGGCCGAAGGCGGTGTTCAGGATCACATTGGCGGTCTTGCGTCCCACGCCCGGCAGGCTCTCCAGCGCTTCGCGCTCCGCGGGCACCTGCCCACCGTGGCGCTCGAGGAGCGCGCGGCACGTGGCCATGATGTGTTCAGCCTTGGAATTGAACAGGCCGATGCTGCGGATGTGCCGCTTCAGGCCGCGCAGTCCGAGCGCCAGCATGGCCTCGGGCGTGCCCGCCACGGGGAACAGCTGGCGCGTGGCCCGGTTGACGCCCTGGTCGGTGGCTTGCGCGGAGAGGATCACGGCCACCAGCAACTGGAACACGCTGCCGTATTCCAGTTCGGTGCGTGGCGCGGGAGTCGCCGCGCGCAGCGCGCTGAAGATCTTCCGTCGCCGGATGGTGTTCATGAAACGCCAGGGTCGTCCGTTGCCGACGCCGCGCGCTTGCGTTCCGCCAGCAGTGCTGCGCGCTGCGCGTGCTGGTGCTGCCAGCGCCGCTGATGCTGATCGTAGCGCAGTCGTGAATCCTCCGGGGCGGGTGTGGGCAGCGCCGCGGGTCGGGCCAGCAAATGGATGCAATCCACGGGACACGCAGCGATGCACAGTTCGCAGCCCGTGCACCAGTCGTCGATGACCGTGTGCAACTGGCGTTGTGCCCCGACGATGGCGTCGACGGGACAGGGCGGCAGGCAACGCGCGCAGCCGATGCACTGTTCCGGATCGATCCACGCCAGTGGCCAGGGCTGCTCGACGCCGCAGGCGGGGTCCAGGGGCAGCACGGGCCTGCCGAGCAGGGCCGCGAGCTGTTCGATCACCGCGGCGCCGCCAGGTGGACAGCGGTTCAGCGCCGCCTCGCCGCTCGCCAGCGCTTCCGCGTAGGGCCGGCAGCCGTTATAGCCGCAGCGCGTGCACTGGGTCTGCGGCAACAGGGCGTCGATGGCGTTTGGTGGCACAATGTCGCCATCTTAATCGAAGCGGTGGATGAAGGATGTTCAGGGAACTGACACCGGCGGTGCGGGTGCTGCTGCTGGCCAACTGTGCTGTGTTCGGCGTGATGCTGCTGCTGCCCCAGCTCGACCTGGACGGCTTCGCACTCTGGTCGCTGGTGGGCGATGGCGCGCCCGATACACCATCGTTCGAGCCCTGGCAGCTCGTCACCTATGCGTTCCTGCACGAGGGCTGGCTGCACCTGCTCACCAACATGTGGGCGCTGTACATGTTCGGTCCGGGCTGTGAGCGCATCCTCGGCAGCCAGCGGTTCTGGATCTACTACTTCGTGTGCGTGGTGGGCGCGGGACTGGTGCAGCTGGTGGTGACGGGTTATGTGCGGCCGACGCCCGGCGCGACGATCGGCGCTTCGGGCGGCATCTTCGGCCTGCTGTTGCTGTTTGGCCTGGCGCGCCCGCACGATCGCATCATGCTGCTGGTGCCGCCGATCCCGATGCCGGTGTGGGTGTTCGTGACGCTGTACGGCGTGCTGGAACTGACGCTGGGCGTGACCGGCAGCCAGCAGGGCGTGGCGCACTTCGCGCATCTGGGCGGCATGGCCGCCGGCTACCTGCTGATCCTGTTCTGGCGCTGGCAGCGGCGCCGGACGCCGCCGCGCTACTGACCGGCGGCGGGCGCGAACGGGAGCTGCGCGCCGGCTGGCACGGGCGTGCGCGCGACGTTGAGCACCATCGCGAGCAGCGCGTAGTAGCCCAGCACCGCACACAGGTCCACCACGCCGGCCTCACCCAGCAGCGCGAGCGCACGGGCATAATTCGCGTCACTCACCGCCTGGGTCCGCAGCAGCTCGGTGCAGAAGCCGAAAATGACGCTTTCATCGTCGGCCAGGCCGGGCAGGGCATCGCCCGCGCCCAGCGCCGCGACCAGGCCCGGTGCCAGGCCCGCACGGATCGCAAAAGGCACGTGCACCTGCCATTCGTATCCCTGGCGCCAGTGGCGCGCCGCGATCAGGATGGCGAATTCGCGCAGCCGCTCCGGGACGGCCGCGTGGTAGCGCAGGTATTCCCCCAGCCGCTGCGAGCGGTTCAGCAGTTCGGGGCTGCGCAGCAGCGGCACGAAAGGTCCCCTGAGGCCGCCGCGCGGGCCGGCGCACAGCTCCTGCACCGCCTGGCGTTGGGCGTCGCTCCAGCCGGTTTCGGCCAGCGGAGGCATGCGGTCGGGGGCGCTGGGCGCTCCGTCGGTGGGCACGGCGGGTGGCATGGCCGGCATTGTGCCAGCCCGCAATATTCTTAACCCGGAGAATTTAGCGTCCTGATGCGCTACAATTATAGGAATGAGTCCGCCGCGCATGTTGCTCACGCAACTCGACCGAACCCTGCCGGCCGACAAGCTGGTGTTGCTGGCGGCGGCGGGCGCGGACGAACTGGCGTGCCTTCGCCCACAGCAGGAAGTGGCCGACGCCGCGGCGGGCTGCGCGCTGGTGCAGGAGTTCAACGCCGGCTCGACGGCCATCGGCAGCGACCGCCTGCCCAGGCCCGTGTCCGGGGTCGCGACGGCACGGTACCTGTGCGCGCAGGTCAGCGATTCAGGCCCGTGCGCCGAGACCGGCCCGGTGCTCATGGTGATCGCGTTCGATGTCCCGCCCGCGTTGCAGGCGGAAGTGGAACGCTGGTACAGCGAGGAACACATTCCGTTGTTGCGGCGCGCGCCAGGCTGGCTGCGCGCGCGACGCTATGAGGTACAGGCGCACGGCGGCGGCCCGCGCTGGACGTCGATCGCGCTGCACGAGCTGCGCGACCCCGCGGTGCTCGGGTCGGCGGAGCGGGCCTACGCGCGCGCCACGCCGTGGCGGGCGCGGCTGTCATGCCAGCCGTGGTTCGAGGCCGCGGGTCGTTTCGTCTACCAACGCTTTCCGAGGCAGAAGGAAGTCAAGCATGCGAAGTGAACGGTTGGCCGGCAAGATCGCGCTGGTGACGGGCGCCGGCGCCGGCATCGGTCGCGGCATCGCGCTGATGTTCGCGCGCCATGGCGCCACGGTCATCGGCTGCGACATCAGCAGCGCGCGCTGTGGGGAGAGCCTGGCGCTGGCCAGCCAGGAAGGGCTGGCGCTCGAGCTGCTCCATCCGGTGGATCTCACCCGGGCCACCGACGTGCAGCGCTGCGTGGAGCAGATCCGCGCGCGCCACGGCCGGCTCGATGTGCTGGTCAACGCCGCGGCCATCGAACCGCACATGGCGCCGGTGGCGTCGATGGACTATGAAAAGCAGTTCCGGCCGACACTGGTGGGCGAGCTCGACCTGGTGTTCCTGATGTGCAATGCCGCCTGGCCGCTGTTGAAAATCGGCGGGGCCAGCGCCATCGTGAATTTCTCGTCGGTGAATTCCAGCCGCGGCAGCCAGAACATGGGCATGGCGGCCCATTGCGCCGGCAAGGCGGCGGTGGAGGCGTTCACGCGCCAGCTCGCGGTGGAGGGCGGGGCCGGCATCCGTGCCAACGCCATCGCGCCGGGCATGGTGATCACGCCTGCGACGCAGGCGGCGGGCGCCAGCGTCGACGGACCGATCAAGCAGGCCATCCTGGCGCGCGTGCCGGTGAAGCGGCTGGGCCTGCCCGAAGACATTGCCTGGTGTGCGGTGTTCCTCGCTTCCGACGAAGCGAGCTGGATCACCGGCGCCACCATCGCCGTCGACGGCGGTGTCACCTGTTGCTGAGGAACCGAACTCACCATGTATCCTGAACAAGTCCTGCTGTACATCGATGGCGCCTGGTCGCCGGCTGCGGCCGGGGAATTCCTGCCGGTGGCCAACCCGGCGACCGGCGCAGTGCTGGGCAAGGTGGCGCATGCGCGCATCCCCGACCTGGAGCGCGCCGTTGCGGCGGCCCAGCGCGGCTTCGAGGTGTGGCGCAAGGTCAGTCCGCTGGAACGCGCGAAGCTCATGCGCCGCGCGTCGGTGCTGCTGCGCGAACGCGCCGCAGGCATCGCGCAGCTCATGACCAGCGAGCAGGGCAAGGTGCTGGCGGAAGCCGCGGCCGAGGTGGAACGCACCGCCGATGGCAACGACTGGCTGGCCGGCGAGGCCGAGCGCATCTACGGGCGCACCATCGCGCCACGCAGCGCCAACGTCACGCAGGTGGTGATCAAGGATCCGGTGGGGATCGTGGTGGCGTTCACGCCCTGGAACTTCCCGCTGTTCCAGATGGTGCGCAAGATCGCGGGCGCCATCGCGGCGGGCTGCAGCATCGTCATCAAGGGGCCCGAGGAAACGCCTGCCTGCTGCGCCGAGCTGGTGCGCTGCTACGCCGATGCGGGCGTGCCGGCTGGCGTCATCAATCTCGTGTACGGCACGCCGGCGGAGATCTCGGGCTTCCTGGTGCCGCATGCGGCCATCCGCAAGGTGTCGTTCACGGGTTCCACGGCGGTGGGCAAGCAGCTGTCGGCGCTGGCCGGCAGCCACATGAAGATTTCCACCATGGAACTCGGTGGGCACGCGCCGGTGCTGGTGTTCGCCGACGCGGACATCGAGGCGGTGGCGAAAGCGCTGGCCGGCAACAAGTTCCGCAACGCCGGGCAGAGCTGCATCAGCCCGTCGCGTTTCCTGATCGAGGCGAGCGCCTACCCGGCGTTCGTGCAGGCTTTCGTCGCAGCGGCGTCCAAAGTGAAGGTGGGCAATGGGCTCGATGCGGCCACCAACATGGGTCCGCTGGCGAATCCGCGGCGGCTCAAGGCGGTGGGCGAGCTGGTGCAAGATGCGGTGGCGCAGGGCGCGGAGCTGCTGCTCGGCGGCCAGCGCGTGGGCGACACGGGCAACTTCTTCGCGCCCACCGTGCTCGGCAACGTGCCGCTGCAGGCGCGCATCATGAACGAGGAACCGTTCGGTCCGGTGGTGCCGATGCGGTCGTTCAGGACGCTGGCGGAAGCGCTGGCGGAGGCGAACCGGCTGCCCTTCGGCCTGGGCGCCTTCGCGTTCACGCGCTCCATCGCCACGGCGCGTGCGGTCGCCGCCGGCATCGAAAGCGGCATGGTGTCGATCAATCACTTCGGCCTGGGCAATCCGGAGGCGCCGTTCGGCGGCGTACGGGATTCGGGACACGGTTTCGAGGGTGGGAGCGAGGCCATCGAGGCCTACCTGCAGACGCGATTCATCACCATGGCGGACCTGTAATGGAATTCTGGCACCACCACATCGGCATCAGCGTCCCCGACCTCGATGCTTCCATCGAATGGTACCAGCGCGTGCTCGGCTTCCAGCTCGCGCGCCGGTTGCGCATCGAATCGATTCCGGCTGAATACGCCATGGTGAAAAACGGCCCGATGCACATCGAACTGATCTGCGCGCCGGGCGCCAAGCCGCTGCCGGCGGAGCGGCTCGAGCCCGACTCGGACGCGCGCACGCTGGGCAACAAGCATGGCGCCTTCGGCGTGGAGAACGTACCGGCCTTCGTCGAGGAGATCAAACGCCGCGGCGCCGACATCGTGTGGGTGAAGATCTTCCCGAAGGGCGCGTCGTGCTTCGTACGCGACAACGCCGGCAACCTGCTGGAGTTCATGCAGGCGCCGCGGTTCGAGGAGCGGGTGGGCGATATCGGCGCGCCGGCGCCCTAGGACTCAGAACGCCTGGCAGGCTGTCGTGCCGCGTCGGCCGGCACGCCTGGCGGTCAGATCGGCGCCGCCACCACTTCCAGCATCTTGCGTGTGAGCTCGACCGCGAGCGGATTCTTGCTCGAGCCGCTCAGCTCCCACGCGCCGATCTGCAGCGAGCTCTCGACGATGAACTTGCAGCGCTCGTAGCGGCGGCGCATGAATTCCTGCATCTGCGCCGGCAGCGGCAGGTCGCTGGCGAACACTTCGCCCACCACCACGGCGTCCTCCACGGCCTGCGCGGCGCCCTGGCCCATGTGTGGCGTGGTGGAATGCGCCGCATCGCCGATCAGCAGGATGCGGCCGCGAAACCAGGGTTCGGGCATGAGCAGCGACTCCAGTGGCCGGTAGACCACCAGGTCGGGATCCGTGATCTGATCGCGCAGCCGCGCCAGCATGCCGGTGCAACCCGCCAGCCGTGCGCGGAAGATGTCGGCGAGCCGGGCGGTCGGGAAACGCGGATTGCCCGGTTCCTTCTGCACCAGCCAGACATAGCCGGTCTCCTGGCTGAGCGGAATGAAACCGCATTTGCCGAATTCCAGTTCCGGTCCCATGGCCAGGAACGAGGCGGTCAGCTCCGGTGGACGCGGCACGTTGTAGCGCCAGGTGCCCTGGCCCGTGAATTCGGGCCGGTACTGCTCGCCGAATACCTCCCGGCGCACCTGCGAGTAGATGCCGTCCGCGCCGATCACGAGGTCATAGTCGGCGGCGTGGCCGTCGACGAATTCCACGTGCACCGACGCGTCCGACTGCGTCAGCGTGCGAAACGTCGTGCCGAGCATGAGATGGGCGCCCAATGCCTCGCAGGTGCGCTTCAGGAGCTGGTGCAGGGCAGGGCGTGTCATGCCCAGGTGCGTGGGATAGCTGGCGCCGGCGATCTTCTGGCCGTACAGCTGGTTCAGCACCTTGCCGTGCAGGTCCATGAAAGTGAGGCCATCGTAGGGGTAGCCCATCGCGACCGCGGGATCGGCGATGCCGAGCGCCGCCATGGCGCGGATGAAGTTTGCCTGCACCACGACGCCGACGTGGTACACCGTGCCCTCGCGCGTCTTCTCGGCGATGTCGACTTCGATGCCGTGGCGGCGCAACGCGATGGCCGAGGACAGGCCACCGATGCCGCCGCCGATGATGAGGACCTTGCGGATCACGCGTTCGACCCCGACCCCTCAGTACAGCCGGTGCGTCTCGTCACCGCTGGCGCCGCCCTCGGTGCGATACAGGTAGCCGCCACGCGACTCGAGCTGGTCGAGCGAGGCATAGGCGTTGATCATGTGGTACAGGGTCGGCAGGTCTTCCCATGCCGAGTGCACGAACTCCACCTTGCCGTGGCCCTCCTGCCACTCCAGCATCGTACCCAGCTTCGGGACCGGCGACAGCGTGGCGTACTCGGCTTCCGCCACGCCCCACTGCCCGGTGGCGGGCACGTACTTGTACGAGAGCATGCCGCGGTTCTCGGGATTCGGCTTGGGCGGCGCGACGGCCTTCAGGTCCCAGGCCGAGAGTTTCAGGAACTGGTAGCCCAGCCAGCTCATCTCCGCGGCAAGCTTGCCATCCTGCTCGCGGATCGGCGGAATCGCGCAGTAGAGCTTGTTGTGGCCCAGTTCCTCGCGTCCGCTGAGGATGGGGTCGGTGAGGTTCTCGAAGCGCACCAGCACCAGCGAGCCGTGCACCGGGCCGTCCTTGCCCTTGAACGTGGCGTTGAACTTCACGTCGCACATGTTGTAGCCGCGGCCCGCGAGCCATTCGAGCTGCTGGAAGTAGGTGGCTTCGACCGTGACCACCGGTTCGCCCCAGACTTCGAAGCAGTCGGGCAGCCAGGCCTGGAGCTGCTCGCGGCGCGTCAGGAACCGGGTGCCGAACGAAGTGCGCTTGGGCAGCACATCGAACTTGAAGTCGCGGCCGGGCGGCCAGGAACGGGGTCCGGGCGTGGGCCCGAAGAACACCGGCATGCGGTAGTAGCTGCCGCGCTTGGGATCAAAGGCCATGGGGGGTCATCCTTCTCGCAGTTCCAGTTGTTCGGGCAGCAGCGCGCGCAGCTCGGGGCTGAACTCGCCGCTGATCAGGATGAAGGCCATGCGGCACACCTCGTCGGCGCGGTTTTCCCAGGCGTGGTCGGTGCCGCGCTGGATGACGATGTCGCCGGCCTTCAGCAGCACTTCCGAATCGTCGAGGATCAGGTAGATCTCGCCTTGCAGCACGATGCCGTAATCCAGCGAGCGCGTGCGATGCATCATCTTGTGCCGCCCGTCGGCGCGTGGCGGCAGCTTGTCGATGTGGCCCGGATAGAAATCGTTCAGGCGGATGCAGCTGCCGTTGCGGACCGGCGGCACCCGCAACGGGCCGTCGGTGGGCTCAGGCTCGGTCGCGTACAGTGGCGCGGGCGTGGCCGCGCTGCGCCAGATCTCGATGAAGTCCACACCGGTATTGCGGGTGCGCACGTTCGGCGGCATGCCATCGGATAGCACCACGGATTTGCCACTGGCTGTGTGACCGGTCACGACCCGGCGCGCCCCCATTGTCATGTCGGCATCCTACCATTTATTCTCATCGGAGGGAATTAACTGCGCGGCGCCCTGACGCGCAGGCCATCGAGCAGCAGATTGCAGATGAATTCCAGGTATTGCTGGCGCAGCGCGGCCAGCCGGCGCGGCTGCTGCTCCGCGGGTTTCAGCAGCATGGGCATGCCGCTGACGAAGAAATCGCACATGCCGATGATGGCGATGAACAGGAAGCGCGGATCTACCGCCCGGAGGGATTGTTCGTTGACGCCGGCTTTCACGATGTCGGTGTAGTGATCGATCCCCCGTTTGGTGAGTTCGCGTTGCAGCCGGCTGGCCACCGGCGTGTCGAGCGCGGGCAGCTCGTTCACCACCAGCTGGTGGAAGAACGGATACGAGGAATTCAGGTTGAGCTGCGCGCCCAGCCGCGCCCTGAGGCGCGACACCGCCGAGTCGTCGCCGCGCGCGCCTTCCTCTTCGGCCACGCGCAGGAACTGGTCGGTCATTTTCTCGATGGCCGCCAGCAGCAGCGCGGCGCGGTCGCGGAAGTAGTAGCGGATCAGCGAGGGATCGACGTTCATGGCGCGCGCCACGGCGGCGCGCGTGACTTCGTTCGCCGGCCATTGCGCCAGCAGCTCGCAGGTCTTGGTGATCAGCGCGTCGCGCCCGACGGACTGGGTGATGCCGGCGGGGCGTCCGATGCGGCGGCGTGGCGCGGGCGATTTGCGCTTGTCGGTGGTGGCGTTCATATGCCTAATCTATCGCATTGAACGCTGGAAGTGCGTTAGCCTTGCGGCCATGAATGGCATTCCGGTTTTCGTGTGCGCGGCCGCCCGTACGCCGTTTGGCCGCTATGGCGGCGCGCTGGCGGGTGTGCGGACCGACGATCTGGCCGCGCTGGCGGTGAAGGCGGTGCTGGAGCGGTCCGGGCCCGCGCTCGACCCGGCCGCCATCGACGACGTGGTGTTCGGCTGCGCCAACCAGGCCGGCGAGGACAACCGCGACGTGGCGCGCATGGCGCTGCTGCTGGCCGGGCTGCCGGTGAGCGTGCCGGGCGTGACGCTCAATCGGCTGTGCGGATCGGGCCTGGATGCGGTGGGATACGCGGCCCGCGCCATCGCCAGCGGCGAGGCCGGCATTGTCATGGCCGGCGGGGTGGAGAGCATGACGCGGTCGCCGTTCGTGATGTCCAAGAGCGCCAGCGCCTGGGGCCGCAGCGCCCAGCTCGAGGACACCACCCTCGGCTGGCGCCTGGTCAACCCCGCGATGCGCGCCCGCTACGGGGTCGACAGCATGCCCGAGACGGCCGAGAACGTGGCCCGCGATTTTCACATCTCGCGTGACGACCAGGATGCGTTCGCGTTGCGCAGCCAGCAGAAATGCGCGGCGGCGCAGGCGGCCGGTAGCTTCGCGGCTGAACTGGTGACGGTCCAGTTGCCGCTGCCCAAAGGCGCGACCCGCGAGTTCGCGGCCGATGAACATCCCCGCGCCGACACCTCGCTGGCGGCGCTCGCGAAGCTCAAGCCCGTGGTGAGCGAGTCGGGCAGCGTCACCGCAGGCAATGCCGCCGGCATCAACGACGGCAGTTGCGCGCTGCTGCTGGCCTCGGAGGAGGCGGCCCGACGGCATGGGCTGGTGCCGCGCGCGCGGATCCTCGGTTGCGCCGTGGCGGGCGTGGAGCCGCGCGTGATGGGCATGGGTCCGGTGCCCGCCACCCGCAGGCTGCTGCGGCAGCTCGGGCTCGCGCTGCACGACTTCGCGTGCATCGAATTGAACGAAGCGTTCGCGGCGCAGGCACTGGCGGTGCTGCGGGAATTGAAGGTGTCCGACGACGATCCGCGCGTCAACCCCAATGGCGGCGCGATCGCGATCGGCCATCCGCTGGGCGCCAGCGGTGCGCGGCTCGTGACCACCGCCGTGAGCCAGCTGGTGCGCACCGGCCAGCAGCGGGCGCTGGCCACCATGTGCATCGGCGTCGGCCAGGGCATCGCGCTCGCGCTGGAACGCGTCTAGCCGATCTTCATCCCGGGCTGCGCGCCGCTGTCGGCCGACAGCAGGAAGATGCCGCTGCCGTCGCCGGCCGACAGCACCATGCCTTCGGACACGCCGAACCGCATCTTGCGCGGCGCCAGGTTGGCGATGACGATCACCAGCCGTCCCGCGAGCTGCTCCGGCGCGTAGGCCGCGCGGATGCCGGAAAACACGGTGCGTCGTGCGTCTCCCAGGTCGAGCGTGAGCTGCAGCAGTTTGTCGGAGCCTTCGACCAGCGCCGCCTGCACGACTTGCGCGACGCGCAGGTCCAGCTTGCCGAAATCGTCGATGCTGATCTGGCTCCGGGCTGCCGCTGCCGCGGGCGTGGACGGGGCCGCCGGCGAAGCCGGTCCCGCCGGCGTGGACGGAGCCCCGGCGGCAGGCGTCGTGGCAGCCGCGGACGATTCCACCAGTTGCGCCACGACCGCCGGATCCAGTCGGGTCGCGAGTGCTTCGTAGGGCTGCAGCGCGACGCCGAGCAGTGGCTGCGCGACGTCCTCCCAGTGCGCGAAAGGTTGGCCCAGGAACCGGCCGGCCTTTTCAGCCATCCCTGGCAGCACGGGCGCCAGGTAGCTCATGAGCACGCGAAACAGGTTGATGCCCTGCGTGGCAATGGCGAGCACGTCCGCGGCGCGCGCGGGATCCCTGGCGAGCGCCCAGGGCTTGTGCTGGTCGACATACTGGTTGGCGCGGTCGGCCAGCGCCATGATCTCGCGGATCGCCGCCGAGTACTCGCGCTGCTCGTAGAGCTGCGCGATCGCGGCCGCGGCGGCCGAGAATTGCCGGTACAGCGCCGGATCGGGCAGCGCGGACGCAAGCCTGCCGCCGCCGCGCGCGACGAAACCGGCGCAGCGGCTGGCGATGTTCACCAGCTTGCCCACCACGTCGGCATTGGTGCGCGCCAGGAAATCCTCGAGGCTGAGATCGATGTCCTCGACGCCGGGCGAGAGCTTGGCGGCGAAGTAGTAGCGCAGCGGTTCCGCCGGCAGGCGCTCCAGGTAGCGCCGCGCGGTGATGAACGTGCCGCGCGACTTGGACATCTTCTGGCCGTTGATGGTCAGGAACCCGTGCACGAACACGCTGCTGGGACGGCGCAGGCCCGCGCCGTGCAGCATGGCGGGCCAGAACAGCGTGTGGAAGTAGCTGATGTCCTTGCCGATGAAGTGGTACAGCTCGGTGGCCGTTTCGGAGCGCCAGTAGTCGTCGAATGACAGGCCGGTGCGGGCCCGCAGCGCCTCGAAGCTGGCGATGTAGCCGATCGGCGCGTCGAACCAGACGTAGAAGAACTTGCCGGGTGCGTCCGGGATCTCGACCCCGAAATAGGGCGCATCGCGCGAGATGTCCCAGTCCTGCAGGCCGGCTTCGAACCATTCGTTGAGCTTGGCGCGCACCGCCGGCTGCAGCTGGCTGTGCTCGAGCCAGCCGCGCAGCATGGCGTCGAACGCGCCGAGCCTGAAGAACAGGTGCTCGGAGTCGCGCCACACGGGCGTCGTGCCCGTCACCGTGGACACGGGGTCGATGAGCTCGGCCGGGGTGTAAGTGGCGCCGCAGTTCTCGCAGCTGTCGCCGTACTGGTCGGCGGTCTTGCACACCGGGCAGGTGCCGCGCACGTAGCGGTCCGGCAGGAACATCGCCGCCTGCTCGTCGTAGGCCTGCCGCACCGAACGGCGCGCGATGTAGCCCGCATCGCGCACGCGGGCGTAGATCTCGTGCGTGAGTCGCCGGCTCTCCTCCGAATGCGTGGAGTGGAACTGGTCGAAGCCGATCTGGAAGCCGGCGTAATCGGCGCGATGCTCGGCGGCCGAGGCCGCGATGAGCTGTTCGGGCGACTGGCCCTGCTGCTGCGCGCGGATCATGATCGGCGTGCCGTGCGTGTCCTCGGCGCACACGAAGCGGCAGTCGTTGCCGCGCAGCTTCTGGAAGCGGACCCAGATGTCGGTCTGGACGGACTCGAGGATGTGCCCCAGGTGCAACGGGCCGTTGGCGTAGGGCAGGGCGTGGGTGACCAGGATGCGACGCGACATCCGCCGATTATGGCATGGAGCGCGCGCGCGGCGCCTGCGCCTGCCATGGACAGGCCCGTGCTTTGCCGCCATCCTGTGCGAAACGCAGGAAAACGTCACCTTGAACCAACCCGCTCCCCTTCCGCTGTCGCTCGCCGAGCTCGAATCCGCGGGCGAGCGCATCGCCCGGCACTGCGTCTGCTGCGCCAGTCCGCACCTGCTGGCATCGCCGGCCGTGCTCATGCCCTTCGTGGCGCACCGTACCTTCGGCTGGGAGCCGGTGGTGATCGACGAGAGCTGGGGGCTGCAGACCATCCCGTCGGGCCGTGCCTATTCGATCTGCAACACGCTGTGCTGCAGCGCCTGCGGGCTCGTGTTCCTGGACCTGCGGTTTTCGGCCGAGGAGCTCGGCCGCCTGTACGAAGGTTATCGCGAAGCGGCGTACAACACGCTGCGTGAGCGGTACGAGCCAGGCTACACGCTCAGAAACGACGCGCTCAACGAGGGCATCGACTACCTGGACAAAGTGGAGGCCTTCCTGGCGCCGCACGTGCCGGAGCGCCCGGCGGTGCTGGACTGGGGTGGCGATACGGGCAGGAACACGCCGTTCAAGGGCCGCAGCAGCGTGTTCGACGTCTTCGACATCAGCAGCAAGCCCGTGGTGGCGGGCGCCCGCGCCGTCGGCCGCGAACTGGTCCGCGCCTCCCGCTACGATCTCATCGTGCTGAGCAACGTGCTCGAGCACGTGCCGTTCCCGGCCGGACCGTTGCGCGAGATCCGGCACAGCATGCACGCCGGGTCGGTGCTCTACGTGGAAGTCCCGTTCGAGGACATCATGCGCGCTGGCGAGCCGTCCACGCGCAAGAAACACTGGCACGAGCACGTCAACTTCTTCTCGCGACAGTCGCTGCTGGAGCTGCTGCGCGCCACCGGGTACGAGGTGCTGGCGATCGGCGAGCTGGCGGTGTACTCGGGCCGCAAGTCCGCCTGGCTGCTGCAGCTGGCCTGCCGGCCGGCCTGAGGGTCGCCGCTTACTGCGGCTGGTTGCCGCGATGCGCTTCGAAGCGGGTCTTGTTGATGGCCTTCTTGTAGGCCTCGGCGCCCGTGATCTGCCCCGCATCGAGCAGCTGCTGGATGGCCATGTCCATGGTGCGCATGCCGAGCGCGCCGCCGGACTGCATCACGGTCTCGAGCTGGTCGAGCTTGCCCTGGCGGATGAGGTTCGCGCAGGCGGGCGTGTTGACCAGGATTTCCAGCGCCGCGACGCGCCCGTTGCCATCGGCCCGCTGCAGCAGCTGCTGCGAGACCACGCCGCGCAGCGAAGTGGAGAGCATGGTGCGCACGTGCGACTGCTTGTCGGCCGGAAACGCATTGACCATGCGATCCACGGTGGGACCCGCGCCGTTGGTGTGCAGCGTGCCCATCACGAGGATGCCCATCTCGGCCGCCGTGATCGCGGTGCTCATGGTTTCCAGGTCGCGCAGCTCGCCCACCAGGATCACGTCCGGATCCTCGCGCAGGGCCGAGTGCAGTGCCGCGGCGAAGCTCGGCGCATGCACGCCGATCTCGCGCTGACTGATGAGGCAGTTGCGGCGCGGGTGCACGAACTCGATCGGGTCCTCGACCGTCAGGATGTGACCCTTGATGCGCTTGTTGATGTCATCGATCATCGCCGCGAGCGAGGTCGATTTGCCCGAGCCGGTCTTCCCGGTGACCAGGATCAGGCCGTTGTTGGCGCGGCACAGCTGCCGCACCGCCTGGGGCATGTCGAGCTGATCGAGCGTGAGTGCCTTGGACGGGATGGCGCGGAACACCGCGCCCATGCCGTTGAGCTGGCGCATGACGTTGACGCGAAAGCGCCCCTTATCGGTCAGGCTGTAGGCGAAGTCGGCGCCGTCCTTGCTCTCGAAGCGATCCACCGCCTTGCGCGGCATGATCTCGTACAGCGTGGTCTTGACGAGATCCGCCGTCAGCGGCTCGCTCTGCAGCGCCGAGAGCTCGCCGTGCAGGCGGATGCGCGCCGGGTCGCCTGCGATGAAATGCAGATCCGAGCCGCGCCGTCGCAGCACCTCGTCGAGGTAGGCATCGATCTGCGCCATGCGTGGTCCCGTTCCTATTCCTCGGCCTTGTGAGCGCCGGAGGCGAGGCTGCCGGTGCGGGAGGTGCCGGTGCTGTCCATGC
>DATJYR010000029.1:0-131588 GCA_035499515.1 Steroidobacteraceae bacterium | reverse complement strand
CGACACCTGGCGGCCGAGGAACTGCATCTTCTTCTGCACGCCGCGCTTCTCGCTGCACAGGCCCAGCACCGCGCCCACGTAGTCGGGCGGCACCAGGATGTTGGCCGTGATCATGGGCTCGCGCACTTCCTCGATCTTGTCGGTGGGCGGCAGCTTGGCGGGATTGTCGACGAACTCCACCTTGCCGTCGGTGCGCAGCACTTCGTACACCACGGTGGGCGCGCTGGTGATGAGCTCGAGGTGGTATTCGCGCTCCAGCCGCTCCTGCACGATTTCCATGTGCAGCAGGCCCAGGAAGCCGATGCGGAAACCGAACCCGAGCGCGGTGGAGACTTCCGGCTCGTAGTGCAGCGCCGAATCGTTGAGCTTGAGCTTGGCGAGCGCGTCGCGGAAATTCTCGTAGTCCTCCGAGTTGATCGGGAACAGGCCCGCGAACACGCGCGGCTGCACCTGCTTGAATCCCGGCAGCGGCGCCGCGCACGGCCGCGCCTCCGAAGTGATGGTGTCGCCCACCGGCGCGCCGTCGATTTCGCGGATGCCCGCCACCACGAAACCCACCTCGCCCGCGCCGAGTTCCTTGAGCGACACCGACTTGGGCGTGAAGCGGCCCAGCTTGTCGATGCCATGGGTGCGGCCGGTGGACATGATCTTGATCTTCTCGCCCGTGCGCAGCACGCCGTTCACCACGCGCACCAGCGACACCACGCCGACGTAGTTGTCGAACCAGGAATCGATGATCAGCGCCTGCAGCGGCGCCTCGGGATCGCCTTTCGGCGGCGGGATGCGCTTGACCAGCGCCTCGAGCAGTTCAGGCACGCCGCGGCCGGTCTTGGCGCTGACCAGCACGGCGTCGTGCGCCTCGATGCCGATGATCTCCTCGATCTCGTCGACCACCTTGTCCGGATCGGCCGACGGCAGATCGATCTTGTTGATCACCGGCAGCACTTCCAGGCCCTGCTCGATGGCGGTGTAGCAGTTGGCCACACTCTGCGCTTCCACGCCCTGCGAGGCGTCGACCACCAGCAGCGCGCCGTCGCAGGCCGCCAGGCTGCGCGACACTTCGTACGAGAAGTCGACGTGCCCGGGCGTGTCGATCAGGTTGAGCTGGTAGGTTTCGCCGTCCTGCGCGCGGTAGTCGAGCGTGACGCTCTGGGCCTTGATGGTGATGCCGCGCTCGCGCTCCAGGTCCATGGAGTCCAGCACCTGCGACTGCATCTCGCGATCCTCGAGCCCGCCGCAGAGCTGGATGAGGCGGTCAGCCAGTGTGGACTTGCCATGATCGACGTGGGCGATGATCGAGAAATTGCGTATGCGTTGCATCAAAACGGGGAACCGGGACCCCCGGGGGTCGGGGCGCGCGGATTATAGCCTGAACAGCCGTTTGAGCTCCGAGCGGTCCAGCCGGTGCTCGGCCACCCGCTCGCCGTCCAGCAGCAGGACGGGCACCCTGAGCCCGTACCGGCGCTGCAGTTCGGGATCCTCATCCACGTCCTTGAGCGTCACGGGCGGCAGCGGCCATTCGGCGCCCAGGCCCGACAGCTCCTGCAGCATGTGCTCGCAGAGCTCGCAGCCCGTGCGGGTCAGCAGCGTGAGCGTGTGTTTCAACGGCCGCCGCGACCTGGCGCGCCACCCGGATTGGCACCGGGGCCGGGACCGGGTCCCGGGGCGCCGCCCGGTCCCGTGCCGGGCGCGCCCGCAGGCCCGCCGCCCGGCAGCGTGCCCGAGCCGCGGCTCGAGCCGAAGCCGAATCCGCCCACGGCGGAGCCGCCGAAATCCCGCTCGGCCTGGCCGCTCACCGCTTCCCGGATGGCGCGTAGCGACGGCTCCTGGCCGGCCCGCAGGGACAGCGCGATGGCCCGCACCGTGGCCGGGGGCACCTCGCCGATGGCGGTGACGCGATGGCCCTGCACCAGCGTGGTGTAGGTGGCCGAAGATCCGAGCTGCGTGGAATTGTCGGCGACCGCGCCGGCGTCCGCCGCGGGCTTGAGCTCCACGAACACCGAGACCGAGGCCAGACCGTCGGAGTACACCAGATGGGCCACCGGACCGTCCGCACCCGGCATCTGCCGCGTGTTGCGCGCCGTGAGCCTGAAACCCGGCGGCAGATGGGCGGCCTGCCAGCCCGCCTGCGCGCTGCTGTCGACCACGGTCGCGCCTTCGCGCTTGAGCCAGCGATAACCCCGCGCATCCACCGCGGGCTCGAGCCGCGCATCCGGCACCTGAGACAGCAGGCTCAGGCTCGTGAACACGATCTGCTCCACCACCGTGCCGTTGCCGTCCAGCAGCTGGGTCTTGAGCGGCATGGCGGTCTGCTCGTCGATCCACAGGCGGTAGCCATAGCGGAATTCATCGCGCGGCGCGACCGAGATCACGCGCGTGTCGCGGCCCAGCAGGCGGTATTTCTGCACTTCGCTGACGGTGTAGCGCTCGGTGAGGCTGGCCTCCATCTGCGGCAGGTTGCCCAGCACGAGGCTGGCATCGCTGCTCTCCTCCACCAGCACGACGCGCTGGTCCGGCAGGTAGGTCAGCAGCTCGGTGCCCTTGCGCAGGAATTCCCGGCCGGAACCATCCATCGACACCACGCGCTCGGCCGAGGCGTTGCCGCTGCGATGGATCACGCGCAGGGTTTCGGTCTGGCCGGCGTGCTCGTGCACGAAGGTGCCGTCGTAGTTGCGGGAGTTGAGCGCAGCATCCATCTGCGCAAGCCAGGACAAAGGGTCGTCAGCCGCCCGGGCCACAGCGCAGGCGCATAACGCGGCCCCCCAGAGCAGAAAAAGGAATTGGCGGCTAGGGCCCCGCATACCCCTCCGCAGCCTGGACCTGCTGCTGTTGCTGTTCCGCCCGGCGTTGTGCGGCCGCTTGCTGGGCCGCGACTTCCGCCGCGAACTGTTCGTTGCTGACCACGGACGACAGCAGTCCGCTGCGGGTCAGCGGCGAGGAGTACTCGCTGTGGGCCAGCACGTAATTGGCGAGCTGGGCCGGCAGCACTGCGACGCTGCCCTTGCCGGGCGACGGCGGCACCACGTAGCTGGCCGGCTCGTTGCTGGCCGGTTCGCCGCTGTCCGCGCGCGCGCTGCGCCCCGGCAATTCGGCGCGCTGGCTGGCCACCACGATGGGCTGCGGCTCGAGGCCCAGCGACGGATCGCCGATGTCGGCGCGCATCACCAGCACGGCGACGCCCGCCACGCCCGCGACCATCACCGAACCGAGCATGGCTTTCCATGCCACGTGCGTGGAGCGCCGTGCCGTCGAGGGCCTGGCGATCGCTTCGCTCACCCGGCCGGCAAAACCGGCGCTGGCGCCCGCCACCGGCTCGGAACGCATCGCCGCGCCGATCAGCGCATAACGCGACCAGCGGGCGCGAAGCGCAGGATCGCGCGCCAGGCGCCGCGACAGCAGTTCGCATTCCGGAGCCGGCAGTTCGCCATCCAGCATGGCCGACACCTGGCTTTCCAACTCCTCGTGGATCATTGCAGTTCCTCCGAACGCCCCAGCCCGCCGTCGAATACCACTTTGAGCTGCCGGTCGATCGCCTCGCGCGCGCGGAAGATGCGCGAGCGCACGGTGCCGACCGGGCAGTCCATCGACTGGGAAATCTCTTCGTAACTCATGCCTTCCAGTTCGCGCAACACGATGGCGGTGCGCAGGTCGTGTGGCAGCGATTCGATCGCGGCGTTGACGGTATTCCTGATTTCTTCGGTGAGCGCGAGGCCTTCCGGCGTCTCCGGATCGCGCAGCCGGCTCACGACATCCTGCGACTCCTCGCCATGGTCGTTCTCGCGCTCGAGGCTGACCGGGCTGCGCTTGCGCGAGGCCAGCGCGTTCTTGGCGGTGTTGATGGCGATGCGGTACAGCCAGGTGTAGAAGGCGCTGTCGCCGCGGAAGCGCGGCAGGGCCTTGTAGGCCTTGATGAACGCGTCCTGGGCCACGTCCTCGGCGTCGGAGGGATCGCGCACGTAGCGCTGCACGAGCTTCACGACCTTGTGCTGGTACTTGAGCACCAGCAGGTCGAACGCCGCCCGGTCGCCACCCTGGACGCGCTGAACCAACCCCAGGTCGCTCGAATCCGCGCTCATCGCCTGCTCCATCCCGGTCGCGCGAGGACTTGCGGGCCCTCCGGAACGGACAAGTGTATCAACTGCTAGGCTCATGCTGGCTGGTCTCAGGTGGCCGGTGGTTCCCGGGTCATCCTTTGGAGCGTGCGCAGCTGCAGTGGTTCCATGATTTTTGCGTCGAGGCAGAGCTGCCAGCGGCCCGCCTCCGACCGGAATTCCAGCCAGAACAAGGGCCCGACGCGGGTCGGAAGTCCCACTGGTTCAACATAATGAACCCCCTCGCCGTCCTCCAGCGACCAGCGGCCATCGCTCCGGCGCTGCAGGCCCCGCACGGCGCGCACCCCTCCCAGGCCCAGGCAACGCCGGCCGGCGGGCCAGACCAGCGCCCAGACGGCGATCACGGGCACCAGGCGGCAGAGGAGGGGCCAGTCCACCGCCAGCAGGCACATCAAGGTGAGACCGGCGCACCAGCCATGGAGGGCGAACCGGAGCCTGCGCGACGCCCGGCATCGGCACCGGAACACCGCCAGGGGCAGGCCTTCGTCCGCGGCCCTGGGCGCCGGCTCAGCGCGACGCGTCCTCGATGGCGCGGGCGATCCGCGCGAAGGCGGGTTGCGGGGGTGGCTCACCGCGCACCAGGTAACCGACCAGCTCGGGATCGGGCAAGTCGAGAAAGGCGTCGAAATCGCGTCTTTCCTGCTCGCCGGCCATCGGGTAACAGCGCTCCAGCCAGCGCAGCAGCAGGAAATCGAGCTCCTTCATGCCGCGCCGGCAACGCCAGGCGAGGCGCCCCGGCGCAGGCGCCGGGGCAGGACCCGTCGCGGGCCCGGGCGCGGAGCTCAGTGCTGCCGCTCCAGCATCATGTGCTTGATCTCGGCGATGGCCTTGGCCGGATTGAGGTCCTTCGGGCACGCCTGCGTGCAGTTCATGATGGTGTGGCAGCGGTACAGGCGGAACGGATCTTCCAGTGCGTCGAGACGCTCGCCGGTGCTGTCATCGCGCGAATCCACGATCCAGCGATACGCGGCGAGCAGCGCCGCGGGGCCGAGATAGCGGTCGCTGTTCCACCAGTAGCTGGGGCAGCTGGTGGAGCAGCAGGCGCACAGGATGCAGGCCGACGGACGATCGATCTTTTCCTGGTCTTCCTTGGACTGCAGCCGTTCCTGGTCGGGCGGCGCCGGCGTGCGCGTCTGCAGCCAGGGTTTCACCGCCGCGTACTGCGCATAGAAGTTGCTGAGGTCCGTCACCAGATCCTTGACCACCGGCATGTGCGGCAGCGGATAGATCTTCACGTCGCCCGAACCCAGCTCTTCGCAGGAGCGGGTGCAGGCCAGCGTGTTGACGCCGTTGATGTTCATGGCGCACGAGCCGCAGATGCCCTCGCGGCAGGAGCGGCGCAGCGCGAGCGTCGGATCGACCTCGTTCTTGATCTTCAGCAGCGCGTCGAGAACCATCGGTCCACAGGCGGCCATGTCGATCTCGTAGGTGTCGATGCGCGGGCGCTGGCCCGAATCCGGATCGAAGCGGTAGATGCGGAACTTGCGCGGCTGCTTCGCGCCCGCGGGCGCGGCGAAGCGCCTGCCGGCCTTGCCGTCGATGCGTGAATTGGGCGGTAGTCTGAACTCGGCCATGCGTTGCTCGTTGCAGTGGGGGGCTGCGTCAGTAAGTGCGTGCCTTGGGAGCGATCACGTCGACGTCGCTGGTCAGCGTGCGCAGGTGCACCGGGCGATAGTCGATGCGCGCCTGGCCCGGGCCTTCGACCCAGCACAGCGTATGCTTCAGCCACTTCACGTCGTCGCGCGCGGCGAAATCCTCGCGCGCGTGGGCGCCGCGGCTCTCCTCGCGGTTGGCCGCGGAGTGGATGGTGGCGGTGGCCTGCAGCAGCAGGTTGTCCAGCTCCATCGTCTCCACCAGGTCGGTGTTCCAGATCAGGCTGCGATCCGACACCTTCACGTCGGCGAAGGTGGCGAACGTGGCCTTGAGCTTGTCGACGCCCTGCTGCAGGCTCTGGCCGGTGCGGAACACCGCGGCGTCGGCCTGCATGATCTTCTGCATCTCGAGCCGGATCTGCGCGGTGGGACGCGCACCGTTGGCGTTGCGCAGCCCATCGAGGCGGGCGACCGCGGCGTCCGCCGATGCTTTGGGCAGCGCGCGCTGCGGAGCGCCGGCTTTCACCAGGCCCGCGCAGTGCGCCGCGGCCTCGCGGCCGAAGATCACGAGGTCGAGCAGCGAATTGGAGCCGAGACGGTTCGCGCCGTGCACCGACACGCAGGCCGCCTCGCCCACCGCCATCAGGCCCGGCACCACGGATTCCGCGTCGCCATCCTTCAGCGTCACCACTTCGCCGTGGTAATTGCAGGGGATGCCGCCCATGTTGTAGTGCACGGTGGGCAACACCGGGATGGGCTCGCGCGTGACGTCGACGCCCGCGAAAATGCGGGCGCTCTCGGCGATGCCGGGCAACCGCTCCTTGATCACCCCGGGCCCGAGGTGCTCGAGGTGCAGGTGGATGTGGTCCTTGTGCTCGCCCACGCCGCGGCCCTCGCGGATTTCCATGGTCATGGCGCGGCTGACGACGTCGCGCGAGGCCAGGTCTTTCGCGTTCGGCGCGTAACGCTCCATGAACCGCTCGCCGCTGGCGTTGGTGAGATACCCGCCCTCGCCGCGTGAGCCTTCGGTGATGAGGCAGCCCGAACCGTAGATGCCGGTGGGATGGAACTGCACGAACTCCATGTCCTGCAGCGGCAGGCCGGCGCGCAGCGCCATGCCGCCGCCATCGCCGGTGCAGGTGTGGGCCGAGGTGCACGAGAACCACGCGCGCCCGTAGCCGCCCGTGGCCAGGATGGTCATCTGCGCGCGGAAGCGGTGGATCTGGCCGGTGGCGAGATCCAGCGCCATGACGCCGCGGCACTCGCCGCCTTCCATCAGCAGGTCGAGCGCGAAATATTCGATGAAGAATTCGGCCTCGTTCCTGATCGACTGCTGGTAGAGCGTGTGCAGCATGGCGTGGCCGGTGCGGTCGGCCGCCGCGCAGGTGCGCTGGGCGATGCCCTTGCCGTAGTTGGTGGTCATGCCGCCGAACGGACGCTGGTAGATCTTGCCGGCGTCGGTGCGCGAGAACGGCACGCCGTAGTGCTCCAGCTCGATGATGGCCGCGGGGGCCTGCTTGCACATGAACTCGATGGCATCCTGGTCGCCGAGCCAGTCCGATCCTTTCACCGTGTCGTACATGTGCCAGCGCCAGTCGTCCTCGCCCATGTTGCCGAGCGCGGCGCTGATGCCGCCCTGCGCCGCCACCGTGTGGCTGCGGGTCGGGAACACCTTGGTCACGCAGGCCGTGGACAGCCCCGCTTCGGCCAGGCCCAGCGTCGCGCGCAGACCGGCGCCGCCGGCGCCCACCACCACGACGTCATACACGTGATCGACGAATTCGTAAGCGCTCATCCGAAACTCCGCAGCGCGACGCGCAGCACCGCATAGATGCCAGCCGCCGCCACCAGCACGTGCCCGTACAGGCTGAGCAGCAGCAGCGCCGTCTTGGGCGTGCCGCGCACGTAATCCTCGATGACCACCTGCATGCCGAGCTGCGAATGCCAGGCGCCCACCGCGATCAGCAACACCAGCAACACCGGGTGCCAGCCGCCACCGATCCAGTGCGCCACCGAAGCATGGTCGGCGAGCGGCAGGGCCGCCAGCGAACACAGCAGCCACAGCGCCAGCGGCGCGAGCGCCATGGCGCTGGCCCGCTGCGCCCACCAATGGTGGACGCCGTTCTTGGCGCTGCCCCTGCCGAGCACGCTGCCCAGCGGCGAACGCAACGAAGTCCGGGACGTCATGGCGCCACCGTGCGGAAGAACAGCAGCCAGGTGAACAGCCCCAGCAGCGCAAGCACCAGCAGCACGACCAGCACCGAGCTCACGCGGGTCTGCCGCTTTTCCATGCCGAGCACCAGATCCCAGCTCAGGTGCCGCAGGCCGCTCACGAGGTGGTAGAGGAACGCGGCCAGCAGCACCCAGAGCAGCAGCTTGCAGACCCGGAAGGACAACACGGCCAGCGCCGCGCCATAGCTGTCCTCGCCGCCGGCCGCGGCCATGAGCCAGTACGCCAGCACCACGAGGCCGAAGGCCAGCACGATGCCCGTGACACGGTGCGCGAGCGAGAACGCCATGGTCCGGAAGGTGTAGATCGTTGTATGCGGCGACGTGGGTCGTGCGCGCATGGCGGGCTCCGTGGACAAGGTGGCTCTAGAAATCGATGCAGCGACCCGCGCGTTCCCAGTCACCGTAGCGGGTCGGTTCAGGGCCGCCCGGGCCGCCGACTTCGCGCGGCCTGGAAGGTGCCGACGCGGCGGTGACGCCCGGCCCGCCGGTGGGCTGGCTGGTCATCGGAATGGCGGTGGACGAAGCGTCTGCCGCAGGCACGGCGGGACGCGATTCTGGGGGGACGGACATGATTTTGCAGTGTGCCAGAAAGCGGGTTTTGCTGCCACCCCGCACGCAGCGTTCCATTCCGGCTTGCAGTCGCTGCGGAGGCGGTGTTTTCAGCCGTTTTCGGGAACGCCGTGAATCGGTCCCTGGAGGCTTCGCGCGCGATGTCCTGTCGCGCATGGTCCCAGAAACGGCTGAAAACACCGCCTCCGCAGCGAATCCGTGTCGGGCCGCGGCCTACCCGGAGCGGCGGCAGGTTTCGTGCGCGCGGAATTGCGCTGTGGGGGTGCGCGCGTTCGCTGACGGCTGGTTCGACAACACGCCCCAAGACCGCTGGCAGTCACTGCCGCGCCCTACTGCACCGCAGTGGTGAGGCCATCGTTGCTGCCAGCATCGACGGCGCCTGCGATGACGGCGCGAAGCCCTTCGGGCAACTGCGACACGGCAGCGAGGAATCGCGCCGCCTCAGGGCCCCGGCTGCGACTGGCTGTTCACCGCCTTCAACACCCGCTGCGGCTGCGAGATCCCGTACCCCTGCGCGAAATCCACCCCGATGTTCGCCAGCATCTCGATGATCTCGGCATTCTCCGCGAATTCGGCGATGGTCTGCTTGCCGGTGAGATGCCCGATCTCGTTGATCGAACGCACCATCTCGCGGTCGATGGGATCGAGCAGGATGCCGCGCACGAAGCTGCCGTCGATCTTGAGGTAGTCGACCGGGAAATGCTTGAGGTAACCGAACGAGGACAGGCCGGTGCCGAAGTCGTCGAGCGCGAACTTGCAGCCCAGCTCCTTGAGCGCCTGGATGAAGCGGTTGGCCTGCGAGAAGCTCGCGACCGCCGCGGTCTCCGTGATCTCGAAGCAGATCTTGGTGGCGTCGATGCCGCTCTTCTGGAACTGCGCGATCACGAAGGGGAGGAACTTGTCGTCGCCGAGGCTCTGGCCCGACAGGTTGATCGAGCACATCTCGAGTCGCTGCAGTTCATCGGCATCCGACACCAGCCAGCGCAGCGCGTTCTCGATCACCCAGCGGTCGATGCTCGGCGTGATGCCGTAGCGTTCGGCGGCGGCGATGAAGTTGTCGGGGGCCACGATGCGGCCGTTCTCGTCGCGCATGCGCAGCAGCAGTTCGTAGTGCATGCCGGTTTCGGGCTTCTGCAGCGGCTTGATGGCCATGCGGAACAGTTCGAAGCGCCCTTCTTCCAGCGCCGAGCTGATGCGCGCCGCCCACTGCATTTCGCGGCGGCGGCGCATGAGCTCGATGTCGTTGTCGGCGAAGCTGTAAACCCGGTTGCGGCCCTGTTCCTTGGCGGCCGCGCAGGCGCTGTCGGCGGCCGAGAGCACCGAGGCGACGTCCTGGCTGTCTGCCGCCAGCGGCACCACGCCGATGCTGGCGCTGAGACGGAACACGCGTTCCTCCCAGGTGAAACGGAAATCGCGCACCGCCTCGCGCAGCGTTTCCGCCATGCGCATCGCCTCGTCCAGCGAGCAGCTCTCGAGCAGGATGCCGAATTCATCGCCGCCGAGGCGCGAGAGCGTGTCGCGCCAGCGCACCTTGGACTTGAGCAGCGCGCCCACCTGCCCCAGCAGCGCATCGCCCGCGCTGTGACCACAGCTGTCGTTGACGATCTTGAACTGGTCGAGATCGAGGTGGCAGAGCGCGTACGAACCTTCCTGCGCCTTGGCGCTCTTGAGCGCGCGCTCGAGGCGATGCTCGAATTCCCGGCGGTTCACCAGGCCGGTGAGCAGGTCGTGGCTGGCGTGATACGAGAGCCGGCGGTTGAGCTCGCGCGACTCCGTGACATCGTGGAACACCAGCACGCCGCCGCAGGTGCGCGCCGAACCGTCGCGGATCGGGGCCGCGGTGCTCTCCACGTACAGCTCGTTGCCGTCGCGCCGGATCAGCAGCATGGGCCGCACCGACTTGATGGGCCGCGTGCGCCGGATCGCCACGCTGAGCGGATTCTCCAGCGGCTCGCAGGTCTCTTCGTGGAAGGCGCGGAACACTTCTTCCACCCGCCGGCCCATCGCGTCTTCCAGCGTCCAGCCCGTCAGCTGCTCGGCCACCGGATTGATGTAGTCGATGACGGAGGACGCATCGGTGGTGACCACGCCATCGCCGATGGACTGCAGCGTGATCTGCGCGCTTTCCTTCTCGCGGAACAGCGCTTCTTCGTAGAGCTTGCGCTCGGTGATGTCGAGCTCGACGCCGACCAGCCGCAGCAACCGGCCGTGGGGATCGAGCTGCGCCTTGGCGCGGCTCACCACCCAGCGCCATTCGCCGTTGCGATGGCGCATGCGGTGCACGCTTTCGAACAGCGGCGTGCGGCCCGCGACGTGCTCGCGGATCGCGGCCTGCACGCGGCTCACATCCTCGCTGTGCACCAGGCTGCGCCAGTCCAGCTTGGCCGAAAGATCGCCCTGGTCGTAGCCGAGCATGGCGCGCCAGCGCGGCGAGAAATACACGCCGCCATTCTGCACGTCGAAATCCCACATGCCGTCGTTGGCGGTGAGTTCGATCAGCGCGTTGCGCTCTTCGGCGCGCGCCAGCTCGCTGCTGATGCGCACGCGCTCCAGTCCCGACGCGAGGCTGGAACCGAGCAGCTTCATCGACAGCTGCAGGCCGACTTCGAAATCGCCGCGTGGCAGGCCGTAGCAGAGCCCCAGGATGCCCGCGGGCTTGTCCTGCACGCGGAACGCCAGGCAGAGGATCGAGCCGATCGCGAGTTCACTGAACTGCGCGGCGTCGGTGGCCTGCTCGGGACGCACCAGCACGGTGTCGCGGATCTGCGAGAGCCGCAGGTGTTCCAGGCGGCCAGCGAGCCACGGCAGCTTGTCGAGCGCGACGCCGCGCAGCGCCTCGGGATGGCACTGCGCGAACGGACCAAGCACCGACGTCACCGATTCGATGTGCGCGCCGCCGCTTTCGAGCAGGGCGCAGAACACCGCATCGGCGGACGCCATTTCGCGCAGCGTGTCGAGCGTGCGGCGCAAGGTGTCTTCGACGTTGCCGCGCGTGAGGTTCTGCAGTTCGACCAGGAGCTTGGTGGTCGCAACGTCCAGCCCATGGGCGGCGCGTTCCTGCCGGCCCACCCAGAACTGCGGGGAGAGCACGTCCGAAGCGGTGAGATCCCCAGGTACTTGCGGCGGTCGGGCCATTTGCAGCCGATTGTGGCCATCCCGCAATAGGAAAACAAGCCAACCCGCTGGCAGAACACGGAAATTCAGCGCGACGCTGTGGTGGCCACGGGATATTGGAAGCGGTGGAGTTCGCCACGGGCAGCGCAGGCCGCATCGGCCGGCGCGCTTACCAGCGACCAGTCCTGGCCGGCGCTTTCGCTCAGCACGTACCCGGGACTCGCCGCGAAGCAGGGTTTCAGCCGCGCAGCGGGCACCAGCAGGATGCGCCGCGGATCCTCATTGAGCCAGCGCGCCGCGTCCCAGGTCTCCTGCTCGCCCTCGCCCGCGTTGCTGCGCGCGTGGCCGAAATTGGTGGCCGGCCGCGCCAGGTACAGCAGGAACTGCTCCTTGTAGGCCAGCAACCCGAGGCTGCGATCGGCCGGCACGGCGCGCTCGAGCCGCGCGATGAAGGCGCGGCCGGTGCGCTCGGCATCCATCCGCGGCATCAGCCACAGCGCGTACACCACCGCCATGGCCAGCAGCACGCCCGGCCACGCGAGCAGCGGCCACCGCCGCGCCGCGAACGCCACCACCAGCACGGCGATCGCGGCCAGCAGCCAGAGGGGAGCCGCGCCCTGCAGGTTGTTCTCTGCCACCAGCGCCTGCAGCGCCGGCGTGCCCAGCGACCACGCCGCCGCCGCGACGACGCACGCCAGCGCCAGCAACGCACCGCCGATCCAGCCGCAGATCCGCACCCAGCGCTGCGCGTACAGTTCCGGCAGGAACGGCGCCGCACCGATGGCGAGCGCGGGCAGCGCCGGGAAGATGTAGACGCCGCGTTTGCCGGTGCTCACCGCGAAGAACAGCAGCACCAGCAGCACCCAGGCCAGCGGCAACCAGGTCCGCGGCTCGCGCGCGCGCCAGGCGGCGCGCCAGCGCGGCACCAGCCCGAACAGCAATGGAGTCCACGGCAACCACAACGCGGGGATCACCGACACGAAGAAGAAATACCACGGCTCGACGTGGTGCCACGCCCGGGTGTAGCGCGTGACGGTCTGCCGGAACAGGATTTCGTTGCGATAGGCCACCAGATCGGGCGCGCCGCTGGCGTGCACGGCCAGCAGCATCGGCACCAGCCACAGCGCAATGGGCAGCAGCACGCCCGCCGCGGCCAGCGCGAACCAACGCCAGCCTCCCGCGATCCGGGGAAACCCGGGCCAGCGACCGCGCATCAACCCGTAGGGCAGCAGCACCAGCAACGGCAGGAAACCCACGCCCTTGGCGATGACGCCCAGGCCCGCGGCAAGCGCGCCCACGAAATACCAGCCCCAACTGGGTCCCAGCAGCAGGTGCCGCAACAGTCCGTACAGCGACAGCGTGGTCAGGAAGCACAGCACGGTGTCGATCTGCGCGCCGCGCATGACGGCGATGAACTGCAGCGTGAACAGCAGGGTGAGCGCCGCCAGCCACGCCGCCGCATCGTTCCACAGCCGGCGCGCCAGATCGTGCACCAGCGCCAGCACACCCAGCGCCGCGGCCAGCGGCGGCAGCAGGAAGGCGAGCTGCAGCGAGCCGCAGAGGCGGTAGCACAGCGCGATCAGCCAGAAGAACAGCGGCGGCTTGTCGCCGTACAGGTCGCCGCCGATGCGCGGGAACAGCCAGTTGCCCGAGTCCACCATGTCGCGCGCCACCAGCGCGAAACGCGGTTCATCCGCCGGCCACGGGCCGCGCAGGCCGAGCCCGACGCCGATCAGGATCAGGCCGAGCAGCAGCAGGTGCCACCGGTCGCGGCGGGCGTCCACTAGCTGGCGGCCTGCGTGCGATGGGCACGGATCAGGTAGAGGTTGCGCAGGTACACGAACACGCCGGCCGCCTGCCCGGCGATGAACACCGGATCGCGCTTGTACAGCGCATAGGTCAGCAATATCACGCCGCCGCCCAGGCTCAGGTACCAGAACACTTCGGGGATCAGGCTGCGGCGCGCGCGTTCACTCGCGATCCACTGCACGATGAATCGCGCCGAGAACAGCGCCTGGCCGAGGAATCCCACCATCACCCAGATGGCATGCGAGCTGATCATGGTCGTGCTTCCCTGGCGGCCCTGCGTGGCGCGCCGGTTCGAGTTGTGCGTGCGGACTATTCTTCGCTGACCGTCATTCCGGCGCGGTACCGGCGCGCCAGCCACATGACACCGAACAGGTCGACGATGCCCACCCACAGGCGATCGAACAAACCGTACTTGGAAGTGCCGCGCTGGCGCTCGCGATGATGCACCGGCACGGAGACCACGCGCGCCCCCTGCCGCTGCACGAGCGCGGGCAGGAAGCGGTGCATGTGATCGAAGCGCGGCAGCTCCATGAAGGTCTCGCGGTGCACGAGCTTGATGCCGCAGCCCGTGTCGGGCGTGGCGTCGCGCAGCATGCGGCTGCGCACGCCGTTGGCCACACGCGATGACAGCCGCCTGAGCCAGGTGTCGCGCCGCTGCGTGCGATGGCCCATGTACAGGCGCACGCCGGTGTCGGGCCCGAGGTCGCGCGCGGCGATCAGGCGCGGGATGTCGGCCGGGTCGTTCTGGCCGTCGCCATCCAGCGTGGCCACCCACGGCGCACGCGCCAGGCGCATGCCGGTGCACAATGCGGCGCTCTGGCCACTGCGCGTGGAATGCCTGAGGATGCGCAACGCGGGCTGGGTGATGCGGGCCTGACGCAGGGCCGCCAGGGTATCGTCGGTGCTGCCGTCGTCAACGAACAGCACTTCGATGTCGCGTCCGGCCAACGCCTGGGTGATCTCGGCGGTCAGCGGGCCGACATTGGCCGCTTCGTTGCAGACCGGGATCACGATCGAAAGCTCGGGGTTCATCGCGCATACTGTACAAGAATGAACACGGATACAGAACGCGCCGCCCGCGCCGCGGCCCTGCTGCTCGCGGTCCGGCGTGGAGCGCCGCGGCTCGCCGCGCTGCCGGTGGAATGCGCGCCCCGCGTCGCAGCCGAGGCCTATGCGATCCAGGATGCCGTGCTGGCGGCACGCGCCCGGGGACGCACGCGCATCAGCGCATGGAAGGCGACGCTCGCCGATCCCTCGACCGGCACCAGCGCGCCGATACCCGAGTCCGATCTGCTCACCGCCCCCGCCGTGATCGCGCCCGGCAAGAGCGGAACGGTGGGCACGTCAGTCTTCGGCATCGAACCCGAGATCGCGTTCCGCGTCGGCGCCACGCTCGAACCGCGCGCGGTGGCTTACACGCGCGGGGAAATCGCCACTGCACTGGCCAGCGCGCACACCGCGATCGAAATCTGCGTCTCGCGTTTCGTCGACCACGAGGCCGCGCCGCCGCTCGATCACCTCGCCGATGCCATCATGAACGAGGCGCTGGTGGTCGGTCCCGCGTACGGGAACTGGCAGCAGCTCGACCTGCCGAAGCTGCCGGTGCAGGTGCGCGTGCAGGGCAAGATCGTGCATGAAGCAGCGGGCGGTCATCCGCTTGGCGATCCGCTCGCGCCGGTGTTGTGGCTCGCCAATCATCTCAGCCGGCGCGGCCTCGCGCTCGAGTCCGGCTGTTTCGTCACCACCGGCAGCTTCAACGGGCTGCGGTGGATTCCCGCCGGCCAGCGCTGCGAAGTGCGATTCGCAGGGCTGGGCGCGGCGGAAGTGCGCTTCGGGGACTGAAAACCCGATCAGCGCTGCGCAGGCGCGCCGCCCGGCGCCGCGCCAGGCGCGCCTCCCGGAGCGCCTCCCGGACCGCCCGGACCGCCCGGTCCGCCCGGTCCGCCAGCGCCCAGTGGGCCGGTGGCCGGAATGCTCTTGGTCTCGCCGTACAGCATCCGCTGCAGCAACTGCGCGTGCTTCTCGTAGGTCTCGACGTTGGCCTTCGACCAGGCGATGAGCTGCGCGTTGACGCCCGAACGGATTTCGCCGTTCAGGGTGCGCTCGAGATCCTCGTGATACTGCAGCATGCGCAGCAGGTACATTTCATCGAAGGCCGCGCCGCTCAGGCCGTTGAGCTGCTCGAGGTAACGGTTGGCGTAGCTGCTCGGACCGCCGCCACCGCCGCCCGGAGGACCGCCGGCTCCGCCCGGAGGACCGCCGGCTCCGCCAGGCGCAGCGCGGCCCGGCGCTGCAGCGCCACCGGGTGGACCGCCCGCTCCACCGGGAGCCGCGCCCGTCGGCGGACCGCCCGCGCCGGGTGCGCCGCCACCGGGAGGCGCACCGCCTGGCGGGGGACCTCCCGCACCGCCGATGCCGGCGCCCGTGATGCCGATGCTGCCGGCCAGAGTGCCGAGCTCCGTGCGCAGCTTCTCGTGTTCGGCGATGTCGAGCTTCGCGAAGGTCTTCACCAGATCGGTGCTGCCCTTCTCGAGCGCGAGCTTGCTGAAGCGCTCCATGGTGCTCTGTCGTTCCATGAGCCCGCGCACCACGTGCGTTTCGGTGTCGCTGAAGCTGTCGGCCGAGTGTGCCAGCGGCACGCTGGCCACCAGCGTGGCGCCCGCGAGCACGCCTGCAAGTCTGTTCATCGGATTGCCCCCCTTGTGGATGATCCCGCGCATGGTGGCGCATTGCGGGTGCGCGCGACTAGCCCCCGGCGCCCGCCTGACTGTCAAGATCTGCCGGCGTACGTTTAATTTTCCAACGGCGATGGCCCCAGACCCAGTCGGCGGGATGCGCGCGGATCTGCGCCTCGATGTGGGCGGCGTAGAGCGCAGTGATCTGCTCGGGGGCGAGACCCTGCTGCGCCGTGGTCATCGGCAGGAATTCGACGGCGTAGTGTCCGCGCGCCGTGCGCTGGATGCGTACGAAGAAACTCGCGAAGCCGGTGCGCGACACCATCTCGGCCGGGCCCGGATAGAACGCCGTCTCGCGGCCAAGGAACGTGAGCCAGTGACGGCCCACCGCGGAACGCGGCATCTGGTCGGCCATGAACGCGACGATCTGCACCTGGCCGCGACAACGCACCACCTCCCGCCACAGTTTCTTGGCGGCGATCATGCGCACGCCGAAACGGCTGCGAAGCGCCAGCATCAGACGGTCCGCGGCGGCGCTGTGCAACGGCTTGTAGGCGGAATTGACCACCACCTTGAAGCGCAACGCGATGGCCTGGATCAGCCATTCCCAGTTGCACTGGTGCGCGCCCAGCAGCACCAGCGAGCGCCCCGCGCCGATTTCCGCCAGCACCAGCTCCGGATTCACGAACCGCACGCGCTCCAGCAGGAACGACTCGTCCAGCGCCGCGAGCTTGAGCGTCTCGAGCCCCACCTGCGTGGTATTGAGATAGTGCCGGGCGAGCACCGCATCCACCTGCTGCGCCGACCACTTGGGGAAACTCGCCTGCAGGTTGGAACGGCCGATGCCGACGCGAAAGCGCACCACGCGCAACAGCAGCCACGACAGGCAGGCGGCCAACGCGTACACCACGCCCCACGGCAGTCGCGCCAGCGCACGCAACCACCAGGCGATGGCGGGCGGGGCCGCGGCGCGCTGGCCGGAGGATGGGGAGGAGTCACTCACGCGGCCGCCAGTGTAGCGAGCGGCGCTGCAAGCCGGTAGCTGCGGCCGCGCACGCTGCGCTAGACTTGCCGCATGGCCATTCTCTGGATCAAGTGCTTCCACCTGCTCGCCGTCATCGCCTGGCTGGCGGGAATCTTCTACCTGCCGCGCATCTTCGTGCATTACGTCGAAGGGCGGGCCGCGGGCGAGGACGTGCGCCGGCTCCTGATCATGGCCAAACGGCTGGCGCGCTTCATGGACCTGATGACCGTGATCGCGATGGCGCTGGGCATCTGGATCGTGGTGCGCAATCCGGTCTACTTCACCAACTGGTTCATCCTGAAGATCCTGTTCGTGATGCTGCTGGTCGGCTACCAGGGCGGCCTGCACATCATCCTCGCCAGGATGAAGCGCGGCGATTCGCTGCCCTCGGGCCGCGCGCTGCGCTTGCTCAACGAATCGGTGCTGCTGATCGTGGTGCCGATCCTGATCCTGGTGATCGTCAGACCGTTCTGAGCAGCGGCCGCTCCGGCGAGCGTCGCGCCAGCCGCGCGTCGAACGCCATGCAGATGTTGCGCAGGCAGGAGCGGCCCGCCTCCGTCACGCGCACCTGCGCCTGGCCGAGCTCCACCAGTCCATCCTGCTGCATCTGGGCCAGCCGCCCGGGCACCTGCGCGAGATAGGGTGTCTGTTCACCGGCCGCATGCCAGCTGGTCGCGAAGCGGGTCATGAGCCGCAGGATGTGCTGGCGCAGGATGCGATCCTCCGCGTCCAGCAGATGGCCGCGTTGCAGCGGGAACTCGCCGCGCGCCACGCGCTCCTGGTAGGGCTGCAGCTCCTTTTCGTTCTGCGCATAGGCAGCGCCGGCATCGCCGATGGCGGAGGCGCCGAGGCCGATCAGCGCGCGCGTGGCCGCGGTGGTGTAGCCCATGAAATTGCGGTGCAGGCTGCCGGCCGCGGCCGCCTGAGACAGCGCGTCGCCCGGCAATGCGAACTGGTCCATGCCGATCTCGCGGTAGCCGAGCTGCGCCAGCCACTGGCGGCTGCGCAGGTAGAGCGCGCGGCGCGCGGCGCCTTCCGGCAGGTCCGCTTCGGTGAAACGCCGCTGGCCGGGCCTGATCCACGGCACGTGGGCGTACCCGTACAGGGCGATGCGATCCGGCCGCAGGCGTTCAAGCGCGGCCATGGTCAGATCGATGCTGGCCAGGGACTGCAGCGGCAGGCCGTAGATCAGGTCGAAGCCGATGCTGCGGTAGCCGAGCTCGCGCGCCTCACACGTCACGCCCGCCACCTGGGCTTCGCTCTGCACGCGGTTGACGATGTCCTGCACCGCCGGATCGAAATCCTGCACGCCCAGGCTCAGGCACCGGAAACCATGGCGTGCCAGCACGGCCAGCTGCTCGCGCGATGTGACGCGCGGATCGATTTCAGCGGTCAGGGACGCACCCGTGCGCGGCGCGAGGTGCGGGCCGAGGCCGCCGAGCAGCAGTTCCAGCTCATCGACGTCGAGGAACGTCGGCGTGCCGCCGCCGAGATACAGCTCGCCCAGCTCGAGGGAGGCGCGACCCAGCCCGTCGCGATACAGGCGGAACTCCTCGAGCACCGCTTGCACGTAAGGCCGCACGCCGCTGTGCGTGCGCGTGATGCGGGTGTTGCAGCCGCAGAAGGTGCACAGCGCGCGGCAGAACGGCAGGTGCACGTACAGCGCGACGCCGTGCGGCTCGCCGGCGGCCTGCGGGCCCAGCGCGCGATCGAGGTGCTGCAGCCACTCCCCGGCCGCGGGCGGGTGGCCCCAGTAGGCGACGGTGGGATAGCTGGTGTAGCGCGGACCCGGGACGTCGTACTTCTCCACCAGCGGCTGCGCCGTGTGCAGGGGCGAACCGGCGTTCACGCAAAGATCTCGCGCTGGACGCGCAGCGCCAGGCGCACATTGTCTTCGGGCACGCCCGGCAGGACGCCATGGCCCAGGCCACACACCCACGCCGCGCGCGCTGCCGCCGGCAACACGCGCACGCGCTCCCACACCGCCCGCAACCGCGGTTCGAGTTCAGCGGGCGGCAACAGCAGCCAGTCCGGGTCGATGTTGCCCTGCACGGCCCAGTGCGGCGTCTGCGCCGTGAGCGTGTCGGCGAGATCGTGGCGCCAGTCGACGCCCAGGCATTGGATGCCCGCGCCTTCCAGCAGGCGCCAGTGGTCGGGGCCGGTGCCGCGCGAATAGTAGATCAGCGGCGTCTGCGGATGGCTGCGCCGTACCTCGGCGATCACCGCCGCGAGCGGCGCCACCGCATGGCGGCCAAACGCCGCCGGCTCGAGGCTGCCCGCCGAGGTATCGAAGATCGCCACGCAGTTCGCGCCGGCCGCGATCTGCAGTGCGATGTTCGCGGCCAGCAGGCCCTGCAGCCGTTCGCAGAAACCCGCGTACAGGCCCGTCCCGAGGCCGTGCAGGCCGGCGCGGCCGAAGCCCTCGTGCGAGCCCTTGGCGGCATAGGCGTACAGCGTGAAGGGCGCACCCACGAAACCGATCAGCGCGCAGCTCGCCGGCAGGCGCTGTCGCAGCCGCGCGATCGCCTCGCCCTGGAACTGCAGCTGCGCGGCCTGGCCGGCGCCGCCGCGCAGCCGCGCCAGGTCGCCGACGTCCCCCAGATGCCAGTCGAGTTGCGGCCCGGGCGCGTAGCGCAGGCCCATGCCCATGGCCTCGAGCGGAAACAGCAGGTCGGAGAACAGGATGGCGGCATCGAAACCGAAGTCCTCGATGGGACCCAGCGTGACTTCCACCGCCAGCGCCGGGTCCTTGCACAGCTCGATGAACTCGTGGCGTGCCCGCAGCCGCTGGTAGTGCGAGTGGTAGCGGCCGGCCTGGCGCATGAACCACACCGGCGGTCGGCGCGTATTGCGCCGTGCCAGCGCTTCCATCAGCAACAGATCACTCACGCCCGATCTCCGTAAGCAGGTACCCCACGCCGCGGATGCTGCGGATCACGCGTGGATCGGCGGCGTCGCGCTCCACCAGCTTGCGCAGCCGCACGATGAAGTTGTCGACCGTGCGCGAAGTCGGGAATTCATCCACCGACCAGGCACGATCGAGGATCTCGTCGCGGCTCACCGCATTGCCCGCGCGTTCGGCGAGCAGCCGCAGCACCGCGCACTCCTTGTGGGTGAGCGCCTGCTGCGCTTCGCCGTCGACGGTGGCGGTGAAGCGTTCGAAATCCACCAGCGCGCGGCCGATGCGCACCTGGCCGCGGATGCCACCCGGCACCTGCGCCAGGTCCTGCGCGCGCTTGAGGCAGTTCTGGATGCGAAGCAGCAGTTCGCGGAAATGGAACGGCTTGGGCAGATAATCGTCCGCGCCCAGCTCCAGGCCGCGGATACGGTCCTCCGGTCCGCCGTGCGCGCTCAGGAAGATGATCGCCGCCTGCGGCCGCACCTCGCGCAGCAGACGCGCGAATTCGAATCCGCTGCCATCGGGCAGGCCCACGTCGAGCAGCGCGAGCGCCAGGTCGCCTGCGGTGCGCAGCGCGGCGCGCGCGCTGGCCAGCGAGTCGGCGCGCGTCACCGTGTAGCCCTCCGCCATGAGGCGTTCGGCCAGCGTCTCGGCGACATTGCGCTCGTCTTCGAGCATGAGGATATGCGCGCCGGCCATGCAATCAGTCCGTGCTGGCGCGAAACCACAGGTCGACGCCGAACCCCTGGCCCTGCGGCGCGGTATCGAACACCACGCGGCCGCCCATGCGCTGCATGAGACGCCGCACCAGGTACAGGCCGACGCCCACGCCCGTGGACGCGGGGCCGCGGCCGAACATCAACCCGAGTTTCGCGTCGCGCGCGCGCAGCCCCTGGCCGTTGTCGCGATAGGCGAGCCGGACGCCGCCCTCCTGCACGCTCGCCTGCAGGGTGACCAGCACCGGCTCCACGCCTGCGTGCCGCACCGAATTCTCCACCAGGTTGCGCAGGATCATCTGCAGCGCCGCCGCGTCGGCCAGCACGGCGGGCAGTTCGGGAGCGACCTCGCACTGCCACTGCAGGCGCGCGCCGTGCGCCGCGGCGATGCCGCCCAGCGCGCGCTCCAGCCAGCCCTGCAACGGAATCGACTGTTCCGACAGCGGGCCGCCGCCCTCGATGCGCGCCAGCTCCAGCGTCTTGTCGATCTGCGATTCGAGCCGATGCGAATCCTCCAGCAGCCGCCGCGCGAGCTCGGTGCTCTGCGCGCCTTCGGCGATGGCTTCGGCCTGCAGCCGGATGCTGGTCAGCGGCGTGCGCAGCTCGTGCGTGACCGAGGCGAAGAAGGCCTGCATGCCGCGCGTGCGCCGGCTTTCACGCCAGTAGAACCAGACCAGCACCACGGTGAGCGTGAGCAGCAGCGCCAGGAACACCGACGATTCGCCGATCAGCATCAGGCGGGTGCGCGACCACTGCGCCAGCGCCGCGCTGACCGAGCCGCTCTGCGCCTGCAGGTCGGCGATGAGCGCGGCCTGGCGCAGCACCAGCGTGGCCCACCAGCCGATCAGCGTCACCAGCACCACGATCCACACCGCGGCCAGCGCCGCCACCCAGCGCGCGCGGCGCCCGGGCAACACGCTCAGCGTACCCTGTCCGGCCGGCTCGTTCATGCGTGCAACCAGGCGCGCCAGTGGGCCACCGATGGAAACACGGTGAGGTGCGGCAGGTCCATGCGCCGCAGGTGTTGCGCGGTCTTGCCCGGACCACAGGCGTGGTGGGCATGCGGCAGCACGCTGCCGCGCCAGCGGTCGAACTGCGCGCTGCTGCTCCAGTACAGGTGCGTCGCGAGCGACGGCGCAGTGCCGGCCGCAGCGCCGGGCTGCTCCACCACGTAGGTCCCGAGCGCCGGACACTCGCTCCAGCCTTCCACTGCGCCCACATGCGTGAGCGCCTGCCAGTGCGACAAGGGCGGCAGCTGCAGCAACTCCTCGCCCAGCAACTCGCGCAACGCGGCGAAGCCGAGCCCTTCGGCGCAGCCTTCCACCCAGACTCCGCGCCGCGCCAGCGCGCTCCAGCTTTCGCTGCCGGACACCCACAGGTGCACGCAGCGGTTGGCCACAGCCGCGCTCACGCCCTCCGGCAGCGCGCGCCGGTGCGCGATGAACACCGCCGGCGCCTGCGCCAGGGCCGCGCCCGCCAAGTCCGCCGCGCCCGGCACTTCGTGCGTGAGCGGCTGCGGCTGGCGCGTGCCATCCCAGCTCACGATGGGACGCGGTGGCGCCGGCAGTTCCGCCTGCGATTGCCAGCGCAGCTGCGGCGGCTGCGGGCCCGCGTCGCTGCCCTCGCGCACATACAGCAGTGCGCCGAGTTCATCGTGCTGGATCTGCGTGGCACCAAAGCGTTGATGGCAGCCGCCGCCGCGCCCGGCCAGCAGTGCGCGCTCCACGGCCACGGCTGCGCGCGTCGCTGGATCATCCAGCGCGGCCAGCAGTTCGCGCGTGGCGGCATCGTCGGTGCGGCATTCGATCGCCAGCGCCCCTTGCGCCGGTGCCGTGGGACACGCCGACAGCGGCAGCAGCATGCGCGGCAGGCCGGCCAGCAGCCCGCGCAGCACTTCGCCGCCGCCGGTGCCGCCCGCATCGCGCCACAGGCGCGCCAGCCCTGCAAATGCCAGGATCACACCGTCGAGGTGGCGCTCGCTGCCGCGCGGTTCGAGCACGCGCCGCAGCCGCGTGTCGACGTTGCCCCGCAGCGGCACCAGCGCCACCCGCGCGCCCGCGGCGGAAGGCAGCACCCGCTGCAGGAAATCCGGCACCAGCGCCACGCGGCGCGGCGAGGAACTGCCGATGCGCAGCGGTTCGCCCGCGGCCAGCCGCTGCATGACGTCGGGCGCGAAGACCGCCAGATCGCGCGGATTCTCCCGGCGCGGCACGGCGCCCAGGACCAGGTCGGCCGGACGCTCCAGCGCCAGGTCCTTGAACGAATGCACGGTGAAGTCCACCGCGCCCGAGCGCAGCGCCGCGTCGATCTCGGCGGTGAAAAACTCCTTGCCGTCGACGTCGGAGAGCGGCTTGTCCTGGATCAGATCGCCGCGCGTGTCGATGCCGACCAGTTCCACCGCCAGGCCAGAATGCAGTTGCTCGAGCCGCCGCGCGATGGCGGCGCTTTGCGCGCGCGCCAATGCGGAACGGCGCGTACCGAGACGTAGGGTCCGCTGCGACATGGGGGGACTAGTCTACAGACAGTCGAAGGCGAGCAGATCTTCCCAGCCGTGGGCCTGGGTGACGCTGCCGCCCAGCGAACGCAGCAGGGCCTTTTCGGCGCAGGCCCGGCGCGCACGCTCGATCTGGCGGCGGCGCTGTTCGTTGTGTTCGCGCAGCATGCCAAACAGCACGCCGAGGCTGGTGAGTTGCGGCACCTCGCTCCAGGGCGTGCCCGACACTTCCTCGGTACCCAGGTGGATGACCTGGCCGCCGTGTGCCGCCGCGTCGCCCGCCTGCCAGGCAGCCACGCGCTCCGCGTCGCGCTCCGCGTCCAGCGGCACGCACACGACGACATCCTGCGCCTCGCGCCAGGCCTGGAGTTCGGCTTCCGCCGTCGACGCCAGCACCCGCAGCCTGCGTTCCGGCTGGCGCGAGAGGATGAGCGCCGCAAGTTCCGCGGCGCGCTCGGCGCTGCGGTTCCAGATCCACAGTTCGGCGTGGTCGAGCCACGGCGCCACGGCCTGGCCGAGCTGGCCCGCGCCGACCAGCAGCGTCGGACCGCTCGGTGCCTGGGCGGACGTCGTGTGGCGGCTGGCATCGCCGAGCAGGCGACGCACCAGCGAGCCATACGAGGCGCTGCCCATGCCCGAGAGGTGCTGGGCACGGATTTCCTTGGTGTCCTGGAACAGCTGCTGCATGGTGGGCGCGAGCTGCCGCGCCAGTACGGATGCGCTGGCCGAGAACTGCTGCCAGGCCTGTTTGATCTGGCCGAAGATTTCGGTTTCGCCGGCCAGCCGGCTCTCCAGTCCGCACGCGAAGCGCAGCAGGAAAGCGTAGGCATCACGGCCGTGGAAGGTCTCGATGCCGCCGTCGGATGGAAAGCGCGACAGCAGTGTCTGGCTGACCTCGCTGCCCACCATCAGCGCCACCCGGCGCTGGCAGGTGCCGATCACCAGCGCGTGCTCGTCGGCAGCGACGGACAGCGGCGCGCTCTCGGCCGCCAGGGCCTGGCCACCGCGCCAATGCACGACATGTAGGAGACGGAGTTCCACGGCAGGAAGGCTAGCCGCGGAGCGGGGACCATTTGTCACTGGTCTGTCACGGCCCCTATTAATAAGCCCTCTGGCCGGCAACCGGCCTTCCGGCCGGCCCGCTGCCGGGCACGGCGCGGCAGCGGCTTGTCATAATTCAAGCCGCTGGGATGTCAGCCGGCCAGGCGCCCTATGGCGCGCCGATTCAGAATTTCGGCCCGTCGGAGAAGCCGCCGCTCGCATTCGCGCCGCCTTCCCATTCGAAATGATCGATGCGCGTCAGCTTGCCGCCCACGATCTTGAACAGGCCCACCATGTACGCCGCGCCCATTTCGCGCGGCGGACCGCCCGGTCCCGCGCCCGGCCCTCCGCCCGCGCCCGGCTTCGGAGCCGCCAGCCGCGCCGCGCTCTCCTCCTTGGTGAGCGCGTGATCCGAGCTCACGGCCGTGAACGGCGTGTTGCGGCGATACTGGATCTTCTCGCCAGGCCGCGCCGGCGAGCCGCCCTGGATGTGGTACGCGATGACGACGCCGTGCTCGACGTCCACCAGCGGGATGCGCCGATCGCGGATCCACGGTCCCTGCAGCGGCGGTCGGCCGATCGAGGGATCGGCGGGCGTCATCGGACGCGGCTCGGCTGAGGGATCGCCGCGTTCCGGCGACTTGCCGGCGCCCGGGATGCCACGCTTGCCGTTGTACTCGAGCATGTCGCCGCAGGTGGTGTAACCGGGGACGGTGAGCACCAGGTTGTTCTCCGAGAACGAACAGTCGTCGCTGAACGACATCAGGCTGCCGTCCTTGTACTGCCAGGCGTCGGTGAAATTGTCCACGTCGCGCATCATCTGCTCGCGCGTCGAGCGCAGCGCCACCGGCACTTCCTCGGTGTACACGCGGCTCAGTTTCACGGCGCGGTTCTTCTGCAGGAAGCTGGTCTCACCATCGCGGATCATCAGCATCTCGCTCTGCGTGATCCTGCGCCCGGCGCCGACCTTGAGGCGCAGCGCGAAATACGCATCCTTGCCGTTGTCGTCGAGCAGACCGATGGCGATGGTCTGGCCTGTCACCGCGTCGGCGAACTGCTCCTGGTCGAAGATCTGCTTGACGCGGGTCCAGTAGCCTTCGCCCAGCTTGATCGGCAGGTAGTTCTCGGTGCTGCGGAAGTCCGCGCTGGTGGCGATGCCTTTGGTGTCGTGCTTGAGCAGGTGCGCTTCATAATCGTTGAGCGTCCTGAGCAGGCACTGCTGGTCGCAGCCCGTGGCGCTCGCCGCGATCGCAGGCGCCGCGGCAGTCACGGCCAACGTCAACGCGAGCGCGATCCGTTTCCGGTTCAACATGGTCATCCCCCTCCGAGTTGAAGGGCCATGCTACGCGAGAATTCGCCGCGCCCGGAAATGTGCAGAAAAGTTGCAGTCGCGGGGCGACACCTTGCCGCCAGTGCGTCGACTAGCGCGCCGCGACCGGCTTCAGCTCCCGATTCACCAGCCACAACGCCAGATTGACCAGCTGCCCGGCCCCGCCGGCCGACGCCGGATCGATCCGGTACTTGCCGTTGATCACCAGCGTCGGCGTGCGCTCGGCCTGCAGCGACTTGACCTGCTGGTCGGCGCGCCGCATGCCCACTTCGATCGCGAACGAGCTGGCGGTGGCGACGAACTTCGCCGCGGGGATGCCGGTGGTGCGCTCATAAAAGCGCGCCACGTCCGCGATCGTCGGCAACGGGGAGACGAGGCGCTGCGTCTTCGGGTCAACGATCGCAAGCTCGCCCGTTTTCCAGATGGCATCGAACATCGCATCGTGCTCACGCTGTGCAACGCCGAGCGTGGCCGCCGTCAGATAGGCGCGCTGGAACACCGGCCAGTCTTCGCTGGCGCTCCAGGACGCCGGCACGTAGTCCAGCGTCACGCCAGCGGGCAGCTTGCGCCTGAGCTCGGCCATGTAGGGCTGGAAGCCATTGCACGCGGGACAGCCGTAGGAGAACACTTCCGTGACCGTGACCCGATTCGACGCTGTTGCCGGCGGCGCGGGTTCGATGCGGAAATAGTGCTGGCCTTCGATCCAGTTTTCCGCGCACGCAAACCTGGCCGTGGCCAGCAACGCGATCACCCCGACCCACCAGCGTTTGCCGTTGTTCATTGATGCACCTTCGGGAACCAGCGATGAAACGATGCGAGCGTCGTGCTGTCTGTCAGAAAGGACTGGTGCCGGAGATAGGAATCGAACCTACGACCTACGCATTACGAATGCGCCGCTCTACCAACTGAGCTACTCCGGCGGGGGCGCGCATTCTACGCAATGCCGGCGCCGGGAGGCAATTGACGGCTTTGCACTCCGGCTGGGCGCGGCCTACAGTTGCGATCCACCCCACATTGCAGCCCGAGGACACCCCCATGAAGCGTTCCGCATCGGCCGTCTGGCACGGCGATCTCAAGACCGGCCACGGCAACATCGCGACGCCCAGCGGAGTCATGAAGGACACGCCCTATTCCTTCAAGACCCGCTTCGAGGAATCGCATGGCACCAACCCCGAGGAGCTGCTGGCGGCGGCCCACGCGGCCTGTTTCACCATGGCGCTCAGCGCGGCGCTGAGCACCGCCGGCCATGCGCCGAAGCGGCTGGCCACGCAGGCCACGGCGACGCTGGAGCAGATCGAGGGCAAGTGGACCATCTCGACATTCCATCTCGAGAACGAGTCGTGGGTGCCCGGTATCTCGGCGGCGGATTTCGACAGGATCGCGGCCGATGCGAAGGCGAACTGCCCCGTGTCGCGGCTGTTCAGGGCGGACATCACGCTGCACGCTAAGCTGGAGCCCGAGCCTTCCTGAGCCGGATCACGAGCTCGATGCCCGCGACTTCCATGCCCGCCGGCGGCTGAGGCAGGCGGGCAAACGCCACTTCTTCCAGCGCGACATCGGTGAGCGCGCCGCTCTGCAGGTCGTGGAAGTGATAGTGCGGCTCCACCGTCGAGTCGAACCACGCGCATGAGCCGTCCACGCTCACGCGCTGGATCAGTCCCTGGGCGGCGAACAGGTTGAGCGTGTTGTAGATCGTGGCTTTGGAGATCGGCGCGCCCGACCTGCGCAGCAACTCGGCGATCTGCTCGGCCGACAGATGCTGGGGCGCGGCCAGCAGCACGCCCGCGATGCGCAGCCGTTGCGCTGTCGGCCGGATTCCCAGGCTCGCCAACCGGTTGCCGAGTGGATGCTGCACACAGTCGAGTATAGCCCCGAATCCGTGAGTTTCGGCGCTGCCCGCGACCGCCGGCGCCGCGGCATGCTGGGCCCATGCGCGATGCCACCCAAGGCCTGACCCTGATCGAGTTCAGCTTCGTGCTGCTGGTGGCGGGCCTGCTCGCCAGCGCCGCGGCCCCGAGCTTTGGCGCACTCTCGCGCAATGTGGTGCTGGGCCGTGAATCCAACGCGCTGCTTTCCGCATTGCACTATGCCCGCGCGCAAGCCATCAGTCGCGGTGAGCCCGTGGTGTTGTGCCAGAGCGCGGACCTGCGGCAGTGCCTGGTGGCGGCCGGGCCCGCCCGCGGGTGGCTGGTGTTCGCCGACCGGCAACGCGGCTCGCCCGTGCGGCTGGACGCGCCGGACGCGCTGCTGCAGGCGCACGAGCTGCCCCCGCGCCTCTCGCTGGGCGGCAGCCGGCTGGCGCTGACCTACTGGCCCGCCACCCTGGCCGGCACCACCGCGACGCTCACACTGTGTGACGATCGCGGCGCGCCGCAAGCCCGCGCCATCATCACCAGCCAGACCGGCCGCCCGCGCTCCAGTCGCGTGAGCGCCGAAGGAGGCGCGCTTGCCTGCCCGGTGTGAAGGCTTCGGGCTGCTCGAGGCGCTGGTGGCGCTGGCGCTGACCGCATTCGCCTCGCTCAGCGTGGCGCTGCTGCTGCAGAACGCCCTGCATGCGCAGGGGGTGGCCGAACGCCGCGAGCGCGCGCTGCTGCTGGCGGATGAAATGGCGGGGCTGATCCGCGCCAATGCCGCCGCCCGCGCCCGGTACGCGTTCGACGGCTCGCAGGCCGCGCCGGCACAGCCCGGCTGCGCGGCCACGGCCACCTGCGATGCCAACGATCTCGCCACCTTGCAACTGGGCGATTGGCTGCAGCGCATCGCGCACGAACTGCCAGCGGAAGGCGACGGCCCCGCCACCGCCGACATCTCCTATCTCGCGGCGCCATCCGCCCCGGAATCCATGCGGATCGAAGTGGTCTGGGGCGAACCCGGACAGGAGGCTCCCGAGTCGCTGTCGAGCGAACTGCTGCTGCCGCCGCTGCCGGTGAGCTGAGGCCATGCGCCGCCCCCTCCTTCGCGGATTCACGTTGCTGGAGCTGCTGTGCGCCATGGCGCTGGGCGTGCTGATCGTGGGAGCCGCGCTGGATCTGTTCGCCGGCGGCGCCCGGGCGCTGGCCGCGGGCGAAGAGTCTTCCCAGCTCTCGGAGCAGGCGCGCGCGGCGCTGGCCAGCATGGAGCTCGATCTGCAGCAGGCTGGCTTCCTGGGCCTGACGCGCCAGGGCGCGGATTTTCGGCTGCTGCAGCAGGGGGACGAAAGCACGGCGCTGCCGGCCACCGCGTTGCGCCAGGGTTCCACGCCCGTCGCCGCGTTCGGCACGGCCGTGCAGGCCTGCGGCGACAACTTCGCTCTTGACCTGTCGCTGCCCGTGCAGGCCGCCGATGATCATTACGCGCTCGGCCCCCACCTGAAGCCAGCGTGCGCCGCTCGCGGGGGTGGTGCTGTCGCGGGCACGGACACGCTCACCATCCGCCGCGCGGCCGCTGTCACCACCTCGCCCGCGGCCGGGCGCGTCCAGCTGCTCATCGATCGCCTCGACGCCACGCGCCGGTTCGTGTTCGCCGACGGGATGCTGCCGGCGGGCAGCTCGCTGCAGCCCGATCTGCTCGAGGTGCACGATCTCGTGCTCGTGGCCTACTACGTCGCCCATGATTCGGACGGCCACCCCGGCCTGCCGGCGCTGCGCGTGAAGACGCTGACCAGCGTCAGCGGCACGCCCGCCTTCACCGACACCGAGATCATGACCGGCATCCAGGACCTGCAGGTGCAGCTCCTCGTCGCCGGCGGCTGGGTGACGCCGGAAGCCCTGCCAACCGATGCCACCGTGCGGGCCGTGCGTCTCACGCTCACCGCCCGCGCGCAGGACGCGCCCGGCAGCGAGCCGCGCCTGCTCACATGGACCCGCACGGTGGGCATCCGCAATGCGCTGTAACGCGCGGCCAGAGGCGCGAGGCTCGGTGCTGGTGATCAGCCTGGTGCTGCTGGCCGCGCTGAGCCTGCTCGCGGCCAGTGCGCTGCAGTCCGCGGCGGGCGACGTGGTGCAGTCGTCAGCCGACGAATTCCGCGCCCGCGCCCTGATCGCATCCGACGCCGCGCTGGTGATGGCGGAGCAATCCCTGCTCGCCGATCCGCCGCTCCTGGATCGCACGCTGCCGCAGGCCCCGCTGGGCGATACCGACGGCACGTCCTACGACGCCAGACTGCGCTTCATCGCCGACGATCCGGCCACGGCCACCGCCAGCGCCGGCGCCCGCACCGGCCGGCACTACACGCTCGAAGGCAATGGCTATGCACCGCGCAGCGCGCGCGTCCAGGTGAGCGAGGGCGTGCTGCTGGTGCAGGAGACGGCGACCGGCGCCTTGACGCTGCAAAGACTCTGGTGGCAACGACGCGACGTGGACTAGCCGTTACAATGAATGCAATGCATCCCGCCAGCGCGCACGACTCGAATCCGGCCCACAGCACCGTTCCTTCCGCGGCCGATCCGGCCCTCGACGTCCTGCGTGACACGTTCGGCTTCAACGCTTTCCGTGGGGCGCAGCGCGACATCGTGCAGCACGTCGTGGCAGGGGGCGATGCGCTGGTGCTCATGCCCACGGGCGGCGGCAAGTCGCTGTGCTACCAGGTCCCGGCGTTGCTGCGGGCCGGCACGGCGGTGGTGGTCTCGCCGCTGATCGCGCTGATGCAGGACCAGGTGGCGGCGCTGCGACAGCTGGGTGTGCGCGCGGCCTTCCTCAATTCGTCGCTGGAGGCGCGCGAAGCGTTGCAGACCGAAGCGGCGTTCGAGCGGGGCGAGCTCGACCTGCTGTACATCGCGCCCGAGCGACTCAGCACGGCGCGTTGCCAGGAGCTGCTGGGCCGCGCGCGGCTCGCGCTGTTCGCCATCGATGAAGCGCATTGCGTTTCGCAGTGGGGCCACGATTTCCGGCCCGAATACCTGCAGCTCTCGCTGCTGCACGAGCGCTTCCCGGACGTGCCGCGCATCGCGCTCACGGCCACCGCCGATCCGCAGACGCGTGCCGAGATCATTGCGCGCCTGGCGTTGCAGGACGCGCGCCTGTTCGTCTCCAGTTTCGATCGACCGAACATCCGCTACACCATCGTCGACAAGGACGACGCGCGCTCGCAGCTGCTGCGCTTCATCCGCGCCCGCCACGCCGGCGAGTCCGGCATCGTGTACTGCCTGTCGCGCAGGCGCGTCGACGAAACCGCGGCGTGGCTGCGCGAGCACGGTGTGAATGCCCTGCCCTACCACGCCGGCATGGAAACCGGGCTGCGCAACGAGCACCAGGCGCGCTTCCAGCGCGAGGAAGGCCTGGTGATGGTGGCCACCATCGCGTTCGGCATGGGCATCGACAAGCCCGACGTGCGCTTCGTCGCGCACCTCGACCTGCCCAAGAGCATGGAAGGCTACTACCAGGAAACCGGTCGCGCCGGCCGCGATGGCCTGCCCGCCGATGCCTGGATGGCGTATGGCCTCGGCGACGTGGTGCAGCAGCGGCGCATGATCGACGAGTCCGAGGCCAGCGAGGCCTACAAGCGGCTGTCGACGGCCAAGCTCGACGCGCTGCTGGGCCTGTGCGAGACGGCGCTGTGCCGGCGCGTGCGCCTGCTGGGCTACTTCGGTGAAACCAGCACGCCGTGCGGCAACTGCGACAACTGCCTGTCACCGCCCGAAACATGGGATGCCGGCGTCGCGGCGCAGAAAGCGCTGTCGACGATGTACCGAACCGAGCAGCGCTTCGGGGTGCAGCATCTCATCGACGTGCTGCTGGGTCGCGACAGCGAGCGCATCCGGCGCTGGAACCACCAGCACTTGAACGTGTTCGGCATCGGCAAGGAGCTCGACGAGAAGGAATGGCGCGGCGTGTTCCGCCAGCTCGTGGCCATGGGCTTCGCGCGCGTGGACCACAACGCCTTCGGCGCGCTGCAGCTCACCGAAGCGGCGCGACCCATCCTGCGCGGCGAGCAGGCCATCGCGATGCGCCGGCACATCGATCGGCCGCGCACCAGGGCCGCGCGCAAGCGGAGCGCCAGCGGCGCCGGCGGACCAGGCCCGGTGCCAGGCCAGAGCGAGGTGCCGCTGAGCGCCGCCGCCGCGGCGCTGCTGATGCACCTGAAGGCGTGGCGACTGCAGGAAGCGCGCGAGCAGGGCGTGCCCGCCTACGTCATCCTGCATGACGCGACGCTGGCAACGGTCGCGGCGGAGCAGCCCACGTCGCTGGAGCAGCTCGGCGGCATTTCGGGCTTTGGCGCGAAAAAACTGGAGCGCTATGGCGCGGCGCTGCTCGCGCTGATCGCCGGCGACACGGCTGCGGCCGGGAACCCTCCCGTCGAGCGTCAGGACCGGCCTGGATCTATGGAGCCTTGCGTGCCGGGTTAGCGCCTTCCGCACGCAGCGCCCGCGGCAACGCGAACACCACGTGTTCCTCGATGCCGTGCAGTTCCTCCGGCGCCACCGCGCCCCATTCGCGCAGCCGCCCGATGACCTGCTTCACCAGCGTCTCGGGCGCCGACGCGCCCGCGGTGAGTCCGATGGCCTGCCGGCCGTCCAGCCACTCGCGACGCAGATCCTCCGCGCCGTCGACCAGGTAGCCCGGCACGCCGGCGCGATCGGCCAGCTCGCGCAGCCGGTTGGAATTGGAACTCGCCTTCGAGCCCACCACCAGCAGCACATCGCAGCGCTCCAGCAGCTGCTTCACCGCGTCCTGGCGGTTCTGCGTGGCATAGCAGATGTCTTCCTTGCGTGGCGCCTGCAGCTGCGGGAAACGCCGCTTCAGCGCAGCCACGATCGCCGCGGTGTCGTCCACCGACAGCGTCGTCTGCGTGACGAACGCCAGCCGTTCGGGCGCGCGCACCTCCGCCCGCTCCACATCGGCCACGCTTTCGATCAGCAGGATGCGGCCACCGAAGGAACTGTCGAAACGTCCCATGGTGCCTTCCACTTCGGGATGCCCGGCGTGGCCGATCAGGATCACCTCCCGCGCCTCGCGCGCGAAACGCGAGACTTCCATGTGCACCTTGGTCACCAGCGGACAGGTCGCGTCGAACACATTGAGCTGGCGGCGCGCCGCTTCCTGCTCCACGGCCGTCGACACGCCGTGCGCCGAAAAGATCACGGTGGCGCCGTCCGGCACTTCGTCGAGCTCCTGCACGAACACGGCGCCGAGCGCGCGCAACCGCTCCACCACATTGCGGTTGTGCACCACTTCGTGCCGCACATGGATGGGAGCGCCGAACAGCTCGATGGCGCGCTCCACGATCTCGATGGCGCGATCGACGCCGGCACAGAAACCGCGCGGATTGGCGAGCAGGATCTGCATGTTCAGGCCACGGCCTTCCCGCTCGCGCGCTGGCCGAGATAGACATCGAGCAGCAGCAGTCCGGCGCCGATGGTGATGCAGGAATCGGCCACGTTGAAGGCGGGGAACGTGTGCTGCTGCCAGTACACCAGGATGAAATCGGTCACCGCCCCGAAGCGCACGCGATCGATGAGGTTGCCGAACGCACCGCCCAGGATGAAGGCCAGCGCCGCGGCGCTGACCTGCGCCGTGCGCGGCATGCGCTTGAGCCACACGATCAGCGCCACGCTGACCCCGGCCGCCAGCAGCGTGAACAGCCAGCGCTGCCAGCCGGCCGCGCCCGCCAGGAAGCTGAACGCCGCGCCCGGGTTCTCGCGGTGCGTGAGGCTGAACACCGGCAGCAGCTCGCGGCTGTCGTACAGCGCGATGTGCGCGCGGATCCACGCCTTGCTGAGCTGGTCGAGCGCGATCGCGACCGCGGTCAGTCCCAGCCAGCGCAATTGTCCCCGGGCAGCTTCAGTCATGGCATCCCTTCACGCAAAGCGGCGGATTTCGCCCGCGCCCTCGATATTGTCCTCGCATCGGGCGCAAAGTTCAGGGTGCGCCGCCGAATGGCCCACTTCCGGCCGGTGATGCCAGCAGCGGACGCACTTGGCGCCTTCGGCCAGCCCCACCTGCAGCCAGACGCCGCCCGCGGCGAAGCCGGGGGCCGGGGCCGCGCCGGCGGGTGGCGGCGTTCCCTCCGGCAGCTGGATCACCTCCGCGCTGGAGGTGATCAACAGGAACCGCAGTTCATCCCCCAGCGCATCCAGCGCCGCGAAATGCGCGGGCGTGCAGTACACCTTCACGCCCGCGTCCAGCGGCGCGCCGATGGTACCCGCGGCACGCAGGCTTTCCAGCTCGCGCGCGACGTCGCCGCGCAGCGCGATCAGCGCGTCCCAGTCGATTTGCGTCGGTGGCAGCTTCGCAAACCCGTGCCACGTCGACAGGAACACCGAGTCGGCGCGCTTGCCCGGCAGGAAACCCCAGGTTTCCTCGGCGGTGAAGGAGAGGATGGGCGCGAGCCAGCGCACCATGGCCTCGGCGATGTGCCACATCGCGGTCTGCGCGGAACGCCGCGGCAGGGAATCCGCGCGCGTGGTGTACGCGCGGTCCTTGATGATGTCGAGATAGAACCCGCCCAGGTCCACCACGCAGAAGTTGTGCACCTTCTGGTAGATGAGATGGAACTGGTAGTCGCGATACGCGACCCTGATCTCCTCCTGCAGCGCGGCGGCGCGCGCCAGCGCCCAGCGATCCAGCGCCACCAGCTGCTCCGGCACCAGGGCCTGCGACGGATCGAAGCCGTGCAGGTTGCCGAGCAGGAAGCGCAGGGTGTTGCGCATGCGCCGGTAGGAATCGCTCATGCGCCTCAAGATTTCCTGCGACAGGCTCATTTCGTTGGCGTAGTCGGTGGCGGCCACCCACAGGCGCAGCATGTCGGCGCCGAGCGTCTTCATGATGTCCTGCGGCTCGATGCCGTTGCCCAGCGATTTGGACATCTTGCGGCCCTTGTCGTCCACCGTGAACCCGTGCGTGAGTACGGCGCGGTACGGCGCGCGGCCATACAGCGCCTCGCTCATCAGCAGCGAGCTGTGGAACCAGCCGCGGTGCTGGTCCGAGCCCTCCAGGTACAGGTCCACCGGCGCGTGGAAATCCGCGCGCAGCGCAGCCACGCATTCGAATGACAGGCCCGAGTCCGCCCACACGTCCATCACGTCCGTGGCCTTTTCGTAGTCGGCCGCCTCGGCGCCGAGCAACTCCGCCGGGTCGAGATCGAACCACGCATCGATGCCCTGCTCCTGCACGCGCGCGGCCACCGCCGTGATCAGCTCCTGGGTGCGGGGATGCAGCGCTCCCGTCGTGCGATGCGTGAACAGCGTGATCGGCACGCCCCAGGTGCGCTGCCGCGACAGGCACCAGTCGGGACGGTTCTCGATCATCCCCGTGATGCGCGGCTGGCCCCATTCGGGCGTCCACTGCACGGTCTTGATGTCGCGCAGCGCGTCCGCGCGCAACCCCTGCCGGTCCATGCTGATGAACCACTGCGACGTGGCGCGGAAAATCAGCGGCGTCTTGTGGCGCCAGCAATGCGGATAGCTGTGCTTGAACGACTCCGCGTGCAGCAGGGCGCCGCGCGCCTCGAGCGCCTCGAGCAGCTTCGCGCCCCCTTCCGTGATCTTCATGCCGCCCACCAACTCGGTATCAGGCGCGAAACGACCATCCGCTCCCACCGGATTGACCACCGGCAGGCCATAGCGCTGGCCGACGACGAAGTCTTCCTGGCCATGCGCCGGCGCCGTGTGCACCGCGCCCGTGCCGGCCTCCAGCGTCACGTGATCGCCGAGGATCACCGGCACCTGCCGCGCGAGCCAGGGATGCTGCAGTACCAGTCCTTCCAGCGCCTGGCCCTTGAAGCGCGCCACCGGAGCCAAGGCGCTGCGGCCGTAGCGCTCGAGGCACTGCGCGGCGAGATCGGCGGCCAGCACCAGCACTTCGCGCGCCGCACCCTGCGCCTGCACCTGCACGGCGACGTACTCCAGCTCCGCATTGAGCGCCACCGCCTCGTTGGCCGGCAGCGTCCAGGGCGTGGTGGTCCAGATCACCACCGACACGGACCCGTCCAGCTGCGCGCGCTGCGCGCCGGTGCGCCGTGCGAAATCGTCCAGGTCCACGACGCGGAACGCGACGTCCACCGCCGTCGAGACGTGGTCTTCGTACTCCACTTCCGCCTCGGCCAGCGCCGAGCGGCAATCCAGGCACCAGTGCACGGGCTTGGCGCCACGGTACAAATGCCCGTTGGCGATGATCCTGCCCAATGAACGGATCTGCTGCGCCTCGAAGCGCGGGTCCATGGTGAGGTAGGGATGCTCCCAGTCGCCGAACACGCCGAGCCGCTTGAAGTCGGTGCGCTGGGCGTCGATCTGCCGGGTGGCGAACTCGCGGCACGCGGCGCGGAACGCCCGCGCATCCAGTTTGCCGCCGGGCCGGCCGTGCTTCTTCTCCACCGCGAGCTCGATCGGCAGACCGTGGCAGTCCCATCCCGGCACGAAGGGCGCATCGAAGCCCTCCAGCGCGCGCGCCTTGACGATGATGTCCTTGAGGATCTTGTTGAGCGCGTGGCCGAGGTGGATGGCGCCGTTGGCGTACGGCGGACCGTCGTGCAGCACGAACGGCGGACGGCCGCGCGCCGCCTCGCGCATGCGTCCGTAGATGTCCTGCTCCGCCCAGCGCGCCAGCTGTTTCGGTTCACGCTGCGCCAGATCCGCCTTCATGGGGAAGCCGGTCTGCGGCAGGTTGACGGTGTTCTTGTAGTCGGTCACGAATGATCCTGTAAGCCCAGTACCTGCCGCGCCCGCGCGGCGTCCTCGTGGATCTGCTGCAACATCAGGTCCACCGAATCGAACTTCACTTCTTCGCGCAGCTTCTGCACGAACTCCACCTCGATCTCGCGGCCATACAGATCGCCGTCGAAACCGAACAGGTGCGCTTCGAGCAGCGGCGCGACGCCATTCACGGTCGGGCGCGTGCCGAGGCTCGCCACGCCCGGCCAGGCGTCCGCGGCGGCGCCTCGCGCGCCGGCGCCCTGCGGTACGCCGTGCACGCGCACCGCGAAAATCCCGCCCAGCGGCACGCGGCGCCGGTGCACCGCGATGTTGGCCGTGGCGTATCCCAGCCGGCGCCCGAGCTGCTCGCCACGCCGCACACGGCCGCGCATCGAGTACGGCCGGCCCAGCAGCCGCGCGGCGCGCGCGAGCTCGCCCATCGCCAGCGCCGTGCGGATCGCCCCGGAGCTGATGCGCTCCCCGGCCACTTCCACCGGGTCGACCACGTCGACCGCGAAACCGAACTCCGCGGCGCGCGCCGCGCACCACTGCGCATTGGCCTCGCCCTGGTGCCCGAAGCGGAAATCATGCCCCACCACCACGCGGCGCACGCCAGCCGCCTGCAGCAGCGCCATGAATTCGAGGCCGCTCATGGCGCGCAGCCGCGCGTCGAAGCCGAGCAACCACAGCGCGTCCAGTCCGCTGCGCTCCAGCACGCGCCAGCGCTCGCGGAAATTGGTCAGTCGCGCCGGCGGCGCGTCGGGCCGCAGGAATTCGCGTGGCATGGGCTCGAAGCTCAGCATCAGGGCCGGCAGCTGCAGCTCGCCCGCGTGCCGGAGCGTGCGCGCGATCAGTGCCTGGTGCCCGAGGTGCAGGCCATCGAACGTGCCGATCGTCACCACGCAGCCACGCGCTGCCGACCGCGGGGTCCCCGCGGCCAGCGGCCCCTGCGCGTCAAGTCGGCGAATCAGTTCCAAGTGGTTGATTATAGCGGGTTCCAACCGCGAACAGGACCGCGAAATACAGTGCTGCGCCCGCCAGCACGCTGCCGGCGCAGCGCAGGACCCGCGCGCCGCCGCCCAGCGCCAGCCAGGCCGACAGATCGTGCCCCAGCCACCACAGCAGCAGCGCCATGAGGGCGTTCGCCAGCAGCACCCGCAGCAGGAACACGCTCCAGCCGGGCCCGGCGCGGTACACGCCCGCGCGCACCAGGCCGCGCCACAACAGGACGGCGTTCAGGGTGGATGCCAGGCAGGTCGAGGCCGCGAGCAGCACGTGCGGCGCCCGAAAGCCGAGCCACGCAGCCGGCAACGCCACGGCCAGGTTGAGCGCCACGTTGGCGATCAGCGCCAGCACGCCGTAGCGCATCGGCGTGCGCGTGTCCTGGCGCGCGAAATAGCCCGGCGCCAACACCTTCACCAGGCTGAAGCCCATCAGTCCCAGCGCATACGCGACCAGCGCCCAGGCCGCCATCTGCACATCGCGCAGGTCGTTGAATTTTCCATGCCCGAACACCGTGGCGATGATGGGCCCGGCGAACACCAGCAATCCCACCGCCGCCGGGCTCACCAGCGCGACCGTGAGGCGCAGCGACCAGTCGAGCGTCGCCGAGAATTCCTGCGCCGAGCGCCGCACGTGATGGGCCGACAGACCGGGCAGGATCACGGTGGCGAGCGCGATGCTGAAGATGCCGAGCGGAAATTCCACCAGCCGATCGGCGTAGTACAGCCAGGTCACGCTGCCCGTGATGAAGAACGAGGCGATCTGCGTGTCGAGCAGCAATCCGACCTGCGCCATCGAGGAACCGATGATTCCCGGCAGCATCAGCTTCGCAATGCGCCGCACGCCCTCGGCCGCCGGTCGCCAGCGCGGCATGCCGAGCAGGCGCAGCCGCGCCACGGCCGGCAGCTGGAACAGCAGCTGCACCACGCCGGCGATGAACACGCCCATCGCCAACACCGGGCCCGGATGCGCGCTGTGGAGCGCGACGCCCACCGCCACCGCGATCATCACCAGGTTCATGACCACCTGCGTGAGCGCGGGCACCACGAAGCGCTGGTAGCTGTTGAGCACGCCCGAGCACAGCGCGGTGAGCGAGATGAAGAACAGGTACGGAAACGTCCAGCGCAGCATCTGCACCGTGAGCTGGTACTTGTCGGGCGTGGCGTGGAAGCCGGGCGCGAACACCAGGATCAGCAGCGGCGCGGCGATCACGCCCAGCAGCGAACCGACCAGCAGGACGCCGCCCAGCGTTCCCGCCACATCGCCCACCAGCCCGCGCACCTCGCCCGGGGTGCGCCGCAAGCGGTACTCCGAAATCACCGGCACGAAGGAGTGCCCGAACGCGCCTTCGGCGAACAGCCGGCGCATGAAGTTCGGGATCTTGTAGGCCACCAGGAAGGCGTCCATGAGCGCCCCGGCGCCGAAGGCCTGGGCGAAGATCATGTCGCGCACCAGCCCGGTGATGCGGGACAGCAGCGTGAGGGCACCGACCAGCCCGGTACTTTTGAGGACAGATCGGCTCATCCGCCCCGACTATACCAAGATAGCCCGCCGGATTGACTTTGGACGCCCCGCTCAGCACACTACGCGCCCTCAAAAAACCCTATCGAATCAGGCGGCGGAGCACACGTGGCGAACACCAAATCAGCGGAGAAAGCGGCCCGGCAGGCCGAGCAGCACCGGGCGGGCAATGTGGCCCTGCGCTCGCGCATGCGCACCGCCATCCGCCGCGTCGTGGACTCGGTGAACGCCGGCGACAAGAGCAAGGCCCAGGCCAGCTTCAAGGCCGCCGTGCCCGTCATCGACGCGCTGGTGAACAAGAAGATCATCCACCGCAACCAGGCCAACCGGCACAAGAGCCGCCTGTCGGCCAAGGTCAAGGCGCTCAAAGCCTGATGCGCCTGCGGCAGCTTCTGCGGCAGCCGCTGCCGTGGGCTGCCGCCCTCCTCGCGCTGTCGGCTGGTGGACCGGCATTCGCCACCACCAAGGGCCTGAGCCAGATCGTCACGCCCGAGCTGCAACCCGAAGGCCAGCTATCGCTGAGTTTCCAGGCGCAGTCGCGCGCCATCGCCAATCCCTACGAGCTGCAGGGCGAGCTGGGCCTCAACAATTGGCTTGAAGTGGCCGTGTTCCAGGGTCTCTCGCCCAACGAGCAGATCCTGGGCACCGAAATCGGGCTGGTCCAGCAGGGACCCTGGCTGCTCACCACCGGATTCATCAACTGGTCGACGCTGGGCGATTCGCCCCAGCCGCTGCTCGAAGGCGGCTACTACACCGACCACGACAAGTTCATCGTCGGCGGCCTGCGCAGCGGCAATCGCAACGAAGCCATCCTCGGTTGGGCGCACGACTTCGATCCCACCTGGCGCTTCCAGCTCGACTACCAGAGCGGCAGCGAGAACTTCTTCACCGTGGGCTTCACCTGCAACGTCACCAGCGCTTTCCAGTTCAACCCGGCCGTGTATTTTTCCAACGGCGGCTCGCACCACGCGTCGGCGTACATCGTGTTCTCGTACACCGTGCCGCTGTGGCGGTGAGCGCGTAACCGCTGCGCCGCTCGCGCCCGTGCTGGCGCCGGCGCGACCGGCGGGCCGCTCAGCCCGCCACGCCCCGTTCCTGATCCTCCACTTCCAGCAGCAGCGCCAGCCGCGCATCGCCGCGCGCCATCTCGCGCCAGTGCGTGCCTTCGGGCCAGGGTTCGAGCGCGCCCGCCAGCGCCCACAGCATGTTGAGCGATTTCGTGATGCCGCCGCGCTTGAGCCGCAGGTAACTGCGCACCGCGCCCTGCTCGCGCAACTGCTCGGTGGTGTGGATGCCGATCTCGCCCAGCATGCGCTCGGACCGCTCGCCGAGATTGCGCAGGTCGCGGATCCTGAGCGTGAGCTTGCCGGCCGCGAGCCGTTGCCTGACCTTGAGGTTACGCACGCTTCTCGAGGAACTGCATGAGCGCCTCGGCCAGCTCGCGCGTGCCCGCACCGGTCGCTCCCGAGATCAGGAAGTGCGGGCCGCGAAAGCGCAGCTTCCTGACGATATCGGCCGCGCGCTGCCGGGCTTCCTCCGGCAGCAGCAGGTCGGATTTGTTCAGCACCAGCCAGCGCGGCTTGCGGCCCAGCTCCTTGCTGAACTTCCTGAGCTCCGCGACGATGCTCTTCGCGTCCTTCACGGGATCGGCCGCGGGATCGATGGGCGCGATGTCCACCAGATGCAGCAGCACGCGCGTGCGCTGCAGGTGCTTGAGGAAGCGGATGCCGAGGCCCGCGCCTTCCGCCGCGCCCTCGATGAGACCGGGAATGTCGGCCATCACGAAGCTGCGATGCTCGCCGCAATCGACCACGCCGAGATTCGGATACAGCGTGGTGAACGGATAGTCGGCGACCTTCGGCCGCGCGGCCGAGACCGCCCGTATCAGTGTCGATTTCCCCGCGTTGGGCAGGCCGAGCAGGCCCACGTCGGCGATCACGCGCATTTCCAGCGCGAGCTCCCGCTTCTCTCCCGGCAGCCCGGGACCGAACTGGCGCGGCGCGCGATTGGTGCTGGTCTTGAAGCGCTGGTTGCCCCAGCCGCCCTTGCCACCCTGCGCCACCTTCAGTTCATCACCCGCTTTGGCGAGATCGCCGAGCAACTCCTGCGTCTCGGCGTCGCGCACCACCGTGCCCACCGGCACCGTCACGTAGAGATCCTCGCCGCCGCGGCCCGAGCTGCCGTTGCCCGAACCACCTTCGCCGTTGCCACCCTTGTAGGTGCGCGCGATGCGAAAATCGGCCAGCGTGTTGATGCCTTCGGCGGCGCGCAGGTACACGCTGCCGCCGTGGCCGCCATCACCGCCATCGGGTCCGCCGAAGGGAATGAACTTCTCGCGCCGGAAGCTGACACTGCCGCGCCCGCCGTTGCCGGCCTGGACCTTCATCGTGGCTTCATCGACGAATTTCATGCGAACCAGCGTAGTGCGAATGCGGCGGAAAGGACAACCGAAATGAAAACCCCGGCACGAAGCCGGGGTTCTGGAGCTGGCGCGGGCGCCTTGCGGGACGTCCCGCGCGCGCCGCGGCGCTGTTTACTTGGCGGCGGCCGGCGCGGGCGCGGCGGCCGCCGTCTCGGGCTGCACGCTGACGTACATCTTCTGCTCTTCGCCCTTGCGGCCGAAGCTCACGCGGCCATTGGTGAGCGCGTACAGCGTGTGATCCGTGCCCATGCCGACGTTCACACCGGCGCGCACGCGCGTGCCGCGCTGGCGGATGATGATGTTGCCGGCGAGCACGGCCTGGCCACCGAAGGCCTTCACGCCGAGGCGCTTGCTGTGGGACTCACGGCCGTTGCGGGTACTGCCGCCTGCTTTTTTATGTGCCATTGCTGTGGAACTCCGTAGATCGTTTCAGTGTCAGGCGGCTTCGATGCCGGTGACGCGGATTTCGGTGTAGGGCTGGCGGTGCGTGCCCTGGCGCAGGTAGTGCTTGCGGCGGCGGAACTTCACGATCACTTTCTTCTCGCCCTTGCCGTGCTTCTCGACCGTGGCGGTGACCTTGCCGCCCTTGAGGAGCGGCGCGCCGACCTGCACGTTGTCGCCATCGGCGATCAGCAGCACGTCGTTGAATTCGACCGTGGAACCGGCTGCGGCCGTCAGCATTTCAATGCGCAGCACGCCGCCCTTTTCGACCCTATACTGTTTGCCGCCCGTGGCGATGACCGCGTACATTGACTGCCGACTCCGTTTGCAGGGCCCGGCCGAGCCGGAGGGGCGCGGGCGGGCGGAAAGGTCGCGCATTCTACTGGCCGCGGCGGACCCGGTCAAACCCTGATTCCCCCAGTAGAAACATAGAGTTGAGAGATAGCGCATTGAACAGCGTACCGGCCTCCAAAGCCGCCCACACCAAGCCCACGGCCACGCCTGCGGCGACCGACCCGGCCGACGCCGGCAGCCCGGCTGCCCTCGAGGGCATCCGCGGGCTGGTCAGCGGCGAGCTTGCGGCCGTGGATGCCGCCATCCGCGCCAGCATGAAGAGCATCGTGCCGCTGGTGGACCAGGTGGCCGAGCACATCATCGGCGGCGGCGGCAAACGGCTGCGCCCGCTGCTGGTGGTGCTGGCGGGCCGGGCGGCGGGCGGCGGCGCCACCGTGGCCGTCCAGGCCGCCGCCTTCATCGAATTCATCCACACCGCCACCCTGCTGCACGACGACGTGGTGGACATGTCCTCGCTGCGCCGCGGCCGCAAGACCGCCAATGAAGTGTTCGGCAACCAGGCCAGCGTGCTGGTGGGCGATTTCGTGTATTCGCGCGCCTTCCAGATGATGGCGGGCATGAAGTCCCAGCGCGTGATCGAGATCATGGCCGAGGCCACCAACATCATCGCCGAAGGCGAAGTGCTGCAGCTCATGAACGCGCGCGACCCGGACACCACCGAAGAGCGCTACCTGCAGGTCATCCAGAGGAAGACCGCCCAGCTGTTCCAGGCGGGCGCGGAAGTGGCGGCCGTGGTGAGCGGCGCCACCCCCGCCGTGCAGCAGGCGCTGGCGGCTTATGGCAGGCACCTGGGCATCGCCTACCAGCTGGTCGACGACGTGCTCGACTACCAGTCCGACCCGGAATCCCGTGGCAAGAACCTCGGCGACGACCTGGCCGAGGGCAAGCCGACGCTGCCGCTGATCCATGCCATGCGCAAGGGCGATGCGGCCGCGCGGGCGCTGATCCGTGGCGCCATCGCCGGCGGCGCGGAGCGGCCCGGCAGCGCCAGCCTCGAGCAGCTCGACGCGGTGATGGGCGCAATTGAATCGACCGGGGGGCTTCTATACACTGCGCGCCTCGCTGAAAACGAGGCCGAACTGGCGCTGGCTGCGCTCGCAGCCCTGCCAGACACGCCGTTCCGGGACGGTCTCGCAGCGCTGGCCAGGTTTGCCATCCGACGCAAACATTAGCCGATCGGGTTCGGATTTCGGGGTGTAGCTCAGCCTGGTAGAGCGCTACGTTCGGGACGTATAGGTCGCAGGTTCAAATCCTGTCACCCCGACCAATTTATCCCATTGAAGATTGGCGGCTTGCGCGGGACTCGAGCCCACGACCTCGGCATTGTGCGCGCAGTAGATCGAAACACCGCACCAATGTAATCAACTGTTGGCCCGCAGAGCGTCCGTTGCGATTGGCACCACCTAGCACAACCGAGCTGGACCAGGTCACGCAAATTCCACGCGCAATTTCACACCGTTCAGCCGGCGACTTGATCACAGCCACGCGCGAGCATTATTATACTCATAGGTATGCCAAGGAGCCACCCCATGGCCACGCTCAAACTCACCGCCGTCGGTACTTCCACCGGGTTGGTCATCCCCAAGGAAATGCTCACCCGCATGAAGGTCGCCCGGGGCGACAAGCTGCATGTGGTCGAAACGCCGGACGGATACCTGCTGACCCCCTACGATCCGGCCGTGGCCGAGCAGGTGGAGAAAGGTCGTGAGTTCATGAAGGAATACCGGGAGACCTTCAAGGTCCTGGCCAAGTGAAGCGACAGCCGAAGTGGATCGACAAGCGCGCTCTGCTGCTGCTGAACGATGAGAGTCTCGCCACCTTCGGCGGCGCCACGGGCCCGCGGGTAGAGGGACTGCTGGACTCGGCTCTGGGTCGGGCGCCCAATCAGTGGCACTACGACAAGTCCGTGGACCTGGCCGATCTGGCCGCGGCCTGTGGTTTCGGCCTCGCGAAGAATCATGCCTTTGTCGATGGCAACAAGCGTGCGGCATTCCTGGCGATGGGCCTGTTTCTCGCCATCAACAGCAAGCGCCTGCACGCCGACCAGGTGGACGCCATCCACACCATCCTGAACCTGGCGGCCGGCACAATTGACGAGGCGACGCTGGCCGCGTGGGTGCGCGAGCACATCAGGCCGTCTGGCCAGTGAGCGGACTCTTCTGCCAAATCGGACTAACGTGGGGTGTCAGGTTGGCTGGACTCGAAGAGGGCAGCGGGCTGTGACTGCGGGTAGCGGAAAGCCCGACCGCGGGCGCCGTTGCCCTTAGGCAAGGTCTCTGGTTCCTGCTCTGCAGCTTGGTTCGCACGCTGCTTCTGCCTGGCAGGCCAACCGTGGTGCGCGTGCCATTCTTCCCGTAGGTGACGTGCGCGCCATCGCACTGATGGCGTCGACTTCCTCCGGCGTCACGACCCGCGCCCACCCCGCACGCGCCGCGGCGCACAGGCCTGCTCTCCACAGCCACAGCCTTCGCCTTGCCCCTGGCCCGCCGCACCGTGCCGCGCCCTGCGACCCACATGCCGCGCGAACCAGCGCGGCGCAAACACTTTGACGGCATACACCGCCGCGAGGGCGACCAGCGCGCCGGTGACCGCCTGCTGCCACATCAGCCGGCTCCGAACGCGAGCGCGATGCGCCAGGTGATGAACGCGGCGATCCACGCCATCGCGAACAGGTAGCCCGCCATGAACAGCGGCTGGCGCCACGAGTTGGTCTCGCGGCGCACGGTGGCGAGCGTGGCCAGGCACTGCGGCGCGTAGGCATACCACGCCAGCAGCGCGAGCGCCGTGCCCAGGCTCCAGTTGGCGGCGATCACCGGGCCGAGCGCGGCGTCGACGCCGCCGCCGGAAGCGGACAGCGCATACACGGTGCCCAGCGCGCCCACCGCGACTTCGCGCGCGGCGAGGCCCGGCACCAGTGCCACGCAGATCTGCCAGTTGAAACCGATCGGCGCGAACAGGGTGTGCAGCGCGCGCCCGAGCATGCCCGCGAAGCTGTACTGGATGGCCGGTCCGCTCGCGCCCGGCGGCGGCGCGGGGAACTTGGCCAGGAACCACAGCAGCACCATCAGCGCGAGGATCACCGAGCCGACGCGCGTGATGAAGATCCTGGTGCGCTCCCACAGGCCCATGAGCAGGTTGCGCAGGTTGGGCCAGTGGTACTCGGGCAGTTCCATCAGCAGCGGGTGGTAGCTGGATTTGAGCGCGCCGCGCTTCATGACCAGTGCCGCGATCACGGCTCCCAGCACGCCCAGCAGGTACATGGCGAACAGCACCAGCCCGCGCAGGTTGAAGGGACCGACGCTGCGCGCCGGAATGAAGGCGCCGATGATCAACGCATACACCGGCAGGCGCGCCGAGCAGGTCATGAGCGGCGCGAGCATGATGGTCGCCATGCGATCGCGCAGGTTGGGGATGGTGCGCGTGGCCATGATGCCGGGAATCGCGCAGGCGAAACTCGACAGCAGCGGAATGAACGAGCGTCCGGACAGGCCGAGGCCGCCCATCAGCCGGTCGAGCAGGTACGCCGCGCGCGGCAGGTAGCCGCTGTCCTCGAGCAGCAGGATGAACGCGAACAGGATCAGGATCTGCGGCAGGAACACCAGCACGCTGCCCGCGCCCGCGATCACGCCGTCCACCAGCAGGCTGCGCAACGGGCCATCGGCCATGTGCGCCTGCAGCTGGGCGCCGAGCCAGTTCATGCTGCCGTCGATCGCGGCCATGGGCAACGTGGCCCAGCTGAACACCGCCTGGAAAATCAGGAACAGCAGCACCGCGAGGCACAGCGGTCCCGCGAATGGATTCATGACCACGGCGTCGAGCCGCTGCAGGGCGCGATCGCGCAGCGGTTCGTGGTAACCGACCCGCGCCAGCAGCTGGCGCACTGCGCGCTGCGTCTCCCCGACGTCGGCCGCCAGCACCTGCTGCCAGCGCTCCGCATCGATGGCCGGTGTGACCGCGTCAGCCGCCGCCTCCAGCGCCGCCACCAGCCGGGCTTCGCCGCCGGCACGCACCGCCACCGTTTCCACCACCGGCACGCCGAGCTCCAGCTCGAGCCGCGTCCGATCGAGCCGGAAGCCGCGCCTTGCCGCCAGGTCGCTCATGTTCAGCGCCGCCACCATCGGCACGCCCGCGCGGCGCAGTTCCAGGGCGAGCCGCAACGAGAGGCGCAGGTTGGTCGCGTCGAGCACGCAGATGACGAGGTCGGGCGGCGCTTCGCCCGCCAGGCGGCCGCGCAGCACGTCGCGCGTGATGGCTTCGTCGAGCGTGGTCGGGATCAGGCTGTAGGTGCCGGGCAGGTCGATGGCGCGGAACAGGTGCGCGCCGCCGGGGCTGACGAATGCGCCCTCCTTGCGTTCGACGGTGACGCCGGCATAGTTCGCCACCTTCTGGCGGCTGCCCGTGAGCCGGTTGAACAACGCCGTCTTGCCGCAGTTGGGCACGCCCACCAGCGCGACCCGGCGGGTCTCGAGTTTGGGGACGGTACGGATCAAGGGGCAAGCAGCGCGACGAGCACGTCGCGCGCCTCACGCCGGCGCAGCGCGAACAGGCTGCCGCCAATGCGAACCGCCATCGGATCGCCGCCCGGCCAGACTTCCTCGACCACTTCGCAGGATTCTCCCGCGACGAAACCGATTTCAGCCAGGCGACGGCTGACGGTCGAACCCTGGATGTCGCCCATGCGCGCGTCGTCGGAGGCCACCACCGAGTGCACCGTGCCACGCGCGCCGCGGTGCAGCTGCGACAGGGGCACGGGCGGGCCCGCGACAGGCTTCGACTCGGAGGTCATGTCAGGACGTTCCATTGTGAAATGAGAATTACTCTCATCCAAGAGTAGCCGATCCCGCTGCCGCCCGCCATGGCATTTGCTCAGCCGCGCCCCGGGGTGTGCACCCGCGCACGAAGCGCGGTCGGCGTCAGGAGCTGGCCGGTGTCGCCCGGATGCAGGCCGGCGGCATTGCCCTCGTCGGTATCCAGGTGCAGTTCGAGCCGGAAGTCCGGCGCCACGCGTACGATGACATCGCCGAAGATGAGATCGCGGCCGTCACTGTCGATGGCCACACTGACCTTCTCGCGGTCGTGCACGCCCAACCGCCGCGCGTCCGCGGGCGTCATGTGGATGTGCCGGCTGGCCGTGATGACGCCCCGGTCGAGGTGCACGCTGCCTGCGGGGCCGATCAGCGTGATGCCGGGGGTCCGTGACAGTTGCCCCGAGAGCCTCACCGGCGCGTCCACGCCCAGCCTCAGCTCATCGGTGCGCGACACCTCGACCTGGTTTTCGGAGCGCGTGGGCCCTACCACCCGGACCTCGGCGATGCGCCCGTGCGGACCGGCGAGCGTCACCTTCTCCACGGCGGCAAACTGTCCAGGCTGCGTGAGCGGCGCGTGTTCGCGCAGCTGATGCCCGGCGCCGAACAGCCGCTCCACGGTGGGCTGCGTGAGGTGCACGTGGCGGGCCGAGATCGCGACGGGAATGCTCGCGATTGACGCGCTGCGGCGGGCGGGCATCGCCCGCGTCACACCCGCATCCACCGTTGGCACGTCACAAAGTCTGCGCCTGCGCGCATCGATCGCTCCTCAATTTTGACCCGGCCGTAGAGCCACCATGCTGCCACCGCCCCGTGCTGCCAATAGGTAGAGACCGCAAAGGGGTATGTAATAGCACGTCTCCAGCGCGCGGCCCCGTTCGGCAACAATGCCACGGCACAGAATGCCTCGCGCGCCGGCGGCGCGCACAGGGACACTTGAAGGATCAGCCAAGCGGAGGGGAACATGCCAGCCATCAGGATTTCGCAACGTCATGTGTTGTTCGCGCTACTGGCCGCACTGCCCGCGTGCACCTCCGTGCCGCCGGCGGTGCCGGCGGGACCGGTCAGCCGCAGCGTCGCCGCGGGAACCACCTGGACCGTGGCAGCGAACACCACGCTCGACTCGCTGAGCATCGCGCCACAGGGCGCGCTGGCCGCACCCCCGGGCAAGAGCCTGACCATGACGGTGGATGGCGTCGAGACCGACATCGCGCCGGGCAGCTACTCGGGCCACATCGCCCTGAGCGTCACCGATGAATTCGTCGTGCCATTCAGCATGATGGGCTCGACGCCGAAACTGCAGCATTTCCGGCAGGCGCTGTACCTCGACGGCAGCGGTGTGGTGGCCAACCGCTCGGTGCTGTCCGCCGCCGCCGGCTACCGGCTGCACGACGGGGTGCTCAGCGGCGTGAAGCTGCGTTCGGTCGGGGAGGATTTCAACGGCCTGGTGGTGACGGGTGGCCAGTACACGGTGCAGGACGCGGTCATCGATTTCACCGGCAACGGCGGCAACGACTTCTCCGGCTTCGGAGCGGCCGTGCTGACGCGTGGTGCCGGGACGCGCCTGGTGCTCAAGGGCGCCAAGATCCACACCCACGGCGTGATTCGCACCGCGGCGGTCGCGGACGAAGGCAGCCAGCTCATCGTCATGAACTCCGAGCTCAGCGCGCGCGACGGCACGCTCCCGGCCGGCTATGTCTCCAACGTCACGCCCGGCGAAATGAAGGATGTGCCGTGGATGCTGGGCCTGTCGGGCAACGTGCGCGCCACCAACCTGCTCGGCACCAACACCACCGCCACGTACATCAACAGCAGCATCAGTTCGGACCGCTGGGGCGTGCTGTCGGTCGACGCCAGCAGGAATGCGCGGCTCACGACCATCGACAGCACCGTCGCCAACCTCGGCAACAGCGGCTATGGCTCCTACGCCATCGGCGACTCGCGCAACGAGTTCTATGGCACGACGTTCGACGTCGCCGATTACGGCGTGATCGTCACCGGGGGCGATGCGCTGTTTGCGGCCAGCACGCCCGCCAATCTCGCGCGGGTCAACAGTGGGCTCGCGCTCGGATTGGACAACGCCCAGCTGCAGGGCCTGGCCGGTCGCTCGACCCGGGTGAAGTCGCGCCGCTTCGGCGTGATGTGGCATGGCGACGGTTCCGTCACCGTGCGCGACGGCACCGTGTTCGACACGGCCGAGACGGTGTTCCTGGTCAAGGGCGTCAAGGCGGCAATCGATGTCGACGGCGCCGGCGGCGCGCGCTTCAACCCGCGCAATGGCGTGCTGCTGCAGCTGATGGATGACGACGATCCGGGCCCGGTGATGCAGAACGGACTGCAGGCGAATGTCGGCGTGTACCACGAACCGCAGGACGCGGCCTCCAGGGTGGCCGGATTCGATGTCGCTGCCCACCACGATTCCGACGTGGTGGCGAAATTCGCGCACATCGCGCTCAAGGGCGATTTCTTCAATTCCACGCGCGGCGGCGCTGCCGTCGGTGGCGGCGCACCGCCCTCCTCCGCCGCCGGGCCCGGCGTCATCGGCGCCGGCGCGCCTGGCGACGCACCGCCAGCCGGCAATGCCCAGCCCGGCGGCCGCAACCTGATCCTCGTGCTCCAGGACGCGACGCTCACGGGCACGGTCACGGCCAGCACCGCGCACCACTCGCGGCCGGTGATCACGGCGGCCGACTACAAGCTGCTCGGAGAGGTCAGCAATTCGGCGGGTGCCGTCGTCAACAACGGCGTGCAGGTGGAGCTGCAGCAGTCCACCTGGACCGTGACCGGAACTTCCTTCCTCAGCAGGCTGATCATCAGCCCGGGTTCGCGCGTGCTGCCGCCGCCGGATGAGCGCGTGCGCCTGACCGTGAATGGCGAGACGCGGACGCCCGCGCCGGGCGATTACCAGGGCCAGGTCGTGCTGCGCATCGTCAAGGATTGAACCATGTCGCGCGAATGCACGGGCGGCATCCGTATCTGTGCGGATTCCCATGGGACCCGCCAGCCAGTTAAAAGTCAGGCGAAGAGGGAGCTGCCATGAACATCACGGGTTTGGATTGTCTGACTTTTTCGGTGACGGATCTGGAAGGCGCGATCCGCTTCGCCGCCGATTACGGCCTCGAGATCTCCGAGCGCTCCTCCACCGGCGCCAAGGCGAGCGCCGTGGACGGCACGCACCTGCGCATCCTGTGCGATGGCGACCTGAGCCTGCCCCCGGCCGTGGCCGCCTCGCCCAACATCCGCGAGATCACCTACGGCGTCGGCGATCCGGGCACGCTGGATCTCATTGCGGCCGAACTCTCCAAGGACCGGCACGTCTCGACCAGGGATGGCGTGGTGCGCTCGATCGACGAGGACGGCTACCCGATCGCGTTCGCGATGAGCGTCCGCCGGACACCGCTGTCACCCCACTATGGCATCAACGTGCCTGGCCAGCCGCCGGGCCGCCTGCCGAACAGCCTCGGACTGCACCAGGATGGCGACGATCGCCCGCGCACGCTCTCGCACGTCGTGCTGTTCGTGCGCGACAAGTACCGCACCGAGGCCTTCTACCGCGACCGCCTCGGTTTCCGCACGGTCGACGAATTCACCAACCTCGGGCCCTTCATGCGGCCCGCGGGCACGCTCGACCACCACACCAATTTCTTCGTGCAGGCGCCGATGCTCGGCATCCAGCACTTCACGTTCCACTTCTCGGGGATCAACGAAGTCCTGCAGCGCGGCTGGGACTTCCAGCGCAAAGGCTATCGCTCCGAGTGGGGCCCCGGCCGTCACATCCTCGGTTCCAACTTCTTCTGGTACTTCAAGAGCCCGTTCGGCTGCGACATGGAACTGGACGCCGACATGGACCTGCATGACGACAGCTGGGTGCCGCGACGCGTGCCGGTGAGCGCGGATCGCTCGCAGTCGTACCTGATGCAGTACCGGGACAAGTGGTTCCCCGGCGGCTGAGTTTTCGCAACGGGCGTGCGCGCACGCGAACCGGATTCTTGGCGCGTAACTCGCGTCGCGTTGAGCAACAGGAGTGGACATGGCAACGGTCAGGAAAGTGCTGGTGATTGGCGGCGGCTGCGCCGGCATGTCGGCCGCGATCCAGCTCGCCAAGGCGGGCGTCGCGGTGGATCTGGTGGAGATCGATCCGCAGTGGCGCCCGCTCGGCGCCGGCATCACGATCACGGGTCCCACGCTGCGCGCGCTGGAGACGATCGGTGTGTACGAGGAATTCAAGCGCGTCGGGTACGTATCCGACGGCGTGGTCATGCACGCGGCCGACGGCCGCAAGACCGAAGAGCTGTCCACCCCGCCGCCGCAGGGCTCGAAGGTGGAAGGCAACGCGGGCATCATGCGCCCGGAACTCGCCCGCATCCTGGCCGACGCCACGCGGCGCGCCAAGGTCGACGTGCGGCTGGGCTGCACCTACACGGCCATCAACGAGGTCGCCGACGGCGTCGAAGTCTCCTTCACCGACCAGTCCACCCGGAAGTACGATCTGGTGATCGGCTCGGACGGCGTCAACTCGAGCCTGCGCGCGCTGTTGATCCCCGAGTTCCCGCCGCCGCAGTACATCGGCCAGTCGATCTGGCGCGCGGTGCTGAAACGCCCGGCGCACATCACGCAACCCCACATCTGGTTCGGCCATCACCTGAAGCTCGGCATGAACCCCGTGTCGCAGACGCACATGTATGTGTTCATCACCGAAGAGCGCCCGAAAAAAACCCACATCGATCGCAGCGAGTGGCCGACGGTCTTCACGGACATGATGCGGCAGTTTCCCGACCCGTTCATCCAGTCGCTGATCCCCGAGGCCGCAGCGCCCGCGGCATCGGTCGACTACCGCCCGATCGCCAACCTGCTGGTGCCGCTGCCGTGGAATCGCGGCCGCGTGGTGCTGATCGGGGATGCGACGGCCGGAACCACGCCGCACCTCGCCTCCGGCGCGGGCATCGGCATCGAGTCGGCGCTGGTGCTGGCGGAGGAGCTGGTCCGCGCGCCGACGCTGCAGGCGGCGCTCGACGCGTTCCACGCGCGCCGCTGGCCGCGCTGCCAGCTCGTGATCGGCAATTCCGAGCGGATCTGCCGGCTGGAGATGACCGGCGGCGATCCGGCCGAAGTGAGCCGGATCATGCGCGAGAGCATGGCGGCGCTGCGCGAGCCGATCTGACCCTGCCCCGGGACGCGGGGCTGGCGCCGCTCAGCCCTCGCGTTGGGCCCAGTCCGCGTCGCGCGCGGCCTGGCTGCCGCCGACCGAATAGTTCACCTGCGTGTTGCGCGTCTTCATGAACGCCTCCAGCGTCTCGCCGCGCATGGCCGCATACACGTGCAGGTTCGAGACGCCCACCACCGCGGCGAGTTTCTCCAGCATGAAGAAGATGACGCCGTAGTGCATCATCTCGCGCCACGCGCGCCGGCGGACCAGGTCCCGCTCCTCCTCGCTGAGTGCCGCGCGCGCGAACGCGGTCTCGGGATCGTCCAGGAACAGCTGGCGGTTTTCCGGCCGGACCAGGCCATGCAGGAACCTGTTGAGGCGATAACCCTTCAGGCTGCGGGCCAGGGTGAAGGCGTAGGTGCCCGCCAACCCTTCGGCGCCGGCGAGCTGCTGTGCCATCCGCGCGCGATGCCGTTCGTTGACTTCGCCCGGCACGGGGAGCGACTGGTTTTCCAGCACCAGCGTCGCGATGCCCGTCATCGAGGGCAGGTAATAGGAACTGTGCTTCACCTCCACGGTGGCCGACAGCGCGCCGCGCATGATCAGCCACATGATGACTTCGGCGCCTTCCACGCCGCCGAGCGCCGCGTATTCGGCGTGCGTCAGCTCGGCCAGCCGCTCCGGATCGCGCGCGATGGTCGCGAGGAATTGCCGATCCCACTCCGGGTTGTTGAAACCGGCGCGCTCGCCATGCACCTGGTGCGAGAGGCCACCGGTCGAGACCACCGCCACCGTGAGATCCTCCGGATAACTCTCGATCGCGCGACGCAGGGCCTGGCCCAGTCGATAGCAACGCCGCGCCGTCGGGATCGGAAACTGCAGCACGCCCACCTGCAGCGGCACGATGGCCGTCGGCCACTGTTCCCCGTTGCGCTCCAGCAGCACCGACATCGGCGAGAAGAAGCCGTGGTCGAGCGGCTTGTCCTGGAAGAACGCCAGGTCGAACTCCTCGGTCACGAGGCTGGCGCCGATGTGCTGCGCGAGGCCCGGATGGCCCGCGACGGCGGGCAGCGAGCGTGCGCCACCGCCTTCGTCCGCCACTTCATAGCGGCTGTCGATGCCGAGCGCGAACGCCGGATAGTTGTCGAAGAAGAACGAGGTCACGTGGTCGTTGAAGACATACACGATGGCGTCCGGCCGCTGCTCGCGGAACCACGCCCGCACCGGCTCGAAGGCCTCGAAGATGGGCGCCCACGCCGCGTCCTCCTGCCGGTGGGTGTCGTAGGCGAATCCGATGGTGGGCGTATGCGAGACGCCGACGCCGCCGATGATGCGTGCCATGCTGTTGGTCCTTATCCCGTGGCGCGCCGGGGTGGCGCTGACCCAGACACGCCCGAGGATAGCGCCGGCACGTCGCCGGCGCAGTCAGGACAAGTGCGGGCTTGACGCGCGGCTTGCCAGCCGCATGCTAGGCCCCACACGCATCACCGGGGGTTGGAACCGATGTCACACCGCACGCCGTCACTGCTGTCCGTCGCCCTGCTGGTGGTCTGCCTGGGTCTGGCAAACGCTGCCTCCGCGCAATCCGGCTGCGATCGCAGCTGCCTGTCCGGCCTCGCCACGCAGCTCGTGGATTCGATGGTGGCGCACAACCCCGATACCCTGCCGCTCGCCCCGGTGTACCGGGCGACGGAGAATTCCCATCCGGCCGCGCTCGGCATGATGACGCTGTGGCGCAGCGTCACACGCGCGCACGCGCCTGATTTCCTGGCCATCGACGCGCCGGCCGGACAGGTCTTCCTGGCCACGCAGATCAGCGAAGGCGGCGACCTGTCGGTTTTGTGGGGTCGGTTCAGGGTGGTCAACCGCCGGATCAGCGAACTGGAACTGTTCGTGAACCGCTCGCGCGGCGACCACGGTTTTTCGTTCTCGGCCCGCGATCTGCCCGGCAACCTGCGGCCATGGATGCACCCGGGCGCGGGCCGCAAGCGCGCCACGCGGGCCGAACTCGAAGCGCTGGCGCGCGTGGCGTTCGCGGCCACGGGCGATATTCCCTTCCCGGTGGGCGCGCAGTGCAGCTTCATCGAGGCCGGTTCACACGTGGTCGATCCCGGGCTGGATGACGCCGCGCCCGCCGCGCCCGCGCCGGGCGGCCCCGCGATCGATCCCGAAGCGCCGCTCGGTTGCGCGGCGCCGGCCGTGCGCCCGGTGGATCCGCAGGCGCGAGCGCTCGTGATCGATGAGCAACTGGGCATCGTGGTCGTGGGCGCGCTCATCCCGGGCACGGTGTTTCCCTATCCGTTCCACGGCCACATGATGTCGGCCTTCATCCCGAGCCAGATGGCCACCCCCACCCAGCTGCAGCAGCAGTGGTTCGAGCGCAAGCGCGCCAGCGGCAAAGGGCCGCTGCTCGAGCCCACGCCCGCGACAGGCGATACCATGGAGGTCTACCAGGTCTTTGACGGAGCGATCCAGGGACACCAGATCAATGTCCTCGTCGGTCCGTCCGGCATGCGATCGCCCTGGGTGCAATGACCCGCCGCGCACACGGGCGCGTTTCCAGGCCGCTGTTGTAGCGCACCAAGGTGCGCTGGCTCTCGTCTTTCGCGGGCCCCCGTCCCACTTCGGGTCCGCACCCTCCGCACTGCGTCAAGAGGCCTCGTACCGGGCCGTTATGCCGGAGCATAACTGCCACATCGAACGGCTACTTGACCATGCACGCCACCTGGGACCTTTCGCTGATCCTGCTGTCTTTCGTGCTGGCCTTTGCCGCTTCCTTCACGGCGCTGAACCTCGCCTCGCGCATCACCTCCGCCTCGCAGGCCATGCAGTGGCGCTGGCTGGCGGTCGGCGGCATCGCGATGGGCACCGGCATCTGGTCCATGCACTTCGTCGGCATGCTGGCCATGCGCATCCCGCTGCAGCTCAAGTACGATCTCACCACCACCGCCGATTCGCTGCTGATCGCCATGGCGACCTCGACGTTCGCCCTGAAGATCGCCTCGGTGCGCGAAATGGGGCAGCGCCGGCTGGTGCCGGCCAGCGCGGTCATGGGCGGTGGCATCGCGGCCATGCACTACACGGGCGTCGCCGCCATCCGCGTGGTGCCGGCGATCCAGTATGATGTGCCGCTGGTGATGCTCTCGCTCGGGATCGCGATGGCGACTTCGTACGCGGCAATGTGGCTCATCTACAGCTTCGGCAGGCAATCACTGCGACCCTGGGCGCCCGTGCGCGTGGGCGCCGCCGCCCTGATGGGCCTCGCCGTCTGCGGCGTGCACTACACCGGCATGGCGGCCACCGGGATCAATCCCAAGGCCTACTGCTTTTCCGGCGTGGCGCTCACGGGCGAGTGGCTGGCAGCGGGCGTTGCGATCACCTGCGCCGCGGTGCTGGTGCCGGCCCTGCTGACGGTGCTGTTCTCGGCCAGGCTGGAGTTCCACCGCACCGCCTACCACCGCAGCCTCGCACAGGCGCAGGCCGACCGGGACTTCCTGCAGCTGCACGATCAGCTGACCGGATTGCCGAACCGCGAGCGTTTCCTCGTGGTGCTGAACCAGGCCATCGCGGACCTGGACCAGCGGCGCGGCAGCCTGGCGGTGCTGGTGCTGGACATCGATCGCTTCAAGGCCGTCAACGACGCCATCGGCCACCAGGCGGGTGACGGGCTGCTGGTGCAGGTGACGCGCCGGCTGGCGGCCTGCCTGCCTGCCAGCGATCTGCTGGCGCGTGGCGGGGGCGACGAATTCCTGATCCTGCTGCGCGACATCGGTGACGCGCAGGAGGTGGCGTTGTTCGGCGCCCGGCTGCTCACCGCCGCGCGCGAACCCTACCGCATCGAAGGACGCGACCTGTACGCGCACCTGAGCATCGGCGCGAGCCTGTATCCGCTGCACGCAGTGTCGGGTGAAGAGCTGATCTCGCACGCCGACGAGGCGGTCTTCAATGCCAAGCAGGGCGGCCGCGACCAGATGCAGTTCTACAACCGGACCACCAGCGTCTACACGTCCGAGCGCCTGCAGCTGGAGGCGGATCTGCGCCATGCGATCCCGAACGGGCAACTGGAACTGCACTACCAGCCGCAGATCGACATCGCGACGGGTGACATCACGGGAATGGAAGCCTTGCTGCGCTGGCGCCATCCGCTGCGGGGAACGATCCCGCCGCTGCAGTTCATCGCGCTCGCCGAGGAGACCGGCCAGATCGCGCAAATCGGGCGCTGGGCGATCGATGAAGGCTGCCGGCAGGCGCGCGCCTGGGAGCTGGAGGGCCGTCCGCTGCGCGTGGCGGTCAATCTCTCGGCGATGGAACTGCGGCACGCGGGCCTCGCCCAGCGGGTGCGCGAGGCGCTGGAGGAACACCAGCTGCGTCCGGATCTGCTGGAGGTGGAACTCACCGAAAGCGCGGTGATGGGCAACGTCGAGGAATCCGAACGGGCCCTGCAGGCCATCCGCGCGCTGGGCGTGCACATCGCGGTGGACGATTTCGGCACGGGCTATTCGTCCCTGAGCTACCTCAAGCGCCTGCCGATCACGCATCTCAAGATCGATCGCAGTTTCGTCAGCGACCTCGGCGATGGCAATCGGGGCGATTCCATCGCGCGGGCCATCGTGTCGCTGGGCCACGCGCTGAACCTGCGCGTGATCGCCGAAGGCGTCGAGACCCTGGAGCAGCTCGACAACCTGCGCATGCTGGGTTGCGACGAATACCAGGGCTACTTCTGCAGCCGGCCACTGCCGGTCGCCCAGATCGGCCCGTTCCTCGCACACTGGGGTCGCGGCCGCCCGCTGGAGCCGCCAGCGACCGCCGCCACCGGCTGAAACGCGCGTGCCCCAGGGGATGTGGCGCGGCTGGCTGGCCCGATTCAAGTCGCGACCCCCGCGCCCGCCGGCCGGCGGCGACCAACCCACCCGCGAAGCCTTCGATGCGGTGTCGTGCGCCATCATCATGGTGAACGCGCAGGGGCAGATCGAACTCGCCAACCTCACGGCGCACCGCATGTTCGGCTACGACGATGGCGAATTGCACGGCTGCTGCATCGAACAGCTCGTGCCGCTGGACCGGCGATCCGCGCACGCGGCGCTGCGCGGCGGATACCTGCGCCAGCCGGTGCGCCGGACCATGGGGCGCGGCCTGGACCTCAAGGGACAGCGGCGCGATGGTTCGCTGTTCGCGGTGGAGATCGACCTCAGCCCGCTGGCGACCAGCGCGGGCCCCATGGTGCTGGCCACGGTGATCGACGCCACCGAATTGCGCCACATGGCCGAACAGGACTCGCGCATTGCGGCCATCGCCAACGCGTCCGGCGACGCCATCGTGGGCAAGGACCTGAACGGGGTCATCACCAGCTGGAATCCGGCTGCCGAGCGCATCTTCGGCTATCGGGCCGAGGAAGCCATCGGCCAGAAGGTGCTGCTGCTGTTCCCGCCGGGGCACGAAGGCGAGGAAGCCGAGATCCTCAGGCGGGTGAGTCGCGGCGAAACGGTCAACCACCTGCAGGTCACTCGCGTGCGCAAGGACGGGAGTCTCATCGACATTTCCGCCAGCATCGCGCCGGTCCGCAACCGGCTGGGCGTCATCATCGGCGCCGCCAAGGTCGCGCGCGACGTGACCCAGCTGCGGATCGCGGAACAGGCGGCACAGGAGCAGCGCCGGCGGCAGGAGGCGCAGCGCCAGCGGCATGTGGAGGAACTCGAACGCATCAACCGTGAGCTGGAGGACTTCGCCTATGCCGCTTCGCATGACCTGCGGGCGCCGCTGCGGGCGGTGAGCGCCCTGGCGCAGTGGATCGACGCCGACGACCCCAGCATCGGCGCCGCGACGCGCGAGCGCCTGCAGCTGATCCGCGGCCGCGTGCAGCGCCTGACCACGCTGCTCGACGACATGCTGGACTTCGCGCGCGCGGGACGCGAACCGGCCGACAGTGGCGAGCGGCAGAGCGTCGCGACGCTGGCGGCGGAGGTCATGGAAACGCTCGGCGCCGCGCCCCGTTTCACGTTGCGCTGCGACCCGTCGGTGGGGGAAATCTTCCTGCCGGCGATGCCCATCAAGCGCGTGCTCCACAATCTCATCGACAATGCCATCAAGCACCACGATGGCGCCCACGGCGTCATCGCCATCGCCGCGGAACCGCTCGGGGCCGGCCATCGTTTCTCCGTCACCGATGACGGGCCCGGCATCGCGCCGGAATACCGCTCCGTGGTGTTCGAAATGTTCAAGACCCTGCGCTCGCGCGACGAGGTCGAGGGCAGCGGCATGGGGCTGGCGCTGGTGCGCAAGCTCGTGCTGCAACGCGGCGGACGGTGCGGCGTCGACACGCCGCCCGGGGGGCGCGGGTCGAAATTCTGGTTTGATTGGCCCACAATGGGTGCGATACGGAGAGACGACCCATGACGGATGAGCCAGTCACGATACTGCTCGTCGAGGACGACGACGTGGATGCCGAGGCGGTGGAGCGCAACCTGAAGCGGTTGCGGATCCAGGGCCCGGTGGTGCGCGCGCGCGACGGCGTGGAAGCGCTCGAGATGCTGCGCGGCACCGGTGGCCATGCCGCGCTGCGTCCTCCCTATCTCCTGCTGGTCGACATCCGCATGCCGCGGCTGGATGGCATCGGGCTGGTGCAGGCCATCCGCAACGACCCGCAGCTGGCCCGCACCGTGATTTTCATGCTCACCACGTCCAGCAGCGAGCGTGACAAGTCGGCGGCCTACGACTGGCACGTGGCCGGCTACATCGTGAAATCCAGCACCGGCAGCGAGTTCAAGCCGCTGCTGGCGCTCATCGAATCCTACATGATGATCGTCACCCCGCCGCCGGCCATGGCCGCGGCCCAGTCCTGATCGACGAGTCCTGATCGACGAGTCCTGACCGGAAAGTTCTGACCGGAAAGTTCCTGCCCGCGCCCCGGCGGGCGGCGTGATCCGCGGCTGACAGGCGGACGCCGCCGCGCGTCCGCGCGCTGCAGTCGATTGCCTAATGTATGCACTCCGCATATATTGGGTTACGTGGATTCCGGTTTGGCGAGGACACGACAGATGAGCAGGTCCGGCAAGCGCATCCTGGCCCCGACCCCGCATGCCGGAGCGGAGCCGGGACCGACACTGGGCGCCGTGAAGTCCCTGCTCCACCAGTACTCCCACTCCTCCGGGGTCGGCGGCGAAGCGCTGAATGCCACCAACCTGCGGGCCGCCTACGAGCTGATCTGCGAGATCGCGCGCAAGTACGGCATCGATCCGCAACTCGCCTTGCAGCAATACCGCGCGTCGAAGCAAGCGCGTCCCAGACTGGTCCGGCGCGCCAAGACCCGCACCGCGCGCACCCAGGCCGGCTGAGCGCCCGCCCCTCATCCCACGGCCGCGGATCCGACGCGCAACGGGCTCGCGTTCCCTGCGGGCGCTGGCTCATCGTCCGCACCCGCTGCCACGTGCCCGGCATGCTCATCGTGCACGCGGGTCAGGACGAAGATGGTGCCGATGATCAGCAACGCACCCGTCCACTGCAGCGCGCTGAGCCGCTCGCGGAACACCGGGATGGCGATCAGCAGGCCGAACACCGGAATCAGGCTCAGGTACAACCCCGCTTCGCCGGCGCGCAGACCCTTCAACGCCCACAGGTACAGCCAGAACGCGCAGGCGTACTGCACGATGCCGGAGGCTGCCGCGAGCAGCCAGCCGTTGGCGGGGACGGATGACACCGCCGGCCAGTGGCCCGAGATCACCAGGTGCATGGCGATGGCGAACAACACCGCCACCCCCTGCTGGCCCAGCAGGCTCGGCAACGGCTCGGTACTCGAAGCCACACGCGCAGACAGCACCACGTAGCCCGCCGCACTCAGCACACCACCGAGCAGCAGCAGATCGCCCCACAGCGAGAGCGAGCCGCCGAGCTGCTCGAGGTGGCTGCCGGCCACCAGCGTCGCACCGATCGCACCCAGCACGGCGAGTCCCAGCACGATGCCGCGCGGGCGCTCGATGGCCAGCAACCATGCCAGCAGGATGACGAGGATGGATTCCGTCGACGAGAGCACCACGGCTTCGGCGGCGCCGATGCGCTGCAGCCCTTCGAGCCCGAGGAAGTACGCCAGCCCCGGTTCCAGCAGGCCGAGACCGCTGACGCGCAGCAACCTGGGCCACGATGCGATGCGGATGCGCAGCACCGGCAGCAGCAGGGCGAGGAACAGGATGCTGGCGAGCAATTGCACCACCAGCAGCACCGAGGGCGTGAAATATCCCAGCGCCAGCTTGGTGAGCGTCATGCCCGCGCCCCAGCACAGCGTGGCGGCGAAAGCGGCGGCGATGCAGATCGATGAGCGACGGACGTTCATGACAGGACCTCCTGGTCAGCCAGTGCGGGTGCGGAATGCGGTGCCCAGCGGTGCTCGAACCGCGCCTCGTGCGCGACGGCTTGCCCCTGGACGAAGCCGAAGTTCTCGTGCCGCACGTCGTGTTCGTGCGCGGACAGGTAACCGAAGTCGAGTTGTCCCCAGACCGTGCCGGCGCCGCGCGCCTGATCGCGTTCGGGATCCTGCATCACGCTGCCCGGCAGCAGCACGTCCGTGTGGTACATCGCGGAGTAGCGATCGGTGGCGAAGTCCTCGGGCACGTGCCGCGGACGATGCTTCATCGGGCATTCGCCGCTGGCGCGCGCCGCATCGGTGTTGTGCCAGCTGCAACTGTGCGCATGGTGCGCACCGCGCGAGATGCCACCATTGCCGATGGAAGCCCAGGCAAGGTTCCGGACCCGTTCCAGCGCGGCCGGCAGATCGGGCGCGAGCCCGCGTCTGACGAGGCTGTGCGCCAGCAGTCCGGGCGAGTTCACGGAGATCATGATGCCGCCGGGAATGCGCCGGTCGTGGTTGCGGGTGCGGTGCGCGCCGCCGTAGAAGACGTTGATGCCACCGCGCAGGCAGAGCGCCGAGCCGTCCGTCGCCTGCAGCGGAACGGACTCGCTGTAGATCGTGTCGATGGCCACCGGCGCATGCTCGATCAGGTACAGATCGCACAGTTCGCGACACACCTGGAGCAGCGGTGCGCCCTGCGGCAGGTACGCGAGCTCAGGCGCATTGAACAGGATCAGGAAGCCATGCGACACGCCGTGCGCGGCGCGCTCCTTCCATTCCAGCCGCGCCTGCTGGATGAGCTGCCGCACGTGCGCACGTCCGCGGCACAGCGTGGCCCGATCCAGCCAGCACATGTCGTAACGGATGCCCGCCAGTCCCAACGCCCCCAGCCGGCCGAACATGCACGGCTGGTAGCGGCTGGCCCACTGCCGGAACCGCCGCTGCTTGTCCTGCGGCGCGACCGCCGGATCCAGCAGTTCGACGTTGGCGGCGTCGATGTCCGGACCGAGACTTCCCTTCTCCAGCCCCGCCCCCAGCGAGGCCAGCAAGGCCTCCAGGTCCGGCGCGGGCGAATCCACCTTGGCTGCTCTCATGACGCAACGTCCTCCTGGCTCATGGTTAACCCCGCCGCAATGCTACTTAATGTACATATGCGTTACGCATACATTCGTCCCGCCAACCCGGCTAGAATGGGGTGCATGCCTGCGGGTGCGGGCGGTTCGGGCATGCGAGCCCGCCACCGGCACCGGCATTTCCAAGGAGATCTCCCGACGTGCATCAAGCGAGAGGCCAGAACCTGTTGGGCGCGTTCGTCACCGCGGTCAACGACCAGATGCAGCGGCACGCCGAGCAGGCCATCGGCATGGGCGGGGCGTTACCCGCCGCGCTGGTGACGATCGGCCACAATTACGGCGAGAGCGTGGAGTTCCTGAGCGAGATCCTGCAGATGAGTCACTCAGGATGCGTGCGGCTGGTGGACAAGCTGCACGAACAGCAGCTGATCGAGCGCCGCCCGGGCAAGGACAAGCGATCGCTGTCGCTGTATCTCACGGCGGCGGGCCGTGAGCGCAAGCGGCAGGTGCTGCAGGCGCGCCGTGAGGCACTGACAGCGGTGATCGGAGCGCTGGACCCGGCCCAGCAGCAGCAGTTCGTCGGGTTGCTGGAGGTGATGCTCCAGTCCATCACCCGCTGCAAGCGCGACGCCGACATCATCTGCCGGCTGTGCGAGGAGCAGGTCTGCGCGCAGAGCCACTGCCCGGTGACCATCGGATCGGTGGTCAACGCGGCGCAACCGGCCTGAAGCCGGCTAGAGCGAGGACATGTCGATGACGAAGCGGTATTTCACGTCGCCCTTCACGGTGCGATCGTAGGCCTGGTTGACCGCGTCGATCCGGATCTTCTCGATGTCGCAGGTGATGTGGTGCTTGCCGCAGAAATCCAGCATCTCCTGGGTTTCCGGCAGGCCGCCGATCAGCGAACCGGCCATGTGGCGACGCCGGAAGATGAAATGCAGGCCGTTGACCTGCTTCAGCGGCTCGACCGCGCCCACCACCACCATCGACGCGTCGCGCTTGAGCAGCAGCATGTAGGGATCGACGTCGTGGCCGACGGGAATGGTATTGAGCAGGAAATCAAAACTGTTCTGCGCCGCGGTCATCGCCTCCCGGTCGGTGGACAGCAGCACTTCATCCGCCCCGAGCCTGCGCGCATCGGCGCCCTTGGCGCCCGAGGTCGTGATCATCACCACCCTGGCGCCCATCGCATGCGCGAACTTCACGCCCATGTGGCCGAGGCCACCCAGGCCGATGATGCCCACCTTCTGTCCGGCGCCGACGTTCCAGTGACGCAGCGGCGAGTAGGTGGTGATGCCCGCGCACAGCAGCGGCGCAGCGGCGGCCGGATCGAGGTTTTCCGGCATCCTCAGCACGAACCGCTCATCGACGGTGATCCGCGTCGCGTAGCCGCCAAAAGTGTACGGGTGCGGCGTGCCGCCGATGCGGTCCTCGCCGCCGTAGGTGCCGGTGAAACCGTTGTCGCAGTACTGCTCCAGCCCCGCGAGGCAGGAATCGCAGTGACGACAGCTGTCGACCAGGCAGCCGACACCCACCAGATCGCCGACCTGGTACCTGCCGACCAGTTTGCCCACCGCCGCGACGCGACCCACGATCTCGTGGCCCGGCACGAAGGGATAGCGGGTCCAGCCCCACTCGTTGCGCGCCGAATGGATGTCCGAATGGCAGATGCCGCAGTGCTCGATGTCGATGAGCACATCCGTGGCGCGAGGATCGCGACGCTCGAAACTGAAGGGCGCGACCGGCGAGGTCGCCGATTGCGCCGCGTAGCCGATGACTTTGATGCTCATGTCGCTTCCTGATCGGAGGATGGGGGAGCGCCTGATGGTAAGCCCCGGTTGCCACGCGGACACTCTCCCATTCGGAGGAGCCGTGCTCCGGCCGATGGGGTCCTCAGGGCGTCGCGGACAGAAGGTAGGCGGTCACGCGCGTACCGGTCGGGACCACCAGCAGGCCGTCACCCGCCGCGAGACCGGAGAACGGCGGCCCTGCGCCCCATCCCGCGCCAGGCAGGAACGGTGCGCTCAGCGTCTGCTGCCACACCACCGCGCCCGTCGTGCCGTCCAGTGCGTACAGATTGCCCGATGAGGAGCCGACCAGCGCGTATTGATTGACCGCGATGGGTGACGTGTTGAGCAGGCCATCGCCGGTGAAGCTCCACAGCACGCTGTTGTTCGCCAGATTGACAGCGCGCAGCGTGCCGCCCTGCAGGAAGTAGCCGTGCGTGGTCGTGAAAGCGCCGGGATTGTCGGACACGTAGGTGCCCGCGCTGACGCCGGTCTCGGCGTTGAACACCGAGCCGCTGTAGGTCGCGAAGCCGTTGGGCGCGTACAGCAGCTGGTTCGCGACCACCGGCGTCCCGCCGCCACCGCCTTCACAACCGGTGTTGTTGCTCCAGATCACCTCGCCCGTTGCGGGACGCATCGCCACGGTGGTGCAAGGGAACGTGACGTACAGGCCATCCGCGGTGACCGCCTGCGTGCTGTCGGAGCCACCAATGCCGCCGCTCCAGACGACGGCGCCGGAGGACTGATCGAACGCCGTGCCCGACGCAAACACGAGGCCGTCGGTGGCCGTCACACCGGAAGCCCCTGCAAATGCACTGCTGACCAGCGCGCTCCATACGAACTGGCCGGTGCCGGCGTCGACCGCCTCCATCGTGGCCGACCCCAGGCTCGGTGAACTGACGAAGAATACGCGGCCGGCGTCGAAGGCCGCGCTGGCCTGGCTGCCGATGAGCATCGGTCCCCAGACGGTATGTCCGTCGCCCTGGTCCAGCGCCACGATCTCCGAACCGCCTGAACTGAGGGAAACTGTCACGATCACCAGTCCTTGTGCGATGAGCGCGTAGGAGGGAGTGCCACCCACGTCCACACTCCAACTCGATCCGGTGGGAAAGCTCACCGAATTGAATGACACGGAGCCGGTGTGCGCCGGATTCATCTGGAACGACACCGCGTCCCTGGAGACCGCCACGATGTCCAGCGCTTGCGCCGCCGAGTCGCCATTGGCGCTGGCCGGATCGTGCACGGTGATCTGGGCGGTGCCGAGCGTGGCGATGTCCGCGGCATCGATCTGCGCCACGAGTTCGCCGCTGGAGACCAGGGTGGTCGTCCGCGCAGTGCCGTTCCACTGCACCACGGAACTGCTGGTATAGCCGCTGCCCAGTACGGTCAGCATGAATCCGGGACCGCCAACGCTCACCTGTGCCGGCGAAATCGAGCGGATGCCGAGCGCGGGTGGCAGGACATTGAAGTTGAGCGAATTGGACAGGCCGTTGCTGGGGTCGTTCACGGTGACCAGCGCCGTGCCCGCGCTGGCGATGTCGGAGGCCGGGACTTGCGCGGACAGTTGCGTGGGGCCGCTGTACGTGGTGATGAGTGCGCCGCCGTTCCATTGGAGGGTCGACAGCGGCGTGAAATTCGTGCCCGTGACGGTGAGCACGAACGCTGCGCCGCCCGCCGCCGTCGAGGCCGGCGCAAGCGTGGCCAGCGTCACGCTGCTGGCCTGCACGGTGTATGTCACCTGCACGGTCTGCGGACTGTTGCGCACGGGCTGCGTGCAAGCCTGGTCGAGGCACACATCGATCTGCACCGTGTCGGTGTAGGTGCCCGCGCCGAGGCTGGCCGGCGACTTGAATTCGACGGTGATGGTATCGGGGAACGATCCGCTCGAATCGACGACGTCGCTGATGCCGCTGGAACTGTACTGTCCCGACAGATAGAGCTGCTGTCCCGTCGTTGCGCCGCTGACGTTCACGGTGAACGAAGCGGAAGGAGCCGCCTGCCCCACGATGGCGCTGGCGGTTATCGAACCCGGAGACACCGACATCGTGACGCCGCTGGCGCCGCCGCCGCCGTTGCCGCCGCTGCTGCCGCCGCCACCGCCGCAGGCGGCCAGCGCCAACACTGCCAGCAGCGCGCCGCCGCGCATCCAGCCTCTGTGCACGGGAGTATTCCTGTTCAAGGCTGCGCCGAGAGCGTGTAAGCGGTGACTTTCGTGCCCGCGGGAACCACCACCAGGCCATCGCCTGCCGCGAGCGATGACAACGGCATGTTGCCGACGCGGGCAACGATGGCGGCTCCCAGGTTCACCAGCCACGCCTGCTGGCCGGTGTTGACGTCGAGGGCGTACAGGTTGCCGGAACCGGAGCCGATCAGCACGTAACCGTTCACCACGATGGGCGAACCGGCGAGCTGGCCGTCGCCCGCGAAACTCCACTGCACCGAGTTGCTGCCCAGGCTGACTGCGCGCAAGGTCCCGCCTTGCAGATAGAAGCCTTGCGTGGCGGTGAACGCCGGCGGTGCGTCGGCCACGTAGGTACCGGCGCTGACACCGGTTTCGGCGTTGTAGACGTCGCCGCTGTAGTCGTTGGCATTGGGCGAATACACCAGGCCGTTCGCGACCACCGGCGTGGCGCCGCCTCCGCCTTCGCAGCCGGTGTTGCTGTTCCAGATCGATTCGCCCGTGGCGGGCCGGAAATCATAGGTCCAGCAGGGGTACGTGACATAGACGCCATCGGCGGTAACCGCGGGTGCGCTGTCGTCGCCATTCTCGACCTCCTGCGTCCAGGCCAGGTTCCCGGTGGCCTGGTCGACGGCGTAGAGAGTGCCACCGATTCCGGCCGCGCCGTTGTAGACGAAGCCATTGGCCGCGGTGGGAGCGGCGTCGAACGCGTACTGCCCGGTGAGCAAAGTGCTCCAGAGCTGCGCGCCCGTGCTGGCGTCGAAGGCCTCCATGGTGCCGGCGTTGCCGAATATCGAGCTCAACGCGAACACCTTGCCGGAGTCGTAGGCCGCGTTGGAAGTGCCGGCGATGACGACCGGCCCCCACACGGTGTGGCCATCGGCCTGGTCCAGCGCCACGAGCTGCGAGCTGCCGCCCGTGACGGACACGGTCACGATCACCAGTCCCTGCGCGATGAGCGCGTAGGATGGTGTCCCACCCACGTCCACGCTCCAGCTCGGACCCGTGGGGAAAACCAGGTTGTCGAAACTCACCGCGCCGGTGTGCGCCGTATTCATCTGGAACGATACGGCATCCTTCGACACCGCCACGACACTCAACGTCTGGGCGGCGGTGGTGCCCACGGCACTGGCCGGGTCGTGCACGGTGATCTGTGCGCTGCCGATGCTCGCGACATCCGCCGCACCGATCTGCGCCAGCAATTCATGATCCGACACATAGGTGGTCGGTCGCGCCGTACCGTTCCACTGCACCACCGAGGTGGCGGTGTAGGCGGAGCCGAGCACGGTCAGCGTGAACGCCGCGTTGCCCGCGCTCACCTTGGCGGGTGAAATGGCACTGATGCCGAGCACCGCCGGCTGGATGGTGAAGTTCAGCGCGTTGGAAGTGCCATAACCCGAATCGCTCACCACCACCGGCACGGTGCCGGCGGTGGCGATGTCCGCGGCCGTGATCTGCGCCGTCAGCTGGGTCGAACTGGTATAGGAGGTGGGACGCGCGCTGCCATTCCATTGCACCAGCGACTGCGGCGTGAAGTGCGTGCCCGTGAGCGTGAGGGTGAACGCCGGACCCGAGGCCACGGTCGAGCTGGGCGAAAGCGCCGTCAGGGTGACGCTGGAGGCCTGCACATTGTAGGTGACCTGCACCGTCGCCGGGCTGTTGCCCACCGGCTTGGTGCACGCCTGGTCCTCGCACACATCGATCTGCACGCTATCGGTGTAGGTGCCGGCACCCAGCGTGGCGGGATCCTTGAACTGGATGGTGATCGTGATCGGAAACGAACCGGCAGCATCCAGGACATCGCTGATGCCTGCGGAGCTGAACTGGCCGGAAAGATAGAACTGCTGGCTTGCGGTGGCTCCGCTGACATCCACCTGGAATGTCGCCGTGGGAGCGGGTTGGCCAGCCACCGCGCTCACCGTAACCGTGCCGGGGGACACTGACATGCGCACGCCGGTAGTGCCGCCGCCACCACTTCCACCTCCGCCACCACAGGCCGCGAGCGACAGGGCGGCAAGCGCCAGCCATCCGGCCTTGATCACGCGCAGTGTTGAACCGACTCCGACTGCGGGCGCTTCTTCTTTGCGAGGCGCTTCCATCGCTCGACTCCCAGGCCCTTTGTCAATCCTGGACTCCAGTCCAAGTCGCAGTGCCTTGCGGGAGACGCTAACATCAATTTTGGTGAATAACCACTAAAACGTCGGAGTCGTCTGGCACTCGAACGCTGCCTGACAATACTTTACATGGCGGGCTTCGGCTGCTGAACTTGTCGTCCTGCGGCCCGTCTGAAACGTTGGAATCGACGCCATGACATTTTTGACCCGCATTGCCCTCCTCCTCAGCGTCCTGGCGCTGGCCGCCTGCGCCAGTTCCACCAACGTGGAGACGGCGGCGAGCGTGCCGGTGGCTTCCAGCCACGTCTGGGTGACGGTCAAGGGGTTGTGGGTGGCCACCGACGCCGGCACGCTGCCCGACGACACCACGGGCTGGACGCAGTTCACCCTGGCCACGCCGGTGACGATCGACCTCGCCACCCTTGCTTCAGGTACGCTGGGCCAGATCGCCTCGAAGCTGAAGATTCCGGCCGGCACCTACCGGCAGATGCACCTGGAGCTGGCGGACGCGGCGGACACGCTCGCGTCTTCGGCAAGTTCGGCCAATCTGTCCTACAACGCCCAGGTTTCCATCGCGGACGATGCCGGCACTGTGACGACGGCGCCCCTCGAACTGGCCGTGCCTGAAGCCGGCCTGACATTCCCCGTCGACTTCACGGTCAGCAAAGTGCTGCCGGGCAATCTCGCCTCGGCCTCTTCCTCTTCGGGTTCCACCGACTCCACCTCCGCGAGCGCGAGCCTGAACCTGACCGCCACCGCGACACTCGCCCTGGACTTCGATGCCGCGCGGTCCCTCCTTGCCTACGCCTACGGCTCGAACACCGGCTATCTCTTCAATCCCGTCACCACGCTCGACAACGAAGCGCTGGCCGGTGCGATCTCGGGCAGCGTCGACCTGTCGGCGCTCGCGAGCAGCCATGCGCCGGTCTGGGTCAGTGCGCAGGCCGCCGATTCCGCGCAGACCCACCACGTCATCGTGCGACGCGTCCCCGTGGCCTCGGACGGCAGCTTCGTGCTGTACCCGCTGCCGGCCGCAAGCGACGGCTCGACCACGTACGACGTGGTCATCAGCTGCGCCGGCGCCGACACGGTGATCGTGCGCGGCGTGCCGGTCAGTCCCGGAGGCGTGGCGTCGGCCACATCGCTGCAGACATCGGCCATCGCGCTCACAGCGGCCACGACGGCGTACGCGGCGCTGGTCGCGCAGTCGCCGGCGTTGCCGGCGGGCTCGCGCGTCGATTTCTACCAGACTGTCGCGGGCTCGGGCGAGCTGCCCTACCTGATCGCGAGCACCGAGCTCAATCCCCTGACGCGCCTGCTGCCAGGCAGCGCGCTGCCGCTCACGCAGGGCGCGATCCAAACCGCCACCTACGCCAGCGGCACCGACGCCACCTTGGTGACAGCGGCGCCGGCCGAGGGCAACGGCAGCTACCTGATCGGCAGCGAAGCGCCCTACTTCACCGACACCCGCGACAGCGTCGGCACGGGCATCACGGGCACGGCCGGCGAGCCGACGTCCATCACCGCGCCCGTCCCCACGCTGCCCGCGGGCGCCGTGTCCGGCACGCTCACGGTCACGCTCTCGGTGACCGCGGGCGGCTACGATTCCGGATTCCTCACCGTGACCACGGGCAACCGGCTGGTGGAAACCGCCGACGTGTCGAGCCTGCTGCAGCGGGGCGGCGGAACGCTGACGCTCAGCGGCCTGCCGGCGGGCAGCGCGCTGGTGGCGTCGGGCGGCGTGCCGTACCAGGTGGCGGTACGCGCCTGGGCGTCGTCGGATGCCGCGGGCTCGCTGCGCAAGGTGGCGGGTACGGCAAGCGTCGCGCTCGGGGATGGCGGCACGGGCAACATCGACGTCGTGCTGGACTGACGGCACGCGGGTTGGTGTAGCCTGTGGCCCTCATGGCCACCGTCACCGAAGCGCTCCAGCGTCGCCATTCCGTGCGGCAGTTCCTGCCGACGCCCGTGAGCCGGGCGCTGCTCACTGAAATCCTCGACGTGGCAAGTCGCGCCCCCTCCGGCGGCAACCTGCAACCCTGGCGGGTGATCGCCGTCGCAGGTCCTGCGCGCGAGGCCGTGACCGAGCTGGCGCGACGCGTGCGCGCACAGGGCAGCGCGTCCGAGGAAGGCGACGACCTGGTGTACCCGCCGCAGCTGTGGGAGCCGTATCGCAGCCGCCGCTACCAGGTGGGAGAAGACCTGTACGCGCTGCTGGGCATCGGCCGCGAACAACGCGCCGAACGGCTGGCGCAGGTGGCGCGCAATTTCGAGTTCTTCGGCGCACCGATCGGCCTGTTCTTCGTCATCGACCGGCGCCTGGGCCGCGGCCAGTGGGCGCATCTGGGCATGTTCATGCAGTCGGTGGCGCTGGCCGCGGTGGAGCGCGGGCTCGGCACCTGCCTGCAGGAATTCTGGGCGACGTTGCGCAGCACGCTGCACGCGCACTTCGCGCTGCCGGACACGGACCTGATCTACTGCGGCATGGCGCTGGGCTACGCGGACCCCGACGCGCCCGTGAACCGGCTGCGCACGCCGCGCGCGTCCGTCGCCGAGTTCGCGCGCTTCATGGGCTTCGACGCCGACCGCTAGCGCTTCCTGCGCTAACCCTTCTTGCCGGACAATGCCTGCACGGCCGCGAGCGTCTGAGCGACGTTCTCCGCCGGTCCGAGTCCGCCGATGCTGGCCGCGATCCGGCCATCGGGCGTGACCACGAACGTGGTGCGCTCGGTGAAGCCGTGATCGATCTCCATGCCGCGCGAATCCTTCATGCCGGGCTTGCCCGCCTGCACCTTCAGGTCGAACGACTGGGCGATCCTGCCATCCGCATCCGAGGCGGTCGGGAACTTGCCCGCGCAATACTCCGGATCGGCCGAAAAATCGTTGAGCCGCTTGATGCTGTCGAGCGAGACGCCGATGATGCTGGCGCCCGCGGCCGTGAACTTGTCGATGTTCACCGCGAAGGTGTGCGCCTGCAGGTTGCAGCCGCCGGTGTACGCCGAGGGGAAGAAATACACGACCACCGGTCCGCCTTTGAGCGCTTCCTTGAGCGAATAGTCGAAGCTCTTGCCGTTGCGCGAGGCGGGCGCCGAGAATGCAGGCGCCACATCGCCCGCCTTCAGCGCCGCCAGGGCGGGCAACGCGATGAAGCCTGATACCAGACAGCCGACCAGCAAGCGTTTCATGTGCGCAGTCCTGCATCGATGGGAGGCCAAGCATAACGCTTTACGGCCTCCGCCACTTGTTTTAGCGTAAGGGTCCGCACCGCATCCCCCACTGCCCGGAGCGCCACCATGCCCAGTCGTTCCCGCTTCTCCCGCCTCGCTGTGCCAGTGGTCGCGCTCGCCACCCTGCCCGTGCTCGCCCTGGCCGCGGCAGGCGGCTATGACCTGCCGCCGAAGAACATCCTCGACGTGATGCTGGCGCCCTCGCCGCCGCAACCCTTCCTCAGTCCCACGGCCGGGCACATCCTGCTGGTCACCTGGACCGAGTATCCGACCATGGCGCGCGTGGCCACGCCGTTCCTGCGCCTCGCCGGCGTGCGCGTCGAGCCGAAGAACCACAGTCGCCACGACACTGAAGGCGGCTATGGCATCACGCCGTGCGCGTACCAGTTCGACCTGGTGCGGGTGGCGGACAAGTCGCAGCGCTCCATCGCGCTGCCGGCGGGGGCGTGCGCGGGAGCGCCCGCCTGGAGTGCCGACGGCAAGCGGTTCGCCTTCGAGAACACCACCGCCGACGCGGTGCAGTTGTGGATCGGCGACGCGACCACCGGCGCGGTGCGGCAGGTGCCCGGCGTGCGACTGAACCCGATGTTCGGCGATGAACTGCGCTGGATGCCCGACCAGCGCACGCTGCTGGTGAAACTGGTGCCCGATCGGCTGCCCGCGCCCCCGCCGGCGCCCACGGTGCCCGCGGGTCCGAGCATCCAGGAATCCACCGGCGAACACGGCCAGAGCAGCACCTACGAAACCCGCGACACGCTGTCCAACGTGCATGATGAGGCGCTGTTCAGTTACTACGCCGCGTCCCAGCTCGCGCTGATCGACACCTCATCCGCGAAGCCGACCAGGATCGGCAGGGTCGGACTCTACGATGATGCGGCGCCGGCACCCGACGGCCACCACGTGCTGGTGTCCACGATCCACAAGCCGTACTCGTATGTCACGACTTACGATCACTTTCCCCATGAAGTGGACGTGTGGAACGTCGCCGATCGGGCGCACGTGGCCAGCAGCCACATCGCCTCGTTGCCGTTGGCGGATCGAGTGCCGATCCGCGGCGTGCCGCTGGGGCCGCGCGAATTTTCCTGGCGCGCCAGCGCGCCGGCCACCCTGGTGTGGGCCGAGGCGCTCGACGGCGGCGACTGGAACGTCACCGCTCCCGCGCGCGACAAGGTCATGATGCAGTCGGCGCCGTTCAGCGCGCCGGCCATCGAGATCGCGCGCACCGAACAGCGCTACGACAGTCTGATCTGGTCGGAGCACGCCGAACTCGCATTGCTCACCGAATACGACCTGAACCGCGCCTGGCGCCGCACCTTCATCGTCGACGTCGACCAGCCGCAGCAGCCGCACCGCCTGCTATGGGATCTCTCGCTCGACGAGCACTACGCCGATCCTGGTTCGCCGCTGATGCGGGTGCGGGCCAACGGCACGCGGGTCATGCGCCAGGAAGGCGACGCCATCTTCCTGCGAGGCACGGGCTCCTCCCCCGATGGCGATCGTCCGTTCCTCGACCGGCTCGACCTGTCGACGCTCGAGTCGCAGCGCCTGTTCCGCAGCGATGCTGCGCACTACGAGCAGGTGATGGCGTTCACGAGCGCCGACAACCGCTCGTTCCTCACCTGGCGCCAGTCGCCGCAGGAACCGCCCAACGCCTTCGAGCACCACCTGGGCGCGGCGCTCGCCGCCGCGGCAGGCGAAGCCACGCTGGCTTCCTCCAGCACGCCCATCACGCGGTTGACCGACCCGACGCCGGTGGTCCGCCAGATCAGGAAGCGCCTGGTGAAATACCATCGCGCCGACGGCCTGGATCTCTCGTTCACGCTCTACACGCCGCCCGGATACCAGGAAGGCACGCGCGTACCGACCATCCTCTACGCCTATCCGCTGGATTACGCCGATGCGTCGAAAGCCGGCCAGGTGACCGGTTCGCAGCAGACTTTCACGCGGCTGTACGAGTACCGGCTGCTGCTGCTGGCGGGCTACGCCATCATCGACAATGCCTCGTTCCCCATCGTGGGCGATCCGAAGAAGGCCTACGACACCTATCTCGAACAGCTCACGGCCGATGCCAAGGCGGCCGTGGACGAAGCGGTCAGGCAGGGCGTGGCCGATCCGGCACGCGTGGGCGTGACCGGGCACAGCCACGGCGCGTTGATGACCGCCAATCTGGTGGCGCACACCACGCTGTTCCGCGCGGGGGTCGCGACCAGCGGTTCCTACAACAAGACGCTCACGCCGTTCGGCTTCCAGAACGAGCGCCGATCGGTGTGGGAAGCGCCCGAGGTTTACCTGAAGGTCTCGCCGTTCTTCGTGGCGGACCAGATCAAGACGCCGCTGCTGATCGTGCATGGTGCGGAAGACGCCAACCCCGGCACCACGCCGCTGCAGGCGGAGAAGCTGTACGAGGCGATCCGCGGCAACGGCGGCACGACGCGCCTGGTGATGCTGCCCAACGAACCGCACTGGTACACGGCGCTGGAATCCAACGAGCAGCTGGTCTACGAAATGGTGCGCTGGTTCGACAAGTACGTGAAGGACGCTCCGCCGGCTAACTGAAGGCGCGACCCAGCCAGCCGCGCCACAATCCGGCGGCGCGGGCTTCGAGCGCCGGCCCGTGGCGCCGGCTGTCGGCGCGCAGGGCCACCACGTCGACCCCCGCGTGCGACAACTCGCAGGTGTGGCCGACGTACCAGCGCTCGAGCGCCGGCGCGGTCACTTCGGGATGGAACTGCAGGCCCAGCGCGTGCGTTCCCAGCGAGAAAGCCTGGTTGGCATAGCGCTCGGTGCCTGCGAGGTGCCGTGCGCCGGCGGGCAGGTCGAAGGTATCGCCATGCCAGTGCAGGACGGGCGTGCCGGCATCGATCAGCAATGCGAGCTCGGGAAAGGCGTCGGCGTCCGTGCCGCGCGTGAGCGGTGCCCAGCCGATCTCCTTGCCGCGCGTGCCGGGATAGACGCGCGCTCCCAGTGCGGCCGCCATGAGCTGCGCGCCGAGGCAGATGCCGATCAGCGGCCGCTGCGCCGCCAGCCGGGCGCGGACGAAGGCCAGCTCGGGCTCGAGGAATGGATACGCCGTGCGCTCGTAGACGCCGATCGGGCCGCCCAGCACGATCACCAGGTCGTCGGCCAGGGCGGACAGCGACGGCCAGTCGGCTGTCGCCGCTTCCACGGCTTCGATGGCGAAGCCCGCCGCGGCCAGCGCCGGAGCGAGCGTCCCCGGGTCTTCGAAGGCGACGTGGGAAATCACCAGCGCTCGGCGTCCGGAAACCGTCACTGGAACTCCATCAGGTCATGTGCCACCACCACCGGACCCTTGTAATACCTGCTGACGCCATCGGAATAGGCCGCGTCGGGCAGATCGTCGGAACCCGGCACCAGATGGGTCAACACCACCTTGCCGACACCCGCCGCGGCGGCGAGCTTGCCGACGTCCTCGGGCGAGGAATGTTCCTCGCGCATGTGCTGCATCAGCTCCGGAATCTGTTCCGCCGTGTACTGGACCGCAGGATCGCTTTTCATCCGCTGCTCGACGTCCGGCAGGCTGATCACCTCGTGCACCAGGATGGACGCCCCGCGCGCGAAGCCCACCAGCTTGTCGCCGCAGGCCCCGGTGTCGCCACTGAAGACGATGACCCGGTCGGGCGTCTGCACGCGGAAGGCGTAGGACTCCTGCCATCCGTAGCCCGGCTGGCCTGGCGCGTAGTGGTAGTGGCAGTTCGCGAGCGCACTCACCTTGATGTTCGCGTCCGCATACACCAGGCCGTCCTGTTCGATGTCGTGGGCCACGAACACCGCCGACGGGGGCGTGGGCTTGGCACGCTTGAAGGTGCGGTTGGCGACGTTGGTTGCGAAATATTGTTCGAAGCCGAGCAGCATCTGCTCGGTGCCGCGCGGCCCGTACACTTCGATGGGTTCCGTGCGACCCAGGCTCCATTCCAGGCCCAGCACCGTCCCCCAGTCGGCATTGTGATCGTCGTGGTTGTGCGTGATGAAGATGCGGCCGATCCTGCCGAACTGCACGCCAGAGAGCGCGATCTGCCGGGTCACGCCGCTGCCGGCGTCGAACAGGTACGGCGTGCCGTTCACCACCAGCAGGTTCGCCGGCTGCGCACGCGTGGAGTTGATGCGCGGCCCGCCCTGCGTGCCGAGGATGATCAGCCGCGTGACCGGCGGGTCCGCGGCGTGCACCAGTGCGCTTGCGCAGGCGGCGACCAGACCCAACCACACCACGCGACCCGTTCTGCCCAACCGTTCAGCGCCCACTGTGTTCGTCCTCGCTTCACCTCATTGCATGATACGCCGCAAATCAAAGCGAGTTGCATGCCTGCCGGCGCGGCAGGATCTCAGGCGCAGGTGTCGATGCGACCCGCAGCGTGCGGTTGCGCGATCACCGTAGGGCCATCCGCCGGCACGGCGCGCGGCCGGGCATTGGGCGCGCTGTACGTGAGCTGCTGGACCGCAGTACGTGCGGACGACAACGCCAGTTCCGACTTCTCGGCGTTGCCGGTCCTGACCGTAGCGTCCACCGTTTGCAGCTGCCGGTTCGCGGCCTGCACCCGGGAGTTCGACTGGCCATTGCCGGCCCCCTGCGGCACCTGCAACCGGAGCTGGTTGGCGGATGCCTTGACGGCATCGATACGCGAGCAATTGCTGGATGCTGACAACATGCTGCCTCCGTGCGCGAGCCGCAAAACGGCGCGACAAAAGACCCTTCGTGGCGCTGCGCGGGAGGTTACGCGCCACTCGCCAACAGGGGGCGTCACATCCAGATTTTGTGAGGCGGTTAACGCTCCGGGTCGTACTCCGGCCCCGGTATGAATTCAGTCTCGCCCGGCACGCGGTCGAAGCGCTGCATCCTCCAGTCTTCGGCGGCCTGCCGGATCCGCTCCTTGCTGGAGGAGACGAAGTTCCACCACAGGTGACGCGGTCCGTCGAGCCTCTGCCCGCCCAGCGCGATGACGCGTTCGCCCCGGCCGCCCCGCAAACGTGCGCCCTCCCCGGCGCCCAGGATCACCAGCGCGCCGCGCGGCACGCGCTGTCCATCGATTTCCAGGTCGGCGTCGATGGGGAGCAGACCCACCTCCTCCGCCAACGCGGGCAACTCGCACACCGACGCGGACGCGAGCTGCAGATCCACCAGCAAGGTGGGTGAAGCCGTGCCCACTGGCGAGCGCTCGCCGAAAGCCTCGCCGACCAGCACCCGGGCCTGCGCACCTGGAAGGGTGGTGCGCGGCAGGTGTTCCGCGGAGGTGTGCTGGAACGCCGGGCCGGATTCCTCGAGGGCCTGCGGCAGTGCGACCCAGAGTTGCAGGCCGTGCAGGGGCCGGCTGGTGTCACGCAGATCCTCCGGCGTGCGTTCCGAATGAACGATGCCGCGACCGGCGCTCATCCAGTTGATGGCGCCGGGGTCGATGCGCTGCACGGACCCCAGGCTGTCCCGGTGCATCAAGGCCCCTTCGAACAGGTAGGACACCGTGGCCAGGCCGATGTGCGGGTGCGGCCGCACGTCGATGTTCATCGCCGGCGGGATCACGGTGGGACCAAACAGGTCCACGAACACGAAGGGTCCAACGGCACGGCAGGCCACGGAAGGCAGCAGGCGGCTGACCAGGAAGCCGCCGCCGAGATCCTTTCTGTGTCCGGTGAGCTGCAACAAAGTGCGCCGATCATATGCCAGCGTCGGCGGTGTGACGAGCCGCGCACTCTGTCCACCGCGGTTGCGCCGACCGCTGGCGGTGTGAGCGCATTCACAGGCCCGGCCCGGCGGCAGTCGTAATTTATGTCGCCTCGGACCACCACCCACTACCAGAACCGGGGTCACGCCAATGAAAACCTTGCCGTTCGCGCTCTGCGCGGTCCTGCTCTCCTCCACCGCCCTCGCCGATCGCTGGCAGGAAGAACCCGAGCATCGCGGTTCGCAGATCACTGTCGCAGTGAACGGCCTGAATTGCGCCACCAATGCCGGCGCCAGCGAATTCGACGCGCATAGCTGGTCATGGTCGGCCAGCAATTCCGGCTCCACGGGCAGCGGCGCGGGGAGCGGCGCGGGCAAGGCCAGCCTGGGCACGCTGATGATCAAGAAGGCCTTCGATGCCTGCAGTCCGCAGCTGCTCGCCGCGGTCACCTCCGGGAAGCATTTCAGCTCGCTGGTGCTGACGCAGGAAGACTACAACGGCAACACGGTCGCGACCGTCAAGCTCACGGAGGTGCTGGTCTCCTCCTGGAGCGTCGGCGGCAACACGCGCGACAACGATCCGGAAGAGTCGGTCGCATTCACCTTTGGCAAGGTGTGCCTGAGCGCCGGATCCAGCATGGCCTGCTACGACGTCACGCTCGGCCGCACCACCTGAGCCGCCATGCCCCGGGGCCTCGGGCTCGATGGGCTTCAGGCGCGCGCCAGTGAGCCGCCGCGCGCGTAGACGCGCTTGCCGGTGTCGTGCAGCACCGCGCGCCGCTGGGCGGCCGTGAGGCCGCTGGCAGCGGCGTGGATGCGTTCCACCATGGAGCTGTAGGGACCCGGTGTGTTGCCGATGTCGGAGCCCCACAGCACGTGGTCCGCGCCGAACACGTCCACCACGTGGCGCAACATGGGAGGCGCAGCGATGCCCGCCGCGCTGAGCGTGTCGAGGTTGATGGTGGTGAACTTGTAGTAGATGTTCCGCTGCGCGGCCAGCGAACGAATGGCCGCATCGATGCCGAAATCGGGCGCGCCTTCGGCCCTGGGCCAGGCGACGTGGTCGAGCACCAGGCGCACCTTCGGGAACCGCTTCGCCAACCGCAGGTACTCGTCGATGGCGTCGGTCATTTCACCCGGCGGCGACGTCATGAGGTCGAGCACCAATCCGAACTCGTTGGCGACCGCCCAGGTGGCCTGCGCCGCCGTGGAGCTCAGCCAGGGAAATCCGCCGCCTTCGGCCCGCATGCCGGTGAGTCGCACGCCGGCCAGGCCATGCTGCTGCACGTAAGCGCGGATCTGCGCCGGCGTGTCGGCGCTTTCGGCGTCGAGTACGCACACGGGCACCAGGCGATCGCGATGGGCGTCCGCCGAATCGAGGATGTAGCGGTTGTCGAATCCATACGAGCCGCGATGCTGCACGGCTGCGCCGCCTGCGACGCCGTTGGCGTCCATCCAGCCGAGCACCGCTTCCACGCTCGGTGACGGGCCGCTCGGCGCCGGTGGACCGCCGGGGCTGCCGGGCGGCCGGCCCTGCCCATTGGCCGCGGTGCCGCGCGGGTAACGCACGGTGTCATCGGTACGCAGATGGCAATGCGCATCGAACAGCTTGAATCCCGGATCGGAAGTCGCGGCGGCGGCGAGCGCGGCGCGGCCCAGCGCCAGCGTCACCGCGGAAGAAACCAGGAAACTACGACGCGAAACCATGGATCTTCACCTTGGCATTGCCCAGCGCGGCCCGCGCGCAGGCTTCGTCTTCCTCATGGGTCGGCGCGCCGGTGACTCCGATGCCGCCAATGATCTTCCCCTGCTGCTCGATGGGCAGCGAACCGGGATGATCATTGTAGTCGGGACTGGCGAGCTTCGCGGCCAGCTCGCTGTCGGTGCGCGCCCGGGCCTCGAGCTGCGAACCCGGCGCCTTGAAGATCGCGGCCGTGGCCGCCTTGCGCACGCTGGTGACGGTGCGCCCGGCGGATCCATCCGATCCCAGCGTGACCTTGGCCTGGCCCGCGGCGTCCACCACGCTCACGCTGACGGAATAGCCCTTCGCCTTGCATGCGGACATCGCCGCTTCGGCCAGTGCCAGCGAACTCTTCAAGTCGGGCGTATACGCCGGCTTGGGCGGAGGTCCCGCGGGCGTCGTTGCCGCAGCGGGCGGTGCAACGGATGCAGGCGCCGGTGCCGCGACCGGCGCGGCGGGTGGCGTGGCCGGTCCCGGCGCAGGCGCCGCCGGCGCACGCCGCACGCCACCGTCCCAGTGCTCCGCGACCTTGCCGTCGATCACGCGATAAGCGTCGAACGTGAACGCATCGTAGCTCTGGTTCGCGTCCACCGGATCCGGCGTGGCGTGCCTGAAGATCAGCATCACCACGTTGCCCTCGGCGACGATCTCCGCCGGCGGGTTCTCCAGCGGCTTCGCGGGCTGCTGCTGGCCAGCCCAGCGTGGCGTGAAGAACGCGATGAACCCCGCTTTGCCGGTGGGCACGTTGGGGTTGTGCTGGATGTAACCGTCGGCCAGGAAAGCGGACGCCTTGTCGACATTCTTTTCGGCCATCGCCGCCGTGAGACCCAGCACGATCCGCTTGTTCTGCTCCAGCTGCGCCGCCGACACCTGGCCTGCGGCCGACGCCGCGACCGCCATCTCCGTGGCGAGCGCGGCGGCGAGCACCAGCAGCGTTACGCTGCCCCACCGCATCCACCGCGCGACTTGCCGACGCTGCATTCCTGTCATATGCGACCCTTGCTTGTGCGTGAGAATCAGTTGAAGTTGAAGCGCACGCCAATCTTGTACGCGCGCCCCAGCAGATCGTAGTTCAGGTTGCGACTGCCGTTGGTGGCGGCGATCACCGCGAACATCGGCGGCTGGCGATCGAACACGTTGTTGACCACGCCGAACACCTGGAAGTTCTTGGTGAGGCTGTAGTGCGCCTGCAGGTTCGAGTACACCACGCCGCCGAAATGATTGATGTTGATGGTGTTGTTGTTGGTGTTCACGTAACCGGGGTCCGAGGGATCGACCAGCAGGCCGAGTCCGGCATACAGGGTGGTGACGTCGTACTTCACGCCGGTGAAGCCCGTGAGCTGCCAGCTTGCGCCGAAACCGCCGTTGTCGTAGCCCATGGTCAGGTTGCCGTTCCAGCCGGGCACGCCGTTCATGGACCCGGCCAGCTCGAACACGCCGGTGCTCAGGAACTGCTGGTCGTGGATGGCGTGATTGGCCAACGCGGTCACCGTCACCATGCCCGGGGTGTTGAACGGCAGATCGTTCCAGCGATAGCCCAGTTCGATGTCGATGCCCGACGCCTTCAAGGCGTTGAGGTTCTGCGACATGTTGGTGATGGAAGCGATGCCGTTGGCGTTGGTGGTGCTGAACGTGATGCCCGGGCAGGTCGTGCCGCCGGCCGCGATGATGGCCGCGCAGGCCTGCTGGGTCTGCGCCGTGTTCAGGCGTGCGATCGCACCGTTGATCTTGATGGTGTAGTAGTCCACCGAGGCGCGGAAGCCCGCCATCGGACCACTCATCGGCTGGAAGACGACGCCACCCGTCACGGTGTCCGCCTTCTCCGGCACCAGACCCGGATTGCCGGCGCCGTTCACGCTGGACGTTGCGGCGACGTTGTAGCCGAAAGTGCCGGGAATCGCGTTGGTGACCGGCGTCGGCAGGATGCCGCCCACGAAGTACAGCTCGTTGAGATTGGGCGCGCGGATGTCGCGCGACTTGGTCACGCGCAGGGTCAGGCCGTCGAGCGGCTCGAACGTGAGACCGCCCTTCCAGGTCGTCACCGCGCCACCGAGCTTGTAATCGGTGCGACGGATGGCCCCGTTCAGATCGAGCGATTTCGCGCCCGGCAGATCCTTGAGCAGCGGCAGCCCCACTTCAGCGAAGCCTTCCTTCACGTTGTTGCTGCCCGAATAGCCACCGAAATTGCCCTGCGAATAGAGGTTCGCGACCCCTTCAGGCGTACCCACCACTTCCAGGCTGTCGCGACGCCACTCGACACCGGCCGCGAGCTGGGCATCGCCTGCCCACATCGTGAACGGTGAACCCGAAATGCTCGCCTGCGCGGCGTCCTGCCCGAAGTAGCTGTCCTGGTGCTGGTTGTTGTAGATGTAGTCCAGCGCCGCGGTGTTGCCGGACTGCAGGCCGAACGGATCGAACGCGACGCAGGTCTTGCCGGTCAGCGATTCGTAGGTGGCGGACGCCGCGGTATCGGTGGTGCAGCCCCCAATCGCCTTGGTCAGTGCCGAGTTGACCAGGCCCGAGGTGTTGAAGTCCTGGTGCGTACGACCGTGCTCGTACGAGATATCCCACTTCCAGTCTTCGAACACCTTGCCCTGCGCGCCCAGCACGAAACGGTTGAGCGCGTTGGTCTGCCAGGTGAGGTTGCCGCCGCCATTCTCCGTGAAGATGCGGCCCATCGTCACCGTCGGCGAGGTGTAGAGCGAAGCGATCGACGCCGGCAGGCTCGCGGTGGACACGGTGATGGGCACCACGGTGTAGAACGCGGTGAGCTGCGGCGGCAAGTGCGTGCGGCCGTAGTTCGCTTCCGCGTACACGGTGGCATCGGGCGTGATCTCGAACTCCGCGCGGCCGTAGGCCACCTCGCGATCGTTCGGGTTCTGCAGGCGGAAGGCGCCGTTCGGATCGTAGCCGTGGTTGGCGGTGCTGCCGGTCATGACGGCGGTCGAGCCGGAACCGAATACGGTGCCCCGATCGAACGCATAGGGATTGCCGGAGGCATCGAACGCGTAGTAGTTGCCATCGGAGGCGGCCTGCGTGATCAGGCCGCCCGGCGTGGCGTTGGCGAGTTCCACGCCGTTGGTGAAGTACTGCGCGGGCAGACCCAGCGCCGCGCGCTGGGCCGCGCTGACCGTGAGCAGTCCCGGCTCATCCTTGCCGTAGGGACGCGTGTAGATGTTGCCGACCTCGTTGGTCTTGGCCGCGTCGACGCCGAAGATCACGTGGCCGCGGTCTTCCGCGAAGCCGAAACCGCCCGCCAGCGTGCCGACGTTCTGCGCGCCGTCGCCGTAGCGCGTGATCCCGGTCTGCACGCTGCCAGTCAGCCCTTCCATCTTGTTCTTGAGCACGAAGTTGACGACGCCCGATACGGCGTCTGAACCGTACGCCGCCGAGGCGCCGCCGGTGACCACGTCGACGCGATCGACCAATCCGACCGGGATCATGTTGCTGTCGAAAGTGCCCTGTGCCGTGGTGCCCACGGTGCGCTGGCCGTTGATGAGCACCAGGGTGCGCACCGGGTCCAGGCCGCGCAGGTCGAGCAGCGAGGCCACGCCCGACTGCTGGTCCGCGATGCGTCCGCTGCCCGCCGCGCTGCGGGTGATGCGGAACGCGGGTATCTGGTTCACGACGTCGGCGATGGCCGCGGGCGCGCGATCCTCGATGGTCTCGGCGGTGATGGACTGCACCGGAGTGGGCGTGGCGATGCTGTTGCCCGCCAGGCGCGTGCCGGTGACCACCACTTCCTGCAGCTCGCCATCCGCGCTGGTATCCGCTGGCGCCGTTTGCGCCATGGCCGCCGGAGCTGCCAGCACCACCACCGACGACAGCACGAGCAACGAATGCTGGCGCAATGACTGCTTCATGAATCCCCCTGTGAGCTTTCCGTTTTAATTCTCGATCGTGAGAATATCAATATATGCCCAAGCCCGCGCCCAATGCAATTTATTCTTTGAGCGGGTAATTGTGCGCAGCGGTGGCGGCCGGAGCGCGCGTCGCTGCCGCGCCTGACCCCGGTTCGCGGCTCGGGTACACTGCCGCGCGCATGCCCGCCGTCACCAACATCGCCGCCTACCGCTTCGCACCCCTCACCGACCTCAAGCCGTGGCGCCAGCACCTGTTGCAGCGCTGCCGCGAGTGGCGTCTCAAGGGGACGCTGCTGCTGAGCACCGAAGGCATCAACCTGTTCATGGCGGGAAGCGAGGCGGCAATCGAGGCGCTGCTGGCACTGTTGCGCGCGCGGCCGGGACTGGAGTCGCTGGAGGCCAAGTACAGCCTCAGCGATCACCAGCCGTTCACCCGCCTGCTGGTCCGCATCAAGAAGGAAATCATCGCGTTCGGCGTGGAAGGCATCGAACCCGCGCGCAGCACCGCGCCACGGCTGGCACCGCTCGAACTGAAGCAATGGCTGGACGAAGGCCGGGCAGTCACCCTGCTCGACACACGCAACGACTATGAGGTGAAGCTCGGCACTTTCGACAATGCGCTGACGCTGGGCCTGGAGCACTTTCGCGGCTTTCCGGAGGCGGTGCGCGGCTTGCCCGAAGGGCTCAAGCACCAGCCGATCGTGATGTTCTGCACCGGCGGCATCCGCTGCGAGAAGGCCGGCGCCTACCTGGAGCGCGAGGGCTTCACGCAGGTGCGCCAGCTCGAGGGCGGCATCCTGAAATACTTCGAGCAGTGCGGCAGCGCCCACTACCACGGCGAGTGTTTCGTGTTCGACCATCGCGTCGGGCTCGATCCCGGCCTGGCCGAGACCGCGACCCGGGTGTGCCATGGCTGTCGTACGCCGCTCAGCGCCGCGGACCAGTGCTCGCCGCACTACGTGCCGGGCCGGAGCTGCCCGCATTGCTGGCGCGCGCCCGAGCAGGTGATGCAGGAGGCCATTGCCGTGCGCGAACGCCGGCTGCGGGCGCTGACAACTCCGCTGCCGGGCAGCGTGCCGCAGGACATCCGGCGGCCGCTGAAGGTGCCGGCGCGGTGCGACGGACTGACGGTGGCGCAGGTGCTGGCCACGCTGCTGCCGCATCGCCCGGCGGAGTACTGGCAGCCAGAATTCGCCGCGCGACGACTGCGCGACCCGGACGGCCACCTGTTGAGCGCCGACACGAGGGTGCACGCCGGCCAGCGGATCGAACACCTCCTGCCCGCCGCCATCGAACCCGAGGTCAGCGCCGACATCCGGCTGCTGCACGAGGATGAAGCCATCGTGGTGCTGAGCAAGCCCGCTCCGCTTCCCATGCACGCCGGCGGACGCTACACGCGCAATACGCTGAGTCATTTCCTCGCCGCCGCCTACCACCCGCACCGGCCGCGCCCGGCGCATCGCCTCGACGCCAACACCACCGGCGTCGTGATCGCCTGCCGCACGCGCCATTTCGCCGCACTCGTGCAGCCGCAGTTCGAGCGCGGCGAAGTGGAAAAGCAGTACCTGGTGCGCGTCGTGGGCCACCCGCCCGAGGACCGGTTCCGCTGCGAGGCGCCGATCAGCGACCTCAACGGTCCCGCGGGGCTGCGCACCATCGACCACGCGCGTGGCCTGCGCGCCGTCACGGAGTTCCGTGTGCTGCGACGGGATCCGGACGGCAGCGCGCTCATCGAGGCCCAACCGCTGACGGGCCGGACCCACCAGATCCGGCTGCATCTGCAACACCTGGGATGGCCCGTGCGCGGCGACCCGGTCTATCTCGCTGACGGCCAGCTCGGCACGCTGCCGACACTGACGGCGCAGGATCCGCCGCTGTGCCTGCATGCCTGGCGCATCAGCTTCCGCCATCCCGCGCGCGGTGAGCGCATGAGCTTCACGGCCCCGCCGCCGGCGTGGGCGGGCGATTGCTAGCGCGCCAGCGGCGCGAGCGACTTGTAGAACACGGTCGTGGCGCAAGGGCGGCCGTCGGGCCACAGCGCGTACTGCGGAATGCTGCCGCACCGCTCCCACCCGTGGGCGGCATACAGCCGCTCGCCCTCACCGCCGGTCACCGTGTCCAGCACCAGCAGGCTGCGACCGGCTTCGAGCGCACTGCGCTCCGCCGCTGCCAGCAGCGCGGCGCCGACGCCGCGGCGGCGCGCGCGCCGGTGCACCAGCGTCTTGGCGATATCGGCGCGATGCGGCTGGTTCTCGGGAAGCTCGAGCAGCACGCTGATCGTGCCGACGATGTCGCCGGCGGCATCCTGCGCCACCAGCACCAGCCGTTCGCCGCGTGCGGCGCTGGCCGCCGCCTTGCGCCAGAACGCTTCCGCTTTGGCGTGCGTCATGGGCCACATGAAACCCACCGACGCGCCCCCTGCGACGCAGTCGATCAGCACCTCGCACAGGCCCTGGATTTCGCGTTCGTCCAGGGCGCGCAGGCAGCGGATGGTGGACTCAGCGCTCACTGGACAGCACCACGACATAGCGCGCCGCCTTGCGGGTGCGATTGCGGAACGTGATGGGCTCGTCGAGCTGCATGGCAAGGCAGTCGTCCGCCGCGAGGCGGTGGGTCTGCGCGCCCACGCTGACCTCGATGCTGCCCTCCTGCACCCACACCTGCTGGTGCACCGCCGGCTCCCGCGCGCTGGTTTCGTAGGCCACCTTCGCACCCGCGGGCATCAGCACTTCCACGATCCGGATCGGCGACGGGAAATGGGGCGGGGAAATGTTGCGGCGTACGTAACCGGACTGCGGATCGCGCCAGGAGCTGCGCTGGGCGGCCCGCGAGACGGGTGCGGCCGGCTGCCCCGGATCGTCGAACAGCGAAGCCAGCGGGACGCCGAGCCCGGTGGCGATTTTTTCCAGCACCACGGCGGTGGGACTGCTCTCCCCGCGCTCGATCAGCGACAGCATGGAGCGGCTCACTCCGCTGCGGCCGGCCAGATCGCCCAGCGAGAGATCCAGCGCCGCGCGCAAGGCCGCCACGCGGGCCGCGATGCGGCCATTGACGTCCTTCATACTGGACATTTTGTCCATGATAGTGGACGCACGTCAAGGGCGGTAGGATTTCTCCGGGACGAACCGCGAGCCGCCCTTTGCTAGACTCGCTTACCGCTGAAAAGCGTCCGGGACCCCAGCGATGCTCGAATTCAATCGACGCTACGTGCTCCTGCCCACGCTGCTGGCGATCGCGCTCGTCCTCACCGCATTCCACTTCGTCAACCAGGCGCAGAACCGGCTCTCGGACACCACGCTGAGTGTGCAGGAAGTGATGACCCGGCGCAGCCTGCTGGGCCGTTTCCTGCGGCTGATGCTCGATGCGGAGACCGGCCAGCGCGGCTACCTGCTGACCCACAATGACATGGTGCTCGAGACCTACCGCAACGCCGTCACGCAGCGCGGCCCGGCCATCGAGGCATTGCGCCAGTCCTACGCCGCCGAACCCGCCGACGCCGCGATGATCGAAACGCTCGACCGGCTCGCGAGCGACCGCTTCGCGCAGTTCGAGACTGCGCTGGCACTGCAGAAAAAGAATCCGGCGGCCGCGATCCAGTACGTGCGCATGGGCGCGGGCCGCACCACCATGAACGACGTCCGCAGTCTGGTCACCGACCTCGGCGTCGAGGACAACACGCGGCTGCAGGGTTTCAAGGACGACGAGAAACACGACCTGGCGGTGACGCGCGTCATCTACCTGTCCACCGCCATGCTCAATATCCTGCTGGTGCTGGTGGCCGCGACGCTGATCAGCCGCAACATCCGGCGCCGCCAGCTGGACACGCAGCGCCTGGCCGAAGAGAAGAGCCTGCTCGAGAGCGAAGTGCGGGCGCGCACGCTGGACCTCACCAACCTCTCCAGCCACCTGCAGCAGGTGACGGAACAGGAAAAAGGCGCGCTGGCGCGCGAACTGCACGACGAGCTCGGCGGCCTGCTGGTGGCCGCCAAGATGGACGCCACCTGGCTGCGGCGCCGCGCCGGCATGGAAGACGCGGACGCGCGGCTGCGCTGGGAGCGCGTGCTGAGTTCGCTCGACGCGGGCGTCGACATGAAGCGCCGCGTGGTCGAGCAGCTGCGCCCGACGCTGCTGGATAACATGGGACTGTTCACGGCACTGCGCTGGCAGCTGCAGGAATCCTGCGGTCGGGCGGGCCTGCAGTGCACGGAGTCCCTGCCCGAAGAAGAGCTGCCCGTCAGCGCGGGCGCCTCGATCGCGATCTTCCGCGTGGCGCAGGAATCCATGACCAACATCCTCAAGCATGCGCAGGCCACCTCGGTGGACATGGCAGTGGACGTGTCCGGGAAGGAGTTGCTGTTCACCATCCGCGACAACGGCGTGGGCATCGCGCCCGCCATGACCGCCGCGCCGGGCTCGCACGGTTTCCTCAGCATGCGGCATCGGGTGGAGTCGTTGGGTGGGACCTGGGCGGTGCGGGGCGTCCCCGGTGGCCGCGGGACCGAAATCCAGATGCGATTGCCGCTGGAGCGGATCCTGGCGGTCAAGGCCGCCTGAACCTCAGTGCGAGGTTTCGAGCTGCGCGATTTCCTGCAGCACTTCCGGAATCCGCTCGAACTCGCGCGCCTTGTCGAGGAAGTAACGCGCGCCCAGCAGGCGGGCTTCGCGCTGGTACTGGGCGAGCGCGTAGTTGGTGAGCACCACCACCACCGGCGTCGGCGTCGGCGTGGCAGCCTTGATGGATCGCAGCACTCCGAATCCAGTGCCCTGCTTGAGGTGGAGGTCGAGGATGACGGCATCCACGCCGCCACTGGTGGCGGCCTGCACGGCGGATTTCTCGTTGTCGACGGTGTCGACCAGTTCGATGTCGGAGAGTTGATCGATCATCTCGCGCAGCCGGTCCGCGAGGATGGGTGAATCTTCGACCAGCAGGACCTTCAGCGGCTTTCTTGGATCATTCACGACATTGCCTGGTACTTCCGCCCTGCCCTTGTTTTCGCTTCCATTATCCCAGCAGTCGGGGGTGGGACGATGCCAGACAATGCCTACAGCCATGTGATTACTGGATCATTCCGTTGCGCAATGCGTAGGAAGTGAGATCTGCGTTGGTCTTGAAGTTCATCTTTTCCAGCACCCGGCTGCGGTAGGTGCTCACCGTCTTGACGCTGATGCAAAGTTCCACGGCGATCTCGGACACCGAACTGCCGGCCGCCAGTTTGCACAGGATCTGGAACTCGCGCTCCGACAACCGCGAGTGCATGGGCTGCTGCGAATCGACGTCCAGTTCGGAGGCCAGCAGCTCAGCCAGCGCCGGACTGACGTAACGGCGTCCGGACAGCACGGTCCGCACCGCCTTCACCAGTTCGTCCGGCGCACTTTCCTTGGAAAGGAAGCCGCTGGCGCCCGCGCGCAACACGTTGACCGCGTACTGGCGTTCCGGGAACCCGCTCAGCACCAGCACCCTGGTGTCCGGGTGCGTGGCGCGCACCTGCTTGAGGATGTCGAGGCCGCTGCGGTCCGGCATGTTGATGTCGAGCAGCAACAGGTCCGATTTCTGGGTGCGCAGCTGGTCCAGCGTTTCGGAACCGGAGGCGGCTTCGGCGATTTCCTTGATCCCGGGTTCGGTCTCGAGGAACTGCCGCAGGCCCGCACGCACCACGGCGTGGTCATCGGCTATCAGTACTCGCGTCATTGCTCACCCCTGTTGTGCCAGAGCCGGCACCGCCGCCGCGGCGTGGCTGTATCCATTGAGCTTGTTATACAGCGTTTTGAGACTGCACCCCAGTGTCTGCGCCGCCAGCCGCTTGTTGCCCTGGAAGCGGTGCAGCGTCGCCTCGATGAGATGCCGCTCGACGTCCTCGAGCCGCGATCCGACCTTGACCACCAGTTCCCCGGGCTGCGCCTGCCGCGCGACCACGGCGCGCATGGCCGATGACAGCGGCACCAATTCCAACAGCTCGTCGCCGAGGATGTGGGCGCGCTCCACGGCATTGCGCAGTTCGCGCACATTGCCCGGCCAGCCGTGTTCGCGCAGGGTCCGCAGCGAGCCGGGCGAGAAGTGCTTGTCCACCCCGGCGCTGGCGTTGAGCGCGGACAGGAAGTGATGGGCGAGCAGCTCGATGTCATCGCCGCGCTCGCGCAACGGCGGAATCCGGATCGGAAACACCGCCAGGCGGTACAGCACGTCCTCGCGCAGCTTGCCATCGCGCACGGCGTTGAACGGGCAGACATTGGTGGCCGCGATCACGCGCACGTCGACCGGGATCTCCTTCGATCCCCCGACCTTGAAGAAGCGCTGCGTGTCCAGCACCCGAAGCAGCCGCACCTGCAGCTCGATCGGCATCTCGGTGATTTCGTCAAGGAACAGGGTGCCGCCGTGGGCGCGCTCGAACACGCCATTGTGGTGCTGCGTGGCGCCAGTGAAGCTGCCGCGCTCGTGTCCAAACAGCTCGGCTTCGATCAGGCCGGGCGCCACCGCGCCGCAGTTGATGGCGATGAACGCCCGGTCGCGGCGTTGACTGCCGCCGTGGATGGAACGGGCGACCAGTTCCTTGCCGGAACCGCTCTCCCCGATCAGCAGGGCGCTGGCCTCGGTGGGCGCGACGCGCCGGATCTGGTCGATCACCAGCCGCAACTGCGGCGATTCGCCGACCAACTGCTGGGTACCTGATGACATCGCGCCCTTCCTCCTGCCTGCATGTGTGAAAATAATGCAGTGGTATTTGTAGTGTCCGGACCGGCGCTCCAACAGCAGCCAACACCTACGCAAAACTAGGACTTTACGCAGATTGCTGTCGGTGTCTGTCCGACACGCGATGCGCGGTCGGCTCACTACAGTGGCGCCGTCCATTCACAGGAGTTCAGCCATGTTGAAGCAGCAGTTCAGGAACGTGAGCCTGGTGGCGGTCATTCTGGCTGTATCAGCCTGTGCGGCCACCCGCACCCGCGAAGCGCCAGGCGAGGCGGTCGATGATTCCGTGGTGACCACGCGGGTCAAGACCGCCCTGATCGGCGACAAAATGACCAAGGCCCACCAGATCGCGGTGGACACCCGCCGCGGCGTGGTCCAGTTGTCCGGGTTCGTCGACTCGGCCAATGAGCGCGACGAAGCCGTGCGGGTCGCGCGCAAGATCAACGGCGTCAGGGAGGTCCAGGACAACCTCAAGATCTCGCCCGGGGCCACCGTTGGCGAAGTCATCGATGACAGCACCATCACCGCCAAGGTAAAGGTGGCGCTGGCAGCCGATCCGATCACCAAGGCCTACCAGATCAACGTCGACACCAAGGACGGCGTGGTCCTGCTGAGCGGGTTCGTCGACAACGGCGACGAGCAGCGCCAGGCCACGGTGGTCGCGCAGGGCGTGCACGGCGTCAAGCGCGTCGACAACCAGACCGACATCAAGCGCTGAAGTGATCCCGCCGCGGGCGATCGCCTGAGGTAGTCGCAGGTCCGGGCCGGGACACGGGTACAATGTGCCTACCCTGTCCTGCCCCGGATCCCGCATGCGCCTGGCGCAGATCGCCATCTTCCTCCTCGCGGCCGTCGTGTTCGTGCCGCTGTTCCGCTGGCTGAAGCTCAGTTCCATCCTCGGCTATGTCGCAGCCGGCCTCGTGATCGGCCCCTGGGGTCTTGGGCTCGTCACCGGCGTCGACCGCATCCTGCAGGTCTCGGAATTCGGCGTCGCGCTGCTGCTGTTCGTGATCGGGCTCGAGCTCCAGCCGTCGCGGCTGTGGGTGCTGCGGCGGGCCGTGTTCGGTGTCGGCAGCGCGCAGGTGGCGCTGTGCACGCTGCTGGTGGGCGCGGCGGCCTGCCTGCTGGGCGTCAACCTGCTCGGCGCATTCGTGATCGGCTTCGGCCTGGCGCTCTCCTCCACGGCGCTGGTGCTGCAGGTGCTCGCCGAACGCGGCCAGCTCAAGAGCAGCTACGGACGCTCGGCCTTCGGCATCCTGCTGTTCCAGGATCTCGCGGTGCTGCCCATGCTGGCGGCGCTGCCGCTGGCCACGCACGGCTCCCAGCCGCTGGCCGCTTCGCTGATCGCGCTCGGCAAGCTCGTGGCCGTGATCGGACTGGTGATCGTCGGCGGCCGCGTGGTGCTGCGTCCCGTGCTGCGGCTGGTCGCGAACACCCGCGTCACCGAAGTGTTTACCGCCGCGACGCTGCTGATCGTCATCGGCACGGCGCTGGTCATGAACGCGGTCGGGCTGTCGATGTCGCTGGGCGCCTTCCTGGCGGGCGTGCTGCTGGCCGACAGCGAATTCCGCCACGAACTGGAAGCCGATATCGAGCCGTTCAAGGGGCTGCTGCTGGGCCTGTTCTTCATTTCGGTTGGCATGTCGGCCAATCTCGGCCTGCTGGTGCGCGAACCGGGCCGGCTGCTGGGCCTGACGCTGGGGTTCATGCTGCTCAAGTTCCTGGCCATCGCGCTGCTTGGCCGTCTCATGCACCAGCCGCGCGGCGCGGCGTGGCGGCTGGGCCTGTCGTTGGTGGCGGGCGGTGAATTCGCGTTCGTGCTGTTCGGACTGGTGGCGCGCCAGGGACTGCTGGATGCCGACACGGCGGATCTCCTGATCCTGGCGGTGACGCTGTCGATGGTGCTCGGCCCGCTGCTGCTGGGCGCCTACGACGCCGTGCTCCACCCGCTGTTCGCGCGGGAGGACACCCGGCCTTACGATGAGATCGAGGACCGCGAGGCGCGCGTGCTGATCGCAGGCTTCGGCCGCTTCGGCCAGATCGTCGGCCGCGTGCTGCGCGCCAAACATGTTCCGTTCACGGCGCTCGATTCCAGCAGCGCCAACATCGACTTCATCCGGCGCTTCGGCAACCAGGCCTACTATGGCGACGCCTCGCGGCTCGACATGCTGCGCGCCGCGGGCGCAGAACAGGCGCGCGTGCTGGTGCTGGCGATCGACGACGTCGAGGCCTCGGTGCGCACCGCCGAAATCGTGCTCCAGCACTTTCCGCGGCTGCGCCTCATCGCCCGGGCCCGCAATCGCCAGCACGCGTTCCGGCTCATGGAGATCGGCGTGCGCGACATCCTGCGCGAGACCTACGGTTCGAGCCTGGAGGCCGCGCAATCGGTGCTGGAAGCGCTGGGTGAACCCACCGCCGCGGCGCGCGCCGCGGTGAAGCGTTTCCGCGAGCACGACGAGGCCACGCTGCGGCGCCAGTTCTCGGTGCGCGAGGACGAATCCAAGATGATCGCGACCACCCGCGAAGCGACGCTGCAGCTCGAATCGCTGTTCGAGGCCGACTCGGAAAAAGCATCCGACCAGGCCTGATCCGGGCGGACGTCGCCATGGCTGACCGCCTCACGGTCAAAGTTCCTTCTGCAGCGGAAACAGCCACAGGATCCACGTCGCGATGCGTTTCCACACGCTGCGACTCGGTTCCGTGGTGTATTCGACGGTCTTGCCCTGTTCTTCGGTCTGCCACACTTCGTGCAGCCGCCCGGTGCGGCCGGGTTTGAGGATCACGTGGTACGCGCTGGCCGGCTGGGTCATGGCCTCGAAGCGCGTGGCGGTCTGCTGGGCGAGCTCCGGGCTGTCGATGATCAGGCCCACCTCCGTATTGAGACGGGTCGAGCGCTGGTCGAAATTCATCGAGCCGGCGAACAACCGTTGCCGGTCGAACACGAACAGCTTGGCGTGCAGGCCGTAGTTGCCGGCGCGCGAGATGGCCGCGGTCTGGCCGCTGCCCCGGGTGCTGCCCAGCATCGGCCGCACTTCATACAGCTCGACGCCATCGTCCAGCAACCGGCGCCGGTAGTGCATGTAACCGGAATGAGCGAACAGCTCGGTGGTGCCCGCCAGCGAACTGGTCAGGATGCGCACCCGCACGTTGCGGCGGCGCAGGTCATCGATCAGCTTCATCTCGGCGGCGGTGGGCACGAAGTACGGCGTGATCATGATCAGTTCGTTCTGCACGGCCGCCGCCACCCTGGCCACCGGCTCGTACATGAGTCGCCCGCTCATCGACCCTTCCTGCACGCGCTTCTTCTCCGGGCTGTCCCACACCACCTGCGCGCCCGCCCACACCAGCGGCAGCTCGCCCTGCTCGATGCCGGACAGCGGCTCGCCGCTCTCGGCGCGCAGCAGGTAGTCGACACCGGCGTCCTGCGCCTTGCGCTGCTGTTCGGCCAGGGCCGCCCGGCGCGCATCCAGCTGCGCCTGCGTCTGCTTGCCGTAGGCGAGCGCCTGCGCGGGAATCGCCAGCGCGCTGTTCCAGAACGCGTCGAAACTCTCCGACAGCTTCCGCACCGCGGGGCCGGCGACGAAGATGTCGTCGTCGGCGAACTGCGAGCCCGGGTCGACCTGGAAGTACTGGTCGCCGATGTTGCGACCGCCGATCAGCGAAGCGGCATTGTCCGCGATGATCAGCTTGTTGTGCATGCGGTAGTCGAGCCGGCGTGCATTGAACACGAACTCGAAGCCGCGCAGCAGCAGGTGATGGCCGCGATAGGCGAACGGATTGAAGAAGCGGATCTCGATCCGCGGATGCGCGGCCAGTGCCACGACCTGCTCGTCGCCCGCCACGGTCTGGCCGTCGTCGAGCAGCAGGCGGACGTGCACGCCGCGATCGGCCGCCGCCAGCAGCGCGTTGGTGATCAGCCGCCCGGTATCGTCACTGTGGTAGATGAAATACTGCAGGTCAAGCGAACGCTCGGCGGCTGCGATCATCTCCATGCGCGCCGCGAAACCATCGGTACCGACGGTGAGGATGCGGAACGCGGACTCGCCCGCGTGCAGTTCCGCGGCGCTGTCGAACTGCCGGCCCATGGCGGTGTCGCCGGGATCCGCGAATGCCACCGAGGCCTGCTTCGGATAGTCGGCTCCCGGCGGCAGACCGGCGCAGGCGGCCAGCACCAGCGCCGGCAACAGCAACACCAGGATACGTAACTTCGATCGCATGCATTCACCCTGCACGGCCCATACCGCGCGTCGCAACCCACCGTCCGGCAGGCGTAGTGTAGGGCAAGACTTACAACGCCTCGCGGTCGGTATACCTCTCAGGTGTTGCATGCGGCAGTCCATACTCCGTCCACGTCGAAACGTACCGAGGTTGCATGTCATGAACGCTGCACGCAAGGGATCGGAAATGAACAATCTGCTGTCGGATGTCGAGGATCTGCTGGGTCATCTGGCGGGCATGAAGGATCCGGAGATCGAGAAGATGCGCGCCAAGGTCGGCGCCAGGATCGATTCGGCGCGCGAGACCCTCAGCGAGAACGCCGAGAACCTGCGCGAGAAGGTACGCGCGGTGGCTTCCGGCACGAACGACTACGTCCGCGAAAGCCCCTGGCAGGCGCTGGGCATCGCCGCGCTGGTCGGCGCCGCAGTCGGCTACTTGCTCGCCGCGCGCCGTTGAGGGTCCAGAGGGTTCCGGCCATGAACGGAATCTGGTCGTTGCCCCAGGCGGCTCCGATCCTGATGCGCCACCTCGGCGCATACGCGGAGCTTGCTGGCCAGGACTTCGAAGCAGTCCGGCAGCAGATCCGCGTGCGCCTCATCAGCATGCTGCTCATGGCGCTCGGTGCCTTTTTTGCAGTGCTGATGATCTGCGTCGCCGTCATCGCGGCCGCCTGGGACACTCCGCAGCGCATGAGCGCGATCTACTGGCTGATCGGGGTGTTCGTCGCGCTGTGCATCGCGTCCGGAGGCTATTTCATGAGCGTGCGCCGCGGCCAGCCGCCGCCGTTCGCCACCGTGCGACGCGAATGGGCGCTGGATCGCGAGATCCTGGCGCGCATCCTGGCCGCGCACGAACCCGGGCATGTGCCCTCGCACGCCCCCGCGACCGGCACACCGGCCGCCGAACATGAACCCGCTGGTTGAACAGGCCGCGGTCGCCAGGCTGGCGGTCACCCGTCGCCAACTGCAGCAGCTGTTCGAGGGCGATCCGCAACGCGAGCGCGGCGGCCAGTTTCCACGCAGCCAGACCATGCGCCTGCTGTTGCGGGCGCGCTCGGCAGGCGGCGGCAAGAGCTTCATCGCGATGCTGGCGCTGGGCCTGCTGACTTCCAGACCCGCGCTGGCTTTCAAGCTGCTGCGCTATGTGTCATTTGGAGCGCTCACCCGCTTTCTGTCCAGGATGTAAGGAGTAGCACATGAACTGGAGAACAGGATTGGCGCTGGGACTGTCAGCCCTGGGGCTGACGTCGATCGCGCTGGCGAACGTGACTTTCTATGAAGGAGAGGGCTTTCGCGGCCGCGCGTTCTCGGCCGCGCGCCCGGTCAGCAACTTCAAGCGTGCCGGTTTCAACGATCGCGCCTCTTCGGTGATCGTCAGCGGCGGGCGTTGGGAAGTGTGCGAGGACGCGCGCTTCAGGGGCCGATGCGTGGTCCTGCACAGCGGCAGCTACGAGTCGCTGAGCCGCATGGGCCTGAACGATCGGCTGTCCTCGGCACGGCCCGTGGATGATCGAGGCCACTACGCCAACGAAGTCCCGGACCCGCCACCGACCGCAGGTCCGCCTCCGCCGCCCTACGAATATCGCTGGCGTCCGAACGAGCGCACCTACCAGGCGCGCGTGACCTCGGTGCATGCCGTGGTGGGTCCGCCCGAGCGGCGCTGCTGGGTGGAGCGTGAGCAGGTCTCCAGCCGTCCCAACGTGGGCGGCGCGATCGTCGGCGGCCTGATTGGCGGCATCCTGGGTCACCAGGTGGGCAGCGGCCACGGCAACGACGCGGCCACCGCGGGTGGCGCAGTGGTCGGCGCTGCGGTGGGCGCCAACGCCGGGCGCGGCAACGAAACCTATGGTCGTGACGTGCGCCGTTGCGACACGGTGGCCGACACCACGCCGGACTACTGGGACGTGACGTACGACTTCCGCGGCACCCAGCACCGCGTGCAGATGAGCGCGCCTCCGGGGGCGACCATCACGGTGAACCGCGAGGGCGAACCGCGCCAGTAGGTGGCCGACCGCGACGCCGCAAGGTCAGGGGCTTTGCATGAAGGCCTTGGCGGCCTTCTTGGCGCGCTTCGCGGCGCGCTTCTCCTCGAGCGTCCTGGTGGCCTTCTTCTTCACTTCCTTTTTCTGGTCCTGCGCCTTGCTCATGGAACGGGCTCCTTCTTGAATCGCAGCAGCAGCGTGACGATACCCACCACCGCGCACGCTGCGGCATAAGAGAGTATCGCCGAGGCCAGCGTTCCGCTCAAACCCCTGAGCGCGACGATGCTCAGCGGACTGAGGAACTGCCCGAGGAAACTGGCCGCCATCCACGCACCCGCACCGCTGCCGCGCGCTGCGGCGGGCAAGCCCTCCAGCGCCCAGGTAATCAGTGTCGGCAGCACCATGCCGCAGCCCAGATTGGTGATCGCCGCACCGGCGAGCGTGGCCTGCCAGCCCGTCAGCCAGCCCATCAGGGCGAACCCGACGGCCATGAGCATCATGCTCAGCGCGAGTTTGGCGGGCGCGCGCCAGCGCAGCACGCCGAACAGCAGCGCGCCCAGCGGATTGGCCAGCGACGACAGGCTCTGCCAGCGCCCGATGGCCGCCGGCGACGGAATGCCGCGTTCGGTGAGCAGGAAGCTGGTCTGGATCACCGTGATCATGAAGGCGCACATGGCGAACACGGTGATCAGGCAGATGCCCAGCAGCCGCGGCCAGTTGACGCGGGCCGCGTCCCGATCCGCACCGGCGGTGCGCGCTTCGACCAGCGGCGGTTCCCAGAGCTGCGTCGCCACCAGCACGAACAGCACCAGCCCGAATCCATAGACCAGGAACGGCGTGTGCCAGCTGCGATCGCCCAGCGCGCCGCCCACGGCGATCGCGACCGCGGCCGCGATGGGCGCGGTGCCGGTCTGCAACGCCCACCAGCGGGGCGCACGTGCAGCGCTGTAATAGTGGCCGATCAGCGCCGCGCCGCAGGTCATGATCGCCGCTTCCGCGATGCCCACCGCGCCGCGCGCCACGACGATGGCGGGCAGCGATTCCAGCCAGTAGGGCAGCACGCCCACCACGCCATACACCAGCGTGGCCCAGAACATCACGCGCCAGTGCCCGATGCGATCCGCCAGCAGCCCGAAAGGAATCGCCAGCAGGGCGACGAACAGCGAGGGCAGCGTCGCGACGAAGGAGATCATCACATCCAGCGCGGGCGTGCCCCGGAAATGCGCCGTCATGCTGGGCAGCACCGGTCCCAGCAGCGCCGCCGACGCGAACACCGCCAGCCAGGCGGACGCGACCAGCGTCCAGCCCTGTACCAGACCCGCGCTGCGTACCGGTGACTCCCCCATGCGGCCACTATATCGCATACGTATGCGCCCCATTGTCGCGCCTGCACCCCACCCCTATGCTCGCTGGCAAACAAGCCGGGGGAGATCGACATGCGTGGCTGGTTGCGAGTTCTGGGCCCTGCCCTGTTGCTGGCGTGCACGGCGGCGAGCCACGCGGCGGATTACCGCGCGCGGCTGCCGCAGGATGAATCCATCTACTTCCTGCTGCCGGACCGCTTCGAGAACGGCGACCCGTCGAACGATCGCGGCGGCCTGACGGGCGACCGGCTCGTCACCGGCTTCGATCCCACCTCCAAGGGTTTCTACCACGGTGGCGATCTCAAGGGCCTGATCGCGCGGCTCGATTACATCCAGGCGCTCGGCGCCACCGCGGTCTGGCTCGGCCCCATCTACAAGAACAAGCCCGTGCAGGGCACGCCGGGCAACGAATCCGCCGGCTATCACGGCTACTGGATCACCGACTTCACCCGCGTCGATCCGCACTTCGGCAGCAACGACGACATGCTGGCGCTGGCCAGGGCCGTGCACGCGCGCGGCATGAAGCTGTACCTCGACATCGTCGTCAACCACACCGCCGACGTGATCAAGTATCGCGAGTGCCCGAACAACGACTGTGCGTATCGCTCGCGGGCCGACTATCCGTACACGCGCCACGGCGGCGTGGACGGCGAGCCCATCAACGACGGCTTCCGCGGCGACGATGCCGCGCACCAGACCGCCGCCAATTTCGCCCGGCTGACGCGCGCCGACTACGCGTACACGCCCTACATCCCGGCCGGCGAAGAGCACGTCAAGGTCCCCGACTGGCTCAACGATCCGATCTACTACCACAACCGCGGCGACTCGACGTTCCGTGGCGAGAGCTCGCAGAGCGGCGATTTCGGCGGCCTCGACGACCTGATGACCGAGAACCCGCGCGTGGTCCAGGGATTCATCGACATCTTCGGCGGCTGGATCGACCGCTACGACCTGGACGGCTTCCGCATCGACACCGCCCAGCACGTGAACCCGGAGTTCTGGCAGAAGTTCGTGCCGGCCATGCTGGCACGCGCCAGGGCCCGCGGCATCCCGCACTTCCATATCTTCGGCGAAGTCGCGGTCAGCGAACCCGACTCGGCATGGCTGGCCGAACACACCCGCGTCGACAAACTGCCCGCCGTGCTGGATTTCGGCTTCGCGTTCGCCGTACACCAGGCGCTGATCCAGAAGAAAGGCACCGACGTACTGGCGCGCATGTTCGCCGCCGACTCCCTGTACGAAGGCGGAGCCGCTGCCGCCCTGCAGCTGCCGACTTTCATCAGCAACCACGACGCCGGCCGTTTCGCCTACTTCGCGCGCACCGCCCTGCCCGAGGCCTCGGACGAGGAGCTCCTGCAACGCGAGGAACTCGCCAACGCCATGCTGTTCACGCTGCGCGGCGTACCGACGGTGTACTACGGCGACGAACAGGGCTTCATCGGCCTCGGCGGCGACCAGGCGGCGCGCCAGGACATGTTCGCGAGCCAGGTCGCGAGCTACAACGACCAGAAACTGCTGGGGACCACCGCCACCACCGCAGTGAGCAACTTCAACACCCGGCATCCGCTGTTCATGGAGATCGCGGAGCTCGCGAGGCTGCGCAGGCAGGAAGCGGCGCTGCGGCGCGGACGGCAGATCGTGCGCTTCGCCTCGGACCAGCCTGGGCTGTTCGCGGTGTCGCGCCTGGATCCCGTCACGGGGCGTGAAGTGATGATCGCGTTCAACACCTCGATGGCGCCGCTGTCGGCGCAGGTGCTGGTGGAGACGCGCTCGCAGCACTTCAAGTCCCTGCACGGCGACTGCAGCGCCGCAGCGAGCGCCCCGGGCAGCTATCCGGTCAGGCTCGCGCCGCTGGGCTTCGTGGTCTGCGCCGCGACGGACACGAAGTGATGAACGCCGCCGACACGAGGCCCCCGGCCACGACCCGCGTGCGGCCGCGCTTCGGCTTCTGGCAGATCTGGAACATGTGCTTCGGCTTCCTCGGCCTGCAGTTCGGTTTTGCGCTGCAGAACGCCAATGTCAGCCGCATCTTCCAGACCCTGGGCGCCGAGATCGACCAGCTGTCGGTGTTGTGGATCGCCGCGCCGCTCACCGGGCTGCTCGTGCAACCCATCATCGGCTACTGCTCGGATCGCACCTGGACACGACTCGGCCGGCGCCGTCCCTACTTCCTGGCCGGCGCCATCCTCGCCTCCGGCGCGCTGCTGCTGATGCCGCGTTCACCGACGCTGTGGTTCGCGGCCGGCATGCTGTGGATCCTGGACGCGTCGATCAACATCTCGATGGAACCGTTCCGCGCCTTCGTGGGCGACCAGCTCGGACCCGAGCAGCGTCCCACGGGCTATTCGATGCAGAGCTTTTTCATCGGCGTGGGCGCCGTGGTCGCGGGCGCGCTGCCGTGGGCGCTCGACAGATTCGGCGTCAGCAACCACGGCGTGTCCGCCACGGGCGCGGCGATCGTGCCCGACACGGTGCGCTATTCATTCGATGCCGGCGCCGTCGTGCTGCTGGTCGCGGTGCTGTGGACGGTGCTGCGCACGCGCGAGTACCCGCCCGAAGTGCTGCATGCGTTTCCCGACGCCCGGCATCCGCCGACACCGGCCACGGGCATGGGGGCCGGGCACCGCCCCGCCAGCCGCGGCGCGGGTGCGCTGTGGAGCGCGGTGGGCATCGGCATCGAGCTGCTGATCCACCACTATTCGCTCGACCGGCAGTTGTACCTGATCGGCGCGGGTTTCCTGGCGTGGGGCCTGTTGCTGCTGCTGTTCAGCGGCAGCGGCAACGCGCTGGGCAGCATCCTGCACGACATGCAGAACATGCCGGACGCCATGCGGCGGCTGGTGCCGGTGCAGTTCTTCTCGTGGCTCGCGCTGTTCGCGATGTGGCTGTACACCACGGCCGCCGTGGCGCAGGTGCACTTCGGCTCCACCGACCCCAGGTCCGATCTCTACAACCAGGGCGCCAACTGGGTGGGCGTGCTGTTCAGCTACTACAACGGCTTTGCGGCGCTGGCCGCCATCGTCATCCCGCAGGTGGTGCGACAGCTCGGCATGCGCCTGAGCCACCTGGTCAACCTGTGGCTGGGGGGTCTGGCGCTGCTGTCCTTCTTCGTCATCCACGACTACCACTGGCTGATCCTGCCCATGCTCGGGATCGGCTTCGCCTGGGCCTCCATCCTCTCGCTGCCCTACGCGCTGCTCTCCGACAGCGTGCCCGCGCACAAGATGGGCCTGTACATGGGCATCTTCAATTTCTTCATCGTGATTCCGCAGCTGGTGGCGGCCAGCGTGCTGGGGGTGCTGCTGAAGTGGCTGTTCAACGGCGCGCCGATCTACGCGCTCATGATCGGCGGCATCAGCTTCTTCGTGTCAGGCCTGTTCGCGCTGCGCGTTCCTCAGCCCGCCGAGCCGCACGACTGACGCACCACCAGGCGGGTCGAGAGCACCTGGCTTTCGGCCGCCTCGCTGCGCACCAGGCGCAGCAGGGTTTCCACCAGCGCCTCGCCGGCGCGCCGCGTGTCCTGCATCACCGTGGTCAGCGCGGGCGTCGCAAGGCTCGCGGCCGGGATGTCATCGAAGCCCACCACCGCCACATCCTGCGGCACCTGGATCTGCCGCACCTGCAGCGCATGCATGGCGCCGAGCGCGATCAGGTCGCTGGCGGCCACGATGGCGTCGAATTTTTCGCCGCGCGCCAGCAGCTCCGCGCAGCCGGCCTGGCCGGACTGCTCGATGTTGAGCGCGTCCACCTGCAGCAGCGGACTGGGCGTGAGTCCCATCTCCTCCAGCGCCTGCGCATAGCCCCGGTAGCGCTCGAAGAACTCGGGATAGTGGTTGGAGGCGTGGCCGAGGAATGCGATGCGCCGCCGTCCGAGCGACAGCAGGTGCCGCGTGGCCTCGCGGCCACCCTGGAAATTGTCGCAGCCGACGGAAATGCCGGGCTGGCCGGCGATCACCGCGCCCCAGCGGACGAAGTGGGTGCCCTGCATGACGAGCTGTTCCAGGCGCGACTTGTATTCGAGGTAGTCGCCATAGCCCAGCAGGATGATGCCGTCGGCGCGCTTGCTGTCCTCGTAGTCCATCTGCCAGTTGCCGGAAACGTGCTGGAACGAAACCAGCAGGTCGTAGCCGCGCTGGGCCGAAGCGCGCGTGATCGACCCCAGCATGGACAGGAAGAACGGGTTGATCAGCGAATCGTCGGAGGTCGGGTCCTCGAAAAACAGCAGCGCCAGCGTATTGGAGTGTTGGAAACGCAGGTTGGAGGCGTTCTTGTCGACCTGGTAGTTGAGCTGTTGCGCGATGGCCTCGATGCGTTTGCGCGTCTCGAGGCTGACCATGGGACTGCCGCGCAGCGCACGCGACACCGTGGGCTGCGAGACGCCGGCCAGGAAGGCAATGTCGAAGGATGTCGGTTTGTTCTGCATGCGCCCGCGAAACCAGTCGTCCCCCGTTTGGTTCGGTCGCTTTTGGCCATGATGCCACAGCGCCGCCAGAGCCGTCATTTGGGGCTCAGTCCAGCGCCGCGAACAGCACCGAATGGCCCGGCATCTGCAGTCCTGGGGATGCGATCCGGCCTTCCGGCAACCCGTGGCCGGCCATCGGGCGCGCGCCTTGCGCCATCGGCAGCTCCAGCGACGCGGCCTGGCCGGACAGGTTGAACGCCACCAGCAGGCGCTCGCCGCCGCTGGCGCGCGTGAACACCAGCAGGCCACCGGACGCTTCGATGAACTGGATATCGCCCCACTGCAGCGCAGGATGCTGCTTGCGCCAGGCCATGAAGCGGCGGAACGCGTGCAGCGGCGACTCCGGCCGCTGCTCCTGCTCCCCGACCGCCAGCGCCAGATGCTGCGCCGGCACCGGCAACCACGGCTTGCCGCTGCTGAATCCGCCGCGTTCGGCACGGGTCCACGGCATGGGCGTGCGGCAGCCGTCGCGGCCCTTGAAATTGGGCCAGAACGCGCGTCCGTAAGGATCCTGCAGCGATTCGAACGGCACCTCGGCCTGTCCGAGGCCCAGCTCCTCGCCCTGGTAGATGCAGGCCGATCCGCGCAGCGAACACACCAGCGCCGTGAGCAGGGTCGCCAGATGCGCGGGCGAATCCCGTGTACCCCAGCGGGTCACGACGCGTTCCACGTCGTGATTCGACAGCGCCCAGCAGGGCCAGGCGTCAGGCGAGGAAGCCATCACGGCCTCGACGGTGGCGCGGATGTGCGCCGGTGAACTGTCGCCGCCAAGCAACTCGAAGCTGTATGCAGTGTGCAAACGGCCCGGGCGGGTGTAGTCGGCGGTGGTGGCGGCCGGGTTTTCCGACGCGATCTCACCGAGGCTCACGGTGCCGGGATACTGCGCCAGCAGTGTCCCCAGTTCGGAGAGGAACTGCAGGTTTTCCGGCCGCGTGTTGTCGTAGTAGTGGTACTGGAACGCGTACGGATTGTCGGCGCCGAAGCCGCGACCCTTGCGCAGTTCCGCCGGCTTGGGCGGGTTGTCGCGCAGCTGCTGGTCGTGGAAGCAGAAATTGATCGCGTCGAGCCGGAAACCGTCCACGCCGCGCTCCAGCCAGAAGCGCACCTCTTCCAGAACGGCCTGGCGCACCTGCGGATTGTGGAAATTCAGGTCGGGCTGTTCCGCCAGGAAATTGTGCAGGTAGTACTGCCCGCGGCGCGGCTCCCACTGCCAGGCGACACCGCCGAAGATCGACAGCCAGTTGTTGGGCGGGCCGCCATCGGCGCGGGCGTTGGCCCACACGTACCAGTCGGCACGCGGATTGTGGCGACTCTGGCGGCTCTCCTGGAACCAGGCGTGCTGGTTCGAAGTGTGGCTGAGCACCTGATCGATCATCACCCGCAGTCCCAGCGCATGGGCTGTGTGCACCAGCCGATCGAAATCGGCCAGCGTACCGAATTGCGGATCGACCGCGCGGTAGTCGGCCACGTCGTAGCCGAAATCGGCCATGGGGGACTTGAAGAACGGCGCGATCCAGACCGCATCGACGCCCAGACTGGCCACATAGTCCAGCCGCTCCACGATGCCCGGCAGATCGCCCACGCCATCGCCATTGGTGTCGAGGAAACTGCGGGGATAAATCTGGTAGATGACCCCGCCTTTCCACCATTCGGGCCGGCTATCGGCCCCCCTGCGCAGCGCGGTATTCACCTGGTCCGTCTTCCCTGCATCGTGGACTTCGCCGAAAGCTTAAGGCTGGCTTGGAAGGGCTCATACCCGAACGCATACGTATTCAGCCTGAATACGTATGCAAAGGATTGGATAAGCCGCGGCACTGCTTAAGAATGCACGCCAGAAGGATTTACAACAGTTCCCTGGGGAGGGTCGACCTGTGAAGCATTCCAAGCAGCGTCTTTCTGGACAGGACGCCCGTTACCGCCGCATCGTTTTCGGCTGCGCGACCGCCACCAGCTGCGCGGCGTTGCTGCTGTCCGCAGGCGCCCGCGCCGAGAGCGCGTCCGAACCCGCCGCCGCCGACCAGAGCGATGAACCCACCGAAATCGTCGTCACCGGCATCCGCGCGGCGATCGAGAGCGCGATCAACGTCAAGAAGAATTCCGACACCATCGTCGAAGCACTCTCGGCGGAAGACATCGGCAAGCTGCCGGATACGACGATTGCGGAGTCCCTGGCGAGACTGCCGGGCGTGACCACGCAGCGCAATCCGCTCGGCCAGGCCACCAACGTCACCATTCGCGGCCTGGGACCGGACTTCAATGGCTATCTGCTGAATGGCCGCGAGCAGACCAGCATCGGCGACAGCCGGGCGGTGGACCTGAGCGTGTACCCGGCCGAGTTCATCTCGAGCGCCACGGTCTACAAGACCGGCGACGCGGCGCTCATGACCGCCGGCCTCGCGGGCACCATCGACAACCGCCTGATCGATCCACTGGCATACCCGGGCCTGGTCGTATCGGCCAATGCCGAGCACGACCGCATTGGCGTGGGCCTGCCGGTGGTCGGCACCGGCAAGCGCTATTCGCTGTCATTCATCGATCAGTTCGCCGACCGCAAGGTCGGTGTCGCGCTCGGCTTCGTGCATTCCAAGGCAGACAGCAGCCAGCTCGTCAACGGCAGCTGGGGCTCGACCGTGGACGTCACGGACACCAATGGCACCGACCTCGGCAATTTCACCGTGCCGTTCGGCGGCGGCCTGAGTTTCGAGACGGATCACAACAACGACAAGCGCGACAGCATCGCGGCCATCATCGATTTGAAGCCGAATGACAATTTCACGAGCGAGATCGACTTCTACCACGCGAAGATCAACACCCAGCTGAAAAAGGCGGCGGTCAAGCGCGGTTCCAATGGCCTGCCCATCGTCGATGCCACGGTGAGCGGCACCACGGTCGTGTCCGGCACCTACGACATGCCGGCGAACGATCTGATCGTCGACAGCGAGAACATCTTCGACGAGGACACCCTCAATTCCGTGGGCTGGAAGAATTCGCTGAATTTCAGCGACAAGCTCACCGGCTCGCTGGATCTGAACCACAACTCGGCCAAGCGCGTCGAACGCGACATCGAAGCCTACGGGCTGGTGAACTCGGCGGACACGCTGTCGTTCACGAATGGCGGTTCCTCGACGCCGACCTTCACGTTCGGCACACCGACGGATTACACCGATCCCTCCATCGTGCAGATTTCGGGCGTACAGGGCTGGAGCGGCACCACTTTCCTGTCGGGTCCCTACCAGGGCCAGGAAATCCTGCAGGCCGGCTACGACAAGGGACCGACCACGTATGACAAGGTGGACGGCGTCCGCCTCGACTTCAAGTACAACCTGGGCGGGGCCCAGTTCCCGGACCTGCAGTTCGGCCTGAACTTCACCGACCGCAGCAAGCAGCGCACCAATGACGATGCGTTGATCGCGCTGCCCGGCGACTCGACCGGCTCCGCCCCGTTTCCCTCGGGCGCCTACGTGGAGAGCAGCGTCGGTGGCACGGGCCTCGACATCCTGACCTTCGATCCAGGCGTCGGCCTGTGGCCAGGCGTCGTGAAGGTACCGAAGTACAACGACGACATCCTGTCGAAGACCTGGTCGGTCTACGAGAAGGTGACCACCGCGTACGGCAAGCTCGACATCAACATGAACTCGGGCCGAATCCCGATCCGCGGCAACATCGGCCTGCAGCTCGTGCACACGGACCAGTCATCCGATGGCTACCGCGCCAACGAGACCTCGTCACCGACCATTGCGGAACCCTCGCTCATCCTGGTCAATGCCGGGACCACCTACACCGATGTGCTGCCGTCCCTGAACCTGGTCGGCGATCTCGGCAACGGCAATCTGCTGCGGCTCGGCGCGGGCATCCAGATCGCGCGGCCGAACATGACCGACATGCGCAACTCCCTGTCGGTGGGCCTCGATACCACCAACAACATCCTCACGGCGTCGCAGGGCAATCCCAACCTGAAGCCGTTCAAGGCCGACGCCATCGACCTGTCGTACGAGAAATACTTCGAGTCCAAGGCGTACCTGAGCGCCGCTGTGTTCTACAAGCGGCTGGTGTCGTACATCACGCCGTTCACGTATTACAACTACGACCTGAGTGCGCTGGCCACCAAGTACAACGTGGCCATTCCCACCAGCGGACCGCTCGGCACCTACACCACCACGGTGGATGGTTCCGGCGGCAACCTGCGCGGCATCGAACTCGCCGCCTCGCTGCCATTCGATCTGTTCACCCATTGGCTGTACGGGTTCGGCATCACGGGCAGCTACTCCTCCACCCTGAGCTCGGTGGTGCTGCCCAACCTCGTCGGCCTGAGCCCCACCACCGTGGTGCCGGTCAATGGCACGATCTCGCTGCCCAACCTCTCGCACATCAACGACAAGCTCGAGCTCTATTACGAGCGCTGGGGCTTCAGCGCGGTGGTCGCGGGCAACCATCGCTCGCAGTACATCGGCAGCGTGGCCAACACGACGGTCGGCGGCTACCCGACCCTGGTCTATATCGCCGACCAGAACTGGCTGTCCGCGCAGGTGGGCTACCAGTTCCAGTCCGGCTTCCTGAAGGGACTGGGCCTGCGCTTCGAAGGCAACAACATGAACAAGCCGCTCTACAAGGAGTTCAAGAGCGACGGCACGCTGAACCGCGCTGTCGAAACAGGCGCGACTTACGCCTTCAAGCTGAGCTACAAGTTCGAGTAAGACGCGGGCCTACCCCCGGCCGCGAATCGACCCTTGCCGCACCTGCGGCAAGGGTTTTTTTTTACATCCGGTTGCGACACACTGGCGCAGCAGCAGAGAGTGGGAGCCATGCAGGACAACGGCAATCTCGAACTGGTCATCGTCGGCGGCGGCACGTCAGGCTGGATGACGGCTGCGGCGCTCGCCAAGGTGCTCAAGGGACGCTATCGGATCACGCTGGTGGAATCCGACGAGATCGCGACGATCGGCGTGGGCGAGGCCACCATCCCGATGATCTCGCTGTTCAACCGCATGCTCGAATTCAACGAAGACGATTTCGTGCGCGAAACCCAGGCATCGTTCAAGCTGGGCATCGAATTCATCAACTGGGGGCGGCTGGGCGATCGCTACATCCACGGCTTCGGCGTCATCGGCCAGGACACCTGGACCGTCGACTTCCACCAGTACTGGCTCAAGCAGTACCTGGCCGGCAAGGCCAGGGAACTGGAGCATTACTCGATCAACACCATGGCCTGCCTGCAGGACAAGTTCATGCGTCCGCGCCTGGACATGCCGAAGTCGCCGCTGTCGCACATCGCCTATGCCTTCCACTTCGACGCCTCGCTGTATGCGCGCTATCTGCGCAAGTACAGCGAAGCGCGCGGCGTGCGGCGCATCGAGGGCCGGATCGTCGAGGTCCTGACGCGCGAATCCGACGGGCATGTCACGGCCGTGAAGCTGCAGTCGGGCCAGCTGGTGGAAGGCGGCCTGTTCATCGACTGTTCCGGATTCCGCGCGCTGCTGATCGAAGGTGCCATGAAGGCGGGCTTCGAGGACTGGTCGCACTGGCTGCCCAACGATCGCGCCGTGGCCGTGCCCTGCGCCTCCTCCACGGCCTTCCATCCCTACACACGTTCGACGGCCCGGGACGCGGGCTGGCAATGGCGCATCCCGTTGCAGCATCGCATCGGCAACGGCTACGTGTACTCGAGCAAGTACCTCAGCGATGACGAAGCGCGCCGCACCCTGCTGGCCAACCTGGATGGTGCGCCGCTGGCGGAGCCGCGGCCCATCCGGTTCGTGACCGGGCGGCGCAAGCAGGCCTGGGTCAAGAACGTGCTTGCCATCGGGCTGTCCAGCGGCTTCCTCGAACCGCTGGAATCCACCAGCATCCACCTGGTGCAGATGGGCATCGCCCACCTGCTCACCTACTTCCCGGCCCAGGGTTTCGATCCCGCCGTGACACTGGAGTACAACCGCGTCATGCAGCAGGAATTCGAATGGGTGCGTGATTTCATCATCCTGCACTACAAGGCGACCGAGCGCGACGACACGCCGTACTGGAACTACTGCCGCACCATGGAAGTGCCCCAGTCCCTGCAGCATCGCATCGACCTGTTCAGGAGCCACGGCCGCGTGTTCCGCGAAGGCAACGAGCTGTTCGCGAAGGTGAGCTGGCTGCAGGTGATGCACGGCCAGCGCATCCGGCCGCAGTCGTATCACCCGCTGGCCGATCTGCTGACTGAACAGGAAATCCAGGCCTATCTGGAGGAAGTGGAAGGCGTGATCGCGGCCTGCACCGACGTCATGCCTTTGCACGCCAAATTCATCGCCGACCACTGCGCCGCCGCCGCGCTCCCCAAGCCATGAAAACACGAACCCGCTGGCTTGCCGCTGCCCTGTCGTCAGCCGCGCTGGTCGCAGGCTGCGTGACCACGGCCGCAACCACCGCCAAACTCACCTACCAGACCTCACCGGCCGGCGCACAGCTGTTCGAGGGGGATCTGGCGCTCGGCATGGAGCCCGTCACGCGCACGTACCGCAGCGACGGCACGCCAGGCGACATCCGCACACCCGAGGTCAAGGCCGTGTGGCCCAGCGGCGCCACGCAGACTTTTTATGCCCTGATCCCCGTGGGCTCCGATCGCGAAGCCACGATCGAACGTCCGGCGAACGCACCCAACCTGCAGCAGGACCAGGACAACGCCAAGGCGGTGCTGGCCGCCAGGCAGCGCGATGCCGATCGCCTCAAGGCCGACCGGCTGCGCGAGCAGAAGCGCGGGTCGGATCGGTGCAAGGCGCAGCAGTCAGGCCAGAGCCTGGCCGTCAGCGACGACTGCGACTGACCGCTAGCGCGCGTTGCGCCTGCAGTTGTAGAAGCCGTTGAGCGTCAACCGGCCCACGCGCGGATCGGCGCTGAACGAGCTGAACCGTTCCAGGTCGGCGGAATGGAACAGCCCGCCGTCATACACGATCATGCGGTTCCAGCGCGCGGGCACCTGCGCCACGCGCTCGAAATACGGGTTGCTCTCGCCCATGTAGCCCGGCTGCAGGCCGTAGCGCGCACTGAACTCGGCTGGGCTGAGGGACGTGCTGTCATCCAGCATCCGATCGGTCAGCTCCTCGGACTGGCGCGGGCGATAGAAGCTGGTGCCGCCCTGGGCCGGGTCGCGGAACAGGTACAGCACCGACGCGGCACGCAGGATGTCGTCCCGTTGCGTGATCAGCCGGTCACGATGGCATTGCCACTGTATCGGCGCGAGCTCCGCGGGCGGCGTGGTGACCAACGAGAGGCGTACCTGGAAGTTGATCAGGCGCCTGCCCCCCAGCCGATTGCGCACCTGCTGCGAGAAGTGGTCCGCCACCAGCTGTGCGAGCGCGAGCGGCGCGTCGAGCACCAGCCCGGGATAGGGATAGTCCGGCACGGCGAACTGGCCGCTGCAACCCCACGCGATCATGCCATCCGGATGGGCCAGCGCATCGTCGATGACATAGCAGCGGTGCCCATCCCACAACGGCACCGTAGTCACGGACGCATCGGGATTAAAACACCTTCCCGAGGCGTCCAGCCACTCAGTCATATTCGACGAATACCGCGGTGCTGCGCGCCGGAACCGTGAAGGTGCCGGTGCTGGCCGTGGCGGTGAAGTTCCAGCCGCCCTGCAGCACCGTGTCGGTGCCCGCGAGTTGCGCTGCGTGCAGGTAGACGTTGCCCGAGGCCGTCCCCTTCAGCTTGCCGGCGTACGCCGGGATCGAGAACGACTGCGCGGTCTTGCTGGCGTTGAACAGCACCACCACGCTCTTGAATCCGGACGTCGTCGATGCGACGCAGCCCGTGCCCTGGATGCGCTCCACGATCAGGCCGTGCACCTGCGCACCCTGGTCCGGGAAGCTCACGCAGGCGTTGATGTCGGCCACCCTGGTGAGGCGGAACAGGTCCGTGGCCTTGCGGATCCTGAGGAAGTCGATCACGGCCGCGTCCACGGCCAGCGTCGCCGCCTGGTTCGGCGCCACGCGCGAGCCGAGCAGGCCCGCCAGCGTGGTGGAGTTGGCCGCGTTGTTGCCGGTGTTGTCCGGCGGCAGGCCGGTGGCCCAGCCATTGGCCGAGCCGTCCCAGAAGATGCGGTTGAAGTAGTCGCCCGAGTTGTAGCTGTTGCTGTCACCGGACTTCGAGCGCAGCAGCTCATCGCCCGCGTGCAGGAACGGCACGCCCTGCGACAGCAGCACCAGCGACAGGCCCACCACCTGCGCACGCGCCACGTCGGCCGGCGCGGTGGTGGACGGATGCTTGTATTCGCTGATGTCGAACAACGTCTCGTTGTCGTGCACGGAAACGTAGGAAATATTCTCCTGTGGCAGGGCGGTGTAACCCGCGGGGCTGCCGTTGTAGTCGACCCCTGCTCCCGTCACGCCCGAGCGCAGCGGAAAGCTCGCGAGATTGCCGGCCAGCGACACGCTGGCGCGGTTCTGGCTGATGAACGCCGCGTCGGTCGCGACCGCGCCGCTGCAGGTGGCCGTGTCGGTGCTGTTCACGTCGTAGCACAGGCCACTGATGAAACCCTGGTTGGCGACGATGCTCGCACCGGTATCGAACGGACCGCCGCCGCGCACCGCATCGCGCATGCGATCGTTGAAGGTGCCGATGCCGGTGCCGGCCAGGTTGGCCTGCGTGGCGGGCGTGATCACGTTGCTCACCGCGCTGTTCGGCGCCCAGCCTTCGCCATAGAAATACGTGTGCCCGCGGCCATCGGCCGCCGCTACGGCGTCCACCGCCGCCAGCGCGCGCGTCATCGCGGCTTTCGGGATCATGCCCATCACGTCGAAGCGGAAGCCATCCACCTTGTACTGCCCCGCCCAGATCTTCAGCGTGTCGGTCATGAGCTTTTCCATCATGACGCGCTCGGTGGCGGTGTCCTGGCAGCAGGAATAGTTTTCCACCGCCCCGCTGCTGTCGAGGCGGTGGTAGTAGCCGGGCACCACCTTGTCGAGCACGGACTGCGCATCCTGCCCGCTGGCGGAGGTGTGGTTGTACACCACGTCCATCACCACGCGCAGGCCGATGCCGTGCAGCGCCTGCACCATCTGGCGGAATTCGCGCACGCGCACCAGGCCGTTGTTGGGGTCGGTGGCGTAGCTGCCTTCCGGCGCGCCGTAGTGGAACGGGTCGTAGCCCCAGTTGAAGCAGTCGCTGTTCTCGGTGTTCTTGACCGCGGTTTCCGCCTCGGTGCCGGCACCCATGCTGGCGGGAATGACCGGGTTGGTGCAGGTCAGTTCGTTGACGCTGGCGATGTCGAACGCGGGCAGGAGGTGCACATGGGTGAGGCCCGCGGCCGACAGCGCCGCGAGGTGCGTCATGCCCAGCGAGGCGGTGTCGGTGAACGCCAGGTACTTGCCCTGGTGGGCCGCCGGCACGGTGGCATCGTTCATGGAGAAGTCGCGGATGTGCAGTTCGTAGATCACGCTGTCGGTGGGCACGGCGGCGGTCGGGAGCTGCGCGCCGGGCCAGCCGCTGGGCTGCGCGGCCGCATCGGCGAGGTTCACCACCATCGAGTGCACGCCATTGGCGTTCAGCGACAGCGAGTACGGGTCGCTCACCTCGCTGGTATACAGCGTGCTGCCGGCGAAGGCGGCGACGGTGTAGGTGTAATAGGACACGTTGGTCCAGCTCGCATCCGGCGCGCTGTAGCTCCAGATGCCGGTGACGGGATCCAGGGTCATCGCCTGCTGCTGGATCGGCGTCACGGCGGCATTCGTGTCATACACATTCAGCTTCACCGACTGCGCGGTGGGTGCCCAGACGCGGAACGTCGGTGCGTCGGTGACCGCATCGAAGCTCAATCCCAGCGCAGCGCTGGCGGCCTGGGTGCCATAGACGGCGTCGAGCACCGGGCCGTCCTGCACGAACGTGGCGGCGGCGGCGGTACTGCCGGTGTACTGCACCACCACGATCTCGTCGGTGAGCACCTCCTTGATCTGCGTGGCGATCGAGGACGGCACGGTGAGCGCCACCGCACCCGAATACTGCGGGTACTGCGCAAGCTGCGAGCCGCTCAGCGTTCCGACGGCGAGCGTGTCGCCCGTGTTGTCCGCCATCGTCACGGCGGTGCTGGTGACATTGATCTGGCCGTTGGCGGCGTAGAACAACTTGTAGGTGTGGCCGCTGGCGGCGCTCGGCCAGACCATGGTGGTGCTGTCGAGCCACACCACGTGCGCGCCCGAAATGCTGACGGGCGTGCCCGATCCGCCGCTGGTGGTGCCGGACGAGCCGCCGCCTCCGCCCCCGCCGCAGGCCGGCAGAACCAGAACGGCGCCCAGGCCCAGCGCCACCAGAAGGGCTCGACACATGATCACTTCCCCCGCGAAGCCGATGCGCAGCAGCTTAGCGGGCGGCGCCGCTCACCCGATATCGGACGCATACGTATTCATGCGGCGACGCGGCCGCGCGGGCGACTAGCCGCCGCGGCACTGCCTGACCAGCGCCCGCGCGTACATGTCGAGGGCCTGGCGCGCATCGCCCCAGGTGTCGCCCGACAGCCGCGCTTCACGGATGTCCATCGCAAAATGCCGGACGGGAATCGTGGCCACCACGTGGCCGTCGGCGCTCCTGAGCACGCCCGACATTTCGGCGCCGCCCACCGACACCGACCGCAGATAGTCGAGCGATGGCTGCCGCATGAGCTGTTGCCGGGTGGGATGGTTGGGCGCGGCATCGATCAGCGTGGTGTCAACGCTCACCGCGCCGTTGGCGCAGGCGCCGGGCGGTGATTTGCCCCAGGCGGACTGCAGCGAGCGCTCCAGCTGATCCTGCAGCGTGGCGAGTTCGGCCTCGCCGTAATCATCGCTGAGCTTTTTCTGCAGCGAGGGCGAGACCTGGAAGGGCATGAGGGACAGGGCCGGGATCGCAGCCTGCGCGTCCCCCGCCCCGGCGCACGCCAATGCGCCGCAGGCCAGCGCGGCAGTCGTCACGGCAGCGGACAACGCCCGGATCGTCACAGTCTTGCGTTGCATGATCGGCTCCTGGTCGCGAGCTGTGGATACTATACATTCCAACGCGGCGCGCCCCGACACCGTTGACTGCGCAGGCGGCAACGTGCTGTATTGAGTCCGTCAATACCGGATTCGACGCGAATCGGGGTCGTGATGTACTTGCAGATGCTGTCGCACCGCCCCTCAGGATCAGCGCGGCGGCATCGGCGCCGGCGGCATCAGCAGCTGTGCCTTGTGCTCCTCCAGGAACGCCTTCATCGTGGTGGCGGGACGGCCGGCCAGGTCCTGCACCGCGTTCGTGACCAGCGCCATCTCGGGGCCGCCCATCATCGAGCGCGACTTCGCCACCTCTTCGGGACTCATCTGGCTCACGACGATGTTCCTGCCTGTCACCTCCGTCACCAGCGCCGCGAGTTCACGCGTGCCCAGCAGGTCGGGGCCGGTGATCTCGTAGATGCGGTTGCGCGCCCGGCGATCCAGGATCGCCCCGGCCGCCGCCGCGGCGCAGTCTTCGCGCGTGACATTGGCCATCTTCGCCTCGTTGGGATTCACTTCGGCTTTGCCGGTGGCCACCATCTGCTGCGCCTGGCGGATCAGGCCGTCCGCGTACAGGCCATTGCGCAGGATGGTCCAGTCCGCGCCGCTGGCCCTGAGCGAGGCTTCCGACTTGATGTGATCGGCCGCGATCGGCGATTGCGTGACGTCGGCCAGCAGGAACGAGGTGTACACGATGTGCGTCACGCCATCCTTCACCGCCGCGTCGAACGCCGCCTTGTGCGACACCGGCCGCGGCGGCGCATCCTTGCCGCCAAAGCCGATGCTGATCATCACCATGCTCTTGCCGCCCTTGTAGGCGGCCGCCAGCGTCTCCGGTTTGGCGGGATCGCCCATGCGCACCGTGGCGCCCATCTTCCTGTATTCGGCGAGCGTATCGGGCGTGCGGCTGACCAGGATCAGGTCCTGCGGCTTCACGCCGCGCGCCAGCAGCTCCTTCACCGTCAGCCCGCCAAGCTGGCCCGAGGCGCCGGAAACGATGATCTTGCCGACCGACGCGGTTTTGGTGGCCGCCTGCGCGACGCCCAACCCCAGCGCCATGATCGACAAACATCCCAGCATCACCGCGTGTATGCGTTTCATGTCCACTCTTCCTCCGTTCAATGTCTGGCCAGCGACTGCGGCACGCCAATGCCTTTCTCGGCGGGCGGCGTCAGATCGAATCCCTGCGCACCGGTGCGCGCATCCACGGTCCGGTCGTAGGCGGACACGCAGTAGCCGCTGTCGTCGATCACACGATCCGGATGCTTGGTGTACAGCGTGGTGTAGACCCAGGGTTTCTCGAGCGCCTGCGCATCCTCCACCGTGGTCACGATCTCGAGGCTGTCGGGCGCGCGTTGCGTGAAGCGCTCGGTGACGTGCAGGTGGGTGCCCGGCAAGGCGTACACCATCTCATTGGTGGGCCGCAGGCCGATGGTGTCGACCACCAGCGTCTGCCCCTCCCAATGGCCGATGGATTCACCGCTGTAGCTGTCGAACAGTCGCGCGTCCGGCGTGTGCGCGCGGCCGTCGATCCAGATGTTGCGGATCTGCAGTCCGCGGCCGCCCGCCACGATGCCGATGCGGCCCGGCGAGTACAGGAACTCGAGCCCGTTGGCGATCATCATGAACGGCATGCCGGAGGGAATGCAGCGGCTGTCGTTCGCGGGCAGTTCGCCACCCTTGTCACGGATCGCATCCAGTGCGTCGGATTTCCTGCGCCACGCCGGCGTGAGCGGCAGCGCATCCGCACGCAGCTGGCCGATGTCGCGCGCGCCGGGCTCGGCCACGCGTTCCCACAGACCGCCAGACCAGGTGGGTGTGCTGGGTGCGGGCGTCGCGGCAGACGCAGGAGGCGATGGCTTCGCGCAACCGGCAAGCACAGCCAGTACCGCGACCGCGACGACCGCGCAGCTGGCGCGGAGCTGCGTGCGCCGATCGCTGGCGATGTCCTGCGAAGCTCTCATCGCGTTTCCTGCTTGGGCGGGTTGCTGGGGGGTTCGACGTTCGGGCGCGTGTCGAGCGTGCGGCCGTCGGCCAGCGTCAATGACAGCAGGTTGCCGCCGGTGCGGCCATCCTTGAGCGGATTGAGCGTCACCGTGACCTTGTCGCCGGCCTTCACGGTGTACTTGTCCCAGCCGTTGCGCAACAGCGCCGAGGGACTGGGCGCTTCCATGCCCCAGATTTCCTGCTTGCCGTTTTTCCTGACCGCATCGATCCACAGGTAGGCATGCGGGTTGCCCAGTTCCCAGGTGCGCACGGTTCCCGTCACCGTGAGGACGCGCTCGCGGTCGAAGGGTGCGTAGGAATGATGGGCCTGCGCGGCGCCGGCCATGCCGAGGCACGCGCCCAGGACCCGCGCGCAGGCGCCCGGCCCAATCCGCCGCATCAATGCCCCCGATAAGTTTGAATAATTGTCAGGGATACTACATTCCCGAATCCGTGATTGCTACGATCGATCGGTCCGTTCACTACAACTACAGGGGGGACAGACAATGTCCATTTGTCTGAGAGTTCTCGCGCCCGCCATCCTGCTGATGGCGCCGCTCGCCAGTTTCGCGCAACAGACCGTGCCGGGACTGAAGGATTACGAAGTCCACTACATCCGCGGTCTCGCGCAGCGCCAGCAGGCGCAGGTCAGCTACGACAAGATCGCGATCGAAAAGGGCAGCACCGATGCCATCAAGGCCGTCGCACGTCATTCGCTGGAAGTGCACACCGCAGGCCAGGAGAGCATCACCGCGCTCGGCAAGAAGTTGAATGCCTGGGGCCCGGGCGGCGCAGGTCCCGGTGCGGGCGGACCGCCTGGTGCGGGCGGACCTCCGGGCGCGGGTGGGTCACCTCCCGCTGGTGCGGGCGGAGCGCCTGGCGCGGGTGCGGCGGGCGGCCCGCCGCGCGGGGGTCCTCCGGGTGGGATGAGCACGCCGCCGGGCGGCGCTTTCGATGCCGCCTTGAACAGCGCCAGCGGCACGGATTTCGATCGGCTGTACCTGCTGATCTCCGTCCTGCAGGAAGAAGAGCTGGAGCGCGCCACCGCGATGGAGATCGAGATGAGCGGCGGCAACGCGGAGCTGCAGGCCTGGGCCCGTGCGCATGTCGAGCCGTTCCGTTCCGTCGCGCGCAAGCTGCAGAAGGCGGCACGCGGCGAAGGCGACAGCGCCGACAATCCGCTGGAGCGTGAGCGCGGCAGCGCGGACGCGCCGCCGAAGCAGTAACCGCCGCGTCCGGCAGCGAGCGGCGCTGCCACAATCCGGTCGCGGACTTCGGCGTATGCTAGCGGCATGAAGGCCGCCGAAGTCCGCACCGCAGCCCAGGCCCGCGCGCTCGTCACCGAGCGCGGGCTCTCGCACGTCAAGGTCGGATTGTTCGACAACGACGGGCTGCTGCGCGGCAAGTACATGAGCCGCGAAAAATTCTTCGCCGCCCTCGACAAAGGCTTCGGGTTCTGCGATGTGGTGCTGGGCTGGGATTCCAACGACCAGCAGTACGACAACGTGAAATACACCGGCTGGCACACGGCCTATCCGGACGCGCAGGTGCGCATCCTGCCCGCGAGCTGCCGCGATGTGCCGTTCGAAGGCGACATGCTGCTGTTCCTGGCCGAGTTCGACGGCAGCGCGCAGAGCGTCTGTCCGCGCGCCGTGCTACGACGGGTGCTCGCGCGCGCGAAGCGCCTGGGCTACAAGGTCAGCGCCGCGGCGGAGTTCGAGTTCTACGTCTTCAGGGAAACGCCGGACTCGATCCGCGACAAGGGCTATCGCCAGCTGCAGACGCTCACGCCGGGCTACTTCGGCTACTCCGCGCTGCGCAGCTCGGTGCATGCGGAGTTCTATCACCAGCTCATGGCGCTGGCGGAGGCGATGCGCTGCCCCATCGAGGGCCTGCACACCGAAACGGGGCCGGGCGTGCTCGAAGCCGCCCTGCAGCACACGGAAGCGCTGGAGGCCGCCGACCGCGCGGCCCTGTTCAAGACCTTCACCAAAGTGCTGGCCCAGCGCAACGGCCTGATGGCGACGTTCATGGCCAAGTGGTCCGAGAAATGGGCCGGTTCCAGCGGGCACCTGCACGTATCGATGACGCGCGGCAAGGGCGACGCGGCGGTGTTCCACGACGCCAAGCAGCCGCACGGCATGTCGCAGGAGATGCGCTGGTTCGTCGGCGGCCAGCAGGCCTTGATGCCGGAGCTGCTGGCCATGGTGGCCTCCACCGTCAACAGCTATTCGCGGCTGGTGCCGGGTTTCTGGGCGCCGACCGCGGCCACCTGGGGCGTGGAGAACCGCACCGCCGCGTTGCGTGTGATCGGCGGCGGCCCGCACAGCCAGCGCGTGGAATACCGCATCGCCGCGGCCGACATCAATCCGTACCTCGCGCTCGCCGTGGCCATCGGTTCGGGACTGTGGGGCATCGAGCACAAAATCCAGCCCGATGCGCCCGTGAGCGGCAATTCGTACGCGCTGACCCATGCGCCGCAACGCCAGCTCCCGCGCACGCTGCGCGAAGCCGCCGCCCGCCTCGCGGCCTCCAAAGCCGCGCAGGAACTGTTCGGCGCGCCTTTCGTCGAGCATTTCGCGGCCAGTCGCGAGTGGGAAGAGCGCGAATTCCAGCGCTCGGTGACCGACTGGGAATTGGCGCGTTACTTTGAAATCATCTGACAGGTCCCCTCACCCGCCATGAGTGCCGTGCTGCGCACCATCAGTCCCGTCGACGGTTCGCTCTACGCCGAGCGCCCCTGCACCACCGACCAGGAGCTCGATGGCGCGCTGGCCCGGGCGCGCGCCGCGCAACGCGCCTGGCGCAGCATGCCGCTGGCGAACCGCGCCGCGCTGCTGCGCCGCTTCTGTGCCCACTTCGAGCAGCACCGCGAGGCGATGGCGCTGGAACTGAGCTGGCAGATCGGACGGCCCGCGCGCGTCGCGCCCAACGAGATCAACAGCACCGTGGAACGCGCGCGCTTCATGATCGGCGCCGCGGCCGAGGCGCTGGCCGACATCGAAGCCATCGACAAGCCGGGCTTCCTGCGCTTCGTGCGTCGCGAACCGCTGGGCGTGGTGTTCGTGGTGGCCGCCTGGAACTATCCCTACCTGATCACCGTGAACAGCGTGATCCCCGCGCTCATGGCGGGCAATGCGGTGCTGCTCAAGCATTCGGCGCAGACGCCGCTGTGCGGCGAGCGCTTCGCACAATCGCTCGCCGCGGCGGGCCTGCCGGACGGCCTGTTCCAGGTGGTGCATCTCACGCACGAGGCCACCGCGAAAACGCTGCAGGATCCGCGCGTCGACTTCGTCTTCTACACCGGCTCGGTGGCCGGCGGCCATGCCGTACAGGCGGGCCTGGCGCGGCGTTTCATCGGCGCGGGACTCGAGCTGGGCGGCTGCGATCCCGTCTACGTGCGGCACGACGCGGACCTCGCACACGCCATCGAGAACATCGTCGATGGCGCGTACTTCAATTCCGGCCAGTCGTGCTGCGGCCTGCAGCGCATCTACGTGCACCACAGGCTCTACGACGACTTCGTGGATGGCTTCGTGGCGCTCACCCGCAGGTACGTGCTCGGCAACCCGCTCGAGACCGGCACCACGCTGGGCCCGGTGGTCCGCACCAGCGCGGCGGATGAGATCCGCGCCCGGATTGCCGCCTGCGTCGCGGCGGGCGCGCAGCCGGCCATCGACGAACGGCACTTTCCCGCCAGCCGCGCGGGCACGCCCTATCTCGCGCCGCAGGCCCTGTTGCAGGTCGATCACTCCATGCCCGTGATGCGCGAGGAGATCTTCGGGCCGGTGGCCGGCATCATGGCGGTGCGCTCGGATGAAGCGGCGCTCGCGCTCATGAACGACAGCCGCTACGGACTCACGGCCGCGATCTGGACCCGCGACACCGAAGCCGCGTTGCGGCTCGGCGAGGGCATCGAGACCGGCACCTGGTTCATGAACCGCTGCGATTACCTGGATCCCGCGCTCGCCTGGGTGGGCATCAAGGATTCCGGCCGCGGCTGCAGCCTCTCGCGCGTGGGTTACGAGCAGCTCACGCGTCCCAAGTCCTTCCACCTGCGCGTGCAGACCTGAAGCCGATGCCATGAGCGCGCTCCTCAAAGCCAACTGGAGTTATCCGACGCGCATCTGGGCGGGTCCCGGGCGGCTGTCCGAAGTGGCCGACGCCTGTGCCGAGCTTCACATCCGCCGCCCGCTGGTGGTGACGGACGCGGGCCTGCAGTCGCACGCGATGGTCCGGCGCGTGCTCGAGCGGGTGCCCGGCGCCGCGCTGTTCGCCGAGGTCAAGGGCAATCCGGTCGGAGCCAACGTCGACCGTGGCCTCACGGCCTACCGCGAGGGCCAACACGATGGCGTGATTGCCATCGGCGGCGGCTCGGCCCTCGACGCCGGCAAAGTCATCGCGTTCATGTCGGGCCAGCAGCGCCCGCTGTGGGATTTCGAGGACATTGGCGACTGGTGGAAACGCGCGGATCCTGCCGGCATCGCGCCGGTGGTGGCCATCCCCACCACGGCCGGCACCGGCTCCGAAGTGGGCCGCGCGGGCGTGATCATCAACGAGGCCACGCACCAGAAGAAGATCATCTTCCATCCGGCCATGATGCCGGGCGTGGTGATTTCCGATCCGGAGCTCACCGTGGGCTTGCCGCCGTGGCTCACCGCGGCCACCGGCATCGACGCCTTCGTGCATTGCTTCGAAGCCTGGTGCGCGCCGGGCTTCCACCCGCTGGCGGACGGCCTGGCACTGGAAGGCATGCGGCTCATCAGGCACCACCTGCCCATCGCCTACGCGGACGGCCAGAACCTCGAAGCGCGCTCACGCATGCTGGCCGCGGCGAGCATGGGCGCGGCGGCGTTCCAGAAGGGTCTCGGCGGCGTGCACGCCATCGCGCATCCGGTGGGCTCGTTCTACGACACGCACCACGGCCTCACCAACGCCGTGCTGCTGCCGTACGTGATGCAGCACAACCGCGACCTGATCGCGGATCGCATGCGGCCCGTGGCGCAATTGCTGGAGCTGCCGGGCAATGGCTACCAGGCTGTGTTCGACTGGACGCTGGCGTTGCGGCGGCAGCTGGGCATCCCGCACACGCTGGCCGAACTCAAGGTGCCGCTGGACGACGCCGCCGCCATCGGGCGCGAGGCCGCCATCGATCCTTCGGCGGCCACCAACCCGATCGCGCTCGACGCGGCCACGCTGGCGCGCATCTTCCGCTCCGCGGTGAAGGGCGACCTGAACCTCTGCGGCTAGCCGACGCTGCCGATGCCGGCACGCGCCAGCGCCGCGCCTCAGCGTTTCGGCTTGGTGAACTTCAGCAGGAACTTGTCGCTCTTGCCGTTGAGGTCGAAGGTCTTCACGTCATGCGGGTCGGCCGGATTGCGCAGCACATCGCTCTCCCCGCTCAACACGAAGCCCGCGCTGGTCACTTCCTTCTTCACGGACTCCTCGTCGATGCGGTGCAGCGTCTCGGTGACGCTGGTGCCTGTGCCCGGCGCGGAGGCGTGATCCTCGATCATGTACACGCCACCGGGCTTGAGCGCGTTGAAGACGGCTTTGTTGAAGGTTGTCATGTCGGGTGCGCCGAACTGCCTGTTGTGCAGGTCATGGTAGTTCTCGGAAGTCCACACCATGTCGAGGCCCGCCGGCAGGCTGAATTCGGCGGCCTTCCTGCTGTCGGCGGTGACGTTGGTGCAGGGCATGCCGGCGCCCTTGGCGGTGGTCTCAGCCGGCGGGCCGCCCGGCCCGCCAGGGCCTCCCGGAGCGCCGACCCCCGGCCCGCCGGGTCCCGCGCCCGCGGGTGCGCCCGGCGGCGGGCCGGGCGGACCGTCCATCACGCGCGTGATGTCCATCGTGTACACATGGCCCGATGGGCCCACGGCCTTGCAGAAGATCGAGGTGTAGTAGCCGCGCCCGGGCATGAGCTCGCCGACCCTGTCGCCCAGCTTCACGCCCGCGAACGCCAGGACTTCGGCCGGCTTGCGCACGGCGTCGCGCTGCCGGTCGGCATCGCTGCGGCTGGCATCGGCCACCGCGGCCGCGATGTTGGCCGGAATGGCGGCCGGCGTGCCGGCCGGAGCCGCCGGCGTGAGGGCAGCGGCCATTGCTTCGGTGGCGCCCAGCGACAAGGCAATCAGGCAAGTGCCTGCAATGATCCTGATCATGAAACCCCCTTCATCGTTTGCAGAGGAGACTACCAGCTACCCGAAAGCTTCAGGTTCAGGAGGCGGTCGTCGTAAGAATAATCGCTGTTGGTCGAATTGCGTCGCTCGAACCGGACGCCGAACGCGACGTCGAAATACTTCAGGAAGCCATAGCCCAGCGTCGCGCTGGAGGACGCCACCTTGTCCTCGCGCGTGAACGTGGTGCTGTCGCCGGCCACGTAATCCTGGATTTCGTAGGCACCGGCGAGCGTCAGCTTCCAGTGCGCGCCCGAGTTCCAGCCCGGCGCGAGCCGCACGCCGCGCGACACGTAGTGATCTGAATTCAGCAAGGTGGTGGACGCCGATTGCGTCGTGTCCAGCCAGGCACGCAACTCACGCCACGCGGCCGCATCGAGCGAAGTCCGGGCCGTGGGCTGGAAGTTGATGCCGAAGTTCCACACATCGCCCGAAAAATTGCCGACCGTGCGGCTGGTGTATTGCCGGCTCTGGTAACCGGCGTCGCCAGTCAGCTGCAGGTCGCCGGCCAGCTGCACGTTCCAGCGCAGCAGCGCGGAGTTGTCGTTGTAGTCGGAGGTCGGGTCGGTGTACGTCGTGCGTGCATGCTTGTAGTCCCAGCCGAGCACATAGCCCGTGGGCGCCTTGTATTCGATGCCGATCGACCCGTTGTCGGTGTGGGCATCGTCGTAGTCGTAGATCTCCAGGCTGTGAGTGACCTTCTGGTCATAGCCACTCGCGCGCAATGCCCAGCGCGCGCCGATGCCGAGGCGACCCGAAGCGAAGTACTGGCGCAGGTCCACGAGGTCCCGCGCGAAGCTGCGGTTGTTCGCGAAGCCCGACAATTGCTGCGCGAACGTGCCGCCCAGTGTGCCCGACAGATCGCCCGCGGTACGCCAGTCCCATTCGGCGCGGCCATTGCCCACCACACTGTTGAGGAAAGTGTTCTGCGTGAAGCGCTCGTCTTCCAGCGTGCCGCTCAACACGAACTGCTGCAGGCCCTGGAAAGTCTGGAGCTGGCCGGCGCCCGCGATCAGGTTGATCTCGTCGTGGCGCGTGCCACGATCGGGCAGTGTGTGATCGGGCAGGCGGAACAGGTTGTCGTCCCAATCGTGTTCGCCGCTCAGCGTGAAGTTCAGGTGATCGCCGTCGTCCGCGGCCTGGGCGCGGGCATGACCGACGGCGATCAGGCAGCACAGCGCGCACAGCGTCTGCCTGAGGGTGCGGGTCACGGCGGGCATGGAATGGCGCAACGGCATGTTCCTGTTCAACTCGCGAATTCAACCCAGATCGGCAAGGATTTCCCGCGCCGCATTGTGGCCCGGCGCGCCGGTGACGCCGCCGCCCGGATGCGTGCCCGAACCGCACATGTAGAGGCCCGGCAGCGGCCCGCGATAGTCACCATACCCCAGCATCGGGCGCGCGCAATAGAGCTGGTCCAGGCCGAGCTGGCCGTGGAAGATGTCGCCGCCCACCAGCCCGAAAGTCCGCTCCAGGTCCAGCGGGCTCATGATCTGCCGGCCCAGCACCGCCGCCCTGAAATTGGGCGCATGCGAATTCACCAGGTCGATCATGTGGTCGGCCACCGTCTCGCGCTGGCCGTCCCAATCCATCCCATGGGGCAGCACCGGCGCCACGTGCTGGCAGAACAGGCTGGCGACATGCTGTCCCGGCGGGGCCAGCGAATCATCCAGCGTCGACGGGATCAGCATCTCGACGATCGGCCGCTTCGACCAGCCGTGGGCCCGCGCGTCCATCCAGGCCTGGTCCATGTATTCCAGGCTCGGCGCCATGATGATGCCCGCACCGTGATGTTCGGCCGCCCGCCTGCCCGGCAGCACGGTGAAGTCGGGCAGCTCGGAGAGCGCCACATTCATGCGGAACGTGCCTGACCCACAGCGCCATTGCTCCATGCGTTCGCGAAACTCCGGTTGCAGCAGGCCGGGGTCGAGGAGCTTGCCATACAGCAGCCGCGGATTGAGATTGGAGATCACGCTGCGTGCGTGTAGGCGCTGTCCGTCATCGGTCACGACGCCGGTGGCGCGCCCCTGCTCCACCAGCACTTCGCGGACCGTGCTGTCGAGGCGGATGTCCACGCCGCGCTCCGCCGCGCACCTGGCCATGGCCTGCGTGATCGCCCCCATCCCGCCGATGGCGTGGCCCCAGGCGCCCTTCTGGCCGTTCACCTCGCCGAACACGTGGTGCAGCAGCACGTAGGCCGAGCCGCCCGCGTAGGGACTGGCATAGTTGCCCACGATGCTGTCGAAGCCGAGCACCGCCTTGATGGGCGCGCTTTCGAACCAGCCGTCGAGGAAATCGCCGGCCGAGCGCGTCATGAGATCCAGCAGATCGCGGCGCGCGGTCAGGTCCAGCGCGCGCACCAGGTTGCCGGCCTCGAGCGCGCGCCACAGTTCCGGCAGCACCTTCAGCCAGCCGCCTTCGATGACATTGGGCGGCGTCTTGAGCACCAGCGCGCGCAGCACGTCGGCGATGGCCTCCAGTCGCGCGGCATAGGCGTCGAGCCGGGCCGCATCGCGGGTGGAGAATTTCGCGACTTCCGCCGCCGTCCGGCCGGCGCCACTTTTGAGGTAGCCGCCGTTCTCGAGCGGCAGGAAATTCGCCAGCGGCCGCAGCACGACCTGCAGGCCGTGGCGCGCGAGTTCCAGGTCGCGGATCACTTTCGGATGCAGCAGCGAGACCGTGTACGACGCCACGGAGTTGCGGAAGCCCGGATGGAATTCTTCCGTGACCGCGGCTCCGCCCACCACGCCGCGGCGCTCCAGCACCGTGACTTTCAGGCCGCCGGCGGCCAGGTACGCCGCGCAGACCAGGCCATTGTGTCCACCCCCGATGATGAGGGCGTCGCAGGATGAAGTCCGGGACATGATGCTTCATTGTACCCAAGGCCACGGCTATTCTTCGGCCCATGTCATGCGGCCCGCTCCGATCACGCGCCCTGCGGCTGGCGCTGCTGTGCCTGCTGGCCAACCTGTCGGTCGGCGTCGCGGCGCGCGCCGCGACGGTGGACCTGGCGAACGGCCTGCGCGGCGGCCGCTGCGGCGGCCGTGCCGCGCCGCACGCACTGCTGGAAGTCCCCGCCCTGGACGGCGCCGCGCGCCGCTGGGCGCTTGGCACGCCCCTGGCGCAGGCCCTGGATGCGAGCGACTACCGCGCCCGCCGTTCCTCCGGGCTCACGCTCAGCGGCTGGCAGGACACCCGCGACCTCATGCGGCTCATGGCCGAGCGATTCTGCACGCAGCTCAGCGATCCGCAGTTCACGCAGCTCGGCGTCTACCAGCGCGGCCACCAGCTCTGGCTGGTGATCGCGGCGCCCCACCCCAGCCCGCGCATCGACGACCCGGCGCCACTGCAGCGCGAAGTGCTCGCACTCACCAACCAGGCGCGCGCCGAGCCGCGCCGCTGCGGCAGCCGCGCCATGCCCGCCGTGGCGCCGTTGCGGGACTCGCCGCTGCTGGATCGCTCGGCGCAGATGCAGGCCAGCGACATGGCGCGCCACCACTTCTTCGATCACGCGGGCAGCGATGGCAGCACGCCGGCGGATCGCGCGCGGCGCGCCGGCTACGCGTGGCGCGCGGTCGGCGAGAACATCGCGCTGGGGCCGGAAACGGCCGCCGAGGTGGTGCGGGGCTGGCTCGGCAGCCCCGGGCACTGCGAGAACATCATGGACGCGAACTACACCGAGATGGGCCTCGCCGCCGCCCTCTCCCCCGGCCTGCACGGCGAACTGTACTGGTCGCAGACCTTCGGCCGGCCGCGCTGAAATCCCGCGTTACTGCGAACCGGTGCGCGTCAGCGAATTGTCGATGGTGGCGTAGTCGTTGAGCTTCAGCCGCTCGAAGCACACGTCTTCCTTGATGCGCGTGCCGGCCGGCATGCGCTTGAAGCGGATCACGGTATCCCAGCCACGCCGGTAGGTGTCGGGATCGCTCACGTGGATGCGATCCTCGAGCGTCTTGCCACCATTGATGACGCGGAAGCGCTCGGTGAGCACCATGTCTTCGGTGTGCGGCAGGCCCGCGGCATCCAGCGTGGTGTTCTCCTTGAAGTCGGTGGCCTCGACCACCAGCGCACCGCCATCCCAGTGCGCCACGGGTTGGCCGAAATAGTAAGGCCCCGAGTTGGCTTCCTTGGGTGTGCCGATGGTGATGGCGCGATCCAGCCGGTTCCACTGGAACAGGAAGTCCACGCGGCCTTCGGATTGCATGAGCTCGAACGGCCAGCTGTCCTGCACCAGCGTGCGCGGCTCGCCCGGCGGCTTGCACTTCGACACCGGGTCCCAGGAGCGATCGCCCTTCCGGCTCGCGGCCACGTGCGCCTTGTACACCGCGAGCGCCTCGGGCTTGAGCGGCGGCAGTTTGCCCTGCAGGGTCTTCATCGTGGTGAGCGGCTTCTCCACCACCCAGGTGCCGGACAGGTCGGCCACCGCGAAGGCGGGCATCGCGATCATTCCCAGCACTGCGCCCAGCGCCGCGCACGACGCCACAGGTCGGATATTCGGTTTCATTTCTTGTCGCTCCCCGGCGCCGCGTAGGCCGGTCCGAAATGGTCGCCCACGTCTTCGCACACGGCGTCGTAGTTGGGCGCATCGCTCAGGTAATTTAGCGTGGTGTTCGTGGTATAGCCGCTGTTCTTGGATTCCGGATCCAGCCACTGCGATTGCACCGTGAGCTGCTGGCCATCCGCGCTCTTGGTGATGTGTTCGATCACGTGCAGGTCCGGATTCGCGAGCACCGCATCATGCACGCCGTTCTCGAGGTCGAAGCCGGTCAGCGTGATCAGGCCCTTGATGCCGATCGTGTCCACCACCAGCGTGTTGCCTTCCCAGTGCGCGATGGAATCGCCGTTGTAACTGGGCTTCACGTGGGCGGGATGATGGTCGGCGAAATAGATGCGGCGCGCGCGCAGCTCGTTGTCGTAGACGAACGTGAGCTGCGTCTTCGACTGGTAGATCTTCGCGGGTGCCATTGCAACGCCGAGCGACACCACGCACATGCGGTTGGCATCGATCTCCGAATGCGCGGTCCAGCCCGGGTGCGTGTCCGGACCCCGGCCGCCAGGACCACCCGGTCCCGGGGGACCGCCGCCGCCAGGCCCGTCACCAGCGCCAGGTCCGCCCGCCGCGCCCGGACCGCCCGCGCCGCCCGGACCGCCTGCGGGTGCACCGCCCGGTCCGCCCGGTCCGCCCGGACCGCCAGCGCCGCCACCCGGCGCGAGACCGCCGCCAAAGCCGCTGGGCCCGCTGCGACCCCAATTGCCGCGCAGGTCATGCGGATCCTTCGAGGGGTTCACCGCCGGCTTGGCGCCGCCGCCCGCCATCGGGGGAGGGCCCCCGCCACTGGGACTCACGTTCTGGTTGATCTTGTCGGAGCGGCCGTGCACCAGGTCCTGGAACTGCACCGGCGCGGCATTGAGCTCGTTTTCGCTGGGTTTGGAGATCTGCGCCTGCGCCGACGGCATGCTGCACAACATCAGCGCGCCCAGCGCGCCCAACGACAGCGGTGAGAATCTGGAAATCATGGATGCCCCCTGGAAGCTCGACAAGGTTCCGACAACGGCCTGCGCGACGCGCCTCGCGATCAGAACTTCAACTGCGTGCCGTCGGCCAGCCAGCAGGCGAGGAACTCGCCACGCTTGCTGCCATCCTTGTAGGGCGCCACGAGGAACTTGCCGGTATCGCCCGGCTTGAACGACTTGCTGCTCGCGCCATTGCGCGCCATGCCCGCCGCGCTCGGCCCTTCGAGGTCATATTCGTCCGCTCCGCCCTTGCCGTCGGGCACCATGACCTTGACCCAGATGTGCGGATTGGCCCACTGCCATTCCTTGATGGTGCCGGTCAGCGTGTAGGGTTTTTCGCGATCGAACGCGGCGGCGGAATGATGCGCCTGGGCGATGGAGCCCACGCTCGCCAGCAGCACGAAAACCAGCAACTTCCTCATGACACCCGACTCCCCGGCACCTTGTCCCGATGCCGCGCATTCTAGCAGGAGTGCTTTGATGCTCCGCCGGGATTTGTCAAGCTCTTCACGTTCCAAAACCACCGCCATAGTCCGGACCGAAACGATCGCCCACGTCCTCGCACTCCAGATCGTAGCTGGGCGCATCCGCGACGAAATCCAGCGTGGTCACCGTGGAGTAGCCACTCTTTGCAGAAGCCGGATCCAGCCATTCGGTCGCGACCCGCAGCTGTTCGCCGTCGGCGCTCTTGGTGATGTGCTCGATGACGTGCAGCGTGGGGCTGGCCATCAGCGCGTCGTGCACGCCCAGTTCCAGGTCGGAGTTGAACAGCGTGATCATGCCCTTGATGGCCACGGTGTCGACCACCAGCGTGTCGCCTTCCCAGTGCGCGATGGAATCGCCGTTGTAGGTGGGCTGCACATGGGCACGGTGGCGCCTGGCGAAGTAGATGCGCCGCGCACGCAGTTCATTGGCATAAACGAAAGTGAGCTGATCGGCCGACTGGTACACCTTCATGGGCTCCAGGTTCACGCCGAGCGCCACCAGGCACAGCCGGTTGCCGTCGATCTTCGAGGTGGCCAGCTGGCCCGGCCGCGGATCGCTCTTGGGACCGCCCGCAGCGCCGCCGGCGTTGCCACCACCCACCGGACCCGGGCGGCCATCCGACCAGTACCCGCGCAGATCGTGCGGATCGCGCGATGGGTTGGGAATCACCTGCAGCACGGTGTTGGGCGGGCCACCCGGTCCGCCGGAGCGGGCCCGGGTGTTGATCTTGTCCGAGCGGCCGTGCACCAGATCCTGGAACGGCGCCGGCGCGGCATTGAGCTCGCTCTCGCTCGGCTTGGAAATCTGCGCCTGCGCCGCGGCCCCGGCCAGACCGACCGCCAGACAAAAGAGCGACGCCTTCACGATGAACCCGTTCACGATGATCCCGTTCACAACGCCCCCGTCACCACCCTGAAACCGCCGTCCGAACTCGAGTGATCCGCCTCGATCGCGAAACTCCACGCCACCCGCAGGTTCTGCGACTGCTCGATCCAGCCGCCGCCGCGCCGTTGCCGCTGCGTGCAGTCGGCGCCGCAATCCTGCACCCACTGTCCCACGTTGCCCATCATGTCGTACAGCCCGAAGCGGTTGGGCGGAAAACTGCCCGCGGGCGAAGTGTGCAGCCAGCGGTCGCGGCCGCTGACCCGTCCGCCACAGCAGCTTTCCTGGCCGTAGTTCGCGAACTCGTGGCTCGCCGCATCGCCCCAGGGGCGGATCGTATCCGTCCCGGCGCGCGCCGCGTACTCCCATTCGTCATTGGTGGGCAACCGGTACTCGCGACCGGTGAGCTTCGACAGCCACGCCGCGTAGGCGCGCGCATCGTTCCAGGTGACGCACACCACCGGATCGGTCGGGGTCTGATCGAAACCCGGTGAACTCCAGCTCCGCTCGGCACTCTGGCCCCAACCGCCCGCCTGTTCGCCCCAGCATCCGCCGCCGCTCGTGACGTAATGGGTCGCGCTCGCGAACGCGAGGAACTCGGCGCGCGTGACATCGAACTTGCCGATGGCGAACCGGTAGCCGATTCTCACGCGGGCCTGAACTTCTCCAGGCGCGCGACCGGGTTCATCCTCGCGCGGACCCTTGACGTATTCGCCCGCGGGCAGCGTCACCATCACCGGACAGACTTTGCAATCCTTGAACTCCGCCCGCGCACCGGCGCTGTACGCTGACAGGCAGACCAGCATTGCCACGACGCCGCCACGCATGATGTCCATCCCCCGTGCCACCCCCGCCATGATGCACCATGCGTAAGCTGCACCGCTGGTTGATGAGCGTGGTGGCCGTGCTGCTGCTGTATTGGGCGTGTTCCGGGCTCACGCTTGCGATCTTCGACGCCACCGACGCATCGCAGGGCTGGAACGACGGCGGCGGTCCCGGCGCGCGTCCGCTGGGCAGGACGGGCGACATCGCCTTGCCCGCCCGCGGCATGGGCGAGCGGCTGGCGGCGATCGCCAGCGCCGCGCGTGCGCTGGCGCCGGACGCACCCCTGACCTCCATCGAGCTGCGCTCGGAACCGGACGGCCTGCGCGGTGTCGTCGCCATCGGCGGCGCTTCCCCCCGCACCCTGACCTTCGACCCCGATGGACCGCGACTGCTGGGCTCGAGCAGCGCAGTGGCCTCGCTGGCCAATCCCCCGGCCCGCAACGTCCCCGGTTCGGGCCAGGCCATTCACAATGCCATCAAGAGCTGGCATCGCGGCAATGTCGTGGGCACGTGGGGCGTCGCAGTGGCCATCTTCACCGGCCTGTGCGCGCTCGTGCTGGCGCTGTCGGGCGTGTGGATGTATTTCAGCCTGTGGCGCCGGCGCGCACGGGCTGGCCGCCGCGCGTTCTTCTGGAGCTAGCGCATGTGGCGCTCACTGCATCGCTGGATCGCGATCCTCGCCACGGCGTACCTGCTGAACATGTTCGTCACGGGTGCGCTGCTCGGCTGGGATGAATTCTCGCTGCACCTGCGCGGCCAGGGGCCGCCGGAACCAGGCGCGCCGCCGCCCGTGGCCGCACCGATCCCTGCGGCGGCGCCGTTGCAATCGCTCACGGAGACGTACTATTGCAAAGCGCTCGAAGAGGTTCCCGACGCGCCGCTGACGGTGTTCCGCCTGAGCATGTCCGAAGGCCATCTCAAGGCCACCTCGGAATTCGGCGGCCTCTATCCGGGCGCGTTGAGTTTCAACACCGCCACTGGCGCCACGGAAGCGGGACCGCCCGCTCCCGCCACGCCCCGCGCGAAGGTGGGCTATCACCAGTGGCTCAAGCGCCTGCACCGCGGCGACTTCATCGGCAGCTTCTACGGGCGCTACCTCTCGATCATCGCGGGATGCTGTTTCCTCTACCTCACGATCTCAGGCGTCGTGATGTACCTGCAGCTCTACAGCGCGCGCAGCAGAGCGGGCAAGCGCGGGTATTTCTGGTAGCCGGCCTGCACCAATAACAGAGGGCGGGAGGTCTTCCCACCCCCTGCCCTTGCGGCACCCTCGCGTCTAGCGCTGGGTGTCGGGGCTCTTCTTGTCGCCCATCCGGCCGTCGTCGACGGAATTGCCGTTGTCGTCGATCTTGTCCTTGCGGCCCGTGTTCGGCATTTCGTTCGGCTGTTTGCCGGCCGTGCCCTTCTGCTGTTGCTGCTGATCGTTCTGGTTCTGCTGTTTCGGCTGCTGTTGCTGGCCGGATCCGCGGCTGGGATCGTTGTTCATGTTGCGCTCCTTTACATTGTGGACGAGATGCGAAGCCAGATTAAGTCGTGGGCCACAGGGATACAGCCCCTCAAACACCCTGCTGCAGGTCAGTCCTGTCCCACTCCAGTCCTACAAGCTTTCGCCGCAATGCCGCGCGAATTCCATTCGAGTTCGCAGATCGGACCGGAGATGGCAAGCTGCGCCAGGCGGCCTGCAACGGAGGCGGTGATGGAACGGCCAGCGAAGGATCGGCCCACGAGCGCCGGCAGCGTCAGGCTCACGCATCCCGACAAGGAGCTGTGGCCAGCCGCAGGCAAAGCGAAGGCGGTGACCAAGCAGGAGCTCGCCGGATATTACGCGGCGGTGTCCGACTGGATGCTGGAGCACGTGGCCGGACGGCCGTGTTCGCTGCTGCGCGCACCCGATGGCATCCAGGGCCAGCAGTTCTTCCAGCGCCACGCGATGGCCGGCCATTCGCCCCTGTTGAAGTTGATCAAGGTGGCCGGCGACCGGCAGCCGTACCTGGCCATCGACTCGGCTGAGGCGTTGCAGGAAGTCGCGCAGCTCGCCGGCCTCGAACTGCATCCGTGGAACTGCGCGCCCGGCGATCCGGAGCGGCCCGGTCGGCTGGTGTTCGATCTGGATCCCGCACCGGACGTGGCGTTCGCCAAGGTCGTGACGGCGGCGCTCGAACTGCGCCAGCGGCTCGAGCAGCTCGGGCTCGACAGCTTCTGCAAGACGACCGGCGGCAAAGGCCTGCACGTCGTCGTGCCGCTGGCCAGGACCGTGCGCCAATCCGCAGCCGTGAACTGGGAGAGCGCCAGACTGTTCGCGCAGACGCTGTGCGCGCAGATGGCGTCCGACCAGCCCGACGCCTACCTGATCAGGATGTCCAAAGCCGCGCGCCAGCAGCGCATCTTCCTGGACTACCTGCGCAACGATCGCACCGCCACCGCCGTGGCGCCGCTCTCACCGCGCGCCCGCGCCGGCGCGCCGGTCTCCATGCCGCTGAACTGGTCGCAGGTGAGCGCAAGGCTGGCGCCGGCGGCCTTCACGATCCGCACGGCGCCGGCGCTGCTCCGGAAGAACGCGCCCTGGAAGGACTATCGTTCCGCCGCCGGCGCGCTGGCCGCGGCGACCCGCAAGCTGGTCGCGAAGCGGTGACCCATCATTCGCAGTCGATGCAGAACGGCCGCTGCCGCAGCGGACTGACAAACAGCGGCGTCCCGCGCGCAACGCGGGCAGCAGCGCACCGATGCGGGCGTGAGCCGCCTTGCATGCCAGGGCGCCCTCCTGGCTGACGCCGGGACGGTAGATGCGTTCGTCGATTTCGTCGGCAAAGACAGCCGCCAGAATCTCAAGCTGTTCAATGGTTTGGTCGATCAGGACCGAGGAATCGGTGACCATGGCTGGGCTCCTCGCAGGGACTGTATTTTTATCCAGTATACGCCCCGCGAGCGATCGGGACAAGCATCCGCGCATGGATCAGGCTCAGCTGACTTCGGTGATTCCGGCAGATACGAATTGAACAACCTGCGCCACTTGCTGGCACGGCTGTTGCTGGCTTATTGGTACTGAATGTCCAATAGCGTCAACCCAAAATCAGATCGACAGCTCGCCGCGCTTTCCGGATTGGCGATCGTCCTGGTTGTTGTCGGCCACGCTACTGCTGCCCTTCCTGACCGAGCCGTCCGCATCGCCGCCGTCTCGCCTGCCTACGCGCTGTTCCTGCAGGTGGTCGCGTGGATATACACGTTTCATATGCCCCTGTTCATGGTTCTCTCCGGCTACCACTACGAGCGGTACACCAGAAGGTCCGGGGCGCCCTACCTGGAGTTCGTCAGGTCCAAGGCCAGGAGACTGCTGCTTCCATATTTCGCCATTTCCACTGTCGCGTACCCCATCAAAGCGGCACTGTCCGATCTCGCCATGCGGCCGGCCCAATTTTCGCTGGCCGCGTACGCCAAGTCATTGCTCGTTCCCTGGACCAATCCGATCATCTTCTTCTGGTTTCTGCCAACGCTGTTCCTGTGCTTGCTCGTCGCGCCGGTGCTTGCAAGACGAGAGCGCTTTCGAGGTGAGCAGCTCGTTGTCTTCGCAGTGCTCGTCCTGCTATGGCGGATCTTTCCGCATACCAACCGCTACGGACTGGCTGGTTTCGTGAATGTCGGCGGGGCTCTGCACAACCTCGTATTCTTCTATTCCGGAATCCTCGCAGCCAGACACGACCTCCCCAACCGGGCGCGCCATCCGGAATGGGGAGCCGTCCTGCTGCTCGCTCTATCAGTTGCCCTCTTCCTGATAGTGCCCGACCTCGCCTGGCCACAGTTGCCGCTCGCATTCGCCGGAATCGGCTGCAGCTTTCTGAGTGCCTACTCGCTGAAGGGCGCCGCACTCAAAGTCTTCGCTGCCATCGGCGACTACTCGTACTCAATTTACCTCTTGAGCTGGTTCCCGATCGTCTTTGTGCGCATAGCGACGCGAGCCATGCCCGATAAGGACATGCTGGGCGCGGTGCTGTTGTCAATTGTTGGTGGGCTTCTCGTGCCGATGCTGGCGGTGCGGCTACTCGGTCAACGCGCACCAAGGCCGCTTCGCGCGATCATTGGGGCGGCGTAGATCAGTGCGTTTCGTTCGCGGCGGCTACTCCCATGAGTGCGACT
>DATJYR010000028.1:0-17502 GCA_035499515.1 Steroidobacteraceae bacterium | reverse complement strand
GCGATGCGCACGCTGGACCGGCTGGAAAAGTCACTGGCCGACTGAGGCGGGAGCGTCGTCGGGGCGCAGCCGGTAGCCCACGCCGGCTTCGGTGACCAGGTAGCGCGGCCGCCCCGGATCGGGTTCGAGCTTCTGGCGCAGCATCTTCACGTACGAGCGCAGGCCGCGCGCGTCGCCCTGGCGATCCGGTCCCCAGGCTTCGCGGATCAGCTGCCGCTGCGTGACGACCATGCCCGCGCTGCGGGCCAGGCAATCCAGTACGCGGTATTCCAGCGGCGTCAGGTGCAGTTCGTCCGCGCCGCGGCGGGCGATGCGCGCCGCCAGATCGATGCGGATGTCCCCGAGCTGCAGCACCGGCAGGCCACCGCCGGCGGCCCGCGCGCCACGGCGCAGCGCGGCGCGCACCCGCGCCAGCAGCTCCGGCGTGCTGAACGGCTTGGTCACGTAGTCGTCGGCGCCAGCGTCGAGCGCGGCGATCTTCTCGGTTTCCATGGAGCGCGCCGACAACACCAGCACGGGAACACTGGAAAAACCGCGGATCTCGCGGATCACGGTGGCGCCGTCGCGATCCGGCAGGCCGAGGTCCACCAGCACGAGATCGGGCCGGTGCGTGCGCGCCTCGATCACCCCGCGTTGCCCGGTGCCGGCCGCCACGTATCGATAGCCATGCCCGATCAGCAGCGTGCCCAGCACCTGGCGCAGCGCCGGGTCGTCCTCGATGCTGAGCACCAGGAACATGGCCTCCGTCACGCGCCGGGTCCCCGCGTGGGCAACGTGAACTCGAATCGCGCGCCACCGCCGGGCTGGTTGGCCGCGCTGATCTGTCCGCCGTGCAATTCCACGACGGCACGGCAGATCGCGAGCCCGAGTCCCGCGCCGCCCGTGGTGCCCTCGTCGCGGCCGCGCTGGAACTTGGCGAACAGTCGCTGCGCATCGCCGGGCGGCAGGCCGGGACCGCCATCCGAAACGGCTATCCGCACGAATCCGCCGTCGTTGGCCGCATCGCCCACCGCCTCGATGCGGATCGGCGTGCCGATCGGCGTATGCCGGTTGGCATTGTCCAGCAGATTCGTGAACAGCTGGGTCACCAGCGGCCCGTCGACGTACACCGCGGGCAGTTCGTTGGGAATCCGCAGTTCCACCGGGTGGCCCGCGAGCTGCTGGCCAAGGCGGCCGAGCGCGGTGCCCGCCAGATCGTCCACGCACTGCCAGTCGCGCCGCAGTTTCACTTCGCCCGCTTCGAAGCGCATGAGGTCGAGCACGTTGGAGATGAGTTCGGACATTTCGCGCGCCTTGTCCTCGATCGACGCGACCAGCTGCGCGCGGGTGGCGGCGTCCAGCGCCAGCGCCGGGTCGTTGAGTGTGCTGCTGGCGCCGGCGATCACGGCCAGGGGCGTGCGCAGGTCGTGGGAGATGGAGCCGAGCAACGTGTTGCGCAGCGACTCGGTCTCGGCGGTGACGCGCGCGGTTTCGGCCGCCGCGGCGAGCTGCGATCTCTCGAGCGCGAGTGCGATCTGCGCGGCGAAGGTTTCGAGCAGGTGCTGCTGTTCGGGCAGCAGCAGCCGGCGCTGCTGGCCCGGCAGCACGGCCAACACGCCAAACACGCGCGCCGTGCCCTTGAGGGCCAGGTACTGCGCGGGCGCGGCGGGCAGCGTGTCGGTACCCAGGCCCGCGGGCCGTCCGTGATCGAACACCCACTGCGCCACCGACAGATCCGCCGTCCGCAGCGAGACGGGCAACGCCGGACCGCGCGGCCGTTGCAGGTTGCCGTGGGCATCGGGCATCAGTACCACCGCCTGGCTGGCGAAGGTCTCGGCGACATGGCGCACCGCCACGCGCGCCAGGTTTTCAGGCAGTCGCGTCGCGACCAGCTCGCGGCTCATCGCGTACAGCAACGCCGTGCGACGCTCGCGCGCGCCCGCCACCCGGCTCTGGGCGCGCACGTTGGCCACCAGGGTGGCGACGATCAGCGCCACCAGCAGCATCACCACGAAGGTGACCGCGTACTGCCAGTCGGTGACCGCGAACGTGAAGCGCGGCGGCACGAAGCAGAAATCGAAGGCCGCCACGTTGAGCAGGGCCACCAGACTCGCGGGACCGCGTCCCAGGCGCAACGCCGCGACGGTCGCGCCGAGCAGGTACACCATGACCAGGTTGGTCAGTTCCAGATACGGATACATCACCGCGGCCACCGCCGTGCTGAGCAGCGACACCAGCAGGGCGGCGCCATAGCGACGCCAGGGGAATTCGCGCGCAATGCCCGTGGCGAAGGCGTCGCGTGCGGCTGCGGCGCCCGCCGCCGCACCGGACGCGGCGCCACGGTGCCGGGCGATGATGGACAGGTCGAAACCATGTCCACCGGCGGCGAGCGCCGCCGGGGTCGAGCGTCTCAGCCAGCCACGCCATCCGCGCCGCCGCGGTTCACCGACCACGATGCGCGAGACGCCGCGCAGGCGCGCATAGTCGATCAGCGTGCCCGCGGCGTCCGGCCCATCCAGCGTCACGGTCTGCGCGCCCAGCGACTCCGCCAGCCGCAGCACGTCCACCCGACGGTTGCGGGCCCGGTCCCCCGCGCGCAGCAGGGCGGGGGTTTCCACCGTGACAACGAGCCATTCGGCGTCCATGGCCGCCGCAAAGCGCTTGCCGAAGCGGACCAGATGCTCGGCTTCCTCATCGGGCGCCACCGCGATCATGAAGCGATCGCGCGCCAGGCCAGGTTTCGGCGTGCCGTGGGCGAGCGCGTAGGCGTGCGCCGCCGCGTCGACGCGATCCGCGGTCCGGCGCAGCGCGATCTCGCGCAACGCCAGCAGATTGGACTTCCTGAAGAAGCGCTCGGTGGCGGTGGCGACGCGCTCGGGCACGTAGACCAGTCCGGCGCGCAGCCGTTCGAGGAGTTCATCGGGGGGCAGGTCGATGAGTTCGACTTCATCCGCCTCGTCGAAGATGCGATCGGGGATCGTCTCGCGCTGCCGGGTGCCCGTGATGCCGGCCACCACGTCATTGAGGCTTTCCAGGTGCTGCACATTGAGCGTGGTCCAGACGGAGATGCCGGCCTGCAGCAGCTCGTCGATGTCCTGCCAGCGCTTGGCGTGCCGTGGCCGGGGTTCGCCTTCCGTGAGGTTGGAATGCGCCAGCTCGTCGACCAGCAGCAGTCCGGGCCGGCGCGCCAGCGCGCGGTCCAGGTCGAACTCCTGGCGCGTGAGACCGCGCTGGCGCACGGCGAGCAACGGCAGCTGCTCGAGGCCGGCCAGCAACTGCTCCGTCTCCACGCGCCCGTGGGGTTCCACGTAACCGACCACCACGTCGCCGCCGTGCGCGTGCGCGGCCTGCGCCGCCTGCAGCATGGCGTAGGTCTTGCCGACGCCCGCCGAAGCGCCGAAGAAGATCTTGAGGCGGCCGCGCCGCGCGCGCGCCTCTTCGTGCTGCACGGCGGCCAGCAGCGTATCGGGGTCGCGACGCCCGGAGTCGGCCATCGGGTTCAGCGCAGTTGATCGAGGGCCAGGTTCATCTCGAGCACGTTAACACGCGGTTCGCCCAACAGCCCGACCGCCGCGCCGTGCCGGTGCGCGGCGATGAGCGCCTGCACCTCGGGCAGCGGCAGGTGGCGGGCCCGCGCCACGCGGGATGCCTGGTACAGGGCCGCCGCCGGGCTGATCTCGGGATCCAGGCCGCTGGCCGAAGCGGTCACGAGATCCACGGGCACCGGCCCTGCCTGGGCAGGATCGGCGTCCTTGAGCGCTTTGATGCGGGCGCGGACCGCATCGGTGAGCGCGGGATTCAGCGGTCCGAAGTTGGAACCGGTCGACGCCAATGCGTTGTCGGGATCGGGCGTGGTCGCGGACGGGCGCGACCAGAAATAGCGGGGATCGCTGAAGGACTGGCCGATGAGGCGCGAACCGATCGGCCTGCCGTCGCGCTGCACGAGGCTGCCGCGCGCCTGGAAGGGAAACAGCACCTGCGCCACGCCGGTGATGAGCAGCGGATAGGCCAGCCCGAGCAGCAGCGTCAGCATCACCAGCAGCGCCACCGCCGGGCGCAGCGAACGAAGCCATAAAGGAAGCGTAGCGGTTGTCGTCATGGCGACTCCTCAGGCCCAGCCAGCCGCGGCCAGGATCATGTCGATGAGCTTGATGCAGGGAAAGGGCACGAGCACCCCGCCCAGGCCGTAGATCAGCAGGTTCCGGCGCAGCAGCGGGCCGGCGCCCAGCGGCCGGTATTTCACGCCGCGCAGCGCCAGCGGGATCAGCAGCACGATGACCAGCGCGTTGAAGATCACGGCCGAGAGGATCGCCGAATCCGGCGTCGCCAGATGCATGATGTTGAGCGCGCCCAGGCGCGGATAGGTGACCGCGAACGCCGCCGGGATGATCGCGAAATACTTGGCGACGTCGTTGGAGATGCTGAAAGTGGTGAGCGCGCCCCGGGTCATCAGCATCTGCTTGCCGGTCTCGACGATCTCGATGAGCTTGGTGGGATTGGAGTCGAGGTCCACCATGTTGCCGGCTTCCTTCGCGGCCTGCGTGCCGGTGTTCATGGCCACGGCGACGTCGGCCTGCGCCAGCGCCGGCGCATCGTTGGTGCCGTCGCCCGTCATGGCGACCAGCCGGCCCTGCGCCTGGTGTTCGCGGATGAGCTTCAGCTTGGCCTCCGGCGTCGCCTCGGCGAGGAAATCGTCGACGCCCGCCTCGGCGGCGATGGCGGCGGCGGTGAGCCGGTTGTCGCCGGTGATCATGATGGTCTTGATGCCCATGTGCCGGAGGTCGGCGAAGCGCTCCCGGATGCCGCCCTTGACGATGTCCTTGAGTTCGATGACGCCGAGCACGCTGGCGCCATCCGACACCACCAGCGGCGTGCTGCCCTGGCGAGCCACCCGTTCCACGCTGTCGATGACCGCGCGCGGGCAGGGTTGGCCGAGCGCGGCGACGTGCTGCGCGATGGCATCCGGCGCGCCCTTGCGCACCTCGCGCGTGCCGAGGTTCACGCCGCTCATGCGCGTGTGCGCCGAGAACGGCACGAACGTGGCCGCCAGCGAGTTGAGGTCGCGCTCGCGCAGGTTGAAGCGCTGCTTGGCGAGCACGACGATGCTGCGGCCCTCCGGCGTCTCATCGGCCAGCGACGCGAGCTGGGCGGCGTCCGCCAGCTGCTGCGCCGTCACGCCGGGTGCGGGCAGGAACGCCGTGGCCTGCCGATTGCCGAGCGTGATGGTGCCGGTCTTGTCGAGCAGCAGCACGTCGACGTCGCCCGCGGCTTCGACCGCGCGGCCGGAAGTCGCGATGACGTTGGCCTGCATCATGCGGCTCATGCCGGCCACGCCGATCGCCGACAGCAGGCCGCCGATGGTGGTGGGAATCAGGCAGACCAGCAGCGAGACGAGGGCCGTGATCGTGACCGGCGAGCCTGCCTTGCCGGCCTCGACGCTGAACTGCGAGAACGGCAGCAGCGTCACGATCACCACCAGGAACACCAGCGTGAGCGCGATCAGCAGGATGGTCAGCGCGATCTCGTTGGGCGTTTTCTGGCGTCGGGCGGACTCCACCATCGAGATCATGCGATCGAGGAAGGTCTCGCCCGGATTGGCGCTCACCCTGACGATGATCCAGTCGGACAGCACCCGCGTGCCCCCGGTGACGGAGGCGAAGTCGCCCCCGGACTCGCGGATCACGGGCGCCGATTCACCGGTGATGGCGCTTTCATCCACGGAAGCGGCGCCTTCGATGACCTCACCGTCGGCGGGAATCACGGCGCCGGCTTCGACCAGCACGACATCGCCGCGCCGCAGGTCCTCGGCCTTGATGTCGACGGTGGCGCGAGCCGGACCCTGCTGCTGCGGGGACCTGGGATCCAGCACCTTCCTGGCGACCACGGTCTGCCGCATGCCGCGCAGCGCGTCCGCCTGGGCGCGGCTGCGGCCTTCCGCGAGCGCCTCGGCGAAATTCGCGAACAGCACGGTGAACACCAGCCAGATCGTGATCGCGAGGATGAACGAGGCGGAGGCTTCCCCATGGCCGCCCAGCGCCTGCAACCACAGCAGCGCGGTCAGGATCGCGCCCAGGTACACCACGAACATCACCGGGTTGCGCCACTGCACGCGCGGATCGAGCTTGCGCAGCGCCTCGAGCAGCGCCGGGCCCACGAGCTTGCCATCGAACAGGGTCAGTGAAGGTCTCGACATCGGGTTTCCTCAGGTGGCGGCGCTGAGCAGGAAGTGCTCGACGATGGGGCCGAGCGCCAGCGCGGGCACGTAGGTGAGCACGCCGATCAGCAGGATCGAGCCGATCAGCAGCGCCACGAACAGCGGGCCGTGGGTGGGCAGGGTGCCTTCCGTGACCGGGATGCGCTTCCTGCCGGCCAGCGAGCCGGCCAGCGCGAGCGCGAGCACGATCGGCCAGTATCTGCCCAGCCACATCACGATGCCGGTGGCGACGTTGTAGAACACCGTATTGGCGGACAGGCCGGCGAACGCGCTGCCGTTGTTGTTGGCGGCGGAAGAGAAGGCGTAGAGGATCTCGCTGAAACCGTGCGGGCCGGGATTGGCAACGCCGGCCTTGCCCGCCGCCACGGCGACCGCCAGCGCCGTGCCGATCAGGACCAGGAATGGCGTGGTCAGGATGAACAGCGAGGCGAGCTTCATCTCGGCGGACTCGATCTTCTTGCCGAGATACTCCGGCGTGCGGCCGATCATGAGGCCTGCGATGAAGACGCCGAGGATGGCGAACACCAGGATCGTGTACAGGCCGGTGCCCACGCCGCCGGGCGCCAGTTCGCCGAGCTGGATCAGGAACAGCGGCACGAAGCCGCCCAGCGGCGTCATCGAGTCGTGCATGGAATTCACGGCGCCGCACGAGGTCGCCGTCGTGACGGCCGCGAACACGCTCGACGCCGCGATGCCGAAGCGTGTTTCCTTGCCCTCCATGTTGCCGCCGGACTGCGCCAGGCTTGCAACCTGGTCGACGCCCTGCCGCGCGAGCAGCGGGTTGCCGTGCAGCTCGCTGTGCCAGGCCAGCACGATCAGCGGCACCAGCAGCAGCAGCATCGCGACCAGCAAGGCCCATCCCTGGCGCGCATCGTTGACCATCCGGCCGAAAGTGGCCGTGAGCGCGAACGGGATCACCAGGATCGCGAACAGCTCCAGCAGGTCGGACACGGCGTTCGGGTTCTCGTAGGGGTGCGCCGAATTGGCGTTGAAGAAACCACCGCCGTTGGTGCCCAGTTCCTTGATGGATTCCTGCGAGGCGACCGGACCCATCGGCAGGGTCTGCGTCGCCTGCTCGAGCGTGGTGACCTGCCGGTAGCCGCCGAGATCCTGGATGACGCCCGAGCTGGCCAGGGCCACGGCCAGCACCGCCGCCAGCGGCAACAGCACGTACAGCGTGGCGCGCGTCACGTCGACCCAGAAGTTGCCCAGCGCGCGTGCGCCGTGACGCACGAAGCCGCGCACCAGCGCGATGGCCACCACGATGCCGGTGGCCGCTGACAGGAAATTCTGCACGGTGAGGCCGGCCATCTGCACCAGGTAGGCGAGCGTGGATTCGCCCGCGTACCCCTGCCAGTTGGTGTTGGTGATGAAACTGACAGCGGTATTGAAGGCCGAGTCGGGACTCACGGCGGTCAAATGCTGCGGATTCAGCGGCAGCCAGAACTGCAGGCGCTGCAGCCCATACACCACCAGCGCGCCGCAGGCATTGAAAAGCAGCAGGGCGATGGCGTAGTGCGACCAGTCCATCTCCCGCTCGGGATGGACACCGCACAGGCGATACAGCCAGCGCTCCAGCGGCGCGCCGAGGCGCAGTGCCAGCGGCGGTCGGTCCGCGCCGGCCGTGGCGTCCGGGGCTGATCCAGGCGATGGTACCGGCGCCGCGAAGACGCGCGCCATGTAGCCACCGAGCGGCTGCACGCAGGCCAGCACCAGGCCGAACAGGAGCGCGAGCAATGCGCAGAACGAGATCGTGGCGGACATCTTAGAAGGTCTCCGCGTTGACCAGGGCGTACACCAGGTAGCCGGCCAGGAACAGCGCGACGCCGCCGCCGAGCCAGAGCAGGGCGCTCACGGCTTGCCTACCAGGCGTACGATCGCGAGCACGAACAGGTGGGTGGCCCCGTACAGGCCAGCCAGCAACAAGAGGTATATGAGGTCCATCGCCTGCTCCCTTCCACCCTGTGGTACGGGATCAAGGCTAGGGCGCGGCGCGTGAAAGCGCCATGCAAAAAACTCAGTCGTGGTGGTCGGCCACGCCTTGTTTCCAGTACCCGGCGGTCTTGATGGAGTCCTCGGCCACACCCAGCTCCTCGAGCAGGTAGCGACGGATGGCGCGCGAGACGCTGGTTTCGGCGGCAACCCAGGCATATACGTCGCGCTTCGGCAGTCGCGCCGCCTGCAGCGCCTCGAGCAACCGCATCGTGCCCGGGGCGGCGCCATCGCGATGCACCCAGTGCAGCGTGAGCGCTGCCTGGGTGGCCAGTGGCACTTCGGACGCGGCGTTCGCGACTTCGGCGAACACCGTCACCGGCGTGCCCGCTGGCAACTCGTCCAGCCAGCGGCCGATGGCAGGGAGGGCGGCCTCATCGCCCATGAGCAGGTAACCCGCGGCGCGATACGGCACGATCGCCGATCCGCGCGGGCCGCCGATCAGCAGCCGGTCGCCCACTTTGGCCGCCGCGGCCCAGGTGGCGGCGGGGCCGTCGCCGTGCAGGACGAACTCGATGTCCAGCTCGCCGCGCGTGGCGTCGTGGCGCCGCGGCGTGTAGTCGCGCATGGGCGGGCGGGGGGCGTCCGGCGCGGGCGCCACCGGCGTGACGCCGGGCGGAAAGAAGAAGCACTTCACGTGGTCGTCGGGTGCCGCGCTGTGGAAGCCGGCCAGTTCCGGGCCACCCAGCGTGATGCGGCGCAGTTCGGGCGAGAGCTGCGTGATGGCCCGCACCTCCAGCACGCGCAGGCGGACTTCGTGGCGGACGCGGGTGACGGTTCTCGATCCGGTGCTTGTGTTCATGGATCATAAGATATATCGTAAGAGTGTGACATGCAATAGGTGCATGCAACAGGAGTTGACGATATGAGAGGTTTTGGAGGATTTGGCAGGCGCCTGGGCCGCCATGGCATGGGCCATCGGGGCCGCGGCGGTGGTCGTCCCATGGAGGACTGGGAGCGCCGTTCCGGCCGCATCGCGGGGCCCGGTGACATCAAGCTGCTGCTGCTGTCGCTGCTGGCCGATGAGCCGCGCCACGGCTACGAGCTGATCCGGATGATCGAGGAGATGACGGGTGGCGCCTACGTGCCCAGCCCGGGCGTGATCTACCCGACGCTGGCGCTGCTGGAGGAAGAGGAGCTGCTGAGGCTCCAGGCGCAGCAGGAGGAAGGCAAGAAACGCTATGCCGTGACCGCGGCGGGACGCAAGTTCCTGGCGGCGAACGAAGCGCAGCTGGAAGGTCTCAAGGACCGCCTGCGGCTCGACGCGCGGGCGCGCGAGGGCGGCCGGCTGCCGGTGGAAGTGGAGCAGGCGCTGCGGACGTTCAAGCACGCCATGCGGCTGAGTTCAGGCACCTGGAGCGACACCAGGACGGCGCGCGTGGTGCAGGCCATCCAGGCAGCGGTCGAAGCGCTGCAGGGTTAAGGGGTGCTGCCGGGCCGCGCTAGCCGTTGAGGACTTTCATCATCGCGGGGGGGTGGCGCTCGCCTTCCACCCCCAGGCCGGTGATCAGATCCCCCAGCCGTTGCGCTTCCACGGCGTCCAGCGGCACCGCCAGCGCGCCCAGGTTTTCCGCCAGCCGCGCACGGCGCTTGGTGCCCGGAATCGGCAGCACGTCCTCGCCCTGGGCCAGCACCCAGGCCAGCACCAGCTGGGCCACCGTGCATTCCTTGCCGCGCGCGGCCAGCTCCAGGGCTTCGAGCAACAGCAGGTTGTGCTTGCCCGCTTCCCCCTTGAAACGCGGCTGGTTGCGTCGCGCGTCGTCCGCGGGAAGCTCATCGAGCGAGCGGAAATTGCCCGCCAGAAAGCCGCGCCCCAGCGGGCTGTAGGCCACCAGCGCAGCGCCCACGTCGCGGCACGCCGCGAGGATGCCGTCCTCGGGATCGCGCACCCACAGCGAATACTCGTTCTGCACGGCCGCGATGGGATGCACCCGGGCCGCGCGGCGCAAGGTCGCGACGCTGCATTCCGACAGGCCCAGGTAGCGCAGCTTTCCGGCCTGCACGAGGCCGGCCAGCGCGCCGACCGATTCCTCGATCGGTACCCGCGGGTCGATGCGGTGCAGGTAGAAGAGGTCGAGCGCGTCGAGGCCGAGGCGCTGCAGGCTCTCGTCCACCGCGCGGCGCAGCGCGTCCGGATGGTTGTCGATGATCAACGTGCCGGCGGCGTCGCGCGTGATGCCGTACTTGGACGCGATGAACAGCTGGTTGCGCCGTGCCTTGAACACCGGCGCGAGCACTTCGCCAAGGAACCGTTCGTTGGCTCCGTTCTGGTAGCTCTGCGCCGTGTCGAAGTGGTTCACGCCCGCATCGACCGCCGCCAGCAGGGTCGCGGCCGCCTCGGCGTCGTCGCGCTCGCCGTACCAGCCGACCAGGCCCATGCAGCCCAATCCCAGTGCCGAGAGGCGCACTCCGGTGTTGCCCAGCTGGCGAGTTTGCATGCGGGAAAGGGTACCATAGCGCTCCCATCCGCTCGCCCATCCAGCCATGCAGGGCATCTTCTACGCGTTGACCGCCGCCGTGCTGTTCGGTGCCAGCACACCGCTCGCCAAGCTGCTGCTCGGCAGCCTGGATCCGGTGCAGCTGGCGGCCCTGCTGTATGGTGGCGCCGGCGTCGGCCTCGGGCTCACGCTGCTCGCGCGGCGCGGCGTGCGACGGCAACGCGCCGCCGTGCGCGAGGAGGCACTCTGGCCCTCGCGCGCCCACTGGCCCGCGTTTGCGGGGGCCGTGCTGCTCGGCGGCGTCGCCGGTCCCGTGCTGCTGATGTCGGGCCTGCGTCGTGAACCGGCTGCCGTCGCGTCGCTGCTGCTCAACCTCGAATCCGTGTTCACGGCGCTGCTGGCCTGGTTCGTGTTCCGGGAGCATACGGGCCGCAGGCTGGTCATCGGCATGGCCTGCATCGTGGCGGGCGGCGTGCTGCTGTCCTGGTCGCCGGGGCAGGCGCTGGTTTTCTCGCCCGGCGCGGCGTTGATCGCCGGGGCCTGCCTGTGCTGGGCGCTGGACAACAACCTGATGCGCAAGGTCAGCGACGGCGATGCCGCGCTGCTGGCCTGCGTGAAGGGCCTGGCCGGTGGCGCCATCAACTTCCTGCTGGCCGCGGCGCTTCAGCTGCGCTGGCCGCCGGCCGGTGCCGCCGTGGCGGGCGCTTTCCTGGTCGGATTCGTCAGCTGCGGCCTCAGCATCAGCCTGTTCATCCTGGCCCTGCGGCAGCTGGGGGCGGCACGCACCAGCGCGTACTTCTCGGTGGCGCCGTTCGTCGGCGTGCTGCTGGCGCTGCTGCTGGGGCACGAAGCGCTGACCGGCACGCTGTGCGCGGCCGGCGTGCTGATGGCCGCCGGCGTGTGGCTGCACCTGAGCGAGCGCCACGACCATCTGCACACGCACGAGCCGCTGCAGCACAGCCATCCGCATGTGCACGACAGCCACCACCAGCACGTCCATGATTTCCCCTGGCAAGGCCACGGTGCGCACACCCATGTGCACCAGCACGCCCGGATGAGCCACGCGCACGCGCATTTTCCCGACCTGCACCACGCGCACGAGCACGCGCCGCCGGTCGAAGCCGCGCCGCCGGACGCCGCCGCGCCGCCGGTCGGCCCGGCGCCGGACCGTGCCGCCGACGAGCAATCCGGTTAAGATGCAGGCTTGCCACCACCCATGACGCGGATCGACCCATGATCATCGACTGCCACGGCCACTACACCACCGCACCCGGCGAACTGCAGGCGTTTCGCGACGCCCAGATCGCGGCGCTCAAGGACCCGGGCAAGACGCCCGACGCCAGCAAGCTCAACATCAGCGACGAGCAGATCCGCGACAGCCTGGAGAAGGCGCAGCTCAAGCTGCAGCGCGAGCGTGGCACCGACCTCACGATCTTCTCGCCGCGCGCCTCGGCCATGGCGCATCACATCGGCGACGAGCGCGTGAGCCTGAGCTGGACGCGCGTCTGCAACGACCTGATCCACCGCGTCGTGAACCTGTATCCCGACAACTTCGTGGGCGTGTGCCAGCTGCCGCAGTCGCCGGGCGTGCCGCCCGTCAACAGCGCCGCCGAGCTCGAGCGCTGCGTTAAGGAGCTCGGCTTCATCGGCTGCAACCTCAACCCCGACCCCTCCGGCGGCCACTGGACCGCGCCGCCGCTGACCGACCGCTACTGGTATCCGTTCTACGAGAAGATGGTGGAACTCGACGTGCCCGCGATGGTGCACGTGAGCTCGAGCTGCAACCCGGTGTTCCACGCCACGGGCGCGCACTACATCAACGCCGACACCACGGCCTTCATGCAGTTCATCAGCTCGGACCTGTTCAAGGATTTCCCGACCTTGCGCATGATCATCCCGCACGGCGGCGGCGCGGTGCCGTACCACTGGGGCCGCTACCGCGGCCTCGCGCAGGACATGAAGCGCCCCCCGTTCGCGGAGCTGGTGCTCAAGAACGTGTTCTTCGATACCTGCGTCTACCACCAACCCGGCATCGATCTGCTCACGAAGGTGGTGCCGATCGGGAACATCCTGTTCGGTTCGGAGATGGTGGGCGCGGTGCGCGGCATCGATCCGACCACCGGCCAGTACTACGATGACACCAAGCGCTACATCCAGGCGTTGGGCATCAGCGCCGCCGAGAAGCAGCAGATCTTCGAAGGCAACGCGCGGCGCGTGTTTCCGCGGCTGGATGCCTACCTGAAGAGGAGGGCGGCATGAGGAGCCTGCGCGACAGGTGCGGCCGCCGCCTTCCGGGGCTGGTGCTCGCCCTCGTGGGCGCCGCGTTCGGCAGCGGGATTGCCGGGGCTTCTGCCGCGGCGCCAGCGGGCGACCTGCGTGTGCTGCAACCCACCGCGACCGCGACCCCGGCGGGCGCCACCACGGCGCTGGTCCATCTCACGCTCCACAATGTCGGCGCCAGCGCCGACCGGCTGGTGGGCGCGAGCACGCCGCTGGCGGCCAAGGTGGAAATCCACAGCATGACGATGAACGGCATGGTGATGAAGATGAGACCGGTGGCGGGCGTCGACGTGCCTTCCGGCGGCGAAGTGGAATTCGTGACGGGCGGGATGCATCTGATGCTGGAGGGGCTGTCGCAGCCGCTGCGACAGGGCCAGTCGTTTCCGCTGACGCTGAAGTTCCAGCACGCTGGCGACATCACGGTGCAGGTGGCGGTGGCCGCGCTGGGCGCGCGACAGGACGCCGCGCATCCACCGGCTCCCTAGCGCCGCGCCTCATTGCGGGCTGGAAGCTTCGATCCGCTGCAATGCCGGTCCCACGCGCCGCTCGGCCATCTGCAGCGTTTCCATCAGCAACCGGGTGAAGACGGCGGCCGCGATCAGCAGGACCACGCCGGTAACCGCGTGCCTGGGCTTCAGCAGCCGCGGGGGCGGCAGGAAGCCGATGCACGCCAGGACGCCGGCCACCACCGTGACGGCGTCGAAGCTCGCGCGCTGCCAGTAGCTGCCGCCCAGGTGCACCCACATGCCGAATTCGTCGAAGGTCAGCGCGAGGCCGATGGCGTACAGCACGGCCACGGCGGTCGCGGCGCGGCCCACCGGCCGGTAGAAGAGCAGCAGCGCGCCGGATCCCGCCAGCAGGAAGATGCCGTAGTTCAGGTGGTGGACGTGCGTGCCGCCCAGGTGCAGGTACAGGTCGGGCAGCCGTCGCGTCATGATCAGCAGCACCAGGATGCGCGCGGCCAGGAACGTGAGCGTGAAGACCGTCAGCAGCACGCGCGCCAACCTGCGACGCGAGTCTTCAGGCGCGGCGGGCGGATTCGCGGTTGCGGCAGCCACAGGCGTGGCAGGGTCCGCGGGTGCGACGGGCTCCATCGCGCGATTCTAGCGGCTACTCGTGCCGCAGGGCATCGATTGGCGCGAGGTTTGCCGCCTTGCTCGCCGGCAGGATGCCGAACAGCATGCCGACGAGCGCGGAAAATCCGGTGGCGCCGAAGATGGCCCACCAGGGAACGCTGGGCTCGGGAAACCCCGGGATCAGGTTGGCCGCGAGCAGGCTGAGCAGGTAGCCCAGCGCGATGCCGATCACGCCGCCCAGCACGGCGAGCACCATGGCCTCGATCAGGAACTGCATGAGGATGTAGTGCCGCGGCGCGCCCAGCGCCTTGGCGATGCCGATCTCGCGCGTCCGTTCGGTGACCGACACCAGCATGATGTTCATGATGCCGACGCCGCCCACCAGCAGCGAGATGCCCACCACGGCCGCGACCACCAGCGTGACGGTGGTGGAGATGCGCTCCACCGTCTGCGCCACGGTCTGCGACGACTGGATCTTGAAATCGTCGCTGTCCTTCGGGCCGATGTTGTGCAGGCGGCGCAGCAGCGCGGTGAGGCGGCTGGTGGTGTTGGCGACGGCGGTGATGTCGTCCACCGTGAGCAGGATGGCGATGTCGGGCGGCACGGCCTGGCTGGACAGGGCGAGGCCGGTTTCATAGGGAATCACCACGAAATTGTCCTGGCTCTGGCCGAACATCTCGCCGCGCGGTTCGGTGGCGCCCACCACCTTGAACCATTCGGGGCCGATCTGCACGAACGAGCCGGTGGGGTCTTCGGGCAGCTTCAGGTCGATGCGCGCCTGGTCGCCGAGCACCACGACGCGGCGGCTGGTGTCGTTGTCGCTGGGCGCGATGAAGCGGCCGTAGCGCGCGTACACCTGCGCGGCAAACTGGAAGTAGGCGGTGCTGGCCACCACCTGCGCCACCGCGCTGTTGGAACCGTTGCGCACGCCGCCCGCGACGGTGAGGTCGAAGAACGGCGTGAGGTTGCTGATGCCGCTGATCTGGTAGCGGATCTGCTCCAGGTCGGTCTGGCGCAGGCGGTTGGTCTTGCCGCGCAGCCGGTCGGCGAGCGGCGTGTCGGCGACGATCTGCAGCGAGTTGCCGCCCAGCCCCTGCAGCTCGTTCATCACCGACTGCGTCAGTCCCTGCAGCAGCGCCACCACGCAGATCACGCTCGCCACGCCGATGATGATGCCCAGCATGGTGAGGAAGCTGCGCAGGCCATGCGCGCGGATGCTGCCCAGCGCGGAGCGCAGGCACTCCTGCACGGCGTAGAACAGCGCCTGCGCGGTGCTGCCATGCTCGATGACGGAGGCGTTGTCGTCGGGCGATCCCATGCTAGTTCGGCTGGTCGGAGGCGATCCGACCGTCATGCAGGCGTACCACGCGGCGCGCGTAGCCGGCCACCACGGGGTCGTGCGTCACCACCACCAGCGTGATCCCGCCCGCGTGCAGTTCGGAGAAGATGCCCATGATCTCGGCGGCGGTCCTGCTGTCGAGGTTGCCGGTGGGCTCGTCCGCCAGCAGCAGGTCCGGGTTGCCCACCAGCGCACGGGCGATGGCCACGCGCTGGCGCTGGCCACCGGAGAGTTCGTTGGGACGGTGCGCGGTGCGTTTTTCGAGACCGACGCGGGCCAGGGCCGCCGCGGCGCGCGCGTGGCGGATGGCGGGCGGAAGGCCGCGGTAGATCAGCGGTTGCGCGACATTGTCGAGGATGGTCTGGCGTGCCATCAGGTAGTAGCTCTGGAAAATGAACCCGATGCGCCGGCTGCGCACGCTCGCGAGCTGCGACTCGTTGAGGCCGGCCACCGCTTCGCCATTGAGGACGTACGTGCCGGTGGTGGGCGTGTCCAGGCAGCCGAGCACGTTCATCATGGTGGACTTGCCCGACCCGGACGGGCCGGTGAGGGCCACGTACTCGTTGCGCGCCACCGTGAGGTTGATGTCCACCAGCGCGGCCAGCTGGGTGTCGCCCATCTGGTAAGTCTTGCCGACGCCGCGCAGCTCGATCACGCGCGCGGCACGCTGGCGGGCGAAGCGGCGGGCGCATTCTTGGCCACCCGCTCGCCGTCTTTAAGGAAATTCAATATTTTTGAAGGACCTACGACGATTTCCTCATTGTCTTTCAAACCCTTCAGGATGGCCGTATAAGCGTCGTCGGCCGTGCCCGTCTCCACGATCCGTTTGCTGACGCGACCGTCCTTGAACACGAACACGCTGGTCACCGCTTTCTCGTTCTTCTTCTCGGCATCCTCGTAACGGATGGCCTGGACCGGCACCGCGAGGCTGCTGGCGGACGTCGCCGAGTTGGTCATGACTTCCGCACGGCAGCTCATGCCGGGACGGAAGGTGAGGTCGGCCGAACGGGTGAGCCGCACCTTCACGGGATAGCTCTTGTTCTGCGAACCCGTGGCGGTACGCGGGAAGATCGCCACCTTCACCACTTTGCCGACCAGCGTGGTGTCGGGAAACGCGGCGGGCACGATCTTCGCGTCGGCGCCCACCGCCACGCGCGCGATGTCTGTCTCATCGATGTTGATTTCGGCGTCGATGCTGGTCGTGTCCGCCACCTGCAGCAACGTGGAGCCCGCGATGCCGCTGATGCTGGGCACGGCCGTTTCGCCGACCTTGATGAAGATGGCCGTCACCTTGCCGCTCAGCGGCGAGCGGATCTCGGTCTTGGCCAGCGCTTCGCGTGCCTGCTCGAGCTGCGCCTGGGTCTGCGACAGCATCTCGCGGCTGGTCTTCAGGTCCACCTCGGCGAGTTTCTCCTGGCTCTCGAGGTCGGCGTAGGTGTTTTCATCGATCATGCCGCTCTTGCGCAGCATCTCGTAGCGCCTGAGCTTGACCAGCTGGGCGTCGCGATCCACCTCGCGATGTTCGATGGCGAGCTGCGATTGCCGGATCTGCGCTTCGATCTGCGCGATCTCGGCTTCGGAGGTGGCCGGATCGAGGCGCAGCAGCAGCTGGTCCTTCTTCACCGTGTCGCCTTCCTCCACCAGGATATCCTTCACCTTGCCGCCGACCTCGGGCGCGAGCGTGACCTGGCTTTCGTAGGCCAGCGAGCCCGACGCGAGAATGGAAGGCGACAGCACGCGCTGGCTGACTTTTTCCACGTCGACTTTCTTGGCGTTGCCGTTGCCAGCGAGTTTCAGGGTCAGCGGCACCCCGATCAGCGCCGCGATGACGCCGATGGCGATCCAGTTGCGTGGGTTCATCCGGCGTTCCGGAATGCAAGCAGCGCCCACAGTCCGTACACGACCACCGCCGGCAGCAGCACGAACACCGCGCTGAACAGCCAGGAGCGGGCGCTCCACTGGCGCACGCCCAGGATCGACAGGCCCCAGATCCACAGGTTCAGCAGGCCCAGCGCGGCAAGCAGCGAATATCCCGGATCGGCCGGGGTGTGGTGGAACACCAGTTCGTTCAGCGACAGCGGCTGCAGCGCGCCGGGGCTGAGTTGGGCGCCGTGCGCGGTGGTGGCGAGCAGAATGGCGCCATAGACCATCGACACCAGCGTGGGAATCAGCGTCCAGCAGACC
>DATJYR010000027.1:0-24304 GCA_035499515.1 Steroidobacteraceae bacterium | reverse complement strand
GCTGCTGGCCTGCCTGGTGCTGGCTGTCGCGCTCCCGGGCGCGGCGCGCGGTGCTGAGCCGGCCAGCCCGGACGGCACCACAGCGCTGCAGCAGGCAGTGTACGCGGGCGATGTGGCCGCAGTACGGCGCCTGCTGCACGACGGCGCCGATCCGCGCGCCACCAACCTGTTCGGCGCCACGCCCATGATGCTGGCGGCCACCCGGGGCGACACGGAGGTGATCCGCGCGCTGCTGGAGGCCGGCGTCGACGCCGATTCCGCCAACGAGGAAGGCCAGACCGCGCTGATGGCGGTGGCGCGTACCGGCAATGTCGCGGCGGCGCAGCTGCTGATCCGCCATGGCGCGCAGGTCCGCGCCCACGAGAACTGGGGCGGGCAGACGGCGCTGATGTGGGCTGCGGCGCAGAGCCAGCCGCAGATGATCCGGCTGCTGCTGCAGCATGGCGCGCGGGTCGATGAGCGTTCCGCGGTGCGCGACTGGCAGCGCCGTGTCACCGCGGAAGGCCGGCCGAAGGACATGTTCCGCGGCGGGCTGACGCCGCTGCTGTTCGCGGCCCGCGAAGGCTGCATCGACTGCCTGCGCGAGCTGCTCGCCCGGCACGCCGACATCGACCTGCCGGATCCGGATGGCACCACCGCGCTGGTCATGGCGCTGCTGAACTACCACTGGGATGCGGCGCAATTCCTCATCGAGGCCGGTGCCGACGTGAACCTGTGGGATATCTACGGCCAGACGCCGCTGTACGTCGCCGTGGACATGAACACACCGCCCGTGGGACGGCGCGTCGAGCTGCCGACGATGGATGCGGCCACCGGCCAGCAGGTCGCGCAGCTGCTGCTGGAACGCGGCGCCAACCCGAACGCGCAGCTCAAGCTGCGCCCGCGCTACCGCAACATCCCGAATGACCGTTATCGCGACCCGACGCTGGTGTGGGGCACCACGCCGCTGCTGCGCGCCGCCAAGGCTGGCGATGCACCCATGGTGAAGCTGCTGCTGGAGCATGGCGCGCTGGCCGATCTCGCCAATTCGCAGGGCGTCACGCCGCTGATGGCGGCGGCCGGCGAGGGCATGATCCATGAGCCCACGCGCGGCCGCGAGCGTACCGAGGATGATGCGCTCGCCTGCTACGCGCTGCTGCGCGCGGCCGGTGCCGACGTCAATGCGCGCACGGTGCTGTCCATCGCCGATGCGGACCTGAAGGTGACGACCGCCGCGAATCGCACTGCGCTGCACGCCGCCGCGGCCAATGGCTGGAACCGGCTGGTGCGGCGGCTGGTGGAGGACGGCGCCGAACTGGACGTGATCGATTCCAATGGCCTCTCGCCCATCGATTACGCGCTGGGCCGCTTTCCGAAGGAGTTCAACGCGCTGCTGCCGGAGAAGCACACCGACACCGTGGCGCTGCTGCGCTCGCTGGGCGCGAAGGCCGAGAATCCCGCGGCGAGTTTTCCGCCGGGCACGACCCCGAAAATCCAGGCCATCGTGCCCTGAACGGGCCCGCGAGCGGCTGCCGGCCGTTGCCATCGGGGCGGTTTCAGTCCAAAGTCGCGGACCAGAAAAATTCCACGGGGGGCCTCGGGGCGCATGGACAAGAAGGTCGTCGAGATAGGCGAGGTCATCGATTCCGCCAGGTATTTCTGGGTGCCGTTCGGCATCACCATCATGATGATCATCATCATGGCCACCGACGGCTACGACCTGTTCCTGATGGGGCAGGTGGGCCCGGCGATTACCGCGGGATGGAAGGTCGCCTCCACCGACCTGGGCCCGATCAACACGGCCGGACTGCTCGGCATGGCCATCGGTTCGGTGGGCCTTGGCTGGCTGGGCGACCGTATCGGGCGCAAGCGCTCGTATTTCGCCTGCCTGATCTTCCTGAGCATCGGTTCGGTGCTGAGCTGGCATGCAGCCAGGGCGGGCACGCCCGCCAATGCCCATGAGTCGCTGCGCATGCTGACGATGTGGCGCTTCATCACCGGCCTGGGCATGGGTGGCATCACGCCGCTGGCCACCGCGCTGATCTCCGAGTGGACCTCGAAGACCGTGCGCAGCGTGGTGGTGGCGATGGTGATCTCCAGCGTGCCGGTGGGCGGCTACCTGGCGCGCTTCGCCGTGCAGCACGTGGAATGGCAGACCATGTTCCTGCTCGGCGGCCTGGTGCCACTGGGGCTGTTCCTCGTGTTCGGCGTGCTGCTGCCAGAATCCCCGAAGTACATGGCGCAGCGGCCGGAGCAGCACGCGCGGCTGGCGCAGGCGCTCAACCGGCTGCTGGGCGAGCAGCGCTTCAGCGGCAACGAGCAGTTCGTGGTGCGCGAGGACGGCAAGCGCTCCTCCAACTGGCTGGCCACCATCTGGAACAGCGACTATGCGCGCGCCACGTTCTTCATCTGGGTGGCGTTCTCGTTCAACAGTTTCGTGCTGTACATCTATACCAACTACCTGCGCGTGCTGCTGCAGGAGAGCAGCATCAGCAGCGACGTCGCCTCCGCGGCGCTCGGCCTGTTCTCGCTGGGGGCGTTCTTCGGTTCCATCGGCGGGGCCTTCCTGATCCGCTGGTATGGCTCGCGTTATGTCGGCTCGCTGCTGGCGCTGCTGGGCGTGGTCGCGACCGCGGTCATCGGCACCATGCTGGTGGGCGCCGTGGCCCCGTCGAGCGCGAACATCCGCACCATCGCCTTCCTGGCGGGCGTTTCCTTCAACGGCATGCAGGCCTTCATGTATGCGGTGGCCGCGCATTCCTATCCCACCGAGCTGCGCGGCTCGGCGCTCGGCCTGGCGCAGACGGTGTCGCGCATCGGCGCGGTGCTCAGCCCCATCGTGGCGACGGGTTACCTGGCGATGCAGCCGCGGCCGGCGATGAACCTGTTCTTCTGGTTCGTCGCGGCCTGCGCGTTCATCACGACCTTGAGTTTCTTCCTGATCCCCTCGCACATTCCGCGCAACCGCTCCTAGCGCGCCGCGCCGCGCGCAACCCGTTGTCTCCATCTGGCGACTCCCACTGTTGTCAACGGCGGGTGCACAGTCGCGTTCCTCCGCTTAGTGCCAACCATCGAGGGGAGCGCCATGACACACGCCACCACGCACGGACACCAGAACGGAACAGCGGCCGGCATCCTGCAGCGCCTGCGGCAGGGATTGCTCGCGCTCGCGGCTGCCACGCTTGCCGCATGCGGCGGGGGCAGCAGCCAGATGGGCGGCACGCAGGGCAGTTCCTGCAGCGACTGCGGTACGGCGCTGCTGACCGTGACGGATGCGCCGGGTGACTTCCTGAGCTACGCGGTGGACGTCACCTCGCTGCAGCTCAGGAAAGCCAATGGCACGCTGGTGCAGGCGATTCCGGCCACCGCGCGCATCGACTTCGCACAGCTCGTGGATCTCTCCGAGGTGCTGAGCGCCGGCGAGATTCCCAGCGGTGAATATGTCGCAGCCACGCTGGGCGTGGATTTCAGCAATGCCGACATCGTGGTGGATGACGGCACCGGCAACGGCGTGCAGGTGTCGCCGGTCGATGCGGGCGGGCACGCGCTCGGGCACGTGGATCTCACCGTGCAGCTGGACAACCGGCATCACCTGGTGATCGACCGCCAGCGCGTCTCGCAGCTGGCCTTCGACATGGACATCGCGGCCTCCAACACCGTCGACCTGAACGCACATACGGTGACCGTCAGCCCGTTCATCGTCGCCAGCGTGCAGCGTGATGCGAGCCGGCAGGTACGGGCGCGCGGGCGCCTGGCCAGTGTCGACGTCGCCGGCAGCAGCTACAGCATCAACGTGCGGCCATTCGAGGACACCACCGATTCCAGCGGGCAGCTGGTCGTCCACACCACCGCCAGCACGCACTTCGAGATCAACGGCATGGTGTCCAGCGGCGCCGACGGGCTCACGCAACTCGCGGCACTCACCGGCAACCCGGTCACCATCGCCTTCGGTTCGATCGACGCAACTACCATGAGCTTCACCGCCACCCGCGTGCTGGCGGCGAGCAGCGCCGAGGATCTGCAGCTCGACTACCTGTCCGGCAACGTGCTCGCGCGTTCCGGCGACACGCTGACCATCGGCGGCGTGCGCGTTGGCCGCCACGGCGGCCGCAGCGGCTTCGAGCTGGGTCACGTCGGTGTCACGGTGGCCACGGGCACCAGGGTGACCAGCGACGGACAGGGTTCGGGCGCGCTGGACATCGGCGCGATCTCGGTGGGCCAGCGCATCGAGGCCTACGGCGTGTTCTCCGGTGATGGCACCGGGCATGCCAGTCTCGACGCCACGGCCGGCCGGGTACGCCTGAACTACACGCACCTGTACGGCACGGTGGCCGCCACTGCCGCGGGCAGCGTGACGCTGGCGCTGCAGAACATCGATGGCCGTGATCCCGCGCACTTCGACTTCAGCGGCACCGGTTCCACGACCGCCAATGACGCCGACCCGGCCCACTATGTGGTCAGCACCGGCTCGTTGCCGGTCACCGGTCTCGCCAACGGCGCGTACACGCGGCTGTTCGGGTTCGTCACGCCCTTCGGCGCCGCGCCGCCGGACTTCACCGCCGACACCTTCGTGGATTTCACCGACACGCATGCCAGCACGGCGCTGAACTGGGGCATCAACGGCAGCACCGCGCCGTTCAGCGCCAGCTCCGGCACCTCACTGACGCTGAACCTGGGCAGCGTGCATGGCACCGTCAGGCTGGGCGGACGGCTGATCGACGTGACCACGCTGGCCGCGCTGAGCCTGCAACCGGCCGGCAGCGGCATGCTGACCTTCGCGATCTACCACCGCACCACCCATGACGTGGACAACTTCAGCAACTTCGCGGATTTCGAGACCCAGCTGGCGGGCGAGCTGAATGGCACGACGGTGCTGTACAGCCTGGCGGGCGAGGGTACCTTCGACGCCGCCGCCGGCGTCCTCACCGCGCAGCGCCTGCTGGTGGTGGTCGGCGACTGATGTAGCGGTACTCGTGCCAGGTGAGTGCGATGACGATCGCATCCACCAGGCTGAGGAACAGCAGCCACAGTGAGTGGGTCTGGGAAAACCGGTACACCTGATAGATGATGAACAGTCCGAAGACGGACAGCGCGGCCGGGTAATACCAGCGTCTCATGTGCAGCAGTCCGGCGATCAGCCACAGCTTGATGGCGCCGTGGCTGACGAGGAAGAACACGGTGAAGTGGCGGGTGCTGGCGGAAACTTCCCGGGCCGCGTGCAGCAGGTAGTCGCCGACCGCGGCGCTGCCCGCCACATGGGGCAGGTGCCGCACCACCGCGGCGGTGGTGCGGATCAGCAGCTCACGCGGCATGAACCAGGCGGCGGCGCCCGCGGCGATTTCGGCCGCGGCGAACGCGGCCTTGAACCACAGGCTGATCCTGAACGCCAGGTGCAGATGCGGTTCGGAAAAGACACGGCCCCGGGGCATCAGCTGCGATTCCTCATCCGCCCGTGGCAGGCGGTGATCCGGGTCGCGTCACGGTGAGCAGGCCCAGCAGCGCCAGCACGGAAAAGCCCGCGCCGGCGGCGAAGGTCGAGGCCGGCCCCGTCCACTCCCACAGCGCGCCGGCCAGCACACTGGCGGCCAGCAGCGCCACTCCGGTGAGCAGGTTGAACAGACCGAAGGCCGTGCCGCGCAGGTCGACGGGCGCCGTGTCTGCCACCAGCGCGGTCAGCAGGCCCTGTGTGGCTCCCATGTGCAGCCCCCAGAACACCGTGCCGGCGAGCAGCCACGCCGTCGATGAGGCCAATGCCAGCAGCAGGTCGGCGACGATCAGCAGGCCGATGCCCGGCAGCAGCAGGCGCCGTCGATCCATGCGGTCCGACCAGTGCCCGAACGGCCAGGCGCTGGCCGCGTACACCACATTCATCACGATCAGCACCAGCGGCACATAGGTCGGCGACCAGCCCAGCGTCCCGGCGCGCAGCAGCAGGAAGGCCTCGCTGAAGCGCGCCAGGGTCAGGATGCTGGCGAAGCCCGCCACCAGCCAGTAGGCGGATGACAGGCGGCGCAGTTCACGGCGATGGATCGGCGCGCCGCGCCGTGGTCGTGCCGCGGCGGCGGGTGGTTCGCGCACCGCGAATGTGACCAGCAGTACGGCAATCGCCGCTGGCGGAACCGCGGCCCAGAAGACCAGGCGGAAGTTGTCGCGCGTGGCGGCCATCAGCAGCATGGCCAGCGCCGGCCCGATGAAGGCTCCCACGGTATCCATGGACTGGCGCAGGCCATACGCGGCCCCGCGCCACTGCGGCGGGGTGATGTCGGCCACCAGCGCATCGCGGGGCGCGCCGCGGATGCCCTTGCCGATGCGGTCGATGAAACGCGCCGCCAGCACCAGCCCCAGGCCATGAGCCAGCGGGAACAGCGGCTTGGTCAGCGCGGCAAGTCCGTAGCCGAGCAGGACCAGCGGCTTGCGCCGGCCGAGCCAGTCGCTGAGCGTGCCCGAAAACACCTTCACGATGGCCGCGGTGGCTTCGGCGATGCCCTCGATGACGCCCACCGACAGCGCGCTCACGCCCAGTACGCTGACCATGAACACCGGCAGCAGACCGTGGATCAGCTCCGAGGAGGCGTCCATGCACAGGCTGACGAAGCCCAGTGCGATGACTGCAGGCGGCAGGCGGACTCGCATCATCGTGGGTGCGGGGCTCGGGAAGTGGTGGGCGGTACAGGATTTGAACCTGTGACCCCTGCCGTGTGAAAGCAGTGCTCTACCGCTGAGCTAACCGCCCGTCCTGAAGGGAGCGCAAGTCTACGCAGCGGCCGGATGGTACGCAAATTCCTCCGGAGTACAAGGCGGTTACGGGGCATGGCCCGGCGGGGAGGCGGGGACTGGCGAACGTGCTGCCGTGGTCGTGGATCTACCGCGTGGACTGAGCGCCGGCCGGACGCGCGCGGCCCGGTCCCTTCGGCTAGGCTACGCGCCCCATGACCATCGTCACCCGCTTCGCTCCCAGCCCCACCGGCATGCTGCACATCGGCGGCGTGCGCACGGCGCTGTTCTCCTGGCTGTATGCCCGCCACCATGGCGGCCGCTTCATCCTGCGCGTCGAGGACACCGACCGCGAGCGTTCCACCGAAGAGGCCGTGCGCGTGATCCTCGACGGCATGCGCTGGCTCGGGCTCAAGGAGGACGAGGGCCCGTACTTCCAGACGCAGCGCTACGAGCGCTACCGCGAAGTGATCCGCATGTTGCTGGACCGCGGCCTGGCATACCGCTGCTACTGCACGAAAGAGGAGCTGGATGCCATGCGCGAGGGGCAGCTTGCGCGCAAGGAGAAGCCGCGCTACGACGGCCGCTGGCGCGACAGCACGCAGCCGCCGCCGGCGGGCGTGGTGCCCGCGATCCGCTTCCGCAACCCGCTGGACGGCGAGGTGGTGGTCGATGACCTGGTGCACGGCCGCACCGTGTTCCAGAACGCCGAGCTGGACGACCTCATCATCCAGCGCTCCGACGGCAATCCCACCTACAACTTCTGCGTGGTGGTGGACGACTGGGACATGGGCGTCACGCACGTGATCCGCGGCGATGACCACCTGAACAACACGCCGCGGCAGATCAACATGCTGCGCGCGCTGGGCGCCACGGCGCCGGTGTACGCTCATGTGCCGATGATCCTCGGCCCCGACGGCGCCAAGCTCTCCAAGCGGCATGGCGCGGTGAGCGTGCTGGAGTACCAGAAGGAAGGCTACCTGCCGGACGCGCTGCTGAACTACCTGGTGCGGCTCGGCTGGTCGCATGGCGACCAGGAGGTGTTCACGCGCGAGGAAATGATCGCGGCCTTCGACATCGCGCACGTGGGCAAGGCCGCCGCCGCGTTCAATCCCGACAAGCTGCTGTGGCTCAACCAGCAGCACATCATCAAGGCGCCGCGCGCCACGCTGGTGGCGGCGCTGCGCGAGCAGCTGGCGCTGCTGGGCGTGCAGGCCGACGATGCGCAGCTGCTGGACGGGGTGGTCGAGGCATTGCGCGAGCGCGCGAAGACGCTGAAGGAGATGGCACAGTCCAGCCTGTTCTTCTTCCGCGAACCGGCCATGGACGAGAAGGCCGTGGCGAAGCATCTCACGGCGGAGGCAAAGGGGCTGCTGGCCGAACTGCAGCCGGCCTTTGCCGGGGCTGCCGAGTGGAGCGCGCCGGCATTGCATGCGCTGCTGCAATCCTTCGCGGAAAGCCGCGGACTGGGGCTCGGCAAGGTGGCACAGCCGCTGCGGGTGGCGGTGACCGGCGGCACGGTCTCGCCACCCATCGACGCCACGCTGGCGCTGCTGGGTCGTGCGCTGGTGCGCGAGCGGATCGCGCGGGTCCTGCCCTGAGGGAGGCGGAGCGGGCCAGCGCCTGACCCGCCCGCCGGCCGGCTACTTCGCGCGCTTGGCGGTGAATTCCTCGCCGCCCTGGCCGGCGACGTCGCGCTTGAACTTGATCTCGTCGGCCGAGACGATCTGGCCCTGGTAATTGATGTCCAGCATCATGCCCTGGTAGTTCAGGTGCTCGACGAAGCTCACCATGCCCTTGTCCACCTTGCCATCGCTGAGGTCGCCTTCGCCGAGATTGGACTTGGCATGGCCGGTGAGCTTGCCGCCCTCGACCTTGAACGTGTACGTGTAGTCCTGTTTGCCGACCTGGCTGTCGAACGAGGTGGTCCAGGTGCCGCTGATGTCGGGCGCGTCGGCGGCCAGTGCGCCGGTGGCGAGCAGTGCCAGCGCGGCCATGGTGATGCCCAGGCGGTGGAATCGGTTCATCGCAATCTCCCTGAGTGATGTTCCCGAGCGCGACCATGCGTCAGGCATCCGCCGAAGGCAAGGGCGGCGACGCTATCGGTACCAGGTGATGAAGTCCGCCTCCAGCGGTACCAGCAGGTCGCCATCGGTCGCCATCGCGCGCGGCGTGAAGTCGCCGGCTGGCCGGCCGGTGGCCAGCTCCCCCTCATAGGTGAAGGCATTGGCGGCGCCCGCCAGCGGTGCGCCGCGCTGCAGCGGATGCCGCACCGGTGCCTCCTCGCCGCGCCCCTCGGCATAGGCCTCCACCTGCACGAAGTCGGGATTCAGATCGCCGAGGTAGAGCTGCACGGTGAAGCGCAACCGGCCCGCATCTGCGGCCACGGCGACATTGCCGAAATGCAGCTGCGGCCAGTGCTGTGCCAGCTGCCGGTAGCGCTGCTCGAGCTGGCGGGCCGCCTCCGGCACGCGCTGCCTGCATGCCCGGGCCAGCGGCACGTAGTAGCGCTCGACGTACTCGCGCACCATGCGGTTGGTCGAGTACTGCGTCGTCAGGCGCGCCATGCTCTCGCGCATGCGGGCCACCCAGGCGCGCGGAATGCCCGCGGCGTCGCGCGCATAGAATTCCGGCACCACGGCACTTTCCAGCAGCCGGTAAAGCTCATCGGCATCGCGCGCGTCCCGTACTGCCGCGTCATCGGCTTCATCGCCATCGCCCAGCGCCCAGCCGAGCTCGGGCTGCCAGGCCTCGGCCCACCAGCCATCCAGCACTGACACGTTCAGGCCGCCATTTACCAGCACCTTCATGCCGCTGGTGCCGCAGGCCTCCCAGGGACGCAGCGGCGTGTTGACCCACAGGTCCACGCCGCGCGTCAGCTCGGCGGCGATGGCGAGGTCGTAGTCCTCCACGAATACCACGCGTCCGTCCACGTCGCCGCGGCTGGCAAAGGCCAGCCATTGTTCCAGCATCTGCTTGCCGGGCTCGTCGCGCGGATGCGCCTTGCCGGCCAGCACGATCTGCACCGGCCGGTCGCGGCTGGCCAGCAGCCGCAGCAGCCGCTCCGGATCGTGCAGCAGCAGCGTGGTGCGCTTGTAGCCGGTCATGCGCCGCGCGAAGCCCAGCGTCAGCACGTCCGGGTTGAAGACCTCGCGGCCGCAGCGGCCACGCAGGAACTGCATCAGGCTGGCACGGCTGGCGCAGCGGAAGCGCCACAGCGCTTCATCCTCGACTCCGCGCAGCCCGCCTTCCACGTCCTCCAGCGTGTCGCGCCAGCGACCCTTGCCGCAGGCGGCGGTCCACAGCTTGTCGGCTTCGGGGGAATCCCAGGTCGGGGTGTGCACGCCGTTGGTCACGTGATCCACGGGCACCTCGGCCTCCGGCCAGCGCGGAAACGCACTCTGGAAGATGCGGCGGCTGACCACGCCATGCAGGCGGCTGACGCCATTGATGGCGCCGCAGCCGCGCGCGGCCAGCAGCGCCATGTTGAATGGCTCGTGGGCGTCCTGCGGATTGCCGCGTCCCAGCGCCAGCAGGCGCGCGACCGGCAGACCCACCGATGCGGCGAAGTCCGCCAGGTACTGCTCAATCAGCTCCGGCTCGAAGCGGTCGAAGCCCGCCGCCACCGGTGTGTGCGTGGTGAACAGGTTGCCGGCGCGCGTGGCGCGCAGCGCCACGTCGAAATCCACCTGGTGCGCGCGCAGGTACTGCCGCGCGCGCGCCAGCACGGCGAACGCCGCGTGACCTTCGTTGAGATGGCATACGCAGCAGTCGATGCCGAGCTGCTCCAGCAGCTGCCAGCCGCCGAGGCCCAGCACCAGCTCCTGCTGCAGGCGCAGTTCCGGACCGCCGCCATAGAGCTCGCCGGTGACACCGCGGTCGGCCGGATCATTCAGCAGGTGATTGCTGTCGAGCAGCAGCAGCGAGCGCCGGCCCACCTGCACTTGCCAGGTGCGCAGGTGAATCTGCCGCCCGGGCAGTTGCAGGGATACCTGCACCCAGGCGCCGCTGTCGTCGCGCAGCGGCGTGACCGGCAGCATGGTCGGATCGTTCAGCGGATACAGCTCGATCTGCTCGCCGTGCGCGCCGATCTTCTGGCGGAAGTAGCCACGCTGGTACAGCAGGCTCACGCCAACCACCGGCACGCCCAGGTCGCAGGCCGCCTTCAGGTGGTCGGCGGCCAGCACGCCCAGGCCGCCGGAGTAGATGGGCAGCGCCTCGCTGAGACCGAACTCCATCGAGAAATAGGCGATCTGGCCATGCAGGTCGCCGTGCTGGCGCGTGAACCAGGGCGTGCCGTGCAGGTGCTGCTCACGTGCCGCCAGCTGCTCGCGCAACTCGGCCAGGAACGCGCCGTCGCCCGCCAGTTCGATGAGCCGTGTCTCGGAGACCGACTCCAGGATCAGCCACGGGTTGCGCGTCGCATCCCAGAGCTGTGCATCCACGCGATGCCAGAGCTGGTCGGCGCCGTGGTTCCAGCTCCAGCGCAGGTCCAGCGCGAGCTGGTCGAGTCCGCGCAGGGCTTGCGGCAAGGGGCGCGGACTGTAATGCCGAGACTGCATCCAGTGGCATGGTAACCGAGCCCCGGCTCCCGCCCGATGACATCCATGACAAGGCAGCGGCGCAGGCCGCGGCGGCGGGTCAGCGGGTGGCTTCGGGCCGCTGCAGACAGGCGCTGGCGGTGTGCGTGCCGATCACGGCCTCCTCATCGGTGGCCAGCACCCACGCGGGGACGCGACTGTCCGCGCCGGTGATGCACACGGCACCCCGCTGCACGATGGCGGTGGCATTGGCCTGCGCGTCCACCTGTACGCCGAGCCAGGCCGCCCGTTCGAGGATGCCCGCGCGCACCGGTGGTGCGTTCTGGCCGATGCCCCCGGTGAACACGATGGCATCCAGGCCGCCCATGGCCGCCGCCATCGAGGCCAGCGCGCGCGCCACGTGATGGCAGTAGTACTGCACGGCATCGGCCGCCGCCGCGCGTGCGTCCGCCAGCAAGGTGCGCATGTCGCCGCTGATCCCGGACAGGCCCAGCAGGCCGCTCTGCTCGTGCAGCAGGCGGCGGACCTGTGCCACGTCCATGCCCTGTTCCAGCAGGTACAGCGGCACAGCCGCGTCGATGGCGCCGCAGCGCGTGGCCATGGGCACGCCGTCCAGCGGAGTGAAACCCATGGTCGTGGCCTGGCTGGCGAGCCCGTGCAGTGCGCACAGGCTCGAGCCCTGGCCCAGGTGGGCGATGACGATGCGTCCACGCGCCCGTTCACCCCACAGCCGCACCAGTTCGCCGGCGATGAATTCGCAGGACAGGCCGTGGAACCCGAAGCGCTGCACCCCCTGCGCGTGCAGCCCCTGCGGCAGCGCCAGGCGCTGTTCGGCCCACGGCATGGTGCGATGGAAGGCCGTGTCGAAGCAGGCCACCTGCAGCAGCCCTGGCCGCAGATCCGCCAGGCGTTTCACCGCCGCCAGCGCCTGCGGCTGGTGCAGCGGCGCCAGCGGTACCAGCGCCTCGAGGCGCGCCAGCAACGCGGCGTCGAGCACGGCTGGTGCGTGCTGCGTGGCTCCGCCATGCACGATGCGGTGGCCGGCCGCCACCAGCCGCGCCGCCTCCGGCAGCTGATCCAGCCAGCCGAGCACGGCATCCAGCGCGGCGGCATGAGCATCGCCACCGCGCGCCAGCGACCGCTGCTGTACCGGCGAAGCCCCATCGGCGGCCTGCACGGCGAAATGCGGGGCATGTCCCAGGCCGCTGACCTCGCCGCGGTGGCGGCGCGCGAAGGTCCCGTCGTGCTGCTGCTCCAGCAGGGCGAAGCGCAGGCTCGAGGAGCCGCAGTTCAGTACCAGCAGCGCATCAGGCATGGGCGGCGGTTTTGCCGGCGGGCTTCTGCCCGAGCGCGTCCAGCAGTGCGTCGTAGGCCTCCGCGAACTTGCGCAGCCCGTCCTCCTCGAGCTGGCGGGAGACCTCGCGCAGGTCGATGCCGGCGGCCGCCAGCGGCGCCAGGGGCTCGCTCGCGGCCGCTGAGTCGCCCACGCCCAGCCGGATGGCAGGTGCGCCATGATCGCGATAGGCCTGCAATGTCGCCATCGGCAGCGTGTTCACCGTGTCCGGCGCGATCAGCGCCTCCACGTACTTGATGTCCGGATAGGCCGGGTCCTTGGTCGAGGTCGAGGCCCACAGCAGCCGCTGTGGCTGGGCGCCGGCCGCGCGCAGCCGGCCCCAGTCCGCGCCCTGCAGGCGCTGGCGCCAGCAGGCCAGCGCCTCGGCGGCCAGCGCGATGGCGGTCTGCCCGCGCAGCGCGCGCGCTGCCAGCTGGGCGGGGCCTGCGGGCAGCTTGTCCAACCGGCCATCCACCAGGGTGTCGATGCGGCTGAGGAAGAAGCTCGCCACCGAGGCGATGCCGCGCACCGGCAGACCGGCGTCCAGCCGCCCGAGCAGTGCGCGCTGGTGGGCCGCGGCGATCTGCTCGTAACGCGCCACGCTGAACAGCAGCGTCGCATTGACGTTCACGCCCTGCGCGATGAGCTGCTCCAGCGCCGCGACGCCGGCGTCGGTCGAGGGCACCTTGATCATCACGTTGTCGCGGGCCAGCCGCGCGCGCAGCCGCAGCCCTTCGCGCACCGTGGCCGCGGTGTCGTGCGCATATTCGGGCGCCACCTCCATGCTGACGAAGCCGTCGTGGCCGTCGCTGGCGCGATACTCCGGCAGCAGCAGGTCGGCTGCCGCCTGCAGATCCTCGATGGCGAGGGCCTCGTAGCGCTGCACCGGCGGCAGCCCGTCGCTGGCGCCCAGCACCGCGGCGTAATCGCTGGTCTCGAGCACGGCATTGCGGAAGATCGACGGGTTGGAGGTCAGGCCGCTGAGGCCGTCTTCCTGGATGAGCCGCTGCAGCGTGCCGCTGGTCAGCAGGCCACGGTGGATGTCATCCAGCCAGATGCGCTGGCCCAGATCGCGGATGCGGCGCAATGGATTGCTCATGCTGGCTCCTTGGTTTGCTGGCACAGCAATAGTACGTGCGGCCCGCCAAGGCAATCCGGCCTATTCCTTGACAGCCCCGGGGGCGCCGCGTAACGTCGCGGCCCTCCCGCAGTGGGGCTATAGCTCAGCTGGGAGAGCGCTTGCATGGCATGCAAGAGGTCGACGGTTCGATCCCGTCTAGCTCCACCAATCTCTTCAAGCATTTACGTGTTCTCCGGTCGGTCCTTATCGGGTTGAAAACGCTCTGGGGTACACCTTGGGGTACACCCTCGCGCGGTGCGCAGAAGTGCGCAGCGGACGCGCGAACCGCGCAGTCGAAAACAGCTTCCGGAAGCGGAAGGTTCCAGTCCTGGTGCGGTGCTCGAACCAGATCAGGTACGGCGCGAGCAAGCCCAGTGCCGTGAGCAGCACGAAGGTGTTGAAGTCCAGCAGCGGTGACTTCCTCGACATGTCCACCACCGCGAGCATCCGGGGCTTGAAGCCCGCGGCGAGGACGGTCTCCGTGAAGTGGAAGCGGACATCGTGGTTCGCGAATCGGGCGATGAAGGAATCCCGTGCGGCGGCGAGCGCCGCAGCGGTGGACGCATCGGCCGGCTTGGCGATGATGCGGAAGTCCACGCACAGTGCCTGGTGACGGTAGATCGCGTCGGTCAGGTGCGCGCTGTGGTCCGCCCAGCTGGCGTAGGCGAAGTCCTGGATTGGGCGAAGGGTGACGATCCGCTCCCATTCGTCGCGCGGAACCTCGCGCTCGTGGAGCTTGCCGTCCGGCCCGACACAGGTCTCGATCACCCAGTGTCTGCGCAGCTCGTGATGAAAGCACTCGCCGTTGAACCGGATGATGGGCGTGGTCGAGCGCATCCAGCGGATGTAGGCCACGATGTCTTCGACGGGGCGCAGGTTGCGCAGGTAGCGGCCGGCCGGATGCCAGAGCGCGGCGATCAGGTAGGCGGCAGCAGAGGCGGCAGCCGGGACCACCGGGAGATCCCGGTGCGGGTATGCCAGCCACAGCCCCATGCACACGCCGCCACCGAGGGTTGCGGCTGCGGCCAGAGCGGTGGCCAGGTGCGGGCGTCGTGCCGGCCGAGGGCCTGTCTGGAGCGTTCCGGGGCTGATTGCCGGCATGTAGCGTCATTAAATAGGGTATGAACGATAATAATACCCCAAATATGAGATTCATTACCCCATTTATCCATCTAAAAGGGGTGTCTTCGCAGCCAGGACCCCATTTAGAACTATCATCACCCCGTTTCCCGCCGCCCCAAGGCCTGCCAGTGCACTCGCTTACCGACGACTACCTCGCCCGGCTCCGCTTCAACCCCGAGCAGGCGGCCACGCTGCGCGCCATCGGCGAATACCGGGGCAAGCAGGAGCTGTTTTACCGGCAGGCCCCGGAAGTCCTCGCCGGGCTGCTGGAAGTCGCCAGGATCGAATCCAGCGAGTCCTCGAACCGCCTGGAAGGGATCAACGTGCCTGCGGACCGCATCCGGCGCCTCGTCGTCCACCAGGCGCAGCCCCGCAACCGTTCGGAGCAGGAAGTGGCCGGGTACCGTGACGCCCTGGCGCTGATCCACGAGTCGGGGCGCGACATGGCGTTCACCCCGAACGTACTCCTGCAGCTGCACGGCATGCTCTACCGCTACATGCCGAACCCCGGCGGCCGGTGGAAGCCGACCGACAACGACATCGTCGAGCACCGGCCCGATGGCACCTCGCGCGTGCGGTTCCGGCCCGTTGCCGCGCACCTCACGCCGATGGCCATGGACCAGCTCACCGCCAACTACGCCGCAGCCGCGCAGAAGCACGATCTGGATTCCCTGATCGTCGTGCCGCTCGCGATCCTGGACTTCCTCTGCATCCATCCGTTCGCGGACGGCAACGGCCGCATGTCGCGATTGCTGACGCTGATGCTGCTGTACCACTTCAACTACGAAGTCGGTCGCTACATCAGCATCGAGCGCGTGTACGAGGAAACGAAAGAAGGCTACTACGAGACGCTGGAGACCAGCTCGCAGGGCTGGCACGAAGGCCAGCACGATCCGAACCCGTGGATGAACTACTTCTGGGGTGTGCTGCTGCGCGCGTACCGCGAGTTCGAGGAGCGTGTAGGTGAGGTGCGCAAGGGCAGGGGCTCGAAGTCGGAGCAGGTGCGTGAAGTCGTGCTCGCGAAGCAGGCGCCGTTCTCGATCTCGGAAGTCGAGGCGGATTGCCCGGGCGTATCGCGCGAGACAGTGAGAAACGTGTTACGCGAGATGAGCCGCGAGGGACTGATCGCTTCGACGGGCAAGGGGCGCTCGGCGAAGTGGGTGCTGAAGGCATCGGCTGAGGTGGTACGCGCGAAGCTTGAAGAGCTAAAAATCACGGGACAGGACGCGCAGGACGCCATCAAGTGGGCGCGCGGCAAGGCAAGTGAAGATTGACTCCAAATATGCCCGTTCGCTGCTGGAGATGAGGCATATCGATGGCAGGTGGGGATATGCTTCCGACCCTACAAGAATCTGTCCTCAGGGAAAGCAGACAGGACTCGCGAGCAAGTGAAGCTTGAAGACCTTCAGCCAGACGCCTCGGTCCGGGGCATCCTTCCGGACGCATCGGTCACCGTCGTCAGCGTTCAGTGGCACGGGTCAGATGCACTCACGCTCGTATACCGCGGCCCGGATGGTCGCGTCGCTGATGAAATCCTATACCGCCATGACCAGGTCCGACTGAAGATCCAGCAGGCCGGCCGCCCGTGGAGCTTCGATGGCGACGGCGCGATGTACCGCCTTGTCTCCGAGGCTCACAGAATTCGCCTCGCGCATCTGTTCGATCCGCTGCTGGCCGTCCACACCGCCATGGTCGATCCGCTGCCGCACCAGATCACCGCCGTCTATGAATCTATGCTGCCGCGCCAGCCACTGCGCTTCCTGCTTGCCGACGATCCCGGCGCCGGCAAGACCATCATGGCAGGCCTACTAATAAAGGAGCTGATCGTTCGCGGCGATCTCAAGCGCTGCCTCATCGTATGCCCAGGGAGCCTGGTTGAGCAGTGGCAGGACGAGCTCTCCCGAAAGTTTCAGCTGCCCTTCGAGATCCTCACCAACGACAAGCTCGAAGCCGCGCGCACCGGCAACTGGTTTCTTGAAAACGATCTCGCCATCGCGCGGCTGGACAAGCTCTCGCGCAACGAGGACGTGCAGCTGAAGCTCACCGCGCCGGATTGCGCCTATGACCTGATCGTCTGCGATGAAGCGCACAAGCTCTCCGCCACTTTCTTCGGCGGTGAGGTGAAGTTCACCAAGCGCTACAAGTTGGGCCAGCTCCTCTCCGGCATCACGCGCCATTTCCTGCTGATGACCGCCACGCCGCATAACGGCAAGGAAGAGGATTTCCAGCTGTTCCTTGCGCTGCTCGATGGCGATCGCTTCGAGGGCCGATTCCGCGATGGCGTGCACCAGGTCGAGGTGGACGACCTGATGCGCCGCATGGTGAAGGAGAAGCTGCTCAAGTTCGACGGCTCTCACCTGTTTCCATTACGCATCGCGTACACCGTTCCGTTCAAGCTCTCCGACGGGGAGGCTGCGCTGTATCGGGAAGTCACCGAATACGTGCGCCTGGAGTTCAACCGGGCCGAGGCGCTGCAGAATGACAAGCGGGCCGGCACCGTGGGTTTTGCGCTGACCATCCTGCAGCGCCGTCTCGCCTCGTCGCCCGAAGCCATCTACCAGTCGCTGCGCCGCCGCCGCGAGCGTCTGGAGAAGCGCCTCACCGAACTGCAGCTGCTGCAACGTGGCGCCATGGCGCAGACCGTGCCGCCATCGGGCGGCCTGACCATGGACGCCGACGACATCGAGGATCTCGAAGAGGCTCCCGAGAGTGAGATCGAAACCGCCGAGGAGGAGATCCTGGACCAGGCTACAGCCGCTGCCACGCTGGCAGAGCTGACCATCGAGATCCAGACCCTGCAGCGTTTGGAAGACCTGGCCGGTCGCGTGCGGCGCAGCGGTCAGGACACCAAGTGGCGCGAGCTTTCGCAGTTGCTCGGCGAAATCTTTACGCCCAGCGCGCTCGCCGGCCGCGTCGGTACGCCCCACGCCGAAGGCGCGCCGCACGGCTCTGGGCCCGTGCCGAAGCCGGTGCCTTCACCCAAACAGAAGCTCGTCATCTTCACCGAACACAAGGACACACTGAATTACCTGCAGCGCCAGATCGGCTCGCTGCTAGGCCGCCCTGCCGCAGTTGTGCTGATCCACGGCGGACTAGGCCGCGAGGAGCGCCGCAAGGCGCAGGAGAGCTTCCTTCATGACCCTGATGTGCAGGTGCTGCTGGCCACCGACGCGGCCGGCGAGGGCATCAACCTGCAGCGCGCTCACCTGATGGTGAACTATGACCTGCCCTGGAATCCCAACCGGCTGGAACAGCGCTTCGGTCGCATTCATCGCATCGGTCAGACCGAAGCCTGCCATCTATGGAACTTGGTGGCCGAGGAAACCAGGGAGGGCGATGTCTACCGCAAGCTGCTCGAAAAGCTCGAAGAGGCTCGCACCGCGCTCGGCGGTCAGGTATTCGACGTGCTTGGCAAGCTGCAGTTCGAGGGCAAGCCGCTGCGCGACCTGCTGATCGAGGCGGTCCGCTTCGGCGACCAGCCCGAAGTGCGCGCGCGCCTGGTGCGGGCGGTGGAGCATGGCGTGGACCATCGCCATCTGCAGGAATTACTGGAGGACCACGCGCTGGCTCCCACGGCCATGGACGCCAGTCGTGTGGCCCGCATCCGCGAGGACATGGAGCGCGCCGAAGCGCGCAAGCTGCAGCCGCACTACATCAAGTCGTTCTTCCTCGAGGCCTTCCAGCAGCTGGGTGGCAATGCGCGCGAGCGCGAGCCGCGCCGCTACGAGATCACCCATGTGCCGGCGCCGGTGCGCAATCGCGATCGCCAGATCGGCATCGGGGATGCGGTGCTGCCGCGTTACGAGCGCATCGCCTTCGAGAAGCCGCTGGTCGCACCGCAGGGTCAGCCGCTCGCGGCTTTCGTCTGCCCCGGCCATCCGCTTCTCGATGCGGTGCTGGATCTCACTCTCGAACGCCACCGTGATCTCTTGAGGCGCGGAACGGTTCTGGTGGACGAGCGTGATGCGGGCACAACGCCGCGTGTGCTGGTCACGCTGGAGCACACGATCCAGGATGCAAGCATCACTGCCTCGGGCGAGCGTCGCGCGATCTCACGCCGGCTGCTGTATGTGGAAATGGATGCGCAGGGTGTGGCGCGGCACATGCAGTACGCACCCTACCTGGACTACCGGCCGTTGCAGGACGGTGAACCAGCCGTCGCCAGCATCATGGCGCGGCCAGAATGCGGCTGGATCGCGCACGGGCTGGAGCATTCCGCGCTGAACCATGCCATCCAGTCGCTGGTGCCTGAGCACATGGGCGAGGTGAAGGGGCGCCGCCTCGAATGGATAGAAAAGACCCGCGCCGCCGTGAAAGACCGCCTCACCAAGGAAATCACCTGGTGGGATCACCGCGCAGAGGAGTTGAAGCACAAGGAGCAGTCGGGAAAGCCCGGGGCACGGCTGAACTCTCAGGAGGCCAGGCGTCGCGCGGACGAGTTGCAGGCGCGGCTGCAGAAGCGTCTCGCCGACCTGGACCGCGAAGCCCAGATCTCGGCGGCGCCGCCGGTCGTTCTGGGCGGAGTGGTGGTCGTGCCCATGGGGCTGATCGCAGCAATGGCTGGCAAACCGCAAGCCGTGGTTCTGCCTGTGGACACGCAGGCCAGCGCTGCCCGTGCCCGCACCGCAGTAATGGCGGTAGAACGTGAGCTGGGCTTCGAACCCACCGACCGCGAGTTCGAGCGGCTGGGCTACGACATCGAGAGCCGTATTCTGGAAGGCGACGACAAGGGTCGCCTGCGCTTCATCGAGGTGAAGGGGAGGGTGGCAGGCGCCGACACGATTACTGTGACCCGCAACGAGATCCTGTACTCCCTCAACAAGCCCGACGATTTCATCCTCGCGCTGGTGGAGTTTTCCGAGGGCGCAAGGCATCGGGTTGTATACGTTCGCCGGCCGTTCCAACGCGAGCCGGATTTCGGCGTAACCAGCGTGAATTACACATTTGCAGACCTTCTGGCGCGCGGGGAGACTCCGCGGTGACCAACACACCAGCCGGTTTAGCTGAACAACTGCGCGCTTTGAGGCCCGGGCTGCGACGCTCCCTGTCTGCAGTGGTTCCAGTCAGCCAGGTGCTCCTGCATCTGAAGGGAGCCAGCAAGAAGGAGCTGTTCGACAAAGCGCGGGACACCGTCCTGAAATGGACCGTTGGTCGGGCGGGGCGCGAGCTTCCGGAACAGGCATGGGCTGGTGAAGCATTCGAGCTGGAAGAGGTAGGCGCACAGCGCGTCGTGGCGGCCGTGCTGGACCATCCGCGCTACTGGGCCACGCGCGTTGATGATGCGGACAAGTCGCTGCCCCAACGCACCTGGGTCACCGAGGTGGGCATCGGCGAGCATCCTGAAGAAGGCGTGTTGCTGGGCGCGCGGCTGACCTGCGTCACCCAGGGGCGGGATGAATACTTCATTCGTTCCATGCCGGGCTTCGTCAAAAAAGTTGCCCGGCCGGGTGCCGCCTGGGTGGACGGCTATCCTGTCCGGCCACACCCGTGGTTGATCGAAAGCGAGAAGGATGTCGAGGCGCTCATCGATATGCTTCACGCGCCTCGTCGTTGTGACGTAATCGTCTTGGCGCTGCCGGATGGGTCCACGGATCCACGCGAGACGGTGGTGTCGGCGAAGATCCTGCACGACAGCACGATCGGTGCCGCACATGTGGCAGTCCTGACCGGTCCAGCAAGTTTTGCCCTGACCGACCGACTCGGAAAGCCTTACTCGGTCTTTCGCCGCGCGGTCAGAACCTATCGACCGGGGTTTGATATCTCTCGCGACGAGCCGTTCTCGCACCCCTTGGCGCTGCCTCATCGCATTGAGGGTTGGCCGGATGGTGGGCCGGAAGCGTATGTTCGCTTTCTGGTGGACCAGAGCCTCGCGCGCACCGTTTCGCGCGGCGATGCGCTGGAGGCCGTGCCATCGTTTGCTAAGGTCCGCGAGTTGGCTACCAAGCGGCGTCTGGCCGCGGCGCGGCAGGCAGGAACATCCGACAAGGAGCTGTTGGTCCTGGCTGATCAGGAAATCGTTGAGCTGCGTGGGCAACTTGACGAGCAGGAAAGAACCTTCAGCGAGTTGCTGCGGACTGCTGAGGGTGAGCGGGACAGGACCGTACAGGACAATGAGGCACTTAAGTCCCGGTTGGCGGCGCTGCGCTACCGCGTCGAGCAACTCGAAGAGCAGAGTCGGGCGCGGGGTGATTCCGCCGAGATCGAAGCTCCGCCGACTTCGCTGGACGATTTTGAAGACTGGTGCGACAGGCATTTGGGCGGCGCTGTAGAAGTGCATGCTCGCGCCTACCAGGCAGTCAAGAAGTCCGAGTACGAGAACGTCGCACTGATTTATCAGACGCTGCTATTGCTGCGTGATCTCTATGTACCCATGCGCCGACACGGTGGAATGGAGAGGAAGTCCGCTTTCGAGGACGCTTGTCGGGAGCTCGGGCTCGACGAACAGCCTACATTCTCCGGAAATCACTGGGGCGAGGAAGGAGAGACTTACCGTGTGCGACGGGGAGGTCGGTCCCGTTTGCTGGAGCGGCACCTCAAGAACGGCGGAAACACGCGCGACCCGCGTCGTTGTTTTCGCCTGTATTTCTATTGGGACGATGAGGACGAGCAGGTCGTGGTTGGTTGGTTGCCTTCTCATCTGGACTCGCGGGCTACATAGATGAAGCTGGACATGACCAGGCAGTCCATACTCCACGGTCGCCGGAGAGCGAATCAGATGCTGATCAGATTGGTGAGAGAGATGCATTCAGAGGCGCAGGGTTAATGACCGTTCGCAAGAAGCTGATCGAAGTCGCGCTTCCTTTGGAAGCCATCAACAAGGCCAGCGCGCGGGAGAAATCGATCCGGCACGGGCATCCGAGCACGCTGCACCTGTGGTGGGCGCGGCGGCCACTGGCCGCAGCGCGGGCGGTGATATTCGCGCAGATGGTGGACGACCCTTCCAGCTGGCCGGACCTGTTTCCGACGGAGGCGAAGCAGGAGAAGGAGCGTCAGCGTCTGTTCCGCATCATCGAGGATCTGGTCCTGTGGGAGAACACCACTAACGAGGCGGTGCTGCATAAGGCGCGCGAGGAGATCTGGGCGAGCTGGCGGCGGGCCTGTGCGGAGAATGCGGATCACCCGCGCGCCAGGGAACTGTTCGACCGGAACAAGCTGCCGGCCTTTCATGATCCGTTCGCTGGGGGCGGCGCGCTGCCGCTGGAGGCGCAGCGGCTCGGGCTGGAAGCGCATGCCAGTGACCTGAACCCGGTCGCGGTGCTCATCAACAAGGCGATGATCGAGATCCCGCCGAAGTTCGCCGGCAAGCCGCCGGTGAATCCGAAGGTGCGGCAGGACGAGGATCTCTTTTCGCGCCAGTGGAAGGGGGCGCAGGGGCTTGCCGAGGACGTGCGCCACTATGGCCAGTGGATGCGCGATGAGGCCGAGAAGCGCATCGGCAAGCTCTACCCGAAGGTCGAGGTGACCGCGGAAATGGCCAAGGGGCGGCCGGACCTCAAGCCCTATGCGGGCAGGTCGCTCACGGTGATCGCCTGGCTCTGGGCTCGCACGGTGAAGAGCCCGAACCCGGCCTTTGCGAATGTGGATGTGCCACTGGCTTCAACGTTCATGCTTTCGACCAAGGCGGGCAAGGAGGTGTACGTCGAGCCCGTAGTCGAGAGCGGCGCCTTTTGCTTCACGGTGAGGGTGGGGAAGCCGAAAAACGCCGCCGCGGCCAAGAATGGAACCAAGCTCGCGCGCGGCGCGAACTTCGAGTGCCTGATGTCGCGGACGCCGATTGCGAGTGAGCATATCTACGCCGAAGCAAATGCGGGTCGCATGGGCGCACGCCTGATGGCGATCGTGGCCGAAGGTGATCGTGGGCGAGTCTATCTTGCTCCGACTCCGGACCATGAGGCGGTAGCGCGGAAGGCAAAGCCGGAATGGAGGCCAGATGTTGCGATGCCAGAGAACCCCCGTTGGTTTTCGCCACCGTTGTATGGCTTGAAGACCTACGGTGATCTGTTCACCCCCCGCCAGCTCGTGGCGCTGACAACGTTTTCCGATCTTGTGGGCGAAGCCCGCGAGCGTATCCGCAGCGATGCGCTCGCTGCCGGCTTGTCGGACGACCCCGACACCCTGCGCGATGGCAGCACTGGGGCCACGGCCTACGCCGAAGCGGTGAGTGTGTACTTGGCGTGCGGCATCAGTCGATCAGCGGATTTCTGGTCGAACATCTGTATATGGGCAAACCAGCCGAAGAACGAGCTTGTGACTCATCTGTTTGGTAGACAAGCCATTCCCATGGCGTGGGACTACGCAGAAGCCAACCCGTTTAGTGGATCAGGTGGAAACTTTGCGAAGAACCTGAGCTACGTCGCCATGGGGATCGATCACCTTGCTGGTGCTGCACTCGGATACTCGAGCCAAGTCGATGCCGCAACGAACACCCTTTCGGCCGGCAAGCTGGTTTCCACCGACCCGCCTTACTACGACAACATTGGTTACGCCGATCTTTCCGACTATTTTTACATGTGGCTCCGGCGATCAATGAGGAACATCTTTCCAGATTTGTTCGCAACACTTGCTGTGCCAAAGTCTGAGGAATTGGTTGCCACGCCCTATCGCCATGGGGGCAGAGAGAAGGCCGAGCGGTTCTTCCTTAACGGCATGACTATGGCGATGCATAGGCTTGTTGGGCAAGTGCATCCGGCCTTTCCCGTCACCATCTACTACGCATTTAAGCAGTCTGAGAGCGACAACGAGGCGGGAACAGCGAGCACGGGCTGGGACACCTTTCTGGCCGCCGTCATCGAAGCTGGCTTTTCTATCAGCGGTACTTGGCCGATGCGTACAGAGAGGTCTGGGCGGATGATTGGAAATGACACCAACGCCCTCGCTTCGAGCATCATCCTCGTATGTCGCAAGCGCGAGGCCATTGCCTCCACAGCCACCCGCCGCGAATTCGTCGCCGCGCTGAAGGCGGAATTGCCCACGGCACTGCGCCACCTCCAGGAAGGCAATATCGCGCCCGTGGACCTCGCGCAGGCCTCCATTGGCCCTGGCATGGCGGTATATACGCGCTACGCGAAGGTGCTTGACGCCGAAGGCAAGACTGTTCCGGTACGGGATGCGCTGGCGCTCATCAATGAAGTGCTGGACGAGACCCTTGCCGAGCAGGAAGGCGATTTCGACGCCGACAGCCGCTGGGCGCTGACCTGGTTCGAGCAGCACGGCTTCGAGGAGGGCGACTTCGGTATTGCAGAACAGCTCTCCAAGAGCAAGAACACCAGCGTCGATGGCATGAAGAAGGCCGGAATTCTTGCGTCGAAGGGCAGCAAGGTTCGTCTCCTCAAGCCGGATGAGATGCCCGCGGACTGGGACCCGCAGATGGACGATCGGCTGACGGTGTGGGAGTCGGTGCACCATTTGATCCGCAGCCTGGAGTCTGGTGGCGAGGCGGCGGCGGCGGAATTGATGAAGAAGCTCGGCGCATCAGCCGAGACGGCGCGTGAATTG
>DATJYR010000026.1:0-1419 GCA_035499515.1 Steroidobacteraceae bacterium | reverse complement strand
GCCGCCCGCAGCTGCAGCGGGTCGTTGAACAGCAGGCCGGTTTTTCCATCCTCGATGCTGCCGGCATAGACCACGGGGCTGGCAAGTGCCGCCACGCGCGATGCCGCGGATTCGATGAATTTCAGGTCGGACTTGGCGCGGTTGAATTGGTTGTCGCCCAGCGGCATGAAGCAGATTTCCGCCTCGCCCAGCATGCGCATATAGGTCGCGTAATCGGCCATCGGCGCGAAGCTCTTGTGCGGGGTTTCCAGCGCGTCGAAGAAAGCCTCGTCGTACAGCACCTGGAATTTCAGCCGCTCTCCCACGGCGCGCGCCACGTCGTTGATCGCGCCGATCAGCGGCGCCCAGTCCGCCTGGCGGTTGAGCGCGCCGAAGAACAGCGTCATCTGCTCCGGGTTCTGGAAATTGCGCGGCTGCGGCAGCTCGAAGATTCCGTTCGGGAACACGGCGACTTCCGGGTTTTCCGGCAGCAGCGCCTCGGCCAGGGCTCGCGTGCTGGTCTGCACCGCATGCACGCCGCGGAAGGTGAGCAGCTCGCCGCGATTCACCCCGCGCTGTTCCAGGAACATTGGGTGATCGTCGAACTCGCTGACCACGACATAGCCTTTTTCCAGCAGCGCGCGTACGCGGGCGAGGCCGTTGGCTCCGGTGAGCAGCGGGCGGTGCAGCACGGCGATGTGCGGGGCATCGGGCAGCGCGGGGTGCAGTTTCGCCTCGTCCATGATCGTCCCGAACAGCGCGCTATCGGTACGGAGCGCGCGCACCGGCTCCACCACGCGCACGTCGGAGACGCCACCCTGCGGCGCCAGCATGGTGGCGCTGATCTCCAGGCGCTCCGGCGCGGATTTGCGCGCGCGCCAGATGAATTGCAGCGGCCCGGCGCGGTTGAGATATTCCTGTGGATCGACCCCCACCGCGCGCAGTCCCGGCGCGAGGGCGGTGACGAATTGCTCTGCCTGGTCCATGGCGATGGGCCGGGGGGCGATGTCGGAGAGCTGCAACCCGGCATCGCGCAGCGCCTGGGCCATGGTGCGCGGCGTGAACCAGCGCAGATGGGTTTTGTCGAACAGCCCCTGCTCCTCGTAGCCGAAGGAGCCGGTGAGTAGCCGCGCCACGAAGGACCAGTGCTCGATATTGGGCATGCAGACCAGGATGGTGCCTTCCGGCGAGAGATGCCTGGCGTGCTCCGCCAGCAGCGCCCAGGGGTCCACGAGGTGCTCCAGCACGTCGCCGTAGATGATGCAGTCGATCCCGTCCGGTACGCTGAACGGCATCGGGGTCTTTTCCACATCGCCGCAGAACGCTTCCGAGATCCGCTGCCGCGCGTGGCTGATCGCGTCCTCGTCGATGTCGATGCCGAGCACCCGGCAGTTCGGGTTGCGGCGCAGGTAATCCGCGCCCAGCGCTCCCTGCGCGCAG
>DATJYR010000025.1:0-16300 GCA_035499515.1 Steroidobacteraceae bacterium | reverse complement strand
TGCCGGTCGCGCGCCGCGGTCCAGGCGGTGGTGCTCAGGATCGCTTCGCGCGCGCAGGTCCAGATGCGGCCGTCGAAATCCTGCGGCTGGCTCTCGATGGCGGTCGGGGATTCGCGCGCGGTGAGCATGCGTTCGGCATCGGTATTCATGCCGTTTTCGAAATGCCAGCAGTCCACGGTGTACGGAATGGTCTCGCCACGATGCGTGGTGGTGGAAATGTCCCAGTAGCTGTTGGCCACCTTGAGCAGTTCGGCGCGCGAGCTGCGGTGCGCCTTGGGCACATCGCGGATGTACGGCGACTCGCGATAGATCAGGCCCGCGGGTTCGAAGGCGGGCCCGCCTTCGCCATCGTGCGTGAGTATGCTCTCGGCTTCGGTGATCAGGCCGTTCGCGACTTTCAGCCGCAGCGCCAGGAACGCCGGCTGGCCCGCATCGGTGACGACGCCCAGGTAGCCGATCTCCTGGTTCGGCACATCGGACACGTATTGCGGACCGGACTGGATGCCTTCCAGCGTTTTCCATAGCGAATCGGTGCCGCGCAGCGGTTCGCCGTTGAGCGTGGCCTTGTAATGGGGGGTCGCCTTGACCGCCGACGGCTCATGGCGCAGCAATGCGTTGACGTAGTTGCTGACCAGGCCTTGCAGGCACTCACGGTCGCAGCTGGCGGACGCATCCGCAGCTGCGGCCAGGGCGGCCGGCGGCGCCGCGGCCGGGCCCGCCGCTGGCGCAGCGGCCGGGCCCGCTGCCGGCGCGCCGCCGCCACCACTGACCCACATCGCCACGATGCGGTTGTTCCTCACGCGGTACATGTTGCAGTGGATCGCGCCCTGGTCCGCGCGCGAACCATCGCTGCGCGGCCAGCCGTCCGGAATCACGGTCATCACCAGATCGCCCTGCGCGAACACCGCGACCAGCGGCGGGCGGCGCTCGGCCGCCATGGGGCGATAACCGTTGGTCTCGAAGTTGTGCACGTAGTTGGCGCGGCCGGAAGGTTCGCGCGAATCGTTCTGCTGGAAATCCTCCGCCATGTATTTGTTCGAGGCGTCGGCAAAATGCCCGAGGTCGAAGAATTCGTAATGCCACTGCAGCACGATGCGCTTGTTGATTTCCTCCTGCGCCGTGCCGACCCTTGCCGATTTCGGCGGGACGATGCGCAGGTTGCGCAGTGCCGCCGGCTCCTGCGTCGACACCGCGGGCACACCGGCTGCGAACACGATCGGCGCCGCTGCGATGCAGGCAGCGCACGCCAAAGATACGATCAGACCGCTGCGGATCGCGCTCATGGCCCCACCCCTCTTCTTGATTATGGTTCCGCCAGCGACGGTAAGACCCAAATGTGCAGGAATAATGCACCCGGCCGGATGGCGTTGAATATACTGGGTCGCATGATGCTGACAGACAAAGTCGCGTTGATCACCGGTGCCGCGAGCGGCATCGGCCGGCAGATCGCGCTGGAGTTCGCAAGGGAAGGCGCGCGCGTCGCGATCGCCGACTGGGATCTGTCCGCTGCTGCGGCGACGGCGCGCGAGATTTCGGACCGAGGCGGCCGCGCCGTGCCGGTGGCCATGGACGTGACGTCGGAGGAACAGGTGGAGCGGGGCACGGCCAAAGCCGTGGCCGAACTCGGCGGGCTCGACGTGCTGGTGAGCAACGCCGGCATCCAGATCGTGCACAAGCTCGTGGATTTTCCCTATGCCGACTGGCAGAAGGTCATGGCCATCCACGCCGACGGCGCCTTCCTGACCACGCGCGCCGCCATGCGCGCCATGATCGCGGCGGGCCGCGGCGGATCGATACTATATATGGGGTCGGTGCACAGCCACGAGGCGTCGCCGCTGAAGGCCGCCTATGTCACTGCCAAACACGGCCTGCTGGGGCTCGCGAAAGTGGTGGCGAAGGAGGGCGCTGCACACGGCATCCGCGCCAACGTGATCTGTCCCGGATTCGTGCGTACGCCGCTGGTGGACCGGCAAATCCCGCAGCAGGCCGAGCAGCTCGGTCTCTCCGAGGCCGATGTCGTGAGCAAAGTCATGCTCAAGGACACGGTGGACGGCGAGTTCACCTCACTAGAGGACGTCGCGCGGACCGCGGTGTTCCTCGCGGCATTCCCGAGCAACGCGCTGACCGGCCAGTCAGTGATCGTCAGTCACGGCTGGTGCATGAAATAGGCGTGTAGGGCAGCACTTCGCGCAATTGCCCGCGCTGCCGTTCGGCCTGGAGCTCGCGCCACCAGGCGGCGGTCAACAGGTCGGCGTGATGCCGCGTGAACACGGCGCGCAATGGTCCGGACATGGAGAAGAAGGTCAGCCACTGTTCGGGAAACACGTCGTTGGGCGCGACGTAGAACCAGGGCTCGGCGCTGGTTTCCTCCGCATCGCCCGAGGGAGTGGGCAGGTCGCGGAAACTGCAGTCCGACACCAGCGCGATCTCGTCGTAGTCGTAGAAGATCACGCGGCCATTGCGCGTGACGCCGAAGTTCTTCAGCAGCAGGTCGCCCGGGAACAGGTTGGTGGCGGCCAGGTCCTTGAGCGCGTTGCCGTAGTCGATCACCGCCGCCTCGGCGGCCAGCGGGTCGGACTCGCGCAGGTACAGGTTCAGCGGCCGCAGCCGGCGCTCGATGTAGCAGTGTTCGATGATGAGATCCCCGCCATCGGCCCGGCAGCTGTCAGCCGCCTGCCCGAGCAGTTCCTCGGCCAGCGTGGCATCGAAGCGCGCCCGCGGGAGCCGCAAGCGGCGGAATTCCTGCGCATCCACCATGCGTCCCGCGCGATCGTGGCGGAACACGAACTGGTAGCGTTCCATGACTTCCGCGCGCGAACTGGTCTTGGGCGGTCCGAAGCGATCGCGGATCACCTTGAACACCAGGTCGTGCGAGGGCAGCGTGAACACGATCATCACCAGCCCGCGTTCGCCCGCGGCGTGCGTGAACTGGTCGGTGGAATGCTCGAGATGGCGGCGCAGCGCGAAGTAGCGCTCGGTCTTGCCCTGCTTGGCGCGGCCGAGGATGGTGTACAGCTCGTCCACCGGTTTGCTGGGCATGAACGAGCGCAGGAAGCTCACCGCGGCGCCGACCACCGGCAGGTCGACGTGGAAATACGAGCGCGCGAAGCCGAACAGCGACTGGATCTCGTCGCGCTCCAGGATCACCGCGTCCACCGCGATGCCGTCGGCATCGTTGCGCAGCGCGATGGCCAGCGGCGTCAGCGAGCCGTTGCCGATCAGGCGTCCCACCAGGAAGGCGCGCGTGCCGCGATAGAACACCGGCTCGATCATCTCGACGAAGTCCGGCGTCGCCGCGGCGGGTCCCGCCGCGCCAGGCGGCGCGCCATGCGCCGCGGCGTGCAGCTCGATCTGGGCCTGGATCGCCGCGACGCTGGCCTCCAGGTCGCGCAACGCGCCCCGGAACGGCAGGTCTTCGAGCAGATCGCGCAGCCCGGCGGACAGCGACGCGCTCACCGGATACACCCGGATCGGCACCGCGCCGAAGGCGCGGCTGGCGCCCGGTTCGCTGAACTCGACGCGCGGGTTCACGCCCACCGTGCCGAACAGGTCGCGGCACACCGAATTGAAGAACGTGCGATAGAAATCGCCGTCGGATTCGCGGCGGATGCACTGCTCGTACTCGGCGCGCAGCGTCTCCCACGTGACCGGGTCGTCGGCGCGGCCGCGCAGCTTGTCGGCCACGGTCTGCACGCAGCGGCTCACGCACTGCTCGTACAGTTCGATGCGCGCCACCGCGTCGCGTTGCGCCGCGGCCCAGTCACGGGCGCCGAAGTGCTGCGCGGCGCGGCGCGTGATGCGGCGGAACTCGTCGTTGTAGCGCTGGAAATGCGCGGCGATCAGCGCCGCGGTGCTGGCCGCGCGCAGGGCGCGCAGGCTGGCTTCGGGCGCCGCGCTGGGCTGTCTTGCCAGGACCGTCTTCATCCGGCCACCGCCACACGCGATCCGGACGACGGCGTGGCATGGAACTGCTGGTGCTCGGTGCTGCCGTGCATGGCCATGGTGGACGCCGCGCCGGCGGTGATCGCGTTCTGCACGGCGTCGAAGTAGCCGGTGCCGACGAAGCTCTGGTGTTTCGCCGCGCGATAGCCGGCATGCTCCAGGTCGAACTCCCGCTGCTGGAGCCGCGAATAGCCGAACATGCCCTCGTCGCGGTACGCGGTGGCGAGTTCGAACATGCCGAGGTTCAGGGCATGCCAGCCGGCCAGCGTGATGAACTGGAATCGGTACCCCATGGCGCCCAGCTCTTCGCGCCAGCGCTTCATGGTGGGCACGTCGAGATTGGCCTGCCAGTTGAAGGAGGGCGAGCAGTTGTAGGCCAGGACTTTGTCCGGGAACTTCGCCTGCATGGCCTCGGCGAATCGCTGCGCTTCGCCCAGGTCGGGCCGCGCCGTTTCACACCACACCAGGTCGGCGTAGGGCGCATAGGAAAGACCGCGATCGATGGCCTGCTCGATGCCGGGGCGCACGGTGAAGAAACCTTCGCTGGTGCGCTCGCCGGTGAGGAAGCGCGCGTCGCGCGGGTCGTGGTTGGAGAGCAGCAGATCCGCCGCATTGGCGTCGGTGCGCGCGATGATCACGGTGGGCACGCCGAGCACGTCGGCGGCGAGCCGCGCCGCCACCAGCTTGTGGATGGCCTCGTCGGTGGACACCAGCACCTTGCCGCCCATGTGGCCGCATTTCTTTGCGGACGACAGCTGGTCCTCGAAATGCACCGCGGCCGCGCCGGCGCGGATCAGCGCCTTGGTGAGCTCGAAGGCATTGAGGTTGCCGCCGAAGCCCGCTTCGGCATCGGCCACGATGGGCGCCAGCCAGTCGATGTCCTGGCGGCCGTCCAGGTGATGGATCTGGTCGGTGCGCAGCAGCGCATTGTTGATGCGCTCGACCATGCGCGGCACGGAATCCACGGGATACAGGCTTTGGTCGGGATACATTTCGCCCGCGGTGTTGCCGTCGCCGGCCACCTGCCAGCCGGAGCAGTAGATCGCCTGCAGGCCGGCCTGCACCGCCTGCACCGCCTGGTTGCCGCTCATGCAGCCCAGCGCGCCAATCACCCTGTCACCGTGCACCAGCCGCCAGAACTGCTCGGCCCCAAGCCGCGCCAGCGAATGTTCGATGTGCACCGAGCCGCGCAGTTTCAGCACGTCGGCGGCGCTGTAGGGACGCGTGACGCCTTTCCAGCGCGGATGATTCTGCCATTGGGTTTCGAGGGCGTGGGTCATGTCAGGCACTCCTCAGGCAATCAAGTCATAGGCGGGCAAGGTCAGGAATTCCTCGAGCGTTTCCTGGTGGATCAATCTGGCGAACAACTCGGCGGCACGCTGGTAGCGGCCCGCCGCGAAGCGCTGCGCGCCGACTTCGGTCGCGATGCGCTGCATCTCCTCCGCCAGCAGCTGGTCGAAGCGCGTCGCGTCGAACAGCGCGCCGTTGTCGAACCGCACCCGCTGGTGCAGCCACTGCCACAGCTGCGTGCGGCAGATCTCGGCCGTCGCGGCGTCCTCCATCAGCTGGTACAGCGGCACGCAACCCTGGCCGCCCAGCCACGCTTCGAGGTACTGCACGCCGACGCGGATGTTGTGGCGCGCGCCGGCTTCGGTGACGGCGCCCTCCGGCACCTTGAGCAGATCGGCCGCCGTGATTTTCACGTCGCTGCGGGTGACGTGCAGCTGGTTCGGCCCCCGCATCACCGCATCGAACGCGCCGCGCGCCACGCCCACCAGTCCCGGGTGCGCCACCCAGGTGCCGTCGTGCCCGGCGCGCGCTTCGCGGTTCTTGTCCGCCAGCACGCGCTGCAACGCCGCCTGGTTGGCCGCCGGGTCATCGCGGATCGGGATCTGCGCCGCCATGCCGCCCATGGCGTGCGCGCCCCGGCGATGGCAGGTCTGGATCAGCAGCTCCACGTAGGACTTGAGGAAGTGACGGTCCATGGTGATGCCGGAGCGATCGGGCAGCACCGCGTCGCCCCGGCTCCTGAAACGCTTGATGAAACTGAAGATGTAATCCCAACGGCCGCAGTTCAGGCCGGTGATGTGGTCGCGCAGTTCGTACAGGATCTCGTCCATCTCGAAGGCGGCGGGCAGGGTTTCGATCAGCACCGTGACGCGCACGGTGCCACGCGCGAGGCCAAGCGCCGCCTCCGCGGCGCCGATCACCTCGCTCCACAGCCGCGCCTCGAGGTGGCTTTCGAGCTTGGGCAGGTAGTAGTACGGCCCGCTGCCGCGCGCCGCGAGTTCGGCATGGTTGTGGAACAGGTACAGCGCGAAGTCGAACAGGGCGCCCGCGACCGGCGCGCCATCGACGATCAGGTGACGCTCCGGCAGGTGCCAGCCCCGCGGGCGCACCATCAGCGTGGCGATCTGGTGATTCAGGGCGTAGTGCTTGCCGGTTTCGGGGTGCGTGAACTGGAGCCTGCGTGCCACCGCGTCGCGCAGGTTGAGCTGGCCCTCGAGCAGGTTGGACCAGGTGGGCGCGGTGGAATCCTCGAAGTCGGCCATGAAGCCGTTGGCGCCGGAATTGAGCGCGTTGATCACCATCTTGCGGTCGGTGGGACCGGTGATCTCGACGCGGCGATCGCTGAGATCGGCCGGCGCGGGCCGCACGCGCCACTGGCCGGCGCGCACCTCGGCCGTCTCGCGCAGGAAGTGCGGATTGGCGCCGTGGTCGAGGTCGCGTTGCCGGAGCTGCCGGTTTCGCAGCAGTTCGAGCCGGCGCGCGTTGAATTGGCGGTGCAGCTGCGCGATCAGCGCCACGGCCTCCGGCACCAGCAGCGCGGCGGTGGCGGCCGTGGGGGCCGGTTGCAACTGGATGCCGCCCAGCGCGTCGGGAGCGGGTTCGATTTTCAGCGCCTGTTGCGTCGTCACTGCCGATCTCCTTGCCAGCACTCGTGGCTCAAGCCTAGAGTGCGGAAGGCAGTGATTTGAACAATAGAAATTTCACAATGTGAATTTCACTCTCGGGGTGCCGTCATGACAGGCCTGATCCGGCAAGGACATTTCCTCGGCACCAAGCTCAGGAACCTGCGCAAGCGCAATGGCCTGACCCTGGATGAACTGTCGGCCCGCTGCGTGCAAATCGACGCCGGCCAGGCGCCGTCGGTGTCCTACCTGAGCATGGTGGAAACCGGCAAGCGCGTGCCGTCGCAGGACACGCTCGACATGCTGGCGCAGGTGTTCAGCAAGCCGCCCGGCTGGTTCCTCGACGACAGCACCGAACTGGAACTGCCGGCGCCGGCGCGCCGCGACCGCGGCGGTCTCGCGGCCATGCCGCTCGAACCCGCGTTCCTGTTCTCGCACGAGCTGCTGCAGAACGCGTTGCCGGAGCTGCTGTCGCAGACCGGCACCACCGGCCGGCAGTTCGCGCAGCTGCTGATCCGCGTCTGGCAGGAAACGCATCACAACGATTTTCCCGACATCGAGCGCGCGGCGGAGCAGGCCGGCGGACGCAGGCTCCCGCTCACGCTCGACGATCTCATGGACATCTACCGCCGCCATGAGCTGCAGATCCGCTGGTTCGATGGCGATGCGAAGAAGGGCGCGCCGGCGATCCGCTCCCGCTTCGAGGCGCCCGGCATCGTGCACGTGAACCGCTCGCTGCGGCAGCACGAGGCGCGCCTCAAGTACGAGTTGGCGTTCTACGCCGGCCACAAGATCCTGCACCGGGGCGATGGCCTGGTGTCGCAGCATGGCGCGGTGAGCGCGCTGGATGCCGAGGCGCCGGGCAGCGCCGCGGGCATGGGCCCGCAGGACGTGCTGCATGCCTGGCGCGATTTCGAGTGCAGTTTCTTCGCCGGCGCGCTGCTGTGCCCGCGCATTCCGTTCCGCCGCTTCCTGATCCGCGAGGCGCACAGCGTCGCGGCGGGCCAGAAGCTGGGTGTCAATCCGGCGGTGGTCATGCGCCGCATGACCGCCGTCTCGCCGTATCGGCACTGGCATTTTTTCGACGCCTACCAGCCGGGCTATCTGCGCGCCGTCTACCGCGGCAATGGCATCCCCTTGCCCTGGGGCAACATGAGCCTGGTGTCGGATCCCTGTCCCCGGTGGGCCGTGTTCCGGCTGCTGGGCCAGCCATTGCCGGCGCGCAGCGCCGCCCACAAGCCGAAGTCGCAGATCTCGGTGATGCAGGATGGCGCGCGATCGCTCCTGTACTGCTGCCATTCGCTGCATACGCGCGACGCGTCCAACGTGGTGCACGTGCTGTCGGTGGGCATCGATCTGGTGCCGGCGCTGGAGGCGCAGGGGTTCGATGGCGAGGCGACGGTGGCCGCGGTGGCCGACGCCTGCCGGCGCGGCGGTGGCGATGGCGCCATTCCCGCGGGGGCGGCGGCCAGCATCCGGGCGGTCTCGCGGGTCCTGAACATCGGCTGGCTGGCGGATGCACTGGAGTCGAAGGCCAGTGTCATCTGTCCGCGCAGCGGCTCCTGTCCGCGTCCGGCCAGGGCTTGCGGCTGAGCTGTGATCGGCATCACGCGCCACGGTAAGCGAGCGCAAACCATGCACGTTCTGTCAAAGTGGGGCACAGTTACAGTATCGGCCACGTGGAGTTGCGTCGGAAGGAGAACGCGGCGTGAAGGATCTGGGCGCGGCCTTTGCGGCCTTCCTGGTGACCGTCATTGCACTGGCAGCGTTGCGGCCGGTGGCAGTGGTCGTCGACCTGGTCGACCGTCCCGGGGGCCGCAAGACGCATCACGGTGTCGTGCCGGTGATCGGCGGTGTCGCCATGTTCATCGGCCTGGTGGTGGGGTTCGGCCTGCTGGAAGGTTTCGAGTCCATGGGCCCGCTGCTGGCAGCGTTCGGACTGCTGGTGGCCATCGGCCTGCTCGACGATCGCTTCGAGGTGTCGCCCTGGACGCGACTGCCGGTGCACGCGGTGGCGGCGCTGGTGATGATCCTCGGTTCACACACCGCCATCACCTCGCTCGGTGATCCATTCGGGCTGGGCGAGATCCACCTGCACGGCACAGCGAGCATCGTGCTCACGGTGCTGGTCATCATGGCCACCATCAACGCCTTCAACATGCTCGATGGCATGGATGGCCTGGCGGGGTCCACGGCGCTGATCTGCTCCATCGCGCTGGCGCTGATCGGCGCGCGCAACGGCATGCCGCACGGCCCGCGGGTCGCGCACGCCGTGATCGCGGTCACTGGCGCGTTCCTGCTGTTCAACGCACCGCTGAATTTCAATCGCCGGCTGCGGTGCTTCATGGGCGATGCGGGCAGCACGGTGCTCGGCGCGGTGCTGGCGTGGCTGTGCCTGCGCGCCAGCCAGGCCACCAGCCACGCCGTGGTTTCGCCGCTGACCGTGATGTGGGTCGTGGCGTTGCCGATGTACGAGCTGATCTGGAGTTTCGCGCGGCGCCTGGCGCGCGGACGCTCGCCGCTCGCGGCGGATGCAGGCCATTTCCATCATCTGCTGGTGCGTGGCGGCTTCAGCGTGCGCGCGGCGTTCCTGGCGTTTGCAGCGCTGGTGAGTGCCCTGTCGGCGATCGGTCTGCTGCTGGAGCAGGTGGACGCACCGGATGGTGTATCGCTGCTGTGCCTGGCGCTCGCGGGGGCGGTGGTGGTGCGCAGCATGTACGCCGCCTCCTGGCTGGCGAAGTTCCTGCCGGCGAAACTCCGACGCGTCGATGCCCGGCAGGGGCGGTTGCCCGAGCACGAGGCCGCCGTCCGGCCCCCTCCGGCTGCCGGGGCGGAGAGCGACTCCTCGCGCGGCATTGCTGCCTGACGCACAGCGCTGCGACAGTCAAGGATACGCCAGTTGTCACTGGCGCCCCGCAGCGGGTAGCATGCCGGCAGGGGGGTACTGCATGATTTTCCTTGCCCAGAGAATAAAATTTTACAGGGCCTGTGAAATCTTCGCGCTGCCGCCGGTATTGTCTTAACCAGGCGTTCAGGTTGCGGCCGGATAATCGGCAGCGTCTGAGGCGAAATCCGAAACGCGCGGGACTTCAACCATCATGAAAAAATTGCTGATCACCACTTGTTGCATGGCGGGCGTCATGGCCGGGCCGGCTGCGCATGCCCAGCTCGGCACTGCGACCCCCGAAGAACTCAGCCGGACGGGCAACGGTCCGGGGCCTGTGGCCGGTGGGGTGCGCGCACCGCCGGGCTCGGAAGTGAAGCTGACCAATGAAGCGCCGCCCAGCGATCCGCGGGATTTTTCCGGCACCTGGCGCCAGAGTATGGGTGGTGGCGGCGGCGGTGGCGGTGGTCCGCCAGGCGGTGGCGCAGGGGGTCCTCCCGGCAGCGGAGCCGGCGGGCCTCCGGGTGGCGGCGCAGGGGGTCCTCCCGGCGGCGGAGCGCCAGGCGGCGCCCCGCCGGGCGGCGGTGCAGGCGGACCTCCCGGCGGTGGCGCGCCGGGTGGCGCTGGGGGTCCGGGGAGCGGTGCGCCGGGCACCGGCACGGTGGTCGGCCGGACGGGACTGTCCGATCGCATCCTGTGCCTGCCGCAGTCCGGTACTTCGGTGGGCGTGGACGGGCCGTTGCTGCTGACGCAGACCCCGACGCAGATCACCTGGGCCGCGGAAGAGATGAACACCATCCGCCGCATCTATCTCAGCGACAAGCACACACCCAATTTCAAACCCAACTACCTCGGTGACGCTATTGGTCACTTCGAAGGCAACACGCTGGTGGTGGAAACCATCGGCCTCAAGAGCCTGCCGGCCGGCGAGAAGATGATCGAGCGCTGGACCAAGAGTGCCGACGGCAAGACGCTGAAGATGGAAGTCAGCCACGTCGACGCCGCGGGCAAGCCCGTGGGCGGCACGCAGACCACCAATCTGATCTGGCGCCCGGGCGATCAGGTGATGGAGTGGATCTGCGAGGACTACAACGATGAGTGGCTGCCGGGTGGATCGGAATACACCGGCAAAGCCAAATGATCTTCAGCACCCAATCAAAGATACCGACGCATTTTCAGGTGACCTCATGAACAAACCCGCATTCAAACACATGGCAGGCACGGCTCTGGTCGTGGCGGCCGGATTCCTGGCCGGCACGGCGCAGGCACATCACTCGGTCGCGGCCTTCGATCGCGATCATCCCGCGACGCTGACCGGCACGGTCAAGTCGTTCACCTGGACCAATCCGCATACCTGGCTGTACCTGTCGGTGCCGGACGGCAAGGGCGGCGAGCAGGAGTGGAAGCTCGAGGGCGGCGCCGTGAACATGCTGGTGCGCCAGGGCTGGACCAACAAGACCATGGAAGCGGGCATGAAAGTGAAGCTGCTGATCGCGCCGCGGCGCGACGGCGAATATGGTGCCGGTGAATGGCTGCGGCTGCTGGAGATCGATGGCAAGCCGTTCGGCAAATCCTCGACCCCGGCCGCGGGCAGCACGCCATGAGCCGCCACAGCCACGCCCTGGTCGCGGCGCTTGCCGCCGCCGGCTGCGCCGGCGCGCTGGCGAGTGCTCCGGCGCAGGCCGCGACGAACTCCGGCACGGCTCCCAGCGAGTCGGTGCTGAACGGCGTCTGGACGCTCGCCGTGCCCAAAGGCAACCTGCTGCACGACATCAAGGGCGGCACGCCGCCGCTCAATGCCGCCGGCAAGAAGGTGTACGCCGAGCATCGCGCCCAGCTGGCCAAGGGGGATCTGAGTTACGACCTCAGCCAGAAGTGCAAGCCGATGGGTTTCCCGCGCGTGCTGTGGGATGGCGGACCGTTCGACATCCAGCTGCAGAGGGATGCCACGCTGTTCGGCTACACCTGGAACCGCAACCATCGCATCGTGCCCAACGGCCCGAAGCTTCCGCTCCTGCAGGTGGCGCGCTACTACGGCACGGGTGCGGCACGCTGGGAAAACGGCAGCCTGCGCATCGAATCGGGCATGTACAACGAGAACACGCTGCTGGACGCCGCGGGTCTGCCGCACAGCGAGAACCTGCTGATCTCCGAGCGCTACACGCCCAGCGCGGACGGCAACAAGATGCGCGTGCAGCTCACCTTCACCGACCCGACCTTCTACACGCGCCCCTGGACCGTGGTCGCGGACTTCCGGAAGGTGCCGGACGGCCGCATCGCGGAAGACGTGTGCCAGGAGCGTTCGGCGTTCTACAAGGACCTGATGCCCGCCAAGTAGCCGGCGGCAGGTGGCGCTGCCGGGCGGCGCGGAACCGGTGGGAAAAGAAAAGCCGGCGAGGATCGCTCCCCGCCGGCTTTTTCATGGCCGCACTTCAGAACGAAGCGTTGACGCTCACCCCGAAGGTGCGCGGCGCAGCCAGCGTCACGTACGTGCCGCCGTAGTTCTGCATGATCGGCTTGTTGGCGATGTTGTGCATGTACAGCGATGCGTTGACCTTGCCGCTGGCGTTTTCCCAGGCCAGGTACGCGTCATACAGCGTGTAGCCACCCTGGATCGCGTTGTCGGCCGTGCCCGAATTGAAGTCGCGGTTGATCTGCGCGATGGTGAGCGAGGCCGGACCGCCGCCTTCCGTCCAGTACTTGCTCTTGTAGAACGCCTGCACGCGGGGTGAGAGCGAGCTGCCATCGCCCATGCGGAACTTGTGCTGGTAGGTGAAGTTCAGCGAGTGCTCCGGCGCGTTCTGCAGGATCAGCCCGTTGTAACCGGCCAGGTTGGCGTTGAACGCCGCGGCCACGGCGGCCGCGTTGGCGATCTGGGCCGCATCCGGCGCGCTCACGTTGGCAATCGACAGGATCTGCGCACCGGTGTAGGGCGTGACGTTCGGATCGGAGTTGTAGGTCGATCGCAGGTACTCGTACGTCAGGTCGATGCGATCATCCGCCGTCGGCAGGAAGCTTGCTTCGAGATCCAGTCCCTTCGAGACCGCGTTCGGAACCACCGCCGTTCCCGCCCACACCAGACAGCCCGTGGTGTCCGTCACCGCTGCCGCCGTCGGGCTGCCCGGAGGTCCGCCCACACCGTTGCAGTCGTTGGCGCTCAGGCCCACGCTGGGCAGACCGCCCGCGATGGTCTGGTTGTGGAACGTCGAGTAGAACCCTTCCGCGTTGAGCTGCAGCTTGTCTTCGAAGAAGCGGTTCTTGATGCCAAGCGTGTACTGCTGCAGCGTGAGCTTGGGTGAGCCGAGCGGCGTCGCGGCGGCAATGGCACCCGGCTGGTAGCCGGTCTGGTAGCTCAGGTACGCCATCGACTGCGGTGCCACGTCGTACTCCGCGCCCACCCGATACTGGAACGCGCTCCAGGTCGCGGAGTTGCCGCTGTAGCCGTAGGTGCTGTAGGGCACCAACGGACCGTCGCTGGTGCCGGCCAGGTCGCCGCCGGGCGAGTTGGCGGCATTGAGATCGACTTTGTAGGACTTCTTGTCGCGCGAGTAACGCAGGCCGGCAATCAAGCGCAGGTCGGCGATGACCGGGATGGTCATGTTGGCGTATGCCGAGTCCGTCTCCTGCTTGCCGTCACCCCAGTTCCAGCCGTAGCAGTTGTGCGTGTTGTACACGGCCTGCGTGGTCGCGGTGGCCGCACTCACCAGGAAGTTGCACGCGGTCGGGTCGGTCGGACCCATGCCGCTGTTGCCGGGCGAGTTGATGTCCTCGAACGTGCCGTACACATCGGTCTTGTAGTAGTAGACACCCGCCACCCACTCCACTTTCGAGCTGTTGGGGGAGGCGATACGCGCTTCGAACTGCTGGGTCTTCTGGGTCTGGTCCTGCGACATCCAGCTGTTGCCGCGCGGCGGTTCGACCGACAGGAACTTGGCGTCGGACGCCGACGGAGTCACCGTGACGGTTCCGATCGCGGTGTTCCAGGTGATTTCCTCCTGGTAGTTGTTGATGGTGGTGTCGCGATAAGGATGGTTGGGCCAGAGATTCGCCGGGTAGCCGTCATCCCAGGGATTCGATCGCGCCCACCAGGGCGTGTCGTCGCGCACCAGCACCTGCGAGAAGGGGCACCCCATGACCGCGATCGTGCCGCCCACCGGAACCGTGCTGCCCGGCGGACCCGCGGCGTAGGCGCAGCTCCCGGTGTAGGTCGGCACCGGTGCCTGCGGATTGGCGGCGTTGTACGCGACCCAGTGCCCGGTGTAGGCGAGCACGCCGTCCGACACGCCGTTGCCGCCGATGGTCTGGTGCGAAGCCGTGAACACCGAGTTCAGGTTGTCGGTGAGCTGCCAGCGATACTTGAAGCGCAGGTTGTCGAGATCGGAATCGCCCGCGCCGCTGCTCAGATAGCCATCGCGCTTCTGGGTGGAGTAGGCCACGCGGATCGCCTGGTCACCCGACAGCGGAACGTTCACCACGCCTTCGATGTTCTTGAGGTTGTAGTTGCCGAAGTCGACCGAACCCGTGCCTTCGTAGTTGAAGGTGGGATTGTTCGACACCAGGCTGACCGCGCCGGCGAGGGCGCTCGCACCCACCGTGGTGCTCTGCGTGCCGCGCATGACTTCGACCTGCGCCAGGTCGACCGACCCGCCACGCACCACTTCACTGCGATTCTGGTACACGCCGTCGATGAGCACGGCCACGGCGCTCTGGTTCGGGCCGCCGCCAGGTGGACCGCCACCACCCGCCGGCACGCCGCGCATGTAGAAACTGCTGCCGACCTGGCTGCCCTGGACGTTCACGCCCACGACGCCGTTCATGATGTCGTCCAGGCGCTTCTTGCTGTCCTTCTTGAGCTGTTCGCCGGTGTACACCTGGATCGATGTCGGCGTCCTCTGGAGATTCGTTGCACGCTTCTCGGCCGTGACCACGACTTCTTCCAGCGCATCGTCCTTCGCCGCGGTCTGTGCCCGCGCGCCGGGCGCGAGGCCCAGTCCCGTCGACAGACCCATCGCCACCAATAGCAGTTCCTTCCGCATAAGCCCCCCTAGGCCAATTGACTACAAAATCTGTTGGATTGATTGATCGCGCGCGTGCACGGCACGCCGCTGGCGGATTCGCCCATCTGGTCTTTGCCCTCCCTGGCGGTGCGCGCTCCGGGTCGCGCTGGATCTTCGCGGGCCCGTTCGCCATTGTTCTGTTGCCGGCAGTTTTTATAGATCGAAGCCGAGGGGGCGCGTGTCAAGTAGTGTCAACGCCGAAAAGTCGAAAATTCACCCCCAGATAAATTCGCCCCAATTAATTCTCCCGGGAAATAATTACTCGCGGCGTTGCACAGGAGTGCAGGCCGCGACCGTCAGGGGGCGGTCGGCGCTGTCATTTCTTCGCATTCGGTCCGCCTACTTTGCATTCGGGTATTTGTGTTTGTTATAGTCCCAGCGCTTCAAATAGATAACGAAGCACTTGGGGTACGGCGCGGGCACGGATCGGCTTCGCTAATGCTCGAGAATTTGCAGGCCAGTGAATGGCCTCGAGTAGGAAGGGGGGAGATCGCGACAGACTGATACAAATCAGTCGCGACATTCCTTGGATGATGTTTAGCGATGCCGCTCGTCCCGTGCTGGGTTTTTCACAGCTATGGGGGAGCCGTCTAATGAATTTCTGGAAGCCAGCTACCATGCTGGGCGCGGCGTCGTTCGCGCTCGGTGTGGGGTTATCGAGTGGCGCTTTCGCGCAGAACGCGGGAGCCAACTCCGACCAACTCGAAGAAGTGGTCGTGACCGCCGAAAAGCGCGCGGTCAACCTGCAGAAGGTGCCTGAATCGATCCAGGTGAAGCAGGGTGAAGACCTGCGCAGGGAAGGAAAGAAGCGCATCGACGACATCATGCAGGGCACCGTGGGCATCCAGGCCCAGGACAGCCAGGTGGGTGTCACGTTCTTCGTGCGCGGCGTCGACTCCAGCGCCGGCATGGGTGGTGTGGTCGCGGTGCCGATCCTGGTGGACGGCGTGGCGCAGTCCCGCAGTGAGTCGGTGCGTGGCAGCACGCTCGATCTGGGCCAGGCCGAGATCATGCGCGGTCCGCAGAGCACGACGCTCGGCGCGAATGCCCTGGCGGGCGCCGTCAGCCTCGTCTCCAACCAGCCGGTCCTCAACCAGGTCGCCGGCAACGGCTCGCTCGAGTTCGGCGATTTCGACAAGCGCACCATGGAAGGCGTGTTCAATGCTCCCCTGAGCGACACGACCGCTTTGCGCGTCGCCTACTCCAGCGACAAGCGCAAGGGTTACATCAGCGCCGGCGCTGGTGACAGCGATCTGCGCAACGTGCGCGCGAAACTGCGCTGGCAGCCGAACCAGGACCTGAACAGCGTGTTCACGGTGTCACAGCAGGACATCGGCGGCAACGGTGTGCAGTCGGGCGTGCTGCTGTCGCAGGGCTACTGGCATCCGGTCACACCGGCCAACGCCGCTGCGGCGGGTATCGTGGGTTCGGCCTGCGGTTCGACCTTGCCGAACGTCACGCTGATGGGTTGCCCGGCCACGTTCTACACCGATGGCACCGGCCCA
>DATJYR010000024.1:0-9520 GCA_035499515.1 Steroidobacteraceae bacterium | reverse complement strand
GCACGCTCGCGCCGGAACTGTGCGGCGTAGTCGCGTTCCAGCACACGCATGTCGAGCGGTGCCGCCGCCAGGATCAGGCTGTCGCGCGCCTCGAAACGAAGATCGAGCGCCACCAGCCACGGCTCGCCGAGCAAGGCGGTGCTTTCGTGCAACCGGGCGCCGCGTCCGTTGGCCAGGGTGTAGCGCAACGGATTGCTGTCGTCTCGGCGTGCGACACGATCGGGAAACGCGTGCAGCAACAGGTCGCCCACGCTGTGGCTGTCGGGTACGCCGCTGGCGGCGCTGCGCACTTCCAGGCGCCGGCGCCAGCCCCTGCTCGCCTGTTCGATAGCCGCCAGTGCGCCGGTATCCGCACCGCCTCGCGCGCCCGCTGTGCGGCGATCGCGCCACGCGTGCAGGGCATTGACTCGCGCGCGGAAATCATCGGTGCGCGCGTTTTCACCACGCAGCGGCGAACGCGCCTCCATCAGCGCGAGCAGATCGGCCACCAATGCACGCAGCTCCGGTGCCGCGCGCAGCGCTGCGGCACCCAGGCGTGGCGTTGCGCCCAGCTCCAGCATGTCGCGGCCCAATGCGGTGATGCGTCCATCCGTCGCCAGCGCGCCAAGTTGCGCGAGCAACTCGCGTCCCTGTGCCAGCGCGCCGGATGGCGGCGCATCCAGCCATGGCAGGCTGCTGCCGCTGTGGGCGGTGATGCCCCACGACGCCAGCTCCAGTGCCAGGCCGGATAGCTCGGCCTGCGTGATTTCTGCCGTGCGCGATGGATCGAGTCGCTTGCTCTGCGGCCACAGCCGATACGCCGATCCTTCGGCAACACGTCCGGCACGACCCGCGCGCTGATCAGCGGAGGCTTGGGAGATGCCGACGGTTTCCAGCCGGGTGAAGCCGGAATTGGGATCGAAGCGCGGCTCGCGTGCCAGACCGCTGTCCACCACCGCGCGGATGCCCGGCAAGGTGACGCTGGATTCGGCGACGTTGGTGGCGAGCACGATGCGACGCACACCTGCCTCGGCGGGATTCAATGCAGCTTGTTGCTCGGCCATCGACAGCTCGCCGTGCAGCGCCACGATGTCGATGTTGCCTTCCAGCGTGGATTCGAGCACGGATTGCGTCCGTGCGATCTCGCGACGCCCCGGCAAGAACGCCAGCACGTCGCCGGCGCTTTCCTGCATGGCCTGCCGCGCGATGCGCGCGACCTGGTGCTCCATGCTCTCCTGCACGCGCGCCGGCGGATAGCTCACCTGCACGGGAAAACTGCGACCCGGGCTGCTGATGCGCGGCGCGTCGAGCCATTGCGCGATGCGCTCGCCATCGAGCGTGGCCGACATCACCACGATGCGCAGCTCGGGCCGCAACGTGCCCTGCACGTCCAGCACCAAGGCTGCGCCGAGGTCACCGGCCAGGTGCCGCTCGTGGAATTCGTCGAACAGGATCGCCGCGATGCCCGGCAATTCGGGATCGTCCTGGATCATCCGCGTGAGGATGCCTTCGGTCACCACTTCGATGCGCGTGGCGGCGCTTACCTTCGACTCGAAACGGATGCGATAACCCACCGTTTGCCCCACTTCTTCGCCTTGCTGCCTTGCCATGAACTGCGCGGCGGCGCGCGCGGCGATGCGACGCGGTTCGAGCATCAGGATCTTGCCACCCGCCAGCCACGGCTGGTCGAGCAAGGCGATCGGCACCTGGGTGGTCTTGCCGGCGCCGGGCGGCGCCTCGAGTACCAATCGCGGATGCGCGGCGAGCGAGGCGCAGATGTCGGGCAACAGCGGCGTGATGGGGAAGGAAGGCGTGGAGCTCATGACGCGGATGATAGCTGCGCGGGCGGCCGAGCTCGCTTGCAGCCATTTCTCACGAGATGCCCAAGTTCAAGTGCGGCCCAGTCCGGCTGGCGCGGCGCTTCAATTCGTCATTCCGGCGCAGCCCGGAATGACGAGGTAGAAGGCGCTTCGCGAGGCTGCGTTGCCTCGCAAAGCAAGCACATCACTGCTTCGGCATCGCTCCCGTCGGCTCCCGCAGCGGCGCCAAGGATTCAAACTTGCGCTGGTATTCGTCCGTCACCTGTCGCGCCTCGTCGCTGCTGCCGACCACGCGCGGCGTGATCAGCACGATCAGTTCGGTGCGGTTGCGGTTGCGACTGGTGGTGCCAAACAGGCGCCCCACCACCGGCAGGCTGTTGAGGCCCGGGATACCCGTATTGGTGGCGCCTTCCTGCTGCTGGATGAGGCCGCCAAGCAGCACCGTCTGGCCACTCTGCACCGCCACCTGCGTCATCATCTGGCGCTGGCTGATGGTGGGATTGCCATTCACCGCGGCGACGGTGGGATCGACCTGGCTCACCTGCTGGCTGATGTTCATGTACACAAGACCACCGGGATTCACACGCGGCTGCACGCTGAGGATGACGCCCGTATTCAAGTAGTTCACCGAGTTGTACACGGCGGTGCCCACGCCAGGATTCACGCTGGTCTGGTTGATCGGAATCTGGTCGCCCACCTGGATCTGCGCGGTCTGGTTGTTCATCACCACCATCGAGGGCGCCGACAGCGTCTTGGTGTTGCCGCTCACTTCCAGTGCGCGCAATGCCACCTGCAGGTTGTGGTTGATGAAGGAATAGAAGAACGCGTCGCCCGGCGAGCTGGCCGTGCCCGGGTTGTATTGCGAGCCGCCACCACCCAGGCCCCACTGCTGCTGGTTGCCCGGCTGGCCCGGCGTATAGGTGCCGTTGCCGTTGTTGGTGCCGCCGATCAGGCCTTCCAGGTACCACTGCACGCCGAACTGGAACTGGCCCGTGAGGTTGACTTCCAAAATGCGCGTTTCGATCTGCACCTGCAGCGGCGTGTTGTCCAGGCGCTTGATGGCCGACTCGATTTCCGCCCACTGCGACGGGCGCGCGCGCACCATCAACTGGTTGTTGGAATCCACCGAGCTGATGCGGATGCTGCCGTCCTCGGAGACGTACTGCTGCCCGGCCTGCGCACCGTTGTTGGTGTTGCCATTGCCAAACGCGCCGCCGCCGAAGCTGGACGTGCCGATGCCGCCTTGCTGCCCTTGCCCCGTCGAGCTGAGCCCACCAGTGCTGTTGAGACCGGCGCTCGTGCCCAGGCCCGCGCCATTGTTGCTGCCGTTGTTATTGCCAAAACCACCCGTGGTGCTGCTGCCGAAGCTGCCGGCCGTGCTGCCCATGCCGCTGGCCGAACCGTTGGCGTTCTCCGATGCACCCAGCGAGCCGGAATTGAGGCCGGGGCCGACCTTGCTTCCGTTGTTGCCGTTGGCGGCGTTGCTGGTATAGATCTGGCCGAGGTACTGCGCGAGATCGGATGCCTTGATGTTGCGCACGTCATAGACGTACAGCTCCGGCTCGTTGCCGCCGCCGCGATCGATGCGCGCGATCCAGTCGCCCACTTCGCGCAGGTAGTTGGGCTGCGTGCTGATCACCACTAGCGCATTGGTGCGCTCGATCGGGATGAAGCGCAGCATGCCGGCCAGCGGCGTGTCGCCCTTGGGACCGAACATCTGGTCAAGCTGCGGCATGAGGTCGTTCACGCCCGCGTGCTGCAGGCTGAACACGCCCACCGACATGCCGCGCAGCCAGTCGACGTCGAAGGTCTGGACGGTGCGCTGGTAGTTGCTCAGCTCTTGCGGCGTGCCCGACAACACGATGAGGTTGCGCGAGGCATCCACCAGCAGCACCGATTCGGGCCGCGCGAACGGCTTGATAAGCTTCTGCATCTCGGTGGCGGAGATGTAGCGCAGCGGGAACAGGCGCGCCTGCAATCCTGCCTGCGGTGCCGACGCGCCGAGGCTGGGCGCAAGGTTGCCGGCCACGGCGTCCTTGGCGGGCATCACGATGTAGCGGCCATCGCGCTGCACCAGCGCGTTGCCGGTCCACGACAGCAGCGTCTCCAGGATCGGTAGCGCCTGGCTGCTGTCCACCGGCTCGGAGGTGGAGAACGACACGTTGCCCTGCACGCCCGGCACGATGGTGTAGTTCTGCTTGAGCAGGTCGCCGAGGATCGCCTTCACCACCGCCTGCACCGGCTGGTTTTCGAAATTGAAGGTGACCGCGCCGTCACCCGTCGCGGCTTTACGCGGTTGCGCCAGGCCAGTGGCATGCACGAACTGGCCACTGCCGCTGCTGATCTGCGGCTGCACGTTGGCGCTTTGCTCGGCCGCGCGGTTCTGGTTGAGCGGCGTCTGAGCGGGCGCGGGCTTTTCGGTGCCCGCCATGGCTTCGCGTTGCAGTTCGCCGTTGTCGCTGGGTTGCGGCAAGGTCTGGCAGCCGGCCAGCCACAGCGCCATGGCGAGGGTGCCGATGCGGTGGATCCGCTTTGTGCGGTGGATGGTCATGGTTTCAGTGTGCTCCCTCGGGAGTCGCGGCCTGCTGTTGGGCGCGACGCTTTTGTATGGCTTCTTTGAGCTGGCGGATGCGGTCGGATTGCGCATCGCCGGCATTGGGATTGGATGGTGACGCCGCTGCACCGGGCACGGGCCCGTTCTGCGGCTGAATCGGTCCGGTCATCATGCGCAGCCCGCCTGACGGCGGCGCGGCCTGCGGTGGATTGGCGACGGCCTGCGCAGGCACGGGCGACTCGCCCTTGGGCGCATCGATCGGCGCGCCGGCCGGCAATTCCAGTTCGGTGCGCCCGCTGCCCGATTCGAACACCGCGGCGCGCGGCTTGAGTTCCGCGAGACGCCAGCTGCCATCGGGCAGGCTGTCGCCTTCGCGCACGCGCACTTCATGGTCGCCGCTCTTGTCGTGCAGCAAGGCCATGTGCAGGCCGGGCGTGAGGATGATGCCGGTGAGCTGCATGTCGCCCAGGCTCGCGCCGCCACTGGCGGTATGCATGGCGGGCTTGCGGTCCGGGCTGAACAACGGTTGCTGCCACACCGCGGTGAACTGCTCCAGCGGCACGGGCGGCGGCAGGCCCTGATCATGCGTTTCGGGCAACGGCGCGGCAGCGCGCGAGGGCCCCCAGTGCACGCCACGACCGATGCCAGCCAGAAGCAGCAGCAACAGCACGCCGAAGACCACGGCGATGCCGCCCAGCACGGGCGTCAGGCGACGCTGCGCGGCGGCGTTCATGGCGCCTCCTTGGTGCCATCGGCATCGGACGCGCGTGGCTGGCGTACATAGCCGGCCAGGGTGAACTGCACTTCCAGCGGCGCCGCGGCCTGCTGCATGGCAGCCACGGGATTGCGATAAATGCTGAGGTCGTCGACGAACAGGTACGGCGTGCCTTGTTCCAGGTCGTACAGCGTCTCGGCCAGCGGCTGCACGTCGCAGCGCAGGCTGATGCTCACCGCCACCTTGCGATAGGGCTCATCCGGCGCCGCGGGCGGATTGGGCACGGGCATTTTCTGCGTGACATCGCACGCGCCGCCTTGCGGATGCGCGGCGACGGCATCCACCACGCGCTGCATCAGGCCTGCGGCGGCGGCATTCGGATCGTCCTCGGGAAGAAACGCGTGGCTGGCCGCCTGGCCCGCGCCCATGGCGGCGATGCGTTGCTGCAGCTGCGGCTTTTCGGCGATGGCGGCGGCAAAACGCGCGTGCGTATCGCGCAGGTCGTCCATCTCCGCATGGATGGACTGCAACGGCGCCACGAACCACCAGTGCAGCAGCGCGAAGTAAGCCACGACCAGCACCGCCAGCAGCAACAGGATGGCGGCGATGCGGCTTTCACGCGGCTTGAGCGTAGTCATCTTCATGGCGCGCCCCCGCTCGCCGGCGTGGCGGCCTTGGGCTTGGCGTCGGCAGGTTTGCGCAGCTGCGCCACCATGTAGAAGCGCTCCTTGCCGGTCGAGGGATCGGCCTGGATGGTGCCCTGGAAATTCGCATCGGTGATGACGGGCGAACCCTTCAGTGCATCGACCAGGCGTGCCGCCTGCGGGCTTTGCCCCTGGAAACCGACCTGGCCGCTGTTGTCGATGCTCAGCCGCTCCAGCCATGCGCTGGTGGGCAGGCGCTTGCTGATGTCCTGCATCACGGCCAGCGCCGACACCGTGCGGGCCTTGCGCTGCGCGAGGAAACCGGCGGCGCCTGCGTTGTCCTGCAATTGCTGGCGCAGGGTGGCAACCTGCTGCGCATCCGCGCGCATGCCTTCGACTTCGCTGCGCATCTGTTCCAGCGCCGCCTCGCGGTTATGCAGGAATTGCAGCAACGACAGCACCAGCAGCACGATGGCTGCCACTCCCAGCGCGATATTGATGCGCTGGCGCGGATGCTGGCGGCGCGGCGTCAGCTCCGAAGGCAGCAGGTTGACGCCGAGGCGATCGTGACCGGTCGCCACGTCCACCGTGTCCACCTGCAGGCCCGAGGACGCAAGCCGCGCCAGCAGCGGATCAAGCGTGGTGCGCGGCACCGCCACCAGTTCGGCGGCAAAGCGGCCGACCGGCGCGACCGCGCGCAATTCGCGCACGTCGTAACGCACCTGCTCCGCGCGGAACGGTGTCTGGCGGTCCATCTCGAAGGCGCCGATCTGTTGCAGGTTGTCGCGAGCCGCCAGCGGAAGGTTGAGCCGCGGGCGCAGTACGTCGCCGGCATCGAGGCACAGCGCGATGCGAAGATCTTCGCGATCCACGCCACGCAGCGCGTCGGCCAGCGCCACCTGCTGGCTGCCGGCATCGAGCTGGCTGCTCCAGCGCGCCAGCGGATGGATGTCGCCTGCACGACGCAGCACCCATGCCTCGCCTTCGCGTTGCAGCAGATGCCAGGCCTGGCCACCGCCGAAGCGCGCGCGCCAGCGCGACGGCAGCAACGCGGACAGTTCCCCGCCCCACCACGCCAGGAAGCGAGGCAGCGGCGATGAACGCCATGCGCGGCGCGCGCGGTCGAGCTGCAGTTGCAACGGCTGCGTTGCCGAATTCATTCCCCGTCACCCTCCTGCCAACGCAGCACGGCATACGGCAACCCACCGGGACGCAGGCCCTGCAGTCGCACCGTCGCGCGCAGGATCGCGCGCGTGCCGTCGGCCAGCGTGGCCTCTGAGCGGATACTATGCGTTACTCCCTGCGCGCCAGCCAGCGCCGCTTGCGGCTGGGCCGACGTCCGGTTCGCCGCGATAGCCTGCGCCTGTTGCGGCGACACGCCGGGAATGGCCGCCAATGCGAGTGGCGGCGCCGTGGCTGGATCGGGGCTTGGCCGGCCCGACCACAAGGTGACCTGTGAAGCCACATGGCGATAAACCGCCGGGTCCATGCCCAACACCATCTGCAGTTCCTCGATGGAGGCAAACGGCCCGTGGCGCGGGCCGTAGTCCCTGCCTGCCTGCGCATAAGCCGGATTGGGTACGTTGCCGGCAGGCGTGAAGCTGAAGCTGCGCCAGTCCACCACGTTGCGCGTCAGCGCCTGCGCGGCGTGGTCGTCCATGCCGGCGGCCTTGAACAGGTTCTGCAACACATCGGGCGAGGCCGCGTTGAGATCGACCTTGCCGCTTTCGCTCACCACGGACACGTTCACCTTGGCGCCGTCGAACTCGATGGGATAGATGCGGCCGTCCGGCATCCAGCGTTGCGGCAACTGCGGATCCTGCAGTGCGTAGATGGCACGCATCAGCCCAGCCTCGGCGGCGTAATGCGCCTGCGTCTGCGCGAACTGGTAGCGCGCCTGCAGGCCTTCGGTGCGCGCCAGCACGGCGTAGCCGCCCACCAGGATGGCCAGCAACGTGCACGCCCACAGCACGACCAGCAGTGCCACGCCGCGCTGGGTTGATCGCGTCGTCCGCGTCATGGGGTGGTCCTGCGCTGCAGGCCCTGCAGCAGGTCGACCTGCCCCTGCACGGCGGACGCGTCCACGCGCAACGGTGCGTCCAGCAGCGGCCACTCGGTGCCGTCCTCCAGCTGCAGCGCCACGCGCACGATGCGCGGCATGGCGCGCACGTCATTCCACTGGTCGCGCCATTCGCCGGCTTTCTGCGGCGTATCCGCCGAGCGGTAAGTGAAGGCGCCACTGCGCACATGATCGACCAGGATCTCCGGCTCGCCCAACGCACGCGGCGCACCGCCATCGGGCGGCATGATCGCGAAGCTCGCCTCCAGCCGCGAACCACCCTTGCCGTTGGGCACCAGCTTCAGCTGCTGGAGCTGCGGGCCGAGCTTGCCCAGATAACCCGGCAGCGGCGCGACGAATTTCACCTGGTGCGCGTCGCCGCTGAAAAAGAGCGGATCGCCGTTGTCGGCGTGGGCCAATGCCATCGCACGCGCCTGCGCCAGTTCGCGACGCAAAAACTGCTGGGCCGAGCGTACTTCGTCCAGGCGCCCGATAGCCGCTTCGCCCGAACGCACCGCATGGGTGGCCGTGCGCACGCCCGAATACACGCCGAGCAGCAGCAGGGCGAGCAGCGCGAGCGCACCCAGCACTTCCAGCAGCGTAAAGCCGCGCGAGCTGCCCGGCGAAGAAAGGGGACTGCACGCGCTCATGGTGCTTTCGCCGTGGCCGGGCCCAGCAGGCGCAGCGTGCTGAAATGCGCGGACCGCTCGCGCGGCCGGTTGCCCCAGTACACATCGAGATCGAGCTTCACCATGCGCAACGGTGCGTTCGGCACCGCCTGTTCCGGTGTCCACGGCGCCACCACCAGGTGCCAGCGGTAGCGCTCGTCGAAGCGGCCGTCGCTGCTACCCGGCTGCAACGGCGTGGTGATGTCCACGGTATCGAGCAGGCTGCGCGCCCATAGCGCCGCCTGGCTGTGGTCGTCGGCGTTGCGGGTCAGCGCGATGGAGCCGCCGGCCACCTTGAGCAGCGCGGTGAACGCGATGGCCAGCAGCAACGTGGCGGCGATCACCTCCAGCAGGCTGAAGCCACGCGTCTTCGCACTCATCGCGCTGCGCTCGCATCAACCACCGAGATGCCGCCGGTCAGCCACGACACGTTGACCAGCCACTGGCGACGCTCGCGTTGCAAGGTGATGTGGCCACCGGTGGAGCTGCCGTCGGGAAAGAAGCGGATGCGACCGGTGGTGGCGTTGACCTGGTCTTCCCTGGCGCTGGTGATGCCGATGCGCATGCCCTTGGGCAGGCGCACCGTCTTGCCTTCATCGGCGCGATAGGTGTTGGCGCGCGTGTCCACGTCGAAGTTGCGCTCGTCGCCATGCACGATGGCCTGGGTGCGCGTGGCACGCAGCGCGGCCGCCAGCTCACCGCTGGCCGCGCTGACGCGCGCACTGGCCAGGCCTTGTGTCACCGATACGGCCACGGCAGCGGCCGCGATGCCGATCAGCAGGATCACGGCAAGCATTTCGATCAGCGTGAAGCCGCGGTCAGAACGTGCGGCGCCGGACCAAGAGCAGCGCGCATGCATGCCCGCGGCCCGGCGGCCACCCTGCAGGCTTGTGCGCTTACCACCCATGGCCCGGCTCCACGTCACTGCCAGTTGCCTACATCGGCGCTGTAGCCGTCGCCACCGGGCTTGCCGTCCTGGCCGTAGAAGACCAGGTCGAAGCTGCCGTGGTCGCCGGGATACTTGTAGCCAAAGTCATGGCCCCACGGATCATGCAGCTCCGATTCCTTCGCATACGGGCCC
>DATJYR010000023.1:0-20044 GCA_035499515.1 Steroidobacteraceae bacterium | reverse complement strand
GCGGAGCGCATGCGGATGGGCACCGCGGGGCGCGCACAGGTTGCGTCGGAGTTCACTCTGGCTCAAGTCGTCGGGCAGACGTTGCAGGTTTACAAGACGCTGACCGATTGAGTTGTCGTCCGAAGTCTGATGCATGCGCACCATCCTGGACAAAGTCGCAATTTCCACCCGATTCAGCCGCTGGATATAACGCAGTTCAGCGCCTCAGAATGAGCTGTGGACCAGCGTGACTTTGGGGCCGATATAGGAGTAGGATTGAATCCTACTCAAGTTTCCGGAGCGACCTCATGCGCACCACCCAGCAAATGAGCATCACCTTGCCCACTGAGATGGCTGAGGCCGTGAAATCAAAAGTCAAAGCAGGCGAGTACGCCACAGAAAGCGAAGTGATCCGGGACGGGTTGCGCGTCCTGTTGGCGCGCGATCGTGCAGTGGAGGGCTGGCTGCGTGAACAGGTCGGGCCAGCCTATGACGCGCTGAAGGCCGATGCGTCGCGAGCGGTCACGGTAAATCGCATCCGTGCACGTCTGGCCGCGGAGCACAAAGCCTCCTCCAAGACCTGATGACGTTTACCGTTGCATTCGCGCCGGAAGCTGAGGAGCAGATTGCGACGATCTACCGCGACATTGCGCAGGCAGCCTCTCCGGAGGTCGCCGAACGCTATGCGAGTGCGCTCATTGAATATTGCGAAGGGCTGAGGGACTTTCCGCGCCTCACTCTGAAGTTCTGCCATGAGGTGATTTCATCCCGGCCGCCGATTCCCTAGAATCGGATCAACAGGGGAGGCGCCTTGGATCAGGCAGTTTTCGAAGCACGAGTCGCGCGCATGGAGGCGTTCGCGAAGCGCCGGCCGACGGCCTACCGGCGGCTCGTCTATGCCATGGCGGCTGCAGGCTACCTGTTCCTGGTACTGATCATCCTGGCATTGCTCGCGGGCGTGGTGGCGGCTGTTGCCACGCTGCACGTCGTGGGCATCAAGGTCGGTTTCATGATGCTGGCGCTGTTGTGGGTGGTGCTGCGCTCGATGTGGGTGCGGTTGAGTCCCCCCGCGCACGCGGTGTTGGCGCGCGCGGAGGCGCCTGAGTTGTTCGCCGTGCTGGATCGCTTGCAGCAGCGACTCGACACGCCGCCCTTCCACGAAGTCCAGCTCACCAGCGACTTCAATGCGGGGGTGATGCAGATCCCGGTGCTGGGTCTGTTCGGCTGGTATCGCAACTACCTGCTCATTGGCCTGCCGCTGCTCAAGAGCCTGACGGTGCCGCAGTTCGAGGCCGTGCTGGCCCATGAGCTCGGACATCTCTCGCGCGGTCACGCCCGTGTGGGCAACTGGATTTACCGGCTGCGCACGATCTGGGCGCAGCTGGAGGAGGGGCTTGCCAACAGTGGCCGATGGGGATCGGGCATGCTGCGCCGGTTCTATGGCTGGTACATTCCGTACTTCCAGGCCACTTCATTTCCACTCGCACGCGCCAATGAGTACGAGGCGGACGCGGCGTCCGTGGCGTTGACCTCCGCGCGCAGCGCGGCGCAGGCGCTCACGGGCGTGAGCGTCGTGGGCAGCCTGCTCAGCGAGCGCTACTGGCCGGGCGTGCATGCGGCGGCCAAGGATTCCCCGCAACCCGCGTTCGCGCCCTATGCGGATTACGGGCCAGCGGCGATCAAGCACGCGACCGCTGGCGAGACGGCGCGTTGGCTCGAGCTGGCGCTGCAGAAGCGTACCACCACTGCCGACACGCATCCCTCGTTGAGCGATCGGCTGGCCGCCATCGGTTCCCCTGCGGAGCTGGTGCTGCCGGAAGTCGGCGAGAGTGCGGATCGACTGCTCGGCGCCTCGGCGCACGGCTTTGAAGCGCAGTTCGATGAACGCTGGCGGCAGGGCATCGCTGGATCGTGGAGCAAGTATCACGAGCGTGTGCAGGGCGAGCGGCAGCGTCTGCTGGAGTTGCGGGCCAGGGACGCAGCGGCGTTGAGCGAAGCGGAAGGTCTGCAGCTGGCCGATCTGGAGACTGCGGTGGGTTCCGGTGCCGAGGCCGCGCTGGCTGTGCGGCGCGGGCTGCGCGCACGCTTTCCCGGCTCGAAGCCCGTGCAGTTTGCCCTCGCCGCGCAGCTGCTGGCGGCCAACGAGGTCGAGGGCGTGGCGCTGATGGCGGCGGTGGTCGATGCCGAGCCCGGGGCGGAGCTGTCCGGCTGCCAGCAGCTGCGCGACTATTTCTGGCGCACGCAGGACAAGGCGCTGGCGGAGCAATGGCAGGCCCGGTACCTGCAGCGCGCGACGTTGCTGCAGGGCGCGCAGGCGGAGCGGGCGCAGGTCGCCCTCAAGGATGGGTGGCTAGCGCATGGCCTGGATGCGGCGACGCTGGCGCAGCTGGTCGAGCGGCTCCGGTCGATCCCGGATCTGCGGCGCGTGTATCTGGCGCGCAAGGTGGTGCATTTCATGCCCGAGCGGCCGCTGTACATCGTGGGTTATCGCGTCACGCCCTGGTACCGCCGCAGGGACGAGGCGGCGGGCGTCGCAGCGATGCAAAACCTGCAGCGCTTCGATGGCTTGCCCGGCGAGGCCATCATCGTCAATGTCGAGGGTCGGTTCTACAAATTCGGCCGGAAGTTCTGGCGCATGCGTGGGGCGCGTATTCTGGGTTGAGTGTCCATCCGCGCTGCGAGTTCACCTCGAGCATGGGCTTCAGGACTTGGCAGGCGCCGGAGTCGCCACCGGCGTCGCCGACCGCCACGACCGCTCGAACGGCAACCGCCACGCATGCGGCGCGATCAGCTGGTGGATGGCGTTGGGGCCCCAGGTGCCCGGGCTGTACAACCTCACCGGCGGCGGCTGGTCCAGCAGCGGGATGGAAACCTCCCACAGCCGCTCGATGCCTTCCGCGGTGGTGAACAGCGTGTGGTCGCCGCGCATGGCGTCCAGGATCAGGCGCTCGTACGCTTCCAGCACCTCGCCGATCAGGCCTGTGTCGTTCATCGCGAATTGCAGGCTCAGCTTGTCGAGCTTCATGCCCGGGCCGGGGCGCTTGCCGTAGAACGACAGCGACATCTTTGAGGCATCGGCGAGGTCGAAGGTGAGGTGATCGGGGCCGGCCGCGCCCACGCCGGAGCCGGGGGGGAACATGCTCTTGGGCGGTTCGCGGAACGCGATCGAGATGATGCGCTGGCCTTCTGCCATGCGCTTGCCGGTGCGCAGGTAGAACGGCACGCCGGCCCAGCGCCAGTTGTCGATGGCGCACTTGAGGGCGATGAAGGTCTCGACGTCGGATTCCGGGCCCACGCCTTCCTCGGCGCGATAGCCGATGTACTGGCCGCGCACCACCTGGTTGGGTTCGATCGGCACCATGCTGCGGAATACCTTGTTCTTCTCCTCGCTGATGGCGCGCGGTTCGAGGGCGGCGGGCGGTTCCATGGCCATGAAGGCGAGGATCTGGAACAGGTGCGTGACCACCATGTCGCGATAGGCACCGGTGGACTCGTAGAACGCCGCGCGCATGCCGAGCCCGAGCGTTTCGGGCACGTCGATCTGCACGTGGTCGATGAAGTTGCGGTTCCAGATGGGTTCGAACAATCCGTTCGCGAAGCGGAACGCGAGGATGTTCTGCGCGGGTTCCTTGCCCAGGAAATGGTCGATGCGGAAGATCTGGTTCTCGGAGAACACCTTGTGCAGCTCGGCATTGAGCTTGATCGCGCTCGCGAGATCCGTGCCAAACGGCTTTTCCATGATGATGCGCGCGCGGGCGACGAGGCCGGCGTCGGCCAGCATGCGCACCGCGGCGAGCGCCGCGTTGGGCGGCACGCTCAGGTAGCACAGGCGGTGGCTCTCGCCGCCGAAAGCGTTCTCGGCCCGCTCTACCGCCGCCTTGAGCGCTTCAGCGCCGGCATCGATGGAGACATACTCGAGGCCAGCGGAGAACTTGTCCCAGTCCGCATCGCTGAACTTGCGCGAGGAGTGCTCGGTCAGGGCGTCGCGGGCGATCTTGCGGAAACCTTCGGTATCGATCTTGTCGAGCGAGACGCCGACGATGCGGCATCCAGGGATGTAGCCGGCATTGACCAGGCGGAACAGTCCGGGCAGGAGCTTGCGGCGCGACAGATCGCCGGTGGCGCCCACCAGGACCACGGTCTGCGGATGGCTGGGCCCGACGCCTGCCGGAATTTTTGCCACGGTGCATGTCCCTGCGATTGCTGCGTTGACTGAGGATAGCCGTCCAGCAGCGGGGAATCCATCGGCAACACGGTGCATTCAAGACGGGTCGCGACGCCAGCGTCCTCATCCATCAAGGCCCAGCAGGCTCGCGTTGCCACCTGCTGAAGTGGTGTCGATCGACAGCGTGCGCTCCGTGCAGAACCGCAACAGGTAATGCGGCCCGCCGGCCTTGGGTCCGGTGCCCGACAGGCCTTCGCCACCGAACGGCTGCGATCCCACCACGGCTCCAATCATGGTGCGATTGATGTACGTGTTACCCACGTGTGCACCTTCCTGGACCACCTTGGCGGCCGAGGACAGGCGGCTGTGCAGCCCCAGCGTCAGGCCGTAGCCGCTGGCGTTGATCGTGTCGATCAGCTGCTGCAGTTTGCCCGCCTGCCAGCGCACCACGTGCAGCACGGGGCCGAACACTTCCTCGCGCAGGTCTTCGGGGCGTTGCAGTTCCACCAGCGTCGGGCTCACGAACCAGCCCGTGAGCGCCGCATCGCGTGGCGTGGTGTAGAGGATGCGGGCCTGGTGGTGGCCGAGGTAGGTCTCGATGCGGGTGCGGGCCGCTGCGTCGATCAGCGGGCCGACGTCGGTGGCTTCCTCGGCCGGATCGCCCACGCGCAGCTCCGCCATCGCACCCTTGAGCATGGCGAGCGTTGCCTCATACACCTCGTCCTGCAGGCACAGCAGGCGCAGTGCCGAGCAGCGCTGGCCCGCGCTCTGGAAGGCCGAAGCGATGACATCGCCGACCACCTGTTCGGTCAGGGCGGTGGAGTCGACGATCATGGCGTTGATGCCGCCGGTTTCGGCGATCAGCGTCAGCAGCGGCCGATTCTCGTCGGCCAGGGCGCTGCGCGCGATGCGGCGCGCCGTGGCGGTGGAACCCGTGAATGCGACGCCCGCGATGCGCGCGTCGGAGACGATCCATTCGCCGACCTCGCCGCCACCCACCAGCAGTGCGAGCACGTCGGCGGGCACGCCGGCGGCGTGCAGGATCTCCACGGCCGCGAGGGCCGTGAGCGGCGTCTGCGGCGCCGGCTTGGCGATGACCGCGTTGCCGACCACCAGCGCGGCCACCACCTGGCCCATGAAGATCGCGAGCGGAAAGTTCCAGGGGCTGATGCAGGCGAACAGGCCACGCGGCTGGAGCGTGAGCGAGTTCGACTCGCCGGCCGGGCCCGGCAGCGACTGCTCCACCAGCAGCGTGCGCGCCTGGGCGGCGTAGTAGCGGCAGAAGTCCACCGCCTCGCGGACTTCGGCCAGGGCGTCGGCGCGCGTCTTGCCGGCTTCGGCGGTCAGCAGCGCCATGAGCGACTCGGTGCGCTGCTCCAGCAGCTCCGCCGCGCGGTCCAGGCAGGCGGCACGGGTGGCGACGCCCTGGCGTGCCCAGGCGCGCTGCGCCGTGACCGCGGCAACGATGGAACGGCCCACATCGGCTTGCGTGGCGCCAGTCGTCTTGCCGACGATTTGCGCCGGCTTGGCGGGATTGCGGACTTCGATTTGCATGGTGTTGCTGCCGTTGTTGATTGGCAAGAATGCGTCGTAAGTCATTGATATGGAATGCAAGGTATCGCGGTTCGCGAGATCCAGGCCGCGCGAGTTGGTGCGTGTGGCGCCATACAGCGCACGCGGCGGCAGGATCGCCGGATGGGGCGTGCAGCCTTGGGCGCGGACCGTGGCCACCGGATCCTCGAGCAGCGCGGCGTCAGAAATCCCGGGGTCGTTGGCCTGCTGCACGAAGCCCGCGTTGGCGCCGTTCTCCAGCATGCGCCGGATGAGATACGCGAGCAGGTCGCGATAGCGACCGACCGGCGCATAGACGCGGCACGGCACGCCGCTCTGCGCGGTGGCGGCCGCGTGCAGCTCCGCGCCCATGCCGTGCAGGCGCTGGAACTCGACGTCCCTGCGATCGCCGATCCACTCCAGCAGCGTCGCCACGGTGATCGCGTTGTGGGTGGCGAACGCGGGACGCAGGTGGGTCGCGCCCAACAGCGCGCGCGCGCAGGCGAGGTAGCTGGTGTCGGTGGCGGCCTTGCGCGAGAAGACGGGAAAGTCCTCGAGGCCCGCTTCCTGGGCGTTCTTGATCTCGCTGTCCCAGTACGCGCCCTTCACGAGGCGCACGGTGAGGCGGCGGTCGCAGCGCGCCGCGAGTTCGTCCAGCCACCGCAGCAGGGGCAGCGCGCGGCGCTGGTAGGCCTGCGCGGCGAGTCCGAGGCCATCCCAGTTCGCGAGCGCCGGGGAAACCATGAGCTGCTCGAGGATGTCGAGCATGAGCTCCAGCCGCTCGCTCTCCTCGGCGTCGATGGTCAGGCCGATGCCATGGGTCATCGCGAGCTCGCACAGGTGCTGCATCAGCGCGACCAGCTCGGGCACCGCGCGCGTGGCCTGCAGCGGTTCGTAGCGCGGGCAGAGCGCGGAGAGCTTGACGGAGATCGTGTGCTGGCCCTGCGTGGCGCGTCCGCTGCGCAGTTCGGCGCCCAGCGCGATGATTGCGGTGCGGTAGGCGTGGAAGTAGTTGACGGCGTCGGCGTTGGTGCGCGCGGACTCGCCCAGCATGTCGAACGAGCACGGGCCGCCGTCGCGGCGCGCCCGACGCAGGGCGGACTCGATGGTGGTGCCGTACACGAACTGGCCCGCCATGGAGCGGATGCCGACTGCGGTGCCCAGCCGGATCAGCGGTGCGGCCAGGCCCTGCAGCCAGCGCAGCGGAGCGTTGTCGGTGTCGGTGAGCAGCGCGCCCGTGAGTCCCAGCAGCGACATCGCCGCGCGGATGCTCGCCGGACGCGGACGGTTCGTCAGCGGCCGCCAGCTCCGGCCGCCAAGCTTGTCCCGCAGCAGCAGGTTGGCGGTGTGCGGATCGGGTACGCGCATGAAGGATTCGGCCAGCGTGAGCAGCGCGATGCCCTGATCGGAACTGATCGGGTACTGGCTGAGCAGCTGCGCGATCCACGGGGTCTTCGCCTGGTGGCGAACCGCGTGCACGAGTTGTTCGGCGCGCGCCGTGATCGCGCGCCGTTCGCCAGGCGACGAGGCCGCCGCCGCCACCAGGTCGGGCAGCAGCTGCGTTTCGGCCCTGCGTTCGTGGCGACGCAGTTCGTCGCGGGCAACCGGCAGAATATTCGGGGTGAGCATCAGGACACCGGAAAAGGTTCCGAAAGCTTATCGTACGCCGCACCAAACGTGGTTTTGACCGTGCGGCCCGACGCCAACGAATCTGTTTTCCCAGTCAGGCCAAGGATGCCATAGGCTGTGGACGGCGGCTCAGTGGGCCATGTCCGCCATGCCGGTCATGTCGGCGGTGGCAGTATCTTCTGCCGTCGGAACCTGCAGGGTTCGCGGCGCGGGCGAGCTCGTGCCCACCTGCAGCGCTTCGCCGGCCGCTTCCTCGCGCATCGATGAGCGCCAGGCCTTGAGCTGGTAGCTGCCCGGCTCGAGGCCGGCCAGCGTCGCCTGGCCCGCCGCATCGGTGCGCGCGAACCACGGCGTGTCCACCACCAGCACGTAGGCGATCATGGTGTCGTGGATGTTGCAGCCGAGCACGACGATGCCCGGCTTGGGGAAGATCACCGGGTTCGCGGGTTTCCCCGCATACAGCTTCAGCGTGAACGTGTTGGCCGGCGAGAACGAGTACACCGAGTGGCGGATGTCGTCGCTGTTGGGGAATTCCACCGCGGCGCCGGTCTGCACCGCCGAGACACGCGGCACGAAGCGCCGGTTCACCTGGTCGATGGTCGCGGCGCGCGGCGCGCGCGTGGTGGGCACGGCGGGGATCGCGTAGGCGATGGCATCCGCCACGGGCTTGCCGGCCGCGTCGAGCACGGTCACTTTGAGATCGGCGGCTGCCGCCGGCGCGCCTGCCATCGACGTCGACAGCGCGAGGAATGTCGATGCGAGGAGTGCCGGTGTCGGCCAGTTCGGGCGGAGGGCGCGCACGTTACGGTTTCGCGACTTTGGACGCGGGCCGCGGCGGCGCCGGCACGTCCACCACGTCGCGCTTCATCGGCGCGAGCAGCGCCAGCAGTTCATTGCGCTCGCGCAGCTGCACGCCCAGGCGGTCCATGTTCCGGCGCAGCAGCTCGACCAGGCCGTAGAACTCCGACTCGGAGATGTGGTGGCCGGCGTGCACTTCGCGCATCGGATCACCGCTGTAGACGCAGCCGCCGTTGCCGAGCTCGCAGATCTGTTCCACCAGCATGTCCTTCACGTGGCGGATGTTGACGTCGGTGAACGACTGGTTGAGGCGGTGATCGGCCACCACCTGGTCGATGGTGTCGTTCACGAGCTGCGTCACCACGGACTTGCCGCCCATGCGTGCGTAGAGCGAATCGGGCGGTGGTGCGCTCACCGCCGCGCGCGCAGCCGGATCCGGCGCCATGAAGATGACGCTCAGGAGAATGGCAATGGCTGGATTGCGCATGGTTTTCCCGGCCGGTGACAACTTCGCAATGGTAGTTTCAGGACCCGCGATCAGGCGTTAAGTGGGTCACAGGTCACGGAAACCGCGGGTTTCGTGCCGCACTATTTCGCCCAATGAAAGCACTGCAGGCACTGTTCATGGCGTGCTGCGCCACGCTGCTCGCGACCCAGGCGCAGGCCGGCGATCGGCTGTTGGCCACCGGCGGCGTGATGGACGTGGAAGGCAGCGCGGGCGGCGGACTCACGCCGTGGGCGCTGATCGCGGGCCTGGGCACCAACCAGCAGGTCGGTGCCACCGGCTTCTGCACGCGGGTCGTGCCGCAGGATTTCAGTCTCACCAGCTGCGGCGTGGCGGTGGGACTCATGAACCGCGTCGAGCTGTCCGTGGCCCACCAGGACTTCAGCCTGGGCGACACCGTGCCCGGCCACCACATCGAAGTGAACGTGGTGGGCGCCAAGCTGCGGCTGTACGGGGACGCCGTGACCGACCAGGGCAGCTGGATACCGCAACTCGCGCTCGGTGCGCAGTTCAAGCACAACCTGGATTTTGATTTCATCCCGCAGGCGCTGGGCGCGAAGAGCGCTGACGGCACCGATCTGTACCTGGCGGCCACGCGGATCTGGCTGGCCGGACCGTTCGGCCACACCTGGCTCGCCAATCTCACGCTGCGCTCGACCCGCGCCAACCAGCTCGGCATCCTGGGCTTCGGAGGCGATCAGGGTGGCACGCGCCTGGAATTCGAAGGCAGCGCGGCCAGCTTCCTCACCGACCATCTCGTGCTCGGCGCCGAATACCGGCAGAAGCCCGACAACCTGTCGGTGTTCAGGGAAGACGACTACAAGGATGTGTTCCTGGCCTGGATCCCGTTCAAGTACGTGGCGCTGACGGTGGCGTATGCGGATCTCGGCAACATCGCCAACCACGATTCACAGCACGGCCTCTACGCCTCGCTGCAGGCGAACTGGTAGGCTGCCGCCCGCTGGGATCCATACCGCTGCGCACACCGGCAGCGGCGTGCGCCTCCCCAGCTCAGTAGCCCACCGTCACCCGCTGGCGGTGATACTGCTTCGCTTCGACTTCGTTGACGATGGCCACGGCGAAATCCTCGCGCGAGATGCGACTCTCGCCCGCGGCATCGCGCAGCAGCTGATCGCCGCCCATGCGGAACTTGTTGGTGCGCTCGCCCGGTGCGATGGTCCAGGAAGGCGAGAAGGCCACCCAGTCGAGCTGCTTTTCGTTGCGGAAGCTGGCCAGCGCGCGCGCGGCGCCTTCCGCGCCCGGACGCCAGGCGGCAGGAAACTCCGGCGTATCGAGCACCCGCACGCCGGGGCTGGCCTCGAGGCTGCCCGCACCCACCACCACCAGCACGCGGGAAATGCCGGCCAGCCGCGCGGCTTCCATGACCTGGGCGGCGTTGTCGCTCCAGCGCAAGCTCACCACCAGCGCATCGGCCCCCTTGGCCGCCTGCGCCACGCTCGCCGGATCGGCGAGATCGGCTTTGGCAATCGTGAGGCCGGGTTGCGCCGTCAGCTTTTCGGTGTTGCGCACGATGCCCACCACCTGATGGGAGCGCGACAGCGCTTCGCGCAGCACGCAGCTGCCAATATTGCCGCTCGCGCCAACCAGTGCGATCCTCGCCATGTCCGATGTCCTCAGGGTCGATAACGGGGGAGAGCGCTAATTTACCGCAGAACGCGGCGCGGCGGGAGATTCTGCTAGACTGGGATTTTCCCCGGGGGAGGAATTAAACATGCGTGGCCTGCGTCGTCCCGGTTTCGCGCCCTGGGTGCTCTGGTCGGCGGCCTTGGCCGCGACGCTGTGGCTGGCGGAGGTGGCGCACCCGGTGCGGGCCGCTGCCAGCGTCCCGCCCGGTGTGCAGAGCTATTTCTTCCTGGTGTTCAGCGACCCGGCGCCCGGCACGGAAGCCGAATACAACCGCTGGTACGACAACGAGCATGGCCCGGACGTCACGTCGATCCCCGGGTTCGTGTCCGCGCGCCGCTATGTCTACGCCGAGCAGCAGCTGCGTGAAGTGGCGCTCAAGAAACCCAAGTACCTGATCCTGTACCGCATCGTCACCGATGATCCCGCCGCGGTCCGCCGCGAGATCGAGCGCCGCGCCGGCAACGGCATGACGCGCCAGAGCCCGACGCTGACCAATGTGAAGATGTACACCTATCGCGCGTTCCGTCCTGAAGTCATGGGGGCGGGGGGCGATGCGAGCGATGCCAGACCGGGTCCGAAACAGACCTACCTGCAGGTGGTGTTCGGCGACGCGGTCCAGGGCATGGACCAGGCGTTCAACGACTGGTACGACCAGGTGCACGAGCCGGACATGCTCAAAGTGCCGGGCTTCGTCAAAGCGCAGCGCGGCATCCTCAGCGAGTTCCAGATGGCGCCCACGGACGAGGGTCCCTCGCAATCGCGCTACCTGGCGCTGTTCGAAATCCAGACTTCCGACCTGGCCGCGGTCCTGCGCGGCAACAAGGGTGGCGCGGAACCCATTGCGGCCTTCGATCGGACCCGCACGTTTGGCTACACCTACCGGGCCATCGGACCGGTGATGGTGGGCGACGACATCCGGGCCGAGCGCAGCAAATCCCGATGAACCAGCGAGTCGGCTTTGCATGACTTGACGTTCGCTGGACCGAGGCGGGGAAAGATGCACCTCACGGGTGCGCGCTGTGAGGGTGGAATTCCGGGCGTCAATGGAAACGGGGCCGGCCGTATCCGGTTTCATAATAGACAGTTGTCCTTTCTCGCTGAAAAAACTGCAAATCGCGGGCGATTCTGCGAAGCAGGTGGCACGCTGCGAGTGAACTGGTTGCTCTTCGCCAATCTTGGGTTGGTGGTATTCTGAAGCCGTTCGGGTTGAGTTGGGGCGGCGGCGATGACAGAAAAACAGGACGACTGGGATATCTCCCAGACGGGTGTCGATCTCCCCATGATCTCGGTGGTGCCGCCCGCCGACAATATCTCCAGCGTCTTCATCGCCGCCGAGCAGTCGCCCGCCGCAGTCGCGCTCGCGACGCTTGCCGGCAGCCTCATTTATCTCAACCGCCGCGGCCGGCAGCTGTTCAACGTCGAGCTGTCTTCGGATCTCAGTGGTCACAACATCGCGGATTTCGTCGCCAGCGCCAACCATCGCAACCTGATCGATGAGGTAGTGCGCGACGGCCGGGAGCGGCAGATCGATCTGCGGCTCCAGCAACCGGGCGCCGCGCCGCTCGATGTGGTGTGCCGTGCCGCGCGGGTCGACGGAATCGGCAACATCGCCTCGTGGCTGGCCTTCTCGGCGCTCGAGGTCGGCGACCGCGACACCGGGTTGCACCGTGAGGTGGGTGATGATGTCCGGCAGCAGGCGGTGAACAAGCTGGCTGGCATCGCGAGCTGGGAGATGCAGGTCGACACCGACAGGGACTGGGTCAAGAACCCGGTGCACTGGGATTCGGGCGTGTATGCGATGCTGAACGTGAAACCCGAGTCGGTGCCGGCGTCGTCTTCGAGCTTCCTTGACTTCGTCGTTCCGGAAGACCGGGAACAGCTGATTGCGGGTGTGCGCGATCACTTGCAGCACGAGACGCCGCTGGAGATCGTGTTCCGCATCCAGCCGAGGGGCGGGTTGCCCAAGTTGCTGCTGGCCCGCGGCACCACGATGGGCGACAAGGCGGCTGGCGCGACCCGCCGATGCGTCGGCATCACGCAGGACATCACTTCCATCCTCGGCGCCAGGCCGCGCCTGCTGGAAATGGAGGCGGTGCTCGAGGCGGTGGCCGAGAACATCGAAGGGCCGGTGTATGCGGTCGACAGCAAGTTCCGCTACACCTATTTCAACCAGTTCTTCCGCCGTGCCATGCAGCAGCTGTATGGCGTCGAGACCACGCTCGGCGAGCGCGCATTCCATGCGGTCCAGCCGGACGCGCGCCGCAGCGAGGTCCTGTCACACCTGCGCCGCGCCTTCGATGGCCAGCGCATCGTCGAGGTCATTCCCATCGCGTGGCAGGACTCCATCGTGCAGCATTTCGAACTGACCTACGCCCCCATCGTCGAGCGCAAGGTCACCCGCGGGGTCGCGGTGGTGGGCATCAAGGTGGCCGGCAAGCAAGGAGCAGGAGCGTGAGCGCAGCGGTGAAAATGGCACGCGCGGAACCGGTACCCATCCAGCTCGGCGCGCTCGAGCAGTCGCTGGAGTTTTTCGTGTCCCGCGCCAGCACCATCCTGATGCGCGAATGGTCGAGCCGCTGGGCCGACAGCGGCTTCCGTCCGCGTTTCTATCACGCCCTGGCGCTGATCGGCGCCAATCCCGGCATATCGCTGGTGGAGATGGCGCATTTCATCGCCATCGACAAGTCCGGAGGATCGGAGGTCATCGACTATATGAAGGAAGCCAATCTCATCGCGCGCAAGCGCTCGAGCCGGGATCACCGGCGCCAGGGCCTGTACCTCACGCCGTGGGGCGCGCGGCGGCTGGCGGAGATGCAGCAGGACGTGGCCAGGCAGTCGGAGCCCGTCGACGGTCTCTACACGGAAGCCGAACTGCGCAAGCTGATCGAGTTGCTGCAGCGCCTGCCCGTGCACCGCACGCACCCGAAGGCGGCGACCGGAGGTCGAGCGTCACGGTAATCGGGTCCGTGCGCAGGCCGGCGGGCAGGTTTCATACCGGTTCCCCCACTTTGAGAAAGCTGCGGAACACGCCGTGCGGATCGTGGCGCGCCGTCAGGCGGCGCAACTTCGCCGCGGCGGCATCGCTGAAGTACTTCGACGGCCGGCGTACGGTGGCGTCGTCGTTGAGTTTGCTGCCCACCGAGAAGCGCTCGAGCTCGCGCATGCTGCCCGAAGTCCAGGCATGCATCTTCGCGTCGTCGGCCTCCGAGTCCCAGATGGCGTGCGCCGCGATGTAGACATTGGCCTGCAGCGACATGGCCATGTCCGGCCAGCCTTTCTTGGTCGGACCCCACATGCCGTAGTACACGAAGCTGCGCGGCGAGGGCAGGGTCTCGTACAGCTGGCGCAGCGCGGGCACGAGTTCGGCGGGATCCGCATCCGACCACATGCCGTCGACCGAGAAGCGCCAGCCCTTGGGATCGCTCCCCTCGTTGCGCGCGAAGAACTGCTCGAGCGAGGCGTGGTCGTTGAAGAAAGTGTCCTTGGCGCGGCTGCGTGCCGGGCAGGTCTCGAGTGGCGCGAAACCGCGTTCGACCTCGGCCACTGAATCGGCCATGCTCACCGCGACCACCAGCAGGTTGTCTTCGCCCCAGCCACCGGTCTTCTCATCCAGGCGCCGGCGGAACACCATGGTTTCCACGAAGTCCGGCAATTGCGGCATGACCTGCATCGACCAGCGCATGATGGCGTCGAAGTCGGCCATGTCATAGACGTAGACACGCTGGCGGATCACGCTGGGCAGGTCGAATACGCGCAGCTTCAGGCGCGTCAGCACGCCGAAGAATCCCGCGCCACCGCCGCGCGCGGCCCAGTAGAAGTCGGGATTCTCGTGCTCGTTGGCGCGGATCAGTTCGCCGCGCGCATTCACGCATTCGATTTCCAGGATGTTGCGGCAGCCCACGTCCCACTGCCGGCCGTTGCGGCCATAACCGCCGCACAGCAGGAATCCGCCCAGCGTGACGTCGGCGTTGTGGCCGGTGGGGAAGGCGAGCTGGTGCGGTTGCAGCGCTGCGGTGACGGCACCGCTGCGGGCGGCAGGCTGTACCCACGCGGTCTTCTGCTCCGCATCGACGACGATATCGTTCCAGGCGGACAGGTCGAGCAGCAGCGAGCCGCTCTGCAGGTGGGTCGCGGCCCAGCTGTGGCCGCCGGAGCGAGGCGCCACCTTGATCCCGTGCCGCGCGGCGAACCTGACCGCGGCGCAGACATCGGCAGTGGATTTCGGGTACGCGATCAACGCCGGGTAGCGCGCCGGCAGGTTCTGCACCCAGACCGCATTGCGGCGCGCGGCTTCGTAACCGTCCTGGTCGCGCCAGACGGTGTCGCCACCGAAGCCGGACAGCCTGCCGTCGCTCGGGACGAGCTTCGCCAGCACCTCGCCGCTGGCGCCGAGCAGCACGGCTCCCGCCAGCCACGCGCCACCCGCCAGCAATTCCCGGCGCGCGAGATTGGCAAGCTGTTGCTGCTCCATGCTGTCCCCCGGGCGCGGCCGCAGGCGCAGGCGCCGTAATTCTCTGTCGTGGTAATTAATAGCCCGGCCGCAGTGTAGGCACTGGGACGGTGGGGCGCAAGCGCCGCGGCGGCGTCCGTCAATCGCCGCTTGTGGCCCCGGCCAGCGCCGGGCAAACTCCCGGGAGCGGGAATTTTCGACGGGGACCCTCACGACAATGTCAAACCAGGCGCCGGGGCACAAGTTCTTCTATGGCTGGGTGATCGTCGCCACCGCGGTGCTGGGCATCGCCTGCAGTTTTTCGGTGCTGGTGCTCACCATGACCAGCCTGTATGCCGCCCCGCTCATCAAGGAGTTCGGCTGGTCGTCGTCGCAGATCTTCTTCGGCAGCTTCCTGGCCGGCATCGGCGGCGTGCTGACCGCGCCGTTCATCGGCGCCATCAGCGATCGCCTCGGCGTGCGCAGCGTGCTGTTCTTCTCGTTCCTGTTCGAAGTGCTGATCCTGTTCTCCTACCGCTTCCTCTCCAGCGACGTGACCGGTTACTACATCCGCTATTCGCTGCTGGCGGTGTTGTGCATGGGCACCACGCAGGTGGTGTTCAACCGCATCATCTCCGCCTGGTTCAACAAGCGGCTGGGTCTCGCGCTGGGCATCGCCATGGCGGGCGTGGGCGTGGGCGGCGTGTTCTGGTCGCTGGTCATCCCGCGGCTGGTGGAACACGAAGGCTGGCGCAATGCCTACACCGGCATGGCGCTGATCATCGGCTGCGTCACGTTGCCGCTGGTGGTGCTCCTGACCCGCGCCAATCCGCTCAGCAAGGGCCAGAACGTGGACGGCGCGCTGACCGCGAATGCCCACGAGCACACGCTGGAACAGGAAAAGCAGGGCATGACGCTGGGCGAAGCGGCCAGCACGGGCCAGTACTGGCTCATGATCGTGGTGTTCATGCTGGTGGGTACCGGCCTGCAGAGCGTGCAGACGCAGCTCGTGCCGCTGCTGCTGAGCCGCGGCAGCACCGCGCTGTTCGCGGCCAACGTGCAGGCGTCGCTGGCGTTCGCGGTGATCTGCGGCCGCGTGCTGTCGGGCCTGCTGCTGGACTACTTCTTCGCGGCGCGCGTGGCGCAGGTGTTTCTCATCGCGCCCATCGTGGGCACCGCGGCGCTGATCCTGGGCGTTTCGGGTGCGCCCGCGTTCGTGGCCGCGATGGGCATCGGCCTCGCCGTGGGCGGCGAGTCGGATGTCGTGGCCTACCTGGTGCGGCGCTATTTCGGCATGAAGCAGTACAGCCGCATCTATGGCAGCTTTTTCTCGGCGTATGGCACCGCTTCTGCCGTCGGCCCGTTCCTCACCGCCTGGGGCCACGAGCGCGTGGCGGGCGGCTACGGAACCGTGCTGTGGGTGCACGTCGGCCTGCTGGCGCTGGCGATCGCGCTGCTGTTCGGGTACCGGCGCTATTCGCTCGACCGGGAGCCGGTGGGCGCGGCCACGCCCTGAGCGCAAGGCGCGCGCCTAGACCAGCGCTTTGCCGAACAGCACCTGCAGCCTGGCCCAGGCTTTTTCCGCCTGCGCTTCGTTGTACACCGCGGTATCGGGCGGGCACCAGCCGTGCATCGTGCCCGCGTACACCTCGATCTCGGCCGGGACCATGGCCTTGTCGAACGCTTCGCGCAGCACCGTCTTCGCCTCGGGCTGCCGCAGGTCGTCGTTCTCGGCAATCGCGATCAGGTACTGGGCCTTGAGCTTCGGCACCAGCAGGTGGGGACTGTCGGCCCTGTCGGTGACCAGACCGCCGCCGTGGAACGACGCCCCGGCGCCGATGCGATCGGGGAAAGTCGCCGCGGTGCGCATCGTGATCGGCCCGCCCATGCAGTAGCCCGTGGTGCCCATCTTGCGCTTGCGGTCGACCGACGGCTGGCTGTCGAGATAGCCCACGAAGGCGCGGGCATCGGTGACGTGCGTGGCGGGATTGAGGCTCCCCATGGCGGCCATCATCTTCTTGCGGACGGCTTCGTCCTGCATGTCGGCGCCGGGCGGCAGCACGGGACCCTTGCCGGTGCGGTAGAAGGGATTGGGCACCAGCACCGAATAGCCGTCTTCCGCGAGGCGATGCGCCATGAGCTTGAAGGCGGGCCGCAGTCCGCCGGCGTCGGGCCAGATGAGCACACCGGGGTACTTGCCAGTGGCCGGATGGACGAAATAGGCGTCCGCGGTGCCGTCCGGGGTGGTGATGTCGACCTCGGAAGAGGACATCTCCCGCGCGCTGGCCACCCTGGAGGCGAGCAGCGCGAGGCCCGCGCCGAAGGTGAGCGTGCCAAACCGGCGGCGGCTCAGGTCCGGGCCGCGCAGACCGTAGGCGATCATGTCGTCGATGGAATGATCGTCACACATGTTTCGCTCCTCGCAGGGTCGGTCCGCGGCATTTTGCCGAGTATGCGGCAGGCCCGGATTTTGTGCACTATGCGCGGCCACAACCAACTCGAATGACGGGGGAGCTTCATGCTGAGGAACGTGGTTTTCCAGGCGCACTGGCTGGTGGGCATCACCGTGGGCACATTCATGGCGTTCTCGGGACTGACCGGCGGCCTGATGGCGTTCGGCCCGCAGCTCACCGACTTCTTCAGCGGCGCCAATGATCGCGTGGCGGCATCGAGCGCGGCGCCGCTGGCGGTGCCGGCGCTGTATGCGCGCGTGCACGAACAACTGCCGCAGTCGACCGTGACCAAGATCAGCGTCTACCAGGACGTGCGCAAGCCCGTGAAGATCGTGTTCGCGGCCCCGCCAGGTCCGATGGGACCGCTGGGGCCACAGCCCACCACGCGGCTTGCCAACCCCTACACCGGCGAGCTGTTGCCGGTGCGGCCGGCGGGGCGCGCCATCGAGCGCTTCATGTCCTGGCTGCGCGATGTGCACCAGGGACACTGGTCCGGGCCGGGCGGCATTTCCTCGGTGGCCGCGACCTGCGTCGGGCTGGGCGCGGTGCTGCTGATCGCCATGACGTTCGCGGGCCTGTACCTGCGTTGGCCGCGCGGCAAGGCGGCCGGCAAGTGGCGCAGCTGGTTGCGCATCTATCCACGGCTCAAGGGGCGCGCATTCCTGTTCAACCTGCATGCCGTGCTGGGCACCTGCGCGTTGCTGGTGTTGCTCATGATCGCGCACAGCGGCGCGTTCCAGAACGGCGAGATGAGCTGGTACGGGAACACGGTGCGTCGGCTCACCGGCTTGCCGCCGCTGGTGGAACGCGGGCCGCCGCCCGGCGCCGCGGGTGCGGGGCCGGGCATGGAGCAGGGGCCGCCGCCGGGCGCGGGCGGTCCGGGTGCCGTGAGCATCGTGTACCTGGGCGCACACGGTTACGTGGACGCCGATGCGGTCGACATCGATGTGGCGCGCACACTCGAGTTCGATCCCGCGACCGGTGGCTTGAAGGATGTTCCTCCCGATCCCGCGCCGCGCACTTTCGGCGAGAAGCTCGCGGCCAACAACCAGATCATCCACGAGGGCCGCATCTTCGGACCGTGGGGCGTGCTGGCGGTGATGCTGGCAGCGCTGTGCCTGCCGGTGTTCTACGTCACGGGCTGGATGATGTACCTGCAGCGTCGACGGCGCGGGACGGGCGACGCCTGAGGGCGCAGGGCGCGCCGCGTCGCCCCGCGGCTGTTGCGCGAATCGTTTAGACTTCCGGGGTGCGACTCTCCCTGATCAACAGCGTGGCGGATCTGCGTGAACTGGCGCGGCGGCGCATTCCGCGCGCGCTGTTCGAGTATGCGGATCGGGGCGCGTACGATGAAGTGACCCTGCAGCGCAATCGCCGCGACCTCGAAGCGCTGCAGTTCCGGCAGCGGGTGCTGCTCGACGTTTCGCAGCTGGTGCTCGCGACCACGCTGGCCGGGCAGGACGCGACCATTCCCCTGGCGATCGGCCCGACGGGCCTGGCCGGACTGTTCCACGCCGATGGCGAAATGCGGGCCGCGCGCGCGGCGGAAGCGTTCGGCATTCCTTTCTGCCTGAGCACGCTGTCGATCTGCTCGATCGAGGACGTGCGCGGCGCCGTCCGGCGGCCATTCTGGTTCCAGCTCTACCTCATGCGCGATCGCGGCTTCAACGCCGAGCTCATCGAGCGGGCGAAGGCGGCGCAGTGCCCGGTGCTGATGGTGACGGTGGACATGCCGCTGCAGGGTCTCAGGCGGCGCGATGCCAAGAATGGCCTCAGCATTCCGCCCCGGCTCACGCTCGCCAATGCCTTCGACATCGCCACCAAACCGGGCTGGGCGCTGCGGGTGCTCCGGGGGCGCCGCCGGACGTTCGGCAATGTGGAAGCGCTCAGGAAAAAGGCGGGCGACAACCTCTCGACGCTGTCGCAATGGATCGGTTCGCAGTTCGATCCCACCGTGACCTGGCAGGACATCCAATGGGTGCGCGAGCGCTGGCCCGGCCGGCTGGTCGTCAAGGGCATCCTCGATGCGGCGGACGCGGAGCTCGCCTGTGCGCACGGCATCGACGCCATCGTGGTCTCCAACCATGGCGGCCGCCAGCTCGACGGCGGGCCTTCGACCATCTCGGTGCTGCCGGAAATCGTCGCGACGGCGCGTGGACGCATCGAAGTGCTGCACGATGGCGGGGTGCGATGCGGCCAGGACGTGCTCAAGGCGCTGGCGCTGGGCGCGCGCGGCTGCCTGATCGGCAAGAGCTTCCTGTACGCGCTCGCGGCGCTGGGCGAGGCCGGCGTGACTCGGCTGCTCGAGATCCTGCGCGACGAGCTCAGGGTTTCGATGGCGCTGACCGGGTCCCTGGACGTCGCCGCCGTGCAGCGGGACGTCCTGAGATCCTGACCGGCGCGGCTCGCCGCGGCAGCGTCAGAACGGCCGCTGCGCCCCATCCGGCAGCACGCGCATCACGTCCTGCTCGCGCGCGATCTTGCCGCCCACGATGCGCATCACTTCGAAGTGCGCGGTGGTGTAGGGTGTACCCGCCATCGCCGCCTTCATGCCGGCAGCCGACATGCCAATGGGTCCGACGCTGGGTCCGTCGATGGGATCGCGCGCCGCGACCGGCCCCGCGCCCGGAGGTCCGCCCGCGCCCGACGGGCTTCCCGCGCCTTGCGGTCCGCCGAGATTGCCGCGTCCCTTGGTATCCACGTACGCGATGTTGAACACCAGGCCACGGTCTTCATCGACGATGAAATGCCGGTCGCGCGCCGCGGTCCAGGCGGTGGTGCTCAGGATCGCTTCGCGCGCGCAGGTCCAGATGCGGCCGTCGAAATCCTGCGGCTGGCTCTCGATGGCGGTCGGGGATTCGCGCGCGGTGAGCATGCGTTCGGCATCG
>DATJYR010000022.1:0-5539 GCA_035499515.1 Steroidobacteraceae bacterium | reverse complement strand
GGTTGGTGGCCCGCGGGGCGAGCCATACCGGGGTCTGTCGCGAATGGGTCAAATCTCACACCCCCTGCTAGAATGCGCGCCCCCCACCCCTGCGGAGTTTCCATGAGTCTCGACCTCGTTACCCCCGGCAAGGACGCGCCGGAAATCTTCAATGTCATCATCGAGATCCCGATGAATGCCGATCCGATCAAATACGAAGTCGACAAGGAGACCGGCGCCATCTTCGTCGACCGCTTCATGGGAACGGCGATGCACTATCCCTGCAACTACGGCTACGTGCCGCGCACGACCGCCGGCGACGGCGACCCGGTGGACGTGCTGGTGATCACGCCGTTCCCGCTGCTGCCCGGGGTGGTGGTGCGCTGTCGCCCGCTGGGCCTGCTGCAGATGGAGGACGAGCAGGGCCTGGACGCGAAAGTGCTGGCCGTGCCGGACGACCGCATCCTGCCCATCTACAGCCACTGGAAGTCCTGCACCGACATCAATCCGCAGCGCCTGCACCAGATCCAGCATTTCTTCGAGCATTACAAGGACCTGGAGCCCGGCAAATGGGTCAAGGTGCGTGGCTGGGGCGGCATCGCCGAAGCGCGGATCGAGATCGACGATGGCATGCGCAATCACCGCCGTTAGGCACCAGTGTGGGGCAGGGGTGTCAAGAATCTTCTAGCGCTTCGCCGGCGGTGCGGCGGTGGAGTACAGTGCGCGCAGTCGAAAATTCCTTAAGTCCCAATCAGGGGGGTTGATGCGATGAAATCGGATGTCAAATCTGTTCGTCTGCCGCTGATCGCGCTGGGTGCGGTCACGGGCCTGGCGCTGGCCGGTGCGGCGCAGGCGGCGCCTGCCACCAAGTGCAAGCAGACGCTGAGTGCGAACGACCACGTGATTGCGCTGAACGAGATCCAGAATCTCATGGGCAAGTATTCGCACTGGGGCCACCTGCGCGGCGAAGGCACGCTCGCGGAACTGTTCGCGATGAAGACCGAAGGCGTGAGCTGGCGCACCCCGATGGGACCGGCCGGCATCGAGGAGATGAAGGCGCGCTTCGATCGTCCGGCGGAATCGCTGGAAGGCGGCCAGATCCACGTGCATTCCATGCTGACGCCCGTGATCGAGATCGCGGCGGACGGCAAGACTGCCAAGGGCGTGTGGGATTCCTTCGGCCCGAACATCTCCAGCGGTTCCGACATCGGCAACTGGCTGTGGGTGAAGTACGGCGTGGATTTCACCAAGGAAGACGGCGTGTGGAAGATCTGGCACCTGCAGGTCTACGCGCTGTTCAACACCCCGTTCAACCAGAGCATCACGCAGAGCGCGTGGGATCGTGCGCACCCGGGTCGTCCGGGCAGCGCCTCGGGTGGCCCGGGCGGACCGCCTCCGGGTGCGGCGCCTGGCGCGGCACCGGGTGGCGCGGCACCGGGTGGCGCGGCTCCTGGCGGAGCGGCGCCTGGCGGCGCGGCCCCGGGTGGTGCGGCGCCTGGCGGTGGCCAGGGCGCCAATGGCCCGGCCATGGGCGGCATGAACCAGAACTGGAAGGGGCCGAAGGAGCAGTGGATCTACGACGGCAAGACTGCGCCGAAGGGTCCGAAGATCCCCGAGCCGTATTGCACGTTCGATCCCGCCGATTCCTACGGCAACATCTGACGTCGCGATGATCGAAGGCCCGCCACTGGCAACGGTGGCGGGCCTTTTTTTTGCTCCGCCGTCATGGCGACCAGTACACGTCCACCGGCACCTGCTGCTGGCGCAGGATCGCGCGCACGGGCATCGCGGCGGTGTCTCCCGCGCCACCAGCCCGTTCGTAGACGCGCCACTTGGACTCGCCGTTGATGAGCACGACCAGGCGCCGTGACTGCAGCAGCGCGCTGTAATTCACGGTCAGCCGCTGGTGCGGGGCATCCAGGGGCGTGACCAGCAGGCAACCGGCCGGCTGGGCCGGATCCAGCGCCGTGGCCAACGCAGCGCTGCCCGGGAACCACGACGCGGTGTGTCCATCGTCGCCCATCCCGAGCAGTACCAGGTCCAGCGGCCGTGACAGCGGCGCCAGGTTCCGCCAGGCGCGCACCGCGCGTGCGCCGCCCGGCTCGTCGTTCATCATCGGCATGAAGTTCGCCGCTGCCGCCCGGTGCTGCAGCAGCCGGCTGCGCACCAGGTTCTCGTTGCTGTCCGCGGAATCGGGCGCCACGCAGCGCTCGTCCACCAGGCCGAGGTCCACCTTCGACCAGTCGAGCGCCTCGCGGCTGAGCTGATCGAACAGCGCCGCGGGCGTGCGGCCCCCGGACACCAGCAGCGAGGCGCGTCCGCGCGCCTCGATGGCGGCGCGCAGCGTGTCGCTCACGCGCGCGCACAGGCTGGCCAGCAGCGTCGCGGCGTCGGTGAAGCGATGCAGTTCCGGCCCGGACATGGCGATTCCCCCAAAAACGGGCCCCGCACGGGGCGGGGCCAGTATGGGGTCATCCATCGCGGCTTGCCCAGTTGGGCCCAGTTGGGCTCAATTGGACGGTTTGCCGCCCTCGGGCCGTGGGCCGCCGCGACCGCGCAGGTTGGCGCGGCCGGCCTTGTACTCCTCCAGGCTCAGGCTGCCGTCGTTGTTGGTGTCCATTTTCCTGAAGCGCGCTGTGCGCCGGTCCTTGTCCTGCGCCGGGGCGCCGTTGGGGGAGGGCGCCGCCAGATACTCGGCCAGCGTGACCTTGCCGTCACCGTTGGCGTCGAGCTGCTTGAATCGTTCCTCGGCCGACATGCGGGGTCCGCGCGGGCCGCCGCCGGAGGGGGCGGACGCGTTCTGCGCCGAGGCCGCCGCGGCAGCCAGCACCAGCGCGGAGGTGACCAGAGTGGTTGCGAACAGGGATTTCATAGGCCGGAGTCTCCTTGGCAGAGGGGATGGGACGCCCTTTCGACAGCGAGCATGCGCCCCGGGTTTCCGGCCTGGAACCCCGCTGGATCAAACTCGATTCAGCTCCACACAGCTTGACGAGCTGGTAGAATCCCGCGCCTTGTGTGGGGCGGTAGCTCAGTTGGGAGAGCGTCGCGTTCGCAATGCGAAGGTCGAGGGTTCGATCCCCTTCCGCTCCACCACCCCTATCCAGCGTGATCCGCCTGTGCCTGCCGCACGGCCGGCGTATCCCATCCCGATTTCGCGCCCCACGCGAAGAACGCCGCGCCGATCGCGGCCACCAGCAGCAGGTCCCATCCCCACTTGATGTAGTCGTGGCCGCCGAACTTCGCGCTGCCGGCCCAGGACACCAGCGCCATGGTGGGCAGGTAGGCGATCAGCCACCACGCGCCGCTCAGTTGCCGCGCGAAGTCGTGCCAGCCGGTGCGCAGCTGGTAGTAGAAATAGACCGGCAGCGCGACCACGACCAGCAGGATGATCTCGCCCGTGAGCGGCCACTTGGCCCAGTACATGAGCTCGGTGGCGAAGATGAACGCCAGCGCCGCGATCACCGGCAGCGCCGGGATGAACAGCGGGCGCGGAAAGCCGTGCGCCGTGCGCCGCAGGGTCATCGCGCTCACGGGACCGGTGAGGTACGAGATGATCGTCGCCACCGAGATCACCGCCGCGAGCGTGCCCCAGCCGCGGAATTTGAACAGGAACAGGAACGACACCACGAGGTTCAGCCACATGGCCGGCCGCGGGATGCCGGTGCGCGCGTCGACGTGGCCGAGCACCTTGGGCAGCGTCCCGTTGCGTTCCATGCCGAAAATCATGCGGGCGGTGGTCGCGGTGTAGGTGATGCCGGTGCCGCTCGGGCTCACGAACGCGTCCGCATACAGCAGCATCGCCAGCCAGTTGAGGTTGACGACCAGGGCGAGCTGCGCGAACGGCGAGCGCAGGTCGATGCCGTGCCAGCCCGACTTCGCGAGCCACTCCGGCGGCACGGCGCCGAGGTAGGCGATCTGCAGCAGCACGTAGACGACGGTGGCGAGCGCGATCGAGCCCAGCACCGCGATCGGAATGCTGCGCGCCGGATTGCGCGCTTCGCCGGCGAGATTCACGGGGCTCTGGAAGCCGTTGAAGCTGAAGATGATGCCCGCCGTCGCCACCGCGCTCAGGATCGCGGCGAAGTCGGTGGTGCGGCCGTCGGCCTGCAGCGGGACGCTGAAATTGCCCGCGTGGAAGCCCGCCAGCACCAGGCACACGCCCGTCGCGGCCGGCACCACCAGCTTGAACAGCGTGATCACCGCGTTCGAGTGGGCGAACAGCTTCACGCTCCAGAAGTTGAGCAGGAAGTAACCGATCACGAGCGCCGCGGCGATCGCAAGGCCGGTGGCGGAGAGTTCACCGTGTCCGCCCGGCGCCTGGAAGTACAGCGCCTGCGCCCAGGCGTAGGGCCATGAGGCCATGTACTGCACCGAGGCCTCGGCCTCCACGGGAATCACCGAGACGATCGCGATCCAGTTGGACCACGCGCCGATGAATCCCACCAGCGAGCCGTGCGAATAGTGGCTGAAGCGCACCATGCCGCCGGATTCGGGGAACATGGCGCCGAGCTCGGCGTAGGTCAGCGCGATGGTGGTGACGATCGCGGCGCCCAGCACCCAGGCCCAGATCGCGCCGGGCCCCGCGAGGCCCGCCGCGCGCCACGCGCCGAACAGCCAGCCCGAGCCGATGATGGAGCCGAGCCCGGTGAGCATCAGGGCGAACGTGCCGACTTCGCGACGCAGCGGACTGGAACTCATGCGGCCCTCGGTGCTGGAGCTGGAGCCGTCATCATGACAGACCGGCCCGGTGCGCCGCTCGATCAAGCCGCGGATGCGCCTGCCCATGTAGAATGTGCGCCGCCCGCCCCCGTAGCTCAGTGGATAGAGCGACCGCCTCCTAAGCGGTAGGTCGTCGGTTCAACTCCGGCCGGGGGCGCCAGTTCCGTGCGGCGTCGACAGCGACTACACTGGCCGGCATCCTGAGCCCCGAATCCAACGAAGATCTGCCAGCCGCCGTGCGCCGCCAGGTGCAGCGCATGGCAGCGCATCCCATCCGCTGGCTGACGCGCGCGCGGTTGCTGCTGCTCGGGCACGAGGAGCTCACGGGGCTGATGTTCTGGGCGGCGCTCACCGGTTTCTGCGGCGCGCTGGCCAGCGTCGTGTTCCGCGAAGGCATCCGGCTGTTCGAGCGGTTGCTGACGGGGCAGTCCGGCAGCCTGGTGGAGGTCGCGGGCGGGTTGCCCGACTGGCGGCGCATCGTCACGCCGGTGGTGGGCGGCATCGCCGCCGGACTGGTGCTGCATCTGGGCGCAAGGTTCCTCGGTCGCCGCCGCTCGGTCGACTACATGGAAGCGGTGGTGGTGGGCGACGGCGCCATCGCGGCGCGGCCCTCGCTGGTGCGCAGCCTCTCCTCGCTGTTCACGATCGGCTCCGGCGGTTCGATCGGCCGCGAAGGCCCGATGGTGCAACTGGCGGCGCTGCTCGGTTCCAAGCTGGGATTGTTCTCGCATGTGCCCGTGCCACGGCGGCGACTGCTGGTGGCGTGCGGCGCGGCGGCCGGCGTCGCGGCCGCGTACAACGCGCCGATCGCGGGCGCGCTGTTCGTCGCCGAGATCGTGCT
>DATJYR010000021.1:0-24177 GCA_035499515.1 Steroidobacteraceae bacterium | reverse complement strand
GCCATTTTCCATCAAGAATGCACACAGTGGTTTGGCCGGACCATAGCCTCCGTGGTCGCAGCGCTTAGCCGCCATAGAGGTAGAAGGATCATCGTCATCCTTAAAGCCAGACCCCCAAGATGTATGGAAACTTACGGTCCGACTTTCATTTGGGGCAACTGATTTAATGAAGGCGTCGAGCGTCGAACAGAGATCAGAGGCGGCGGCTGGCCGCGAGAGCAGTCCGAGGCAGCTAGCAAGACCAGCAATGACGGTACGGGCTACGATCATGACGCCTAACTACAAGTAGACAGCCGAAACGACGTATTACAAAGCGTCATATCCGATGCATAACATATTTGGCTTTCAGCAACCATTTGATCCGACTACACCACCTGACGTCTAACACGTCAAGAGCAGCAATGTGTTATGCGTCAGCTCCAAACCCCCGGATACCCCCGTCGCAAGGCTCCGTTGCCCCGGCTCCCCGCCACAGTCCAATTGATCGGCAGGTCCTGGCGCCCGGACCCCGGCATCCGGCCGCCATTGAACAAGCTCGGCAAAAGCCCAGCCAGGCATGCCAATCGCGCTGTCGCCGGCTTCAGTCGCGCAGCGGACTGGGGCGCCGCCACCGCTGCATGGGTTGGATGTGGGCTGGCAGCCCGGCTCGCCGCACAGGCTGCCGCTCCGGCAATCAGCGCCGGAACAGCCTGACTATCAACATGACGGCGACGCTGATCAGCAGGCAGGTCGCCAGAGGAAAGTAGAACCGGAAGCCCGGTCGCTCGATGGCGATGTCGCCCGGCAACCGTCCCAGCGGGAGTCGCGACACCCAGGGCCACGTCAACCCGATCAGCAGCAGCGCCGCTCCCAGCACGATCAACAGTCGTTGCATCAGCGGTCTCCGCGGTCCAGGGTGTGGAGATGGCCAGTCCATTCGTCGAAGCAGGGCGCGACACATCGGCTGTGGACGGATGGCATGTGCGAAGCGTAACGAATCCAGCGGGGATGCGCACTCCAGGGCGGGATGGCGATCCGTCAGCCGTCGTCTGAAACCACCTGCCGCAGGGCCTGTTCGGCCAGGGGGGCTTCGCGACGGAAGAACCCGCCCACCACGGCAAATGGCAGCGCCAGCGCCGCAACGAGGATGGCCTGGACCCAGCGGTTGTTGCCGGGACCGAAGAAGGACAAGCCCAGCGCGCCGCCCACGAGCACTGCGAACAAGGCCAGGAATGACGCAATGAAGATCGGTGGCCGAAGCCGGGCGCGTACGACGCCGGGCTCGACTGTTCCGACGATGACCACGATGCTGCCACGCACCCGCACTCCCGGGCCCCGCGCGGGAATCAGTCCCAGCTTGAACTTCGTTCCGTGAACCCTGCCGAAAAAGCGCTTGCCGTGGAACTGGTCGAGCCATTCTTCCACGCGGACCGGTTTCAGCGGAGCAATGGCCGCGTTGGATAGCACCACGGCCGATAGACGCGCGACCACGTTTTCAGGCGGGGACTGCGTGGCGATGCGAAGGGATTTTCCGAGCAGCATGTTTCGTGGGATGTCCTGTGCGACTTCCCTGGGGTGCGAGGTGAGGGTGCGTCTCAGGGGTGCGCCATCATCGCGTCGCGCTTCGCCTTGAACTCGCTGCCCGGTTTCCAGTTCGGGAAGTCGCTGCCCGAAGCCAATTCATGGCCCACGCGCCACAGCAGCTGCGTGTCCTCGACGCCACCCGCGAAGGTCCAGTCGGGCTGGATCACGTCGGTCACCTGATGATAGTGATTGGCGGTCCAGTCGACGCCCTTGGCTTCGCCGTAGCCGGCGGGCTGGCCGATGAAGTCATTGCCGGAGCCCAGGTACAACGCGGGGACGCCGACGCGGGCGAACTCGAGATGGTCGGCGCGATAGAAGCTGCCGCGTTCCGGATGCGCGAACGGGACGGTGATGCGGTTTTCGCTGGCGGCGGCGCGCGTGGCCAGCTCATCGAGCTCGGACTGGCCGTAGCCGATGATCTCGACGTCGCGGGTTCGCCCCAGCGGGTTGACGATGTCCATGTTCAGGTCGGCAACCGTATCGCGCAGCGGATAGAGCGGATGGCTCGCGTAGTACTTGGCGCCGAGCAGCCCGCGCTCCTCGCCCGTGGTGGCGATGAACAGCACGGATCGCGGCGTGGCGACAGGCAGCGCCTTGAACGCTTCCGCCAGCGTCAGCAGGGCGGCGACGCCGGAGGCGTTGTCCCCCGCGCCGTGGAAGATCTGCTGGGTCTTGGTTCCCGGCAGCGTCGGGTCCCAGCCGAAGTGGTCCCAGTGCGCGGTGTAGACGATATATTGTCCGCTGCGTGCCGGGTCGCTGCCCGGAATCTTCGCCACCACGTTGCGCGAATCCAGCGTGCGCCAGCTGTTCTCGATGTCGAAAGTCGCGCGGGCCTTGAGCGTGACGGGCCGGAAGTCGCGCTTGAGCGCCTGCGCCTTGAGCGTGTCAAAATCCAGGCCGCTGGCCGCGAGCAGCTGCTTCGTCCGTTCGAGCGTCATCCAGCCGGCGATCGGCGGGAAAGAAGGGTCGGGTCCAAAATGGCCCAGCGAGTAGTTCTCGCCGCCGTTGCTGTTGACCACCACGCTCCACGGGTACGCCGCCGGAATGGTCTCGTGGATGATGATCGCGGCTTTGGCGCCGAGCCTGGCCGCGATCTCATATTTATAAGTCCAGCGGCCGTAGTAGGTCATGGCCTTGCCGCCGAACATCTTGTCGTCCAGTTTCGACGGGTCGTCGGGATCCGGTATCTGCGGATCGTTGATGAGCATGAGGATCGTCTTGCCGCGCACGTCGACGCCCTTGAAATCGTCCCACTGGTACTCCGGCGCCTGCACGCCATAGCCCACGAACACGATGGGCGAGTCCTTGAGGACGTAATGCTTCTGGCGCACGGTGGCGCGCGCGACGAAGTCGTCCTTCGATTTGAGTGCGATGGACTTGCCGCCCACCTCGAAACTCAGCTTCGGATGCGTCGTGTAGGCGGTCATGGGCACGTTCTGCACGTACGTGCCGTCGGGATTGCCGGGCGCGAGGCCCAGCGCCTTGAACTGGCTGATGAGGTAGGCGACCGTCACGTCTTCGCCGTGCGTGCCCGCGGAGCGGCCTTCGAACGCGTCGGAGGACAGCACGCGCACGCGCTGCAGGAGCTTGCCGGCCGTGATGGTGGCGAGCGCCGCGCTGGCCGGGCCGTCATCGGTGGCCGGCCGCGCGGGCGGTGCTGAAGAAACCCAGGCCGCCAGTGCGGCAACCACCAGCAGAAAAGGTTTCTTCATCGCTTTACTCCTTACAGGTTGGCAATCAGCGCGTCCCCGAATTCGCTGCACTTCACTTCCTTCGCGCCGTCCATCAGGCGTGCGAAGTCGTAGGTGACGACCTTCTGGCCGATGCACTTGTCCATGGCGCCGATGAGGGCGTCGGCCGCTTCGGTCCAGCCCATGTAGCGCAGCATCATCTCGCCCGAGAGGATCACCGAGCCCGGGTTCACCTTGTCGAGGTCGGCATACTTCGGCGCGGTGCCGTGCGTGGCTTCGAACACGGCGTGGCCCGTCACGTAGTTGATGTTGGCGCCCGGTGCGATGCCGATGCCGCCGACCTGCGCGGCGAGCGCATCCGAGAGGTAATCGCCGTTGAGGTTCAGCGTGGCGACCACGTCGAATTCATCGGCGCGCGTCAGCACCTGCTGCAGGGTGATGTCGGCGATGGCGTCCTTGATGAGCAGTTTGCCGGACTTGAGCGCGGCGGCCTGTTCCTCGTTCGCGGCCTTCTCGCCCTTGTTGGCCTTGGTCTTCTCCCAGTGCACCCAGGTGTACACCTTGTCGGCGAACTCGCGTTCCGCCAGTGCGTACGCCCAGGCGCGGAACGAGCCTTCGGTGTACTTGAGGATGTTGCCCTTGTGCACGATGGTCACGCTCTTGCGCTTGTTGGCCAGCGCGTATTCCACGGCCGCACGGAACAGCCGCTCGGTGCCTTCGCTCGAGACGTTCTTGATGCCGATGCCGCTGGTGGCGGGGAAGCGGATCTTGGCGTAGTGCTTGGGGAAGTTGGCCTTCAGGTAATCGATGAACTTCCTGTTGTCATCGGTGCCCTGTTCGAACTCGATGCCCGAGTACAGATCCTCGGTGTTCTCGCGGAAGATCACCATGTCGACCTTCTCCGGCGCTTTGACGGGCGAGGGCACGCCCTTGAACCAGCGCACCGGGCGCAGGCACACGTACAGGTCCAGCAGCTGGCGCAGCGCGACGTTCAGCGAGCGGATGCCGCCGCCGACCGGCGTGGTGAGCGGGCCCTTGATCGAGACCAGGTAGTCGCGGCAGGCCTGCACGGTCTCATCGGGCAGCCAGCTGTTGAAGGCCTTGAAGCTCTTCTCGCCCGCGTACACTTCCATCCACTCGATCCTGCGCTTGCCGCCGTAGCACTTGGCCACCGCCGCATCCAGCACGCGCACGCTGGCGCGCCAGATGTCACGGCCGGTGCCGTCGCCTTCGATGAACGGGATGATCGGGTGATCGGGCACCTGCAGCTTGCCGTCCTTGATCGTGATCTTCTGGCTGCCGGCCGGAACCACGGGTTGCGGCGAGGTGGGATTCGGGTTGGTGCTCATGGGTGCTTGGGGCCTGTCGTCGGGTGGAAAAAACTGGCGCAAATCCTAGCACAGGAGGCGCCCGCGGACCGCCGCGGGTGGCCATTCCGGGTGGTCGTTCCGGCCGGCTTGCGGCACACTCACGCACCATGATCGTGCCTGCCCCGGGAATTGTGCAATCGACACCGCTTGCCGACGGCTACTGGATGCCCGGGGAGTTCGAGCGCCACAGCGGTTGCTGGATGCTCTGGCCCGAGCGGCCCGACAACTGGCGCGATGGGGCGCTGCCGGCGCAGTGCTCGTTTGCTCTCGTAGCCGCGGCGATCGCGCAGTTCGAACCGGTCACGGTGGGCGTTTCGCGGCGGTCGGAAGCCTTCGCGCGCGCGGCGCTGGTGCCGCGCGTGAAGGTGGCGGTGATCGCGAGCGACGATGCCTGGATGCGCGATGTCGGTCCCACCGTGGTGGTCAATCGCCGGGGCCAGCGGCGCGGCGTGCACTGGCGTTTCAACGCCTGGGGCGGCCTCTACGCGCCGTGCCGGCGCGACGGGCAAGTGGCCATGAAGGTGCTGGCACACGAGGGCCTGGGCCGCTATCGCGCCCCGTTCATCAACGAAGGCGGCGCCATCCACAGCGACGGCCAGGGCACGCTGCTGGTGACGGAGCAGTGCCTGCTGAACCGCAACCGCAACCCGCGCCTCGATCGTGCCCGCATCGAACGGCTGCTGCTGGCGTACACCGGCGCGGAAAAGGTGCTGTGGCTGGGGCAGGGCGTGGTCAACGACGAGACCGGCGGCCACGTCGACAACCTGGCGTGCTTCGCGCGGCCGGGCGAGGTGTGCCTGACCTGGACCGACAACAGACGCGATCCGCAGCACGCAGTGTCGGCCGACGCGCTCGAGCGGCTCCAATCCCTGCGCGACGCGCGCGGCCGCAGGCTCAAGGTGCACAAGCTGCCTTCGCCCGGGCCGTTGTACCTGACCCGGGCGGAAGCGAACGGCCTGTTGCAGGCGCCCGGGATCCGGCCGCTGCGCGCCGGCCACCGCCTCGCCGGCAGCTACGTCAATTTCTACCTGGCCAACGGCGGCGTCGTGGCGCCGCTGCTGGATCCGCGCACCGATGCACAGGCGCTGCGACGGCTGCGGCGCATCTTTCCCGACCGCAAAGTGGTGGGCGTGCCGGCCCGCGAGATCCTGCTCGGGGGCGGCAACATCCACTGCATCACGCAGCAGATCCCCGCGGCGGGGACACGCAAGGAGCGATGACATGGCAAAGCGCATAGCGGATCTGACCCGTGAGACGCGGGTGGTGCCCGGCACGCAGCCGCTGCTCAAGAGCAAGCACGCGTCGCACACCTTCGGCTGGCAGGAGGAGGCGGCCAAGGCCGAGACCGCGCGCATCGGCAAGCTGCTCGCGGCCCTGCAATACAAGTTGTACGCCGACGGCCGCTTCGCCGTGCTGGTGGTGCTGCAGGCCATCGATGGTGGCGGCAAGGACAGCACCACGCGCCACGTGTTTTCCAGTTTCAATCCGCAGGGGTGCACGGTGCACTCCTTCAAGGTGCCCTCGGCCGAAGAGCTGCGGCATGACTACCTGTGGCGCGTGCACCAGAAAGTGCCGCCGCGCGGCGAGATCGGCGTGTTCAACCGCTCCCACTATGAAGACGTGCTGGTGGTGCGGGTGGATTCGCTGGTGCCGAAGCAGCAATGGCAGCGCCGTTACCAGCAGATCAACGATTTCGAGGAAATGCTCACGCGCGAGGGCACGCTGATCGTCAAGTTCTTCCTGCAGATCAGCAAGGACGAGCAGCGCCGGCGCTTCGAGGATCGTATCCGGGATCCGGTCAAGCGCTGGAAGTTCGACGCCGCCGATCTGGGCAAACGCGAGCAGTGGGGCGAGTATCGCAACGCGTTCGAGGAGATGTTGGCGAACTGCAGCACCACGCATGCGCCGTGGCATGTGATCCCCGCCAACCACGAGTGGCTGCGGGACCTGGCGGTGTCGCAGGTGATGCTGCAGGCCCTGCAATCGCTGCCGCTGGAATATCCGAAGCCCGGCTTCGATCCGAATCGGATCCGGGTGCCGAAGTAGCGGTATGTACGGATAGGTTGACCCGACGCGGATCCCGACAATGAAGGGGTGAGATCCGTGATCCGCGAGTGGGGGGTGGTGGTCGGCGGCTTGCTGCTGCTGGGCGGTGGCGCCTGGTGGCTGCATGCGCGTTCCGAAGCCAACCGGCTGGTGCGCTCCGACCCGCAGGCGGTGTTCGCCGATCCCCAGCTGATGCGCTACGTGCACCAGCGCGGCACGGTGGTCTATGCCGCCCATTGCGCGGGCTGCCATGGCAGGGATCGCCATGGCGATGTGAGCCGGGGCATTCCCGATCTTGCCGATGACAACTGGATCTACGCATCCGACGCCGTGGATCTCGAGCACACGGTCACCTACGGCATCCGCTCCGGCCATCCCAAGTCGCGCAATGTCGCGGAAATGCCCGGCATGGCGCTCACGCGGCAACTCACGTTCAGCGAGGTCGACGACGTGGTCGAGTACGTGCTTTCGATATCCGCCCAGCCGCACGATGCCGAGGCGGCCGAGCGCGGCCACAGGATCTTCTTCGACAAGGGCAACTGCTTTGACTGCCACGCCGGCGACGCCAAAGGCGTGGTCGACTACGGCGTGCCGGCGTTGACTGGCCCGTCCTGGGTCTACGGGGGCGACCGCGCAACGCTCAGGAACTCGGTGTTCGGTGGCCGCCATGGCAAGTGTCCCGCGTGGATCGGCGTCCTCAGTCCTGCGGACATCCGCGCGGTGGCCTTCGACCTGGTGCCGCCAGCCAGTCGACCCGGGAGGAATGCGTTACTGTGAACAGCACGGCGGACATCATCGAGCCAGACACCAACGGCAAAGACGAGTACTTCGATCTGTCGCAGCCGTCGGCGCGCCGCTCCTTCACCCTGCTTGCGATCGGGGCCCTGGTCGGCCTGGCCATCGCGGGCTACAGCCTGTTCACCTCCAAAGGCACCCGCGGCCACACGGTTCCGGCCGAGGCCATTGCGCTCGTCAACCAGCGCCAGGTGCTGCGCAGCGACTTCATGAGCCAGGTGCAGACGCAGTTCAGCATGCCTTTCGAGCAGACGACGGCGGCGCAGCGCCAGCAGGTGCTCCAGGACATGATCAACGAGGAACTGATGATGCAGCGGGGCCTCGACATGGACCTGCCGAGCTACGACCCGGACGTGCGCAGCGCGCTGGTCGCGGGCGTGGAACTGGAAGTCACGGCCGACGTGCTGGCGCAGCAGCCGAGCGACGAGGAACTGCGGGCCTACTACGCCGCGCATCGCGAACGCTATGTCGGCGAAGGCATCATGAAGCTGCGCGACCTGCTGTTGCCCAACGACGTCGCCCAGGGCGAGGCGGCGCTGGCGACGGCGCGCTCCGCCGTGGCGGCCTTGCGGGGCGGGATGCTGCCGGACGCCGCGAACCAGAAGTTCGGCATGAAGGATTCCGGGCGCTTCGTCGATGGCGGCAAGATCGACCTGGGGAACATCTTCGAGTTCGCGACCAGGATCAAGCTCGGCGATGCGCTCTACGCGGCGGTCGGACCGCTGGAAGGCGGCCAGGTCTCGGACCCCGTAGTCGCGCCGGAGGGCGTGCACGTGTTCGTCATGATCGAGCATCAACTGCCGCACCAGATGACCTACGAGGAGGCCCGGGACCGGGTCTGGACCGACCTCAAGACCGATCGCCAGAACAAGGTCAAGGACAGCAACCTGAGCTACCTGCGCAGCCGGGCTGACATCCTCATCGCCCCCGACTACCGGCAATGATGCGCACGCTGCGACGGCTGCTGGCGGTGGTGCTGCTCGCGGGCGCGGCGTGGCCTGCCGGTGCGCACACCAAGAGCGCCACCTATTCGGTATGGCGCATCGAGGGCAGCAGTGTCCAGCTGTCCTTCACCATCCCGCTGCAGGAGACCAAGCGGCTTGCCGGTCCCACCGAGGACCAGCCTTCGAACGAGGTGGTCTACGCCTACCTGCGCAAGAACCTGGGCGCCACGGCGCAGGGCAAGCCGTGTCCGCTGCAGGGCGCGGTCCGCGCCCTGACCGCGACGGCCCAGTTCCGGCGTTTCAGCCTGAATTTCGCCTGTCCTGCCGCCCAGGACATCGTGCTGCACACCAATGCGTTCTTCGAGCTCGTGCCCTCGCACGTGTCGCTGGCGCAGGTGGAGGTCGGCGACCAGCGCTTCTTCGAACACGTGTTCACCGCCGATGCGCGCGACGTCGCGACTTCCGGCGAGGATGACCAGCTGCGCGAGGCCGGGTTCCTGGATTACGTGAAGATGGGCGTGATGCACATCTTCACCGGCGTCGACCACATGTCGTTCCTGCTGGGCCTGGTGCTGATATCGCGGCGCCTGCGCGACCTGGTGTTCGTCGTCACCGGCTTCACGCTCGGGCACAGCGCGACGCTCGCGCTCGCCGTCACCGGGCTGTTCCGGCCGCACGCCGAGTACATCGACGCGCTGGTCGCGCTCACCATCGCCATGGTGGGCGTCGAGAACATCGCGGTCGCCACGCACCGGCCCGGCAAGGTGGCGATCGCCGTGGGCGGCCTGCTCATCGCCATGGCGCTGGGGCGGCTGGCCGGGTTCGGCCTGCTGCCGGTGGGATTGCTGTTCGGGGCGGGCATCTTCGCGGCCAACTATTTCATGCTGGCCGGCCACCTGCGCGATGCCGCGCGGCTGCGCATCGTCGTGACCCTGATCTTCGGGCTGATCCACGGCTTCGGCTTCGCCTCGGACCTGCTGCAGCTGCAGCTGCCCAGCGGCAAGCTCGCGATGATCCTGGTGGGTTTCAACTGCGGCGTCGAGGTGGGTCAGCTCACGCTGGTGTTCGCGCTCACCGGGCTCACCTGGCTGCTGGTGCGCACCAGGCTGGCGCTGCCGCGGCCCATCGTCGTCGATACGCTCTCGGCCGCGCTGGTGGGGCTCGGCATGTACTGGTTCGTGACGCGCAGCTTCTGAGCCGCCGCACTCAGGGCTGGGGCGGGGCCTTCTCCAGCGTCAGCATCATGCGCACCAGCAGCGCCAGCGAAGATGCGTGCATCTTTTCCATCACGCGGGCGCGGTGGATTTCCACCGTGCGCTGGCTGCATCCCAGGTCGTCGGCCATCACCTTGTTCGCCTTGCCCTGGACCATGAGCGCCAGCACTTCGCGCTCGCGCGGCGTGAGGTTGTCGTAGCGATCCCGCACCTCGTGGTCCTGCGCCAGCGCGCGCCGCGCGGTGGCGTCCTTCTCCAGCGCGCGCTGCACGCGGTCGATGAGATCCTGGTCGCGGAATGGTTTGGCGAGGAAGTCGAAGGCGCCGTGCTGCATGGCTTCCACCGCCATCGCGATGTCGCCGTGCCCGGTGATGAAGATCACCGGCACGATGGCGCCGCGCAGGTTCAGCTGCTGCTGCAACTCGATGCCGCCCATGCCGGGCATGCGCACATCCAGTACCAGGCAGCCCGGCTGCGCGGGATCGTGCAGCTCCAGGTATTCGCGCGCCGAGGCGCATTCCCTGACCGGCAGCCCGACCGACTTCAGCAACAGGCGCAGCGCGCTGCGCACGGCCTGGTCGTCGTCCACGACGTAAACGAGGGGTTTCAGCATGAACTGGATTCCGATGCGGGATTCGATGCCGGGATGCGGATCACGAAACAGGTTCCTTGTTCGTCCGGCTCGTACTGCAGCGTGCCGCGATGGGCTTCGATGATGGTGCGGCTGATCGCGAGGCCCAGGCCGGTGCCATCGGACTTGGTGGTCGAGAACGGCTGGAACAGGCGACCGGCGATGGCGCTGGTGACGCCGGGGCCGCTGTCGCGCACCCGCACCACGATCTCATCGCCCTCGTGGCGGGTCGCGATGCTGATGTCGCGCTCCCGCGTGGTGAACTGCAGCGCCTGCACCGCATTGCGGACCAGGTTGAGCAGCACCTGCTGCACCTGGATGGTGTCGAGGTCCACGATCGGCATGTCCGGCGCCAGATCGAGCGTGACGCGCACGTCGTGCATGCGCGCATCGGCACGGGTCAGGGTACCCAGCTCCTCGATCAGCGCGTTGATGCTGGCGGGTTCGCGCTGGGTTTCGCGGTTGCGTACCAGGCTGCGCAGCCGCCGGATGATTTCACCGGCGCGCAGCGATTGCGCCGCGATCTGCTCCAGCGCCTCGTCGATTTCCGGCAGGTCGGGGTTCGGCTGCGCCAGCAGCCGCCGGCAAGCCTGCGCGAACGCGGTGATGGCGGCCAGCGGCTGGTTGATCTCGTGCGCAATGCCGGTCGCCATCTCGCCCATGGTGGCGAGCCGCGAGACGTGCATCATGCGCTCGCGCGCCTCGCGCGCCGACACCAGCGCCTGCTCGCGCAACGTCAGGTCCTGCAGGAAACCGACGAAACGCGGCGGGTTGGCGCGGTCGATCCGCCCCACCGACAGGAACGCGGGGAACACCGTGCCGTCCTTGCGCCGCGCCACCACTTCGCGGCCGATACCGATGATCTTTGCGACGCCGGTTTCGCGGTAGCGCTGCAGATAGCCATCATGGTGATCGCGGTCCGCGCTGGTCATCAGCATGCTCACATTGCGCCCAAGCATTTCAGTGTCGCGGTAGCCAAACAGCCGCTCCGCCGAGTGATTGCAGACTTCGATCAGGCCGCGGCCGTCGATCAGGATGACCGCATCCACCGTGGCATCGAGCAGCGCCTGCAATTCCGAGGAATGTCGCCGGGAATCATTCATGAACGAGCACTCTTATACAAGAGCCCGAGCTTACAGTGCAACGCAGGCGGGACGCACTGCGCGTGCGCCGCGGGGCCCGCCGGCTAGAGGGGCTGCGCGGTGAGTTCCAGCATCTGGCGCAGCAGGGCGGGACGATCGATGTCCTTGCGCCCCGCGAGCTCCGCCTTGCAGATGCCGACCGAGGTCTCCCACACGAACTTGGCCCGCTCCCAGCGACGGGTCATGAAGCGCTCCAGCGCCGCAGGCAGCGGTTGCTGCCTGCCGACCTCTTCGGCCAGCACGACGGCGTCCTCGATCGCCATGCCAGCGCCTTGCCCGAGGTGCGGCGTGGCGCCGTGCGCGGCGTCGCCGATCAGGACCACGCGGCCGCGGTACCAGGGCGCCGGCACCAGCACCGTCTCCAGCGGGCGATACACCACGCGCGAGGAATCGGTGATCTGCGCGCGCAGCCGGCCGATGAAACCGCCAAACGCGGCCAGCCGTTCGCGCATCAGCCCGGCCAGGCGATCCTCGGGCATGCGCGGATTGCCGGGCTCCGCCGAAGTGAGGAACAGGTACATCTCCTGCTGCGATGTGGGGCAGATGCCGGCATTGAACTTCTCGCCGATCTGCGTCGCCAGGCAGTCGAATTCGGGGGGCCGCGGCAGCGTGTAGCGCCAGACCGCCTGGCCCGTGTAGCTGGGCGTGTACTGCTGGCCGAACAGCAGCGTACGCACCTGCGAATAAAGGCCGTCCGCTCCCACCATCAGCTGGTACCGCGCGCGGGTCCCATCCGTCAGGGTGACTTCGACCGCGTCAGCCAGCTCATGGAACGAGGCCACGCTGACGCCGACGCGGATCCGGGTGCCGAGCCGCTGCGCCGCGTTGACCAGCACCTTCTGCAGTGCGGGCCGTTCGATGCCGAGCATGCTGGGGTATTCCGGGCCCGCGAGCCGCGGGACGTTGATGTCGGCGATCAGTTTGCCCTGCAGATCGTAGCTGCGGGTGTGATCGTAGGGCAGGCCCGCGGCGAGGAATTCGTCGACGATGCCCAGCTGGGCCATGGCCCGCACCACGTTGGCCTGCTGGATGATGCCCGTGCCATACACGGTCCATTCGGGATTGAGTTCGACCAGGTCGACCTCGATGCCCGCGCGCCGCAGGCCGATCGCGGCCGTCAGCCCGCCAATGCCACCGCCCACGACCAGTACCTTGTCCATGCATGCATGATGTTCCGCGTCCTGTTGGCCGGGCCATAGGTAGTTTCCACCACCGCCGCCACGGATCACGGTGCTGCGGAAACTCCTTATGGCGCCCCGCAGCGGCGTCGCCGAGGATGCCGACATGAAGCATACGCACCGTCCCATCCCCGGCACGCCGATCTTCGATGGCCTGCGCGCCGCGCGCGGTTACGCGCTCAACGCGCTGTGCTACTCGCTCAACAGCGCGTCCAACCGCGACGCGCTGAAGGCCGACGAGGAAGGCTATTGCAGCCGCTTCGCGCTGACGCCCGAGCAGCGCGAGGCCGTGCGCAGCCGCAATGTGACGGCCCTGCTCGAGGCGGGCGGCAACATCTACTACCTCGCCAAGCTGGCCGGCGTGTACGGTCTCAACGTGCAGGATATCGGGGCGCAGCAGACCGGAATGAGCGTCGAAGCCTTCCGCGACAAACTGCGCACGGCGGGGACCACCTGATGGCAACCATCGTCGGCTGCGTCTGCACCTCGCACGTTCCCGCCATCGGCGGCGCACTGGCGCGCGGACTGGAACAGGACGCCTACTGGCAGCCGTTCTTCGCGGGTTTTCCGCCCGTGCGCGAGTGGCTGGGGCGGGTGAAGCCCGACGTGGCGGTGGTGTTCTACAACGACCACGGCCTGAATTTCTTTCTCGACAATCTGCCGACCTTCGCGGTCGGTGCGGCCACGGAATACCGCAATGAGGACGAAGGCTGGGGCATTCCGGCGCTCGGGTCCTATCCGGGCTCGCCCGCGCTGTCGTGGCACATCATCGAGTCCCTGGTCGCGGCCGATTTCGATCCCGCCAGCTGCCAGCGCATGCTGGTGGACCACGCGTTCTCGATCCCCATGCGCCTGTTGTGGCCCGATCGCGCCACGATGCCCGCGGCGACCGTGCCCATCGCGATCAATACCGTGCAGCATCCGCTGCCATCGCCGCGCCGCTGCTACCGCCTCGGCCAGACCGTCGGCCGCGCGATCGCGAGCTATCCCGAGGACCTCAAGGTGCTGGTGGTGGGGACGGGCGGTCTGTCGCACCAGCTCGACGGCGCCCGCGCCGGCCACATCAACCGCGAATTCGACCTCATGTGCATGGACAAGCTGGTGCACGATCCGGCCGCCCTGATCCACTACACGGTCGACGATCTGGTCGACGTCGCGGGTTCGCAGGGCGTGGAGCTCATGATGTGGATGGCGGCACGTGCGGCGCTCGGCCCGCGCGCGCGCTGCATCCACAGCAATTACCACGTGCCCATCTCGAACACCGCGGCGGGCCTGCTGGCCCTGGAAGCCACGGGCAGCGTCGAACTCGCGTGAGCCGGCGCGCGCCCGCGCGACGCATGCTGCAACACGTCGGGGCGCCTGCCGGCTAGAGGCCGGCCAGTTCGCTGCGCGCCTCCGCCAGCCACTGCATCTGCATGCGCCGATAGTGGCGCGGCGCCAGGCGCGCATGTTCGAGCAGTTCCTGCAGCACCTGCCTGGCCTCGGCCGGCTGGCCCATCTGCTTGAGCAACTGCGCCAGCCGCAGTTTCGCCTCGGCGCCGGCGTAGCCGGGCGCCAGCGCGCGGTACTCCGCCAGCGCCGCTTCGTTCCTGCCAGCGGCGTGCAGCGCGCGGGCCTGGAACAGGCGCGCATCGGGAGACTGGAACGCCGGATTGTGCGCGAACAACGACTCCATCGTGGCGCGCGCTTCGCTGGCCTTGCCCTGCGCCAGTTGCGCGCGGGCCAAACCCCACAGCAGACCGGGATCGTGCTCGTACAGGCCGGTGAGGGCGCTGCGATACGCCTGCTCCGCTTCGGCGGCGCGTTCCAGCCGCAGCAGTTCGTCCGCATAGCGCTGGCGGCTGGCGACGTTGCCGGTCTGGCGCACTTCGAGTTCGTAGCGCCTGAGGTTCTGTGCCGGATCGAGCGCCCGGGAGACCGATCGCACGGCCTGGCGCGTGCCGCGATGGCCGAACAACGCGGGGAGGATTTCGACACCCGCGTAGATCAGCGCGCCGATGCCCGGCAGCACCACGATCACCCAGATCCACAGGAGGCTGCGGCCCGTCCTGATGCAGTGGACGATCATCGCCACCGACAGGATCAGCAGCGGCCAGGAGAGGTGCAACAGATTCATGATGTCAGTCCTGCTTCTTAGTATAGTGCCGCGGATGCGGTGGATTGCAGGCCTGATGCTCGGATTGTACCTGGTGGCGGGCGCGGCCCGCGCCGATGACGCCGCTCCCCCGCACCGTCCGCGCGTCGGACTGGTGCTCTCCGGCGGTGGCGCGCGCGGCGTGGCGCACCTCGGCGTGCTCAAGACGCTGGACGAAATGCACATTCCCATCGATGCCGTTGCGGGCACCAGCATGGGCGCCGTGATCGGCGGGTTGTACGCCAGCGGCATGACGGGCGCGGACATCGAGAAGCTGCTGTCCTCGCTCGACTGGCAGGACGCATTCCGCGACCGGCCGCCGCGCTCGGGCCTCACCTACCGCCGCAAGGAAGAGGAACGCGAGTTCCTCAACATCCCGCTCGGCCTGAAGGGCCGCCACATCGTCCTGCCCAAGGGCCTGATCCAGGGCCAGAAGCTGGCGCAGGTGCTGCGCCAGTACACGCTGCCCGTGGCCGGCATCCACGACTTCGACCAGCTGCCCATCCCGTTCCGCGCGGTGGCCACGGACCTGGCCACCGGCAACGCGGTGATCCTCGGCAACGGCGATCTCACCAGCGCGATGCGGGCCAGCATGTCGGCGCCCGGCGTGTTCGCGCCGGTCAACATGGACGGCAAGGTGCTGGTCGATGGCGGTCTTGCCAAGAACCTGCCCATCGACGTGGCGCGCGCAATGGGTGTGGACGTCGTGATCGTCGTCGACGTGGGGTATCCGCTGCAGGATACCGCGCGGCTCGAATCGCTGACGCGGATCTCCAACCAGACGCTGTCGTTGCTGGTGCACAAGGACGCGGATCGCCAGCGCGCCACGCTGCGCGGCGACGACGTGCTGATCACGCCGGCGCTCGCCAACCTGTCGTCGTACGACTTCCAGATCTCGCCCGACGTGATCCGCGCCGGCGCCGACGCCGCGCTGGCGCAGCAGGTGGCGCTGTCAAAGCTCGCCATGGATCCCGCTGCCTACGCCGCGTTCCGCGCCGGGCGCGACGCGCGGCGCCAGCCGCTGCCCACGCCGCGGTTCGTGCGCGTCACGCCGCAGTCGGCCAGGTACGCGCGGCTCATCGACGCCGAGTTCGGCGAATTCGCCAACCAGCCGCTGGATCCCGCCAAAGTGGAACGACGCGTCAGCGAGCTGTATGGGCGTGGTGAACTGGAAACGCTGGATTACCAGCTGGTGCAGGATCCGGCCGACCAGTACGGCCTGCTGTTCAACGCGCAGGGCAATTCCTGGGGCCCCGACTACCTGCGGTTCGGCCTCGCGCTGCAGGACGATTTTTCCGGCAACTCGAGCTTCAGCGCCTACGCGCGCCTGAGCCTGACCGAACTCAACGCGCTCGACGCGCAGACCAACGTCGATGTGCGCGTCGGCACGTCGCCGCTGCTCGGCATCGAGTACTACCAGCCGCTGTCGCTCGCGCAGCGTTACTTCGTCGCTCCCCACGCCGAAGCCCAGGCCTACAACGTGCCGCAGGTGGAAAACGAGCAGACCGTGGGCCGGTTCCGGGTGCGCAGCACCGACACCGGCCTCGACGTCGGCCGCGAATTCGACACCTGGGGTGAGGTGCGCGCGGGCGTGCTCGATGCGCGCGGCGATGCGCGCATCACGCTCGGCGATCCGGGCACGCCGAGCTCCTCGTTCCATGCGCGTTCCTATTTCAGCCGCATTTCGTACGACCAGATGGACAGCGCCAATTTCCCGCGCCACGGCGAAGCGCTGCAGCTCGAATACCGCATCGAGGAGGGCAACGCCGGCCAAGAGCACGGCGACGACCGCATCACGCTCGACTGGCGCGCCGCGGGCTCGCGCGGCCGCAACACCGTGCTGGGCTGGGTGTCGCTGGGCAGCACGGTGGCCGGCAGCCAGACCAACGTGCGCAGTTTCTACGAGCTGGGCGGTTTCCTGAACCTCTCGGGACTCGAACCCGAATCGCTGGCGGGCCCGCACTACGGCATCGCGCGCGCCATCTACATGCGCAATGTCGGCAACGGCGGCGAGGGCGTGTTGAACGTGCCGGGCTACGTGGGCCTGGCGGTGGAAGTGGGCAACACCTGGGCCCAGCGCAGCGACGTCAGCTTCGGTTCACTGCGCAAGGACGCGGCGCTGTTCTTCGGCGCGGACACCTACATCGGCCCGGCGTATCTTGCCGTGGGCTACGACCAGAAAGTGCACCAGACCGGGCTGTACCTGTTCCTCGGCAAGGCGTTTTGACGACGGTTCAGGGAGGCGCGGGCGCGGGCGCGGCGTTGCGCTGCGCCGCTGGTGCGCGCGGCGCGGTTACAGCCCGCGGCTGATCGCCAGGTTCTCGACCTTCTCGAAAATCAGTGCCGGCGCGTCGTTGGGCCTTGAATATTCGTGGCGACGCCGCATTTCCGCCATGGCGGCATCGCGTTCCGCGGCCGAGCTGTACCAGTGTTCCCGGCGCCAGTCCGCGCCCAATATTTTCCGGAAGGTGTCACCTGGCGGCAGGCTGACGCGAATACCGTAGGGACGCGGCCGTTCCGCCAGAGGGCGGTTGAAATTCTGCGGCTGGCTGATGCTCATGCGGTGTATTTTAACGGGTCGCAAGGCCCCTGAGTTGAGGTTTGTCATGAAATCCACGGCAAAGACGGTCGAAACGCATTTCGTCAACGGCGCGCGCATCCGGCCCCCGTTCCCGGCGGGCACCGAGCAGGCGCTGTTCGGCCAGGGCTGCTTCTGGGGCGCGGAGCAGCTGTACTGGAAGCAGAAAGGCGTGTATTCCACGGCCGTCGGCTACGCCGGCGGCACCCGCGCCGAGCCGAGCTATGAACAGGTGTGCTCCGGCGCCACCGGTCACGCCGAAGTCGTGCTCGTCAACTACGACCCGCGTGTCATCCGTTATGAAGACCTGCTCAAGCTGTTCTGGGAATCACACGATCCCACCCAGGGCATGCGGCAGGGCAACGACGTCGGCACGCAGTACCGCTCGGTCATCTATTATTTCGACGAGCACCAGCGCGACGCCGCGCTCGCCAGTCGCGCCAGTTTCCAGAAATCGCTCAAGGATGCGGGGATGGGCACGATCACGACCGAGATCCGCGAGGCGCCGCCGTTCTACTATGCCGAGGATTATCACCAGCAGTATCTGGCGAAGAATCCGGAGGGGTATTGCCCGAATCACTCGTGCGGAGTTTCGTTCAAACTCGCGGAGCTGCAGGTGGGGGAGAAGGCGTAGCCGAACCTGCGCGGGTCGTGACGCCGATCTTCGCGAAGATGCGCTCGATGTGGTGATCGGCGGTCTTCGGCGCAGGTATGCCCCGTGGCAAGGTCCGAATCGGACAGGTCCAGCGAGCGGAGGGATCAGCGGTCGGCGCTGGCGGGTTTGACGATCGCCAGCGCCGCGATCGTGCACAGCGCGCCGGAAAGCAGGTAGCCGCCCGCGGCCATCAACCCGAAGCGGCTCGCCAGGGTGAGCGCCACCCAGGGCGCGAAGCCGGCGCCGAACAGCCAGGCGAGGTCGCTGGTGATGGCGGCGCCCGTGTAGCGGTACTTGAGCTGGAAATTGGAAGCCAGGGCGCCGGCGGACTGGCCGAACGACAGGCCCAACAGCGTGAAGCCCACGATCATGAACACCGACTCGCCCAGGTAGCCGGCATTGAGCAACGCGGGCGCGAACCCGCTGAACGCGGCAATGGCGCCCGCGAGGATGGTCAGCAACCGTCGGCGGCCGATGTGGTCGGCGAGCAGGCCCGAGACCACGATCGCGCCCACGCCGACCACCGCGCCGACGATCTCGATGATGAGAAAGCCGGTGGCCGTCTGCTGCGTTTCCAGGATGACCCATGACAGCGGAAACACCGTCACGGTGTGGAACAGCGCGAAGCTGGCCAGCGGTGCGAACGCGCCGGCGAAGATGGTGCGGCCTTCGGCGCGCAGGGTGTCGACGACGGGCGTGGGCTCGAGCGCCATGGCATCGAACTGCCGGCTGTAGCTGGCGGAAACGACGATGCGCAGCCGCGCGAACAGCGCCACCACGTTGATGGCGAACGCGACGAAGAAAGGGTAGCGCCAGCCCCAGCCCATGAAGTCCGCCGGCGTCAGCACCAGGTAGAAATACAGGAACAGCGTGCTCGCCACGATCAGGCCGAGCGGTGCGCCCAATTGCGGAATCATGGCGTACCAGCCACGCCTGCCTTCCGGCGCGCCGAGTGCCAGCAGGGCGGCGAGGCCATCGTAGGCACCGCCCAGCGCCAGTCCCTGGCCGGCGCGCAGCAGCGCGAGCAGCGCGATCGACCACCAGCCGACGTCGTCGTAGCTGGGCAGGAAGCCCAGCGCGACGGTGGAGCAGCCCAGCGTGAACAGGGCGATGGTCAGCTTGGAGCCGCGGCCGTACGCGATGTCGATCCAGGTGAAGAGGGCCGTGCCGATCGGGCGCGTGACGAAGGCGATCGCGAACATGGCGAACGACAGCAGCGTGCCCTCCAGCGGCTTCGCGAACGGAAACACGTATTGCGGGAACACGAGCACCGAAGCGATCGCGTAGACGAAGAAATCGAAGAATTCGGAGGTGCGGCCGATGATCACGCCGACGGCGATTTCACCCGGTTCGACCCGATCGCCGCCGGACAGATGCCGGGCGTCGCGCTCGGGGGACCTGGAGGAGGGGGCGGCTGGCATCGTCATGGCTGGATCCTCGTCCTCGGCAGCAATTCATTGGTACCGCCCCGCATGGATGATAAATTACCGCAGATCGCGGCGGGCTTGTAGTGCAATGAGGGTCGGTGATTGAAAGGAGACGGGAGTCGATCGTGGGGAGCGCCATCCTGAGGCGCCGTGCCGCAGGGCTGGCGGCTGCGCTGCCGTTGCTGCTGGGCGGCTGTTCGGCGGTCGTGCTTGCGCCCTCGGGCGACGTCGCCGCGCAGCAACGCGACCTGGTGGTCGGTTCCACCATTCTGATGCTGCTGATAATCGTTCCGGTCATGGCGCTGACCATCCTGTTCGCATGGCGGTACCGCGCTTCCAATCGCGATGCCCACTACGAACCCGACTGGGACCATTCCACCCACCTCGAGCTGGTCATCTGGGCCGTGCCACTGCTCATCATCATCTGCCTCGGCGCGCTGACGTGGATCGGCACCCACCTGCTCGATCCTTACCGCCCGCTGGATCGCATCGACGGGCATCGCGCGGTCGCGGCCGACGTCCAGCCGCTGCAGGTGGAGGCCGTGGCGCTCGACTGGAAGTGGCTGTTCATCTATCCGCAATATGGCATCGCGGCGGTGAATGAACTCGCCGCCCCGGTGGATCGGCCGATCCTGTTCCGCATCACGGCCTCCACGGTGATGAATTCGCTGGCGATTCCGGCCCTGGCCGGCCAGGTGTATGCCATGCCCGGCATGCAAACGCAGCTGCACGCGATCATCAACGCGCCTGGTTCGTACCACGGCTTCTCGGCCAACTACAGCGGCGCCGGCTTTTCAGGGATGAACTTCCAGTTCAACGGGCTGGCAGCGGCCGATTTCGAGCGCTGGATCGCGCGGGCGAAAAGCGGCGGTGGGGCGCTGGATCGCGCGACGTATCTCGAGCTGGCGCGCCCGAGCGAGTCCGTGACTCCCAGGACCTATGCCCAGGCCGACCCGACGCTGTTCGCCGCGATCGTCGGGATGTGTGTCGAGGCCGACAAGTCCTGCATGGCGCCGATGACCGGGATGAGCCAATGAACCTGATGGGCCGACTGACACTCGATGCGATTCCCTACCACGAGCCGATCCTGGTCGCCACCTTCGTGGTGGTGGCGCTGGGCGGCGTGGCGGTGCTCGGCGCCATCAGCTACTTCCGCCAGTGGGGCTACCTGTGGCGCGAGTGGATCACCAGCATCGACCACAAGCGCATCGGCGTGATGTACATGATCCTCGGCCTCATCATGCTGCTGCGCGGCTTTGCCGACGCGGCCATGATGCGCGCGCAGCAGTCGCTGGCGTTCGGCGCGGCGCAGGGGTTCCTGCCCGCGCATCACTACGACCAGGTGTTCACGGCGCACGGCGTCATCATGATCTTCTTCGTCGCGATGCCGCTGGTGACCGGGCTCATGAACTACGTGGTGCCGCTGCAGATCGGCGCGCGCGACGTCGCGTTCCCGTTCCTCAATAACTTCAGTTTCTGGATGACGGCGATGGGTGGCGCGCTGGTCATGCTGTCGCTGTTCGTCGGCGAATTCGCGCGCACGGGCTGGCTCGCCTATCCGCCCTTGTCCGGGCTCGGCGCCAGTCCGGACACCGGGGTCGACTACTACATCTGGGCGCTGCAGATCGCCGGCGTGGGGACCACGCTGAGCGGCGTGAACCTGGTGGCCACCATCATCAAGATGCGCGCGCCCGGCATGTCGATGATGAAGCTGCCCGTGTTCTGCTGGACTTCGCTGTGCGCGAACATCCTGATCGTGGCCGCGTTTCCCATCCTGACGGTGGTGCTCGCGCTGCTGAGCCTCGATCGCTACGTGGGCACGCATTTCTTCACCGTCGATGGCGGCGGCAACGCCATGATGTACGTGAACCTGATCTGGATGTGGGGCCACCCGGAGGTCTACATCCTGATCCTGCCGGCGTTCGGCGTGTTCTCCGAGGTCACCTCGACCTTCTGCGGCAAGCGGCTGTTCGGCTACACCTCCATGGTGTACGCGACGCTGGTGATCACCATCCTGTCCTACCTCGTGTGGCTGCATCATTTCTTCACCATGGGATCCGGCGCCAACGTGAACTCGTTCTTCGGCATCACCACCATGATCATCTCCATTCCCACCGGCGCCAAGATCTTCAACTGGCTGTTCACCATGTACCGCGGGCGAATCCGCTTCGAATTGCCGATGATGTGGACCGTGGCCTTCATGCTGACGTTCGTCATCGGCGGCATGACCGGCGTGCTGCTGGCCGTGCCTCCGGCCGACTTCGTGCTGCACAACAGCCTGTTCCTGGTCGCGCACTTCCACAACGTGATCATCGGCGGCGTGGTGTTCGGCATGTTCGCCGGCATCTACTACTGGTTTCCGAAGGCGTTTGGCTTCCGGCTCGATCCCTTCTGGGGGAAGGTGTCGTTCTGGTTCTGGGTGGTGGGTTTCTACGTCGCGTTCATGCCGCTGTACGTGCTCGGGCTCATGGGCGTGACGCGCCGGCTGCGGCATTTCGACGACCCCTCGCTGCAGGTCTGGTTCGTCGTCGCGGCGATCGGATCGCTGCTGGTGGCCGCCGGCATCGGCGCCTTCCTCATCCAGGTCTACGTCAGCATCCGCGACCGTGAGCGGCTCCGCGACCGCAGCGGCGACCCGTGGAACGCCCGCACGCTCGAATGGTCGACCGCGTCACCACCGCCGGCCTACAACTTCGCCTTCACGCCGGTCATCCACGACAACGATGCGTGGTGGGACATGAAACAGCGCGGCCACCAGCGGCCCACCAGCGGCTACAGCGACCTGCACATGCCGCGCAACACGGCCACCGGGTTCATCCTGGCCGTGCTCAGCGGCGTCGTTGGCTTCGCGCTCATCTGGTACATGTGGTGGCTGGCGCTGCTCGCTTTCGCGGCGCTGGTGGCGGTGGCCATCGGCCACACGTTCAACTACGACCGCTCGGGTACGGTGCAGGCGGCCGAAGTGGCCGCCACCGAAGCGCACCACGGGCGCGGCGCAGCGCCGGCGAGCGCCTGATGTCGCGCGACGTGCAAGCGGCGGACGCCGACGCGGTACCGGTGTTCTACCACCTCGAGGAAGACGCGCACGGCGAGGGCGGCAGCACGCTGCTCGGATTCTGGATCTACCTGATGAGCGACTGCCTGCTGTTCGCGGGACTGTTCGCCACCTTCGCGGTGCTGGGCGGCAGCTATGCCGGCGGACCGACCGCGAAGCAGCTGTTCGAGCTGCCGCTGGTGGCGGTCAACACGTCCATGCTGCTGCTGTCCTCCATCACGTACGGTTTCGCCATGCTGGCCATGCAGCAGCAGAAGACGGCCGGCACGCAGCTGTGGCTGGCGATCACGGGGTTGTTCGGCGCGGCCTTCATCAGCATCGAGCTGTACGAGTTCCACCATCTCTACAGCATCGGCGCCACACCACAACGCAGCGCGTTCCTCTCCGCCTTCTACACGCTGGTCGGCACGCACGGCGTGCACGTCACGGCGGGCCTGCTCTGGCTCCTGACACTGATGGCGCAGGTGGCGAAGCACGGTCTCATCCCGGCCAACACGCGCCGCCTCATGTGCCTGAGCATGTTCTGGCACTTCCTCGACGTGGTCTGGGTGGGGGTGTTCACTTTTGTCTACCTCATGGGGACGCTGCGATGAACAGGGCGGCACAAGGCCACGCGGATCACGGCCATGGGCACGGCCAGGGGCACGACCAGGGGCACGGCCAGGGCCTGCCGCATGCCTCGCTGCGCGCCTACCTGGTCGGGTTCCTCCTGTCGGCGGTGCTGACCGCGGTGCCGTTCTATCTCGTGATGACTGGCGTGCTCGGCAGCAAGACCGCAACGACGATCATCATCATGCTGTTCGCCACGGTGCAGGTGTTCGTGCACATGATCTGCTTCCTGCACATGACCCCCAAGGTGGAGGGCGGCTGGTCGCTGACCGCGCTGGGATTCACCGTCACGCTGGTCGCCATCGCGCTGATCGGTTCCGTCTGGGTGATGTACCACCTGAACGCGAACATGGCGCTCACCGATCCGATGCAGATGCAGACGCCCTGAGGGCAATGCGTTGCCCTTGGCTGGCCGGCGGCAACTGATCCGCATCCTGCTGCTCGCCGCGTGCGGGGTGGGCCTGTTCGTCGGCCTCGGCAGCTGGCAGCTCGAGCGCCGGAGCTGGAAGCTGCGCCTGATCGAGCAGGTCGGGCGCCACCTCGCCGCCGATCCCGTGCCCGCGCCGGGTCCCCCGGCGTGGCGCAGCCTTTCAGGCGACGACGCGTACCTGCGCGTGCGCAGCTGTGGCGATTACCTGAACGATCGCGAAACGCTGGTGCAGGCCGTGACGGAGCGCGGCGCGGGCTTCTGGGTGCTGACTCCGTTGCGCACCGACCGGGGGTTCACGGTGCTGGTGAACCGCGGCTTCGTGCCGCCGGAACGCGCGGCGGCGAACGCCCGCAGCGAAGCGCCGGCGCAGCAGGGCTGCGTCGTCGGCCTGCTGCGGCTGTCGGAGCCGCGGGGCGGCTTCCTGCGCGCCAACCGGCCCGCGGACGATCGCTGGTATTCGCGCGATGTCGCGGCCATCGCAGCGGCGCGGGGCCTCACCGCCGCGGGTGCAGCGGGCCCGGCCGCGGTGGCACCCTACTTCATCGACGCCGACGCAACGCCCAACGCGGGCGGCTACCCGGTGGGTGGCCTGACCGTGGTGCAGTTCCGCAACGCGCATCTGCAGTACGCGCTGACGTGGTTCGCGCTGGCGGCGCTGGTCGTGCTGGGCGCGGCAGTCGCCGCGAGGAATGAGGCAACCGGGCCGGACACGCGG
>DATJYR010000020.1:0-1903 GCA_035499515.1 Steroidobacteraceae bacterium | reverse complement strand
CTGTCCTTCGAACACCACCGCGACCGCATCGGGCGTTCGCGCGGCCTGCGCCGCAAACAGCTCCGCCACAGTAGCGAGCGGGATCTGCCGTGCCGTATCGTTCCAGGTCCGCAGTATCGTGTGCCGCTCATCCGCAGAGAGGATGTCGAGCCGCCCAATCGCACGCTCCGGATCGGCAACCGCAGCTTGCAGAAGACGCACCAGCCGGGCCGTGAGTGTCTCTATGCTCCCCCGATCAAACAGATCAGTGGCATATTCGATCACCCCGCCGATCCCGGCCGGCGAGCCGTCCGCGGCACGCTGCTCGCCCAGGCTCACAGACAAGTCGAACTTGGCGCTGTTGCCGGCAACCGGCTCAGCGCTGGCGCTCAGCCCGGGCAGGTCGATGCTCACCGCCGCATTGTTCTGCAATGCCAGCATCACCTGGAACAGCGGATGCCGCGACAGCGAACGCTCGGGGTTGAGCAACTCCACCAGCCGCTCGAACGGCAGGTCCTGGTGGCCATAGGCGGCAAGATTGGTGGCGCGCACCCGCGCAATCAGTTGACGGAAGCTCGGATCGCCTGAGGTATCGGTGCGCAGCACCAGAGTGTTGACAAAGAACCCGACCAAATCGTCGAGCGCGCTGTCGGTGCGTCCGGCAATCGGGCTGCCAATCGGGATGTCGTTGCCGCATCCGAGCCGCGTCAGCAGCGCCGCCAGGGCCGCCTGCAGCACCATGAACAAGCTCGCCTGGCTGTCGCGGGCGAGCGCCAATAAACCGCGGTGCAGCTCGGCGCTGATGTGGAGCGAGAGGCTGTCACCGCGATAGCTGGCGACAGCGGGTCGTGGCCGGTCGGTCGGCAGATCGAGCTGATCAGGAATCCCCTGCAGAGCCGCGGTCCAGAACGCCAGCTGGCGTGCGATCGCGCTTTGCGGATCGTCCTCACGGCCGAGCACCTGATGCTGCCACAGCGTGTAGTCGGCATATTGCACCGGCAGCTTCGGCAACTGCGGTTCGCGACCTTCGCAGCGCGCCGCATAGGCCGCCGCCAGGTCACGCCACAGCGGCGTCATCGACCAGCCGTCGCCGGCAATGTGGTGCAGCACCAGAAGCAACACATGCTCGCTGCCGCCAAGCACAAACAAATGGGCGCGCAATGGCGGCTCTGTCGCCAGATCAAAGCCTTGCCACGCCGCGGCGGCGAGCGCCTCGGCAAGCATCACTTCGGTGACCTGATCCACGGTAAGCCGCGGCCGCGCTGCCGCGGTGCCGAGAATCTCCTGCCGGGGAACGCCGAGCGTCTCGGGAACCACCGTGCGCAGGCTCTCGTGTCGTGCCACCACATCGCCGAGCGCCGCCGCCAGCGCATCCCGATCGAGCGTCCCCGTCAGCCGCACAGCCATCGGGATGTTGTAGGTCGCGCTCGGGCCTTCCAGGCGATGCAGGAACCACAGCCGGCGCTGTGCAAACGACAACGGAACCTCGGCCGGACGCGGCACCGCCACCAGGGCAGGGCGCGCCGCCTCACCCTCGTGCAGCCGGTTGGCCAGCGCCTCGACGGTCGGCGCTTCAAACAGCGCGCGGATCGCGAGTTCAACGTCGAGCGTGCTGCGAATGCGGCTGATCAGCCTGGTCGCCAGCAGCGAATGACCGCCGAGCGCGAAGAAGTTGTCGTCGATGCCGACCTGCGGCAGCCCCAGCACCTCGGCAAACAGCGCGCACAGCACCTCCTCATGCGCCGTGCGCGGGGCGCGTAACACCTTGGGCGTCAGTTCCGGCGCCGGCAGCGCCTTGCGGTCGAGCTTGCCATTCGCCGTCAGCGGCAGCGCGTCCAACACCACAACCGCCGCCGGTACCATGTAGTCCGGAAGGCTCCCGCCAAGCCGCGCCCGCAGCGCCGCGCCATCAACCTGCCGCTCC
>DATJYR010000019.1:0-85334 GCA_035499515.1 Steroidobacteraceae bacterium | reverse complement strand
CGTGCCGCAGCCGCTCCCCGCAAGTCTGAGGACTGGTTCTCGTTTCCATAATCCGGGATCCGGGACCTGCCTTGGGGGTCCAGATCAGTGCAGACCGGCCTGGCTGGTCAGGTAGACGGCGAAGGTCCCGAGCCAGTGGCCGCCCTCGTAGTGCTCACCAGTGATTTGCGGCAGCGCGGCATCGCGGTGTCGTTGAGCCGTCCGGAGCAGAGCCGGCACGCGCGGATCGCCAGCGCCGAGGCCGTGCGCGATGCCTTCGAGCATCCAGGCGCGGCTCAGATTGAGGCCATCGAGGTGCGCGAGCTTGGGGTCGGAGCGGTCGGTGACGACCGCCGGGTCGAGCCACGCCCCGTCCGCCTGGCGTGGAATGCCGGGCAGGAAGGCATCCAGCCAACGGCTGTAGGCCCGCGGCGCGAGCACGCGGCGCATGAAATCGGCTTCGGCCAGGCAGGGCGAGAGGAAGTCCTCGCCGGAAGGTTCGTAGTCCAGCGGGCAGTGGCGATCCCTGGCGAAGAAGCGCTGCGCGGCGTCCGCCAGCAGCTGGCGCAGCCGGGTATCGCCGCTGACGCCCGTCCAGTCCCAGATCAACCCGAACGAAAACGCGCTCTGGTCATGCTCGCCGATGCGGATCGGGTAGTGCAGGTCGGGCAGCCAGCTCGCGATATGAGCCGCCGCCACGCTCTCCAGCGGCGCGAGCGCCGCCGACCACTGCCGCGCCTGCGGATCGTCCCATTGCCGCAATTCGGCCGCGAGCTGCAGCAGCCAGGCCAGTCCGTAGGGCCGTTCGAACGAGCGCCGGTCGGCGCGCTGCAGATACCTGACTTCGGCCGCGAGGTTCTCCGGGGTGAAGCTGCGCGCCAGTTCCGCACGCGCGCGTGCCGCGAAGGGCGCATCGGGATACAGGCGCAGCAGGCGCACCAGCAGCCAGTGCCCGTGCACGTCCGAGTGCCAGTCGTAGCAACCGTAGAACGCGGGCGTCAGCAGGTGCGGCGGCAGCGCGTCGGCGTCGGAATCCAGCGTGTGGGAGAGGTGGTTGGGATATTCGGTGTGCAGGCACTTGAGCGCGAGTTCGGCGAAGCGGGAGGCCGCGGCCACATCGAGCGGCGCTGGCGGGGAAGCCGGTCCCTGCGCCGCCGCGCCGGCCGCACCGCTGGCCAGCAGCAGCCCCATCAACACGACCGCTGCCCGCCCGTTCATCGCCGCCGCGCCTGACCGGCAGCGAGCTGCCCGCTCGCGTAATCGCGCAGCGCCTGTTCGATCTCGGCCCGCGTGTTCATGACGAACGGCCCGTACTGGACCACGGGCTCGCCCAGCGGGCGTGCGGCCAGCAGCAGGAAGCGCGCGCCCTCCGGGCCGGCCCGCCCCTCGACGCCATCGCCCGGCGAGAGGATCGCGGCCGACGAACGCGGGAGCGGTTGTTCGCTGCCGGCGGCGCCGATCCGCAGCGCGCCTTCGTACAGGTAGATGAACGCGTTGTGCTGCGGCGGCAGCGGCTGCGACCAGGCTCCGCCCGGCGGCAGTTCGACATCGAAGAACAGCGCCTGCGTGGCGAGGCCCTGCACGGGCCCCGCGACGCGCTGTGCGTCCGCGGCGTGCGTGCCGTTGGCATAATCGCCCGCGATGACGCGCACCACGCCACCGCCGTCGAGCCTCACCAGCGGAATGTCAGCGGCCTGCAGGTCGAGATAGCCGGGCTCCTTCATCTTCTCGGCCGCCGGCAGGTTGATCCAGAGCTGGAAGCCGCGCATGCGGCCCTGCTCCTGCATCGGCATCTCGGAGTGGATGATGCCGCGGCCCGCGGTCATCCACTGCACGCCGCCGCTGCGCAGCTCGCCGACGTTGCCGAGGTGGTCCTGGTGGCGCATGTGGCCCTCGAGCATGTAGGTGACGGTCTCGAAGCCGCGGTGCGGGTGCGCGGGGAAACCGGCGATGTAGTCGCCGGGATTCTCGGAGCCGAATTCGTCGAGCATGAGGAACGGATCGAGCCGCTGCGCGCCGCCCTGCCCGAGGCTGCGCCTGAGCTTCACCCCGGCGCCGTCGGAGGCCGCGACGCCGGGGATCACGCTTTCGATGCTGCGCGTGCTCACGCGGGACCGCCGCGATCGCCGCGCTTGCGATTGACGGCGATCACCGTCGCCTTGGGGAAGAAATTGAACTCGGACGCGCTGGCCCAGGTGTAGGCGCCCATGGCCCGTCCCACGATGAGATCGCCCGCCTTCAGTTGCGGCAGCATCAGGTTCTCGGCGATCACGTCGATGCTGTCGCAGGTGGGACCGGCCAGCACCGAGGGCAGCAGCGGCTCGCCCTGGCGCAATGCCTCCACCGGGTAATGCGCGTGGTCGAACATCTGCCCACTGTAAGACCCGTAGAGGCCGTCGTCGAGGTAGTACCACCAGTGGCCTTCGCGCAACGCGCGGCCCATCACCGACGCCACGCCGATCGCCGACGGGCCGGCGATGAAGCGTCCCGGCTCCGCGATCACGCGCACGCGTTTCGGCAGCCTGGCCAGCGCGGCGCGGATCGGCGCGCAGAAGCGCACGATGTCGGGCACGTGGTTGAGGTATTCGATCGGGAAGCCGCCGCCGATGTCGAGCGTATCGAGCTCACCCAGCCGCTCGCGGCGCGCCTCGGCCAGCAACCGCGCGCAGGCCTCGACCGCTTCCACGTGCTTGATCGCATCGGCGGCCTGCGAGCCCACGTGGAAGGAGAAGCCGCGCACTTCGATGCCCTGCCGCGCGGCCAGCCGCGCGAGTTCCAGCGCCTGCTCGGGATCGCAGCCGAACTTGCGCGACAGGTCGCACACCGCGCCCGGGCTGCGGAACGACACGCGCAGCAACAGCTCGGCGCGCTCGCGGAACGGCCGGAACTTGTAGACCTCGTCGACGTTGTCCGCGACGAAGGTGCGCACGCCGAACTCGAGCGCGTTGGCGATGTCGATCTCGCGTTTGATCGGATGGGTGTGGATGCAGCGCGCGGGATCCATCCCGAGCCGCTTGACCAGCTGCACTTCACCGGTGGTGGCGAGATCCAGCCAGCCGCCCAGCTCGGCGACGGTGTTCACCACGGCCGCGTGCGGCAGCGGCTTGAGCGCGTAGTGCAGGTCCACGCCCGGCAGCGCCCGCTGCAGTCGGCGGAACTGCTGCCGCACGCGCGCGCAGTCCACGATCAGCAGCGGTGAGCCGAACTCGGCCACCAGCCGGCGGATCTCGGCGGCAACAAATGGATCGTACCCCTGGGCCATCAACCGTCCTCTTCAACGACCTCGATATCGTAAGTGGTCGCGGCCCGTTGCAGGCGATCGCGCACCGCGTCCCAGGCGGGGGTGTCCGGCACCCGCTGCACCAGGATGTGCGCGCAGCCGGTCTTGTCCAGGGTCCTGAGGTTCACGTACAGATCGTGCGCATAGGCATCGACGCGCGAGCCCGCATTGATCCAGGTGACCGACGGATAGGTGCGCAGCGGCGGCCGCTGCGCGAGCACCGCGATGCGCCGCTGGTCAGAGGTGAGCTGCTCCGCGGTGGCTTCCAGCTCGTCGGCCAGCACCAGTTGCAGGGGTGTCTGTGGCGCGTAGTGCGAGGCCAGCGACCCCGGCACGCGCGGCACGTGTTCGTCCGCGCCCGCGAGCTCCACCTCGCCCGCCACGCTGCGCAGCATCTCCAGCGTCACCGCGCCCGGCCGCAGCAGCCGCACCTTGCCGTCCAGGCAGGAGACGATGGTGGACTCGAGGCCCACCTGCGATTCGCCCCCATCGAGCACCACCCGCACCGCGTCACCGAATTCCTCGCGCACGTGTTCGGCGCGCGTCGCGCTCAGCCGCCCGAAGCGGTTGGCGGACGGCGCGGCAATGCCGCCACCGAACGCGGTCAGCAGCTGCTGCGCCATGGGATGCGAGGGCACGCGGATGGCCACGGTGTCCTGGCCGCCGGTGATGATGTCGGGCACGTTCGCGGCGCGCGGCAGCACGATGGTCAACGGGCCAGGCCAGAAGCGTTCGGCCAGCTTCTCCGCCACCTCGGGCACTTCATGCGCCCAGCGATGCAGGAAGCGCCGGTGGTCGATGTGCACGATCAGCGGATGCGTGAGCGGCCGCTGCTTGAGTTCGTAGACCTTGCGCACCGCGGAGACGTGGTTGGCATTGGCGCCGAGGCCATAGACGGTTTCGGTCGGGAACGCCACCACGTCGCCGTCGCGCAGCGCTTGCACGGCGGCCTCGATCTCAGCCTGGCTGGCCCGCAGGATCTTCTTCGCCATGGCTACTCGAGCGCGCTGCGCATCCAGCCATCGGCCGTGCGCCGCAATTCGTAGGCCGGCCAGTACTGCTGGTCGAGCTTGAGGGTGATCACCTCGGGCGCGCCGTTCCAGCCGACCGTCTTGAGACGGATCGACGCCCGGTCGACGTGGCCGCCCACCGCCTTGATGAAGGCGTCGAGGTCGGGCGTCGGATGACCATCCACTTCGATGATGCGCTGTCCTGGCGTGAGGCCGTAATGCGTGGCCGGGGAACCGAAAGCATAGTACGCCACGTACACGCCTTCCGGCGCGATGCCGCGCTGTGCCGCGATGGCGCGGTGCGGGGCCTGCAGCGTCGCACCGGCCCATAGCACCAGCCGGTCGAGATCGTTGCCATCCAGCTTCGCGGTGTCCACCATGACGTTGAATTCGCCATTGGGCCGCCAGACCGTGACCTTCACCGCGGGCCTGGCCGCCACCGCTCGTTCCACGGCGCGGAAGTCATCCACCACCTTGCCGTCGATGGCCAGCAGCAGATCGCCCTGCTGCAGCACTTTGGCGGCGTTCGTGCCCGCCACCAGCCGCGTGATGCCCAGCACCTGGGTCGCGGACGGGTTGGCGCGCTGGATCCGCTGCACCCAGGCATCGCTCAGGCCGAGCTGGCGCGCGGCCGAGAGCTGCTGCGGCGCGAGCTCCGCCTCCAGCGAATACAGCGGCGTATTGTTCCTCACGAGGTCGAGCGTTTCGGCCACCAGGTCGCTCGACACGCCGAAACTCTGCTGCACCAGCTCGCGGCCGTTGTCGGAGGCGAAACTGGCCCACAGCCCGCGCACCTCGCCATGGTTGTTGGTGAGCACGCCCACCAGGTCGTCAGGCGCGTTGACCAGGCTCGCCACGGCCAGATTGCTCTCGCGGAAACGCACGGTGCGCGACTGGCCCAGCAGCAGCGGATCCACACCCGAGATCTGCGTGCTGCGCACCTTGATCTCGCCATCGCCGTCGAGGCCCACCACGTTGACGCTCTCGCCGGGCTTGAGCGGCGCGGTCGACAGGCGCGCCGCGCGCACCGGCGTCGTGCCGATGAGTTTCGGGTCGTACCTGACGACCGCCAGGTTGTGCAGCGGATGCACGTAGACCACCTGTCCCGGGATTTCCAGCGCCCCCGCGAAGGTCAGCCGCACGTCGCCGAGCGACACGGGCACGGTATTGCGGTCGGTGATGATCAGGCCGCGCGCCGCGTCGATGATGAGCCCCGTGCCGTGGTAGTTGCGCTCGTTGACGCCGGACACCGAGTACGGCATGTCGAAAGTGATGCCCACCAGCGAGGGCGCGATTTCCGCCGCGCGCGGATTGTCGTAGCGCGGGAACTGCGCCGAACGCGGCTCGGGCGGCGGGGACGGGCTCACCGGGCTGAGGTCGGTGCACGGCCAGTAGCCCAGCGCGTCATCGCGGTGGCAGAGCCGCGCCGGGAACCAGCGGCGGTCGATGCGCGCCGACTGCAGCTGCGTGCTGTTGGGATTCTCCAGCGTCAGGTAGCGCAGGCTGACGGTCGCGCCATCGCCGAGCTTCGACACCGCGGCGACGAAATCCTCGAGCTTGTTCATCGGCTGGCCGTTGAACTGCGTGATCACCGCGCCGCGCGGCACGCCCGCGGCACCGAGGCTGTAGCCGGGCGCGGCCACGTACACGCCGCGGATGGGCGTGTGCAGGTGGCGCGCCATCTGGTACGAGAGCGTGTGGTAGATGGCATCGCCGAGTTCGAGGTAGCTGTCGGGCGTGATCGAGTTGAGGTCGTCCACTTTGAGCCGGGCGGTGAACGGTTCGCCGCCGCGCTGCAGCTGCAGCTCGACCTGCTGACCGACGCTGTCGTCCAGCACGGCCTCCAGCGGCTCGAACTGCGTCATCAGCCTGCCGTTGACGCGCACCAGCACATCGCCCGGTTCCAGCACGCCATCGGCCGCGGAGCCCGGCTGCACATTGGAGATCACCAGCATGCCCGTGGCGTTCGGCGCCGCGCCACGCACCTGCGCTTCGGTCTCGGGCTTGAGGCCCAGGCGCCGCAGTTCATCGTACGGCCGGTACTGCAGTTCGACCTGCAGCGTGCCGCGCGCGACCGGCTTGCCGGCCTGGATCAGCTGCAGCGCGCGCTTCACGCGGCCCAGCGGCAGGTAGAAACTCGACGCCGCGCCCGTGGCTCCGCCCGCATTCAGCGCCACCACGCGACCCTGCACGTCGATCACGGGCGAGCCGGAGGATCCACCCGACGTGCCCGAAGCGGCCTGGATGTAGAACGTGTTGAAGTCGTTGTAGCGACCGACGCCGTAGTCCGGCGCCTCGCGATCCAGCCGCGCCAGCGTGCCAGCCAGGATCGAGAGCTGCTCGCCCGCATTGTTGCCGACGACCCGGATCTCGCGGCCCACCTGGGCCGCTTCCGGCGCCAGAGGCAGGGCCGCGGGCTTGATGAACCGCAGCTTGCTCGGGTCGTAGCGATAGATGCCGAAGTCGTGGATCGGATCGCGATACACGGGATACAGCTGCACTTCCTCGCGATTGAGGAAGGTCGCCTCGGCCGTCACCGGCCCGGGCGTCACGACATGGCGGTTGGTGAGCACCAACCCGCGCTCCGCGTCGACCACGAACCCGGTGGCCTGCGCCGACGTGTTGCGCTCGGTGTCGAACGAGCGCGTCTGGTCCACCTGGATCGTGATCACGCTGTTCGCGATCCGCTCCAGCGTCTGGGACCAGTTGGCGTCGCTCGCCTCCCCCGCCCGCGCCCCTGGCGCCGTGGCCAGCGCCGCCAGCGCCAGCACGCCCACCGCGCGCAACCTGACCATCGGTTTCACGGACCCAGCGATACCTGGCGCAACGCTACGCATTACGGCAGGTATCCAAAGTTCTCGTGGAACCTGGCCGCAAACGAATGCCAGTCATACCGATGCTGCTGCGTCCCGTGGTGCTCAATCTTGATCGCTCCCGCCAGCGAGGCCATGCGTCCCGTCGTCTGCCAGTCCAGTCCCCGTTGCAGGCCCAGCAGCAGGCCGGCGCGATAGGCATCGCCGCACCCGGTGGGATCCGCCACCGCGCGCGCCTTGGCCGCCGGGATTTCCAGCCGCGAATGCTGCGTATAGATCCAGGAGCCTGCCGCGCCGCGCGTCACGATCAGGGCACGCACCCGGGCGGCGATCTGTTCCGCCGTCCAGCCGGTACGCTCCACCAGCAGGCTGGCCTCGTAGTCATTGACCGCCACCCAGCTGGCGCGTTCCACGAAGGCCCGCAACTCCTCGCCATTGAACATGGGCAGGCCCTGGCCGGGATCGAACATGAACGGGATGCCGGCCGCGGCGAATTGCTGCGCGTGCTCGATCATGCCCTGGCGGCCGTCCGGCGCCACGATGCCGAGCCGCACGCCCACCGCATCCGCCACGCGATTGAGGTGCGAGTGGCTCATGGCGCCGGGATGGAACGCGGTGATCTGGTTGTCGTCGAGATCGGTGGTGATGTAGGCCTGCGCGGTGAATTCGCCCTCGATGGTGCGCAGGTGCTTCGGGTTCAGCCCACAGGTGTCGAGCCAGCCTGCGTACGGCGCGAAATCGTGTCCCACCGTGGCCATCATCAGCCCCTCGCCACCCAGCAGCTTGAGGTTGAAGGCGATGTTGCCGGCGCAGCCACCGAAATTGCGGCGCATCGTGGGCGCGAGGAACGACACGTTCAGCACGTGCAGCTTTTCCGGCAGGATGTGTTCGCGGAACCGGCCCTGGAACACCATCACGGTGTCATAGGCCATCGATCCGCAGATCAGTGCAGTCACGCGCGATTTCCCCGCTTCATCGGTTGAGCAACACCAGCGCCCAGACCACGCCCAGCAATGCGAAGCTGGCCAGCACCGCGGCCGAACCGATGTCCTTGGCGAGGCCCGCCAGCACGTGCCGCTCCAGGCCGATGCGATCCACCGTCGCCTCGATGGCGCTGTTCAACAGCTCCACGATCAACACCAGGAACACCGGTGCCACCAGCAGCGCGCGCTCGACGCCGGTATGGCCCAGCCACAGGCCGAGCGGCACGGCGGCCACCGCGAAACCCACTTCCTGCCGGAACGCGGCTTCTTCGCGCCACGCGCCCGCCAGCCCCTTGGCGCTGGCGCCAAAGGCACGGAACAGCCGTGTGAAACCGCGCGGCTTGAGCCGCTGCAAAGTGGCATCCTCGGGCATCAGGGGGCGTCCGGTTTGTAAACCAGGTCGAGCTCGCGCGCGGCACGCACGTCATCGAGCCGGCGCACCGGCATGTGGTAGGGCGCGCGCTTGAGCGTCTCCGCGCTGTCGGCCGACTCGCGCAGGATTTCCGCCATCGCGCCGCAGAACGCGTCGAGCGTCTCGCGGCTCTCGGTCTCGGTGGGTTCGATCAGCAGGCATTCGGGCACCAGCAGCGGGAAATACGTGGTCGGCGCGTGGAACCCGAAATCCAGCAGCCGCTTGGCGATGTCCATGGCGGTCACGCCGCGTTCGGCCGCCAGCCGCTTGATGGTGAGGATGAATTCGTGGCTCGCGCGCCGCGTCGGGTACGCCGCTTCGTAGCCCAGCTGCTGCAGCCGCGCCGACAGGTAGTTGGCGTTCAGCGTGGCATATTCGCCCACGCGGTGCATGCCCTCACGCCCCAGCATGCGCATGTACACGTAGGCGCGCAGCAGCACGCCCGCGTTGCCGTTGAATCCCGTGAGACGGCCGATGCTTTGCGGCAGGTCCTGTTCGTCCAGCCACACGTAGCGGTTGTCCTTCCTGCCCACCACCGGCACCGGCAGGAACGGCAGCAAGCGCGCGCTCACGCCCACCGCGCCCGCGCCCGGGCCGCCGCCGCCGTGCGGCGTGGAGAACGTCTTGTGCAGGTTCATGTGGATGACATCGAAACCCATGTCGCCGGGCCGCACCTTGCCGAGGATGGCGTTGAGGTTCGCGCCGTCGTAGTACAACAGGCCACCCGCCTCATGCACGGTGCGCGCCACGGCCTCGATGCGCCGCTCGAACACGCCGAGCGTGGACGGGTTGGTGAGCATGATGCCCGCCGTCTTCGGGCCCACGGCCGCGCGCAGTGCCACGAGGTCGACGTCGCCCTCGGCGTCGACCGCGACTTCGCGCACCACGCAGCCGCACATGGTGGCCGTGGCGGGGTTGGTGCCATGCGCCGCCTCGGGCACGATGATCTCGTTGCGCCCGAGATCGCCACGTGCGCGGTGGTAGGCGCGGATCATGGCCACGCCCGCGAACTCGCCGTGCGCGCCGGCCATGGGCGAGAGCGCGATGCCCTGCATGCCGGTCACTTCGCGCAGCATGTCCTGCAGCTCGGCCATGCAGGAGAGGAACCCCTGGCTGTGCTCGGGCGGCGCGAGCGGATGGCGGCCGAGGAATTCCGGCAGCATGGCCGCGGCGTTGCAGGCCTTGGGGTTGTACTTCATCGTGCACGAGCCCAGCGGGTAGAAGTGCGTGTCGATGGAGAAGTTCAGCTGCGAGAGGCGCGTGTAGTGGCGCACCACGTCCAGTTCACTGGCCTCGGGCAACAGCGGCCGCTGTTTGCGCCGCAGCTCCGCCGGCAGCGTGGCGTCGGCATCGCTGTCGGCCGGCCACAGGCCGAGCGCGCCGCGGCCCGGCCGCGAGTAATCGAATATCAGGGGCTCGCGCATGGCTGGCGGCTTGAGCGGGTTCGGCTGCGGCTGTTCCATCACGCCGCCCTCTGGCCAGACAGAACGGTGGACAGGGCGTTCGCGTAGCTGGCGACATCCTCGCTGCTGCGATTCTCGGTGGCGCAGACCAGCAGCGCATGGCCGAGCTCGGGATAGTGGCGTGCGAGATCGACGCCGCCCTGGATGCCCTGCGCGGCCAGCGCGGCCAGCACCGGCGCCACGGGCCGGTCGAGCTGCAGCACCGTCTCGTGGAAACCCGGCGCGCCGAACAGCGCCCTCACGCCCGGCAGCGCCGTGAGCGCGGCCACCAGTTGCTGGCTGCGCTGCAGGCAGGCCTTGGCGACGCGCTCCAGTCCTTCCGCGCCCATGAGGCTCAGGTACAGCGTGCCCGCGGTCATGAGCAGGCCCTGGTTGGTGCAGATGTTCGAGGTCGCCTTGCCGCGGCGGATATGCTGCTCGCGCGCCTGCAGCGTGAGCGTGAACCCCGGCCGGCCGTCCAGATCGACGGTGCGGCCGACGATGCGTCCGGGCATCTGGCGCACGTGCTCCATGCGTGTGGTCATGAAGCCGAAGTACGGACCACCGGAGGCGAGCGGACAGCCCAGCGGCTGGCCATCGCCGACCACGATGTCGGCGCCCTTCGCACCCCACTCGCCCGGCGGCTTGAGCACCGCGAGCGAGACCGGATTGACCACCGCGATGACCAGCGCGCCGCGCGCATGCGCCCAGTCGGTGAGCGCATCGACGTCTTCCAGGCGACCGAAGAAGTTCGGCTGCTGGATCACCAGCGCCGTGACGTCCTCTTTCTCCCAGTCCACCAGCCCGGCAAGCAAAGTCTGGCCGCTCGCGCCATCGAAGCGCACGTCCTCGAACACCAGACCCTGGTTGCTGGCCGTGGCGCGCGCCACCGCGCGATAGGAAGGATGCACACTGCGCGGGACCAGGATCCGCTGCGAACGCGACTTGCGGTTGGCGCGCACCGCCATGAGGCAGGCTTCGGCCACCGCGGTGGCACCGTCATACAACGAGGCGTTGGACACCTGCATGCCGGTCAGCGCCGCGATCATGCTCTGGTATTCGTAGATGGTCTGCAGCGTGCCCTGGCTGGCCTCGGCCTGGTAAGGCGTGTACGCGCTGTAGAACTCGCCGCGCGTCACGATGGCCCAGACCGCGGCGGGGATGTAATGGTCGTAGGCGCCGGCGCCCATGAAGCACAGCGGCTGGCCATCCATGCGGGCCCGCGCCCGCATGAGCTGCATCAGCTGCTGCTCGTTCAGGCCTTCCGGCACGCCCTCCAGCGAGCGCACGCGCAGCGCCGCGGGAATCTCGTCGAACAGCGACTCGATGTCGGGCACGCCGATGGTGCCCAGCATCTCGCTGACGTCACGCGGGGTGTGCGGAATGAAAGGCATGGCGGTTCAGGCGCCCGCGATGGCGGCGTAATCCGCCGCCGACAGCAGCGACTCGCTCCCCGCAGCGTTGGGCTTCATGCGGAACAGCCAGCCACCCGCGTAAGGCTCCTGGTTGATGAGTTCCGGCGCGCCCTGCAGCTGGCTGTTCACCACCGTGACCGTGCCCGCCAGCGGTGCGTACACGTCGGAGGCCGCCTTGACCGATTCCACGACGGCGCAGGCCTCGCCTTCCGACAGCTCGCGGCCCGGCTCCGGCAGTTCCACGAACACCAGATCGCCCAGCGCGTGCTGCGCGTGATCGCTGATGCCGACCTCCACGATGCCGTCGGGCAGCTGCCGCACCCACTCGTGGCTGCGCGCGTATTTCAGGTCTCCCGGTATCTCGCTCATGATCTTCAGGCCTCGTTGCCCCGCCTTGCCTCAAACCAGCGCCCGGCCGTGCCGCACGAACGGCGGCTTCACCACCCGCACGCCCAGCCACTTGCCGCGAATTTCCACTTCCACTTCCGCTCCGGCGCCCGCCGGCACGCGGGCCAGGCCGATGGAGCGCGACAGCGTGGGCGAGAAGGTGCCACTGGTGATCTCACCCGATGCGAATTCCGTGCCCGGCAGGCGCACCTTCTGGTGGCCGCGCAGCACCGCGCGGTCCTCCAGCACCACGCCCACCATTTTGGACTGAAGTCCGCCCGCGCGCAGCGCTTCCAGCGCGCGGCGGCCGATGAACCCGCGCTCGGGCGGCTCGAACGCGACGGTCCAGGCCAGCCCGCTCTGCAGCGGATCATGCTGCAGGTCCATGTCGTTGCCGTACAGGTTCATGCCGGCTTCCAACCGCAGCGTGTCGCGCGCGCCCAGTCCGCAGGATCGCACGCCCCGCGCGTTGAGTTGCTGCCAGAGCTGCGCCGCCTGGGTGGCGGGCAGCATCACTTCGAAGCCGTCTTCGCCGGTGTAGCCGGTGCGCGCCACGAACCAGTCGCCGAGCTGCGCGCCGTGAAAATTCTGCAACGCCAGCGCGGCGGCCGCGTGCCGGGTGGGCAGCAGCGCCGCGACGTGCGGCCGCGCTTCGGGTCCCTGCACCGCCAGCATCGCCAGGTCAGTGCGTTCGGCGAGCGCCAGGTTCCAGTCCGCCGACTGCTGGCGCAGCCAGGCGAGATCGCCGTCGCGCGTGCCGGCGTTCACGACCAGCCGGTAGTGCTCCGCATCCTGGAGATAGACGATGAGATCGTCGATCACGCCGCCCTGCTCGTTGAGCATGCAGGTGTAGAGCGCCTTGCCGGGCTCGGCGAGCCGCGCGACATCGTTGGCGAGCACGTGGCGCAGGAATTCACGCGCGCGGGCGCCCGCCAGGTCGACGATGCCCATGTGGGAAACGTCGAACACGCCGGCGGCGCGGCGCACCGCGTGGTGCTCTTCGATCTGCGATCCGTAGGCCACCGGCATGTCCCAGCCGCCGAAATCGACCATGCGCGCGCCCAGCTGCACGTGCAGGTCATGCAGCACCGTCCGTCGGCCCGCTCGTGCTTCGTGCAAGAACCGCTCTCCCCATAAAAAAGGCGGCAGACGCCTCTGCACCTGCCGCCTTGATGATCGTTCCGGATCATACCAGCCCGCCCCCCTTCGCCACTACAATGCCGGGCATGAAGCCCACGCGACGCGACACTCTTCAATGCCACATCGGCGGCCTGCCGCTGGGAGGTGGCGCGCCCATCGTCGTGCAGTCGATGACCAACACCGACACGGCCGACGTGGCCGCCACGGCCACCCAGGTTCGGCAGCTCGCCGAGGCCGGTTCCGAGCTCGTCCGCATCACCGTGAACAGCGACGAGGCAGCCGCGGCCGTGGCGAAGATCCGCGATGATCTCGACAGATTCGGCTGTAATGTGCCCCTGATCGGCGACTTTCACTTCAACGGCCACAAGCTGCTCAAGGATCATCCCGCCTGTGCCGAAGCGCTGGCCAAGTACCGCATCAACCCCGGCAACGTCGGGCGTGGCAGCAAGCGCGACCCGCAGTTCGCCGAAATGATCGAAATGGCCTGCCGCTACGGCAAGCCGGTGCGCATCGGGGTGAACTGGGGGAGCCTTGACCAGGACCTGCTGGCCCGGCTCATGGACGAGAACAGCGCCCTGCCTGATCCGGGCACGGCGCAGGAAGTCACGCGTGAGGCGCTGGTTCGTTCAGCGCTCGACAGCGCGGAACGCGCGGTGGCGCTCGGCCTGCCGCCGGAGCGCATCGTGCTGTCGGCGAAGGTGTCGGCGGTGCAGGACCTGATCGCGGTGTACTCGGATCTCGCCGAGCGTTCGCGTTATCCGCTGCACCTGGGCCTCACCGAAGCCGGCATGGGCAGCAAGGGCATCGTCGCCTCCAGCGCCGCGCTCGCGGTGCTGCTGCAGCGGGGTATCGGCGACACCCTCCGCATCTCGCTCACGCCCGAGCCCGGCGGCGACCGCACCCGCGAAGTGCTGGTGGCGCAGGAGCTGCTGCAGACCATGGGCCTGCGCTCGTTCGCGCCGCTGGTCACCGCCTGTCCCGGCTGTGGCCGCACCACCAGCACGTACTTCCAGACGCTGGCGCAGAGCATCCAGGAGCACCTCAGGCGTCGCATGCCCGAATGGCGGCTGCAGTACCAGGGCGTCGAGGATCTTTCGGTCGCGGTGATGGGTTGCGTGGTGAACGGACCGGGCGAGAGCAAACAGGCGCACATCGGCATCAGCCTGCCCGGCACGGGCGAAAGACCCGTGGCGCCGGTGTACGAGGACGGCGAGAAGACCGTGACGCTCAAGGGCGAGCACATCGCCCGCGATTTCCAGGAACGTGTCGAGCAATACGTGGCGCGCAGTTTCGCGCGCCGCAGCGAGGTGTGACATGCACGAACTGGGCGAAAAACACTGTGTTCCCTGCGAAGGGGGCGTCGCGGCGATGACCCCGCCGCAGGCCGCGGCGGCGCTGAAGTCGCTGGCCCCGGGCTGGAAACTGGTGGAGCACGACCGGGCGCTGCGCCGCGAATACAAGTTCGTGGACTTCCTGCGCACCATGAGCTTCGTCAACGCGCTGGCGCACATCGCCAATGTGGAAGACCACCATCCCGACCTCGAAGTCGGCTACGACTACTGCCGCGTGCGCTATTCGACCCACGCCATCGGCGGACTGTCGGAGAACGATTTCATCTGCGCGGCGAAGATCGATCGGATAGATCAGCGTTGATTCGCACAGATCGGTACTGACCTGTCCCGGCCGGCGATGGAAGTCCATGTTGCAACCGGTTCGCCGGTGCCGCTCAGTGCCCGCCCTGCACGAACAGCCCTTCGGCGCGCAGCGCTTCCGCGAGCTGTTCCTCGATGCGCGCCGCCTCCGCGCGCCGGATGTATTGCAGGTGCAGGCAGGGTCCCGTGAGCACTTCCAGTCCGCGCTTGAGCACGCTGCCAGCCGCGCGGATGCCGGCCTTGTGCTGGTCGAACCGCTGCGCGGGCGGGTAGCTGCTCATGCCCACGTAGAGGCCGAATGGCTCGGGACGGGAATCGCGGTAGTCGAGCAGCACCAGATAGAGGTGGGAGCGGCCAGCATTGGCGTGGAAGCGGCCCGCCACCTCGTAGACCTTCGGCAGCCAGTCGACGTGCTGCATCGGCAGCCACTCGGGAATCGAGGCCGCGGCGTGCCGCCACAACCGTTCCATGTCAGGTTGGAGGGTCAGACCCATCTCTCCCCGCATCCAGCGCTCGTGCAGGCAGTGGGCACCGGCCAGACCGTCGGCCGACGCCAGCGCCGCGCCGAAGCGGCGGGAAAGCTCTCCCGCGCTCAGGGCGCGCAGGGGCCGGGAGGCGGGTGTCGGGTCAGTTCTTGCCACTGGATCAACAGGATAGCGGTCCCGGCGCGGGCCGCAATCGCGCCGGGCCAGCCCGTTCAAGCTATTGAATGCAATTGGGATGGCTTGCTGCTAGACTCCCCCGCGATCGCCTAAGTCCGTGTTTCGTCCCCGTGTGCCCGCAAGGCGTCATTGAGCTCGAGCCGAACCCTGCGATCACAAGGTGACAGGATCTACGGTTCGACGGCTCGTGAGACGCTCTCTCCCTGACCTCGCTGGTGTTCCTGCCGTGTAGTGGCTGGGGGGTCTTTCCCATTGTCTGCAACCCCCCGCTGCTTTTGAGTTGTTTGGAGAGTGTTTATTTATGGCCAAGATTTATGTTGGAAACCTGCCGTTCACTGCTACGGAAGCAGACGTCAGGACGCTGTTCTCACAGCACGGTACGGTTGAATCCGTGTCGTTGCCCACCGACCGCGAGACGGGACGTCCGCGCGGCTTCGGCTTCGTCGAGATGAGCCAGGCCGATGCGGCCCGCGCCATCCAGAGCCTGAACGGCCAGGAGATGGGCGGTCGTCCGCTGCGCGTGAATGAAGCGCAGGACAAGCCGCGCACGGGTGGCGGTGGCGGTGGATTCCGCGGCGCCGGCGGCGGTGGCGGTGGCTATCGCGGCGGTGGCGGCGGTGGTGGCGGCGGCGGCGGCCGCTGGTAAGCCAACTTCAGGCAGTCCCCTGATGTCACCATCAGGGATGCCATGAAAAGGCCCGGAGCGATCCGGGCCTTTTTTTATTCCGTCAGGAACGCAGCGCGAGGCTGTCGAGGCCGAGCGCCCGCCGCGCGAACAGACGGCGCGCGTATCCGCTGCCGCCGACCAGCGCGAGTCCCGTGGCGGCGAGCCTTCCGGCGGCACCGCTGCGCGAGAACGCGGCGTTGAAGGCACTCATGCTGAACGCCATGAGCGTGTCCTCGCTCAGGCGCTGCTGCTCGTAGCGGCGCAGCAGCCGCAACGCGCCCGGGTCTTCGCGTTCGGCGCGGCCGGCGCGCAGCACTTCACACAACGCCGCGGCATCGAGCAGTCCGAGGTTCACGCCCTGCCCGGCCAGCGGATGCACCACGTGCGCCGCGTCGCCCACCAGCGCGATGCGCGGGGCGATCAGGCGCGTGGTGTTGAGGCGCGACAACGGCACGCAGACGCGCACCGAGCGCAGCTGCGTCGCGCCCAGCACGCGATCGGACGCGGCGTCGAGCCGCGCGGCGAAATCTTCCGGCGAGCAGGTCAGCAGCGACTGCGCCTCGGCCTCACCGCTGGACCAGACGATGGAGCAGTGCCCGTCGAACAGCGGCAGGAGGGCCAGCGGACCGGTGCGCAGGAAGCGTTGCCAGGCGGTGTGCTGGTGCGCTCGTTCGGTGGCGATCATGGCCACCAGCGCACTCTGCCCGTAGGGCCGCTGGCGGCTTGCGATGCCCGCGAGTTCGCGCACGCGCGATTGCGCGCCATCCGCGCCCACCACCAGCGCCGTGCTGAAGGTGCCGGCGCCGGCCACGAGCGTGGCGCCGTCCCCTGCCAGCGTCAGTTGCGAGACCGCCGCGGCGATCACACGGCCGCCCAGCGCCTCGAAGCTCGCGAGGCTTGCGGCGCTCACCGCGCGGCTCTCGGCGATGGTGCCCAGATTGGGTTCGGCGAGTTCGGCAGCGTCGAACCGCAGCGCGTCCAGGCCATCGGGCGCCGACGATTCGTGCCAGACGCGCATGCGCTCGTAGGCGCACAGCCGTTGCGGCGCCAGGCGCCGCCAGCTCCCGGCCTCCATCAGCACGCGTTCGCTGGCCCGCGACAGCGCGAGCACGCGCAGTTCCGGCGGATCCGCGGCGCGCGGCGGGGTGGGCGGGTCGGCGAGCTCGGGTGCCAGCAATGCGATGCGCTCCGGCGCGAAGCCCGCGCGACTCGCGAGCAGCGCCGCGGTGGTCGCGCCATTGGGCCCGCCGCCGATGACCACCACATCGAAGTCGGTCGACATCCTCATGCGCTCACAGGCCCAGGCCGCGCAGCAGCCGCGGGGCGCGCGACCCGAACCCCCAACCCAGCCGCGACAGCGCGCGCTTGGCCGGCGGCATCACATCGAGCAGCATCAGGCCGAGATCGCGCGCCATCGGCACGCCGGGACGCGTGCTGCCGAACAGTCGCACCAGGCCGTCCGTGAAGCCGATCATGCCCTCGCGATCCTGCTGGCGCCGCCGCTGGTACTCGGCGAGCAGCGCTGGCGCGCCCGGATCCGCGGCGCCGGCCACCAGCTCCGCGAGCGTGGCGGCATCGCGCAATCCCAGGTTGAAACCCTGGCCCGCGACCGGATGCAGCGACTGCGCCGCGTTGCCCACCAGCGCGACGCGTTCGCCCACGCAGGCCGCCGCGCGCGTCAGCGACAGCGGGTAACTCGCGCGCCGGCCCACCTTGAGCAGCGTGCCGATGCGCCAGCCGAAGCAGCGCTGCAACCCGGCGCGGAAGGCCTCGTCATCGAGCCGCATCATGGCCTCCGCGGCGGCGGGCGCGAGCGTCCACACCACGGTGTAACTGCCATCGGCCAGCGGCAGCACGGCCAGCGGTCCGGTCGGCGTGAAGCGTTCGAACGCGACGCCGGTGGCCATGCGATCCGTGGCGAGGTTGGCGACGATCGCCACCTGCTGGTAGTCACTGGATTCGGCTCCGATGCCGGCCGCGCTGCGCACCAGCGACTGGGCGCCGTCAGCCGCCACTGCGAGCGATGCGCGCCAAACCTGCTCCGCACCGGACTCAGCGCGCACCCGCAGCGTCACGGCTTGCGCGGCGATCTCCACCGCGCCGACGCGCGCGGGCGCGAGCTGGCGCAGCCGTGCGGGGTCCGCACGCTCGCGCAGCGCGGTCCAGAGCGCGTGGCCGAGCTGGCGGTTGGAGACGGTGTAGCCGAGCGCCGCCAGCCCCTGTTCCGCGGCGCTGAGGCGCGCCACGCCGAAGCGGCCGGCGTCCGAGACATGCAGCGCGGCGATCGGCGCGGCGTGCGGCGCCAGGTGTTGCCAGGCGCCGAGCGTTTCCAGGATGCGGCGTGAGCCATTGCCGAGCGCGGCGGTCCGGTCATCGAAGCTGGGCTGGCCCACCGAGCCTGGCAACGCGGCTTCGATGAGCACCACGTCCAGTCCCGCGGGCGCCAGCGCCAGCGCCAGGCTCGCACCCACCAGTCCACCGCCGACGATGGCCAGGTCGCAACGCTGCCCGCTGGCGGCGGCGTCGCTCAAGCCGCCGCCATGAGCTTTTCGATGGCGTCGGCATCCGTGGGCACGTCGGCCGTCAGCACTTCGCAGCCCTTGGCGGTCACCACCACATCGTCCTCGATGCGGATGCCGGTGTTCCAGAAGCGCTTCGGCGCCTTGCTGCCGGCGGCGATGTACACGCCCGGCTCGACGGTGAGCACCATGCCCGGCTCGAACACGCGCCACTGGTCGCCGACCTTGTAGTCGCCCACGTCGTGCACGTCCATGCCCAGCCAGTGGCCAGTGCGATGCATGAAGTACTGCTTGTACGCGCCCTCCTTGATCAGGTTGGGCAGCCGGCCCTTGAGCAGGCCGAGCTTCTGCAGGCCCTGGGTGATGGCGCGCACGGCGGCGTCATGCGGCGCGTTCCAGTGGTTGCCCGGCTTGACCTCCGCAAACGCGGCGTGCTGCGCGGCCAGCACCACTTCGTAGACCGCCCGCTGCTCGGGCGTGTAGCGGCCGTTGACCGGGAAGGTGCGGGTGATGTCGCTGGCGTAGAAATCCAGCTCGCAACCGGCGTCGATCAGCAGCAGGTCGCCGTCATCGAGCCTCTGGTTGTTGTCGCGGTAATGCAGCACGCAGCTGTTGGGGCCGCCGCCGACGATCGGGTGGTAGGAAATGTCGGCGCCGTGCTTGTTGAACTCGTGCAGGATCTCCGCCATCACCTCGTATTCCATCATGCCGGGCCGGCAGTGCTGCATGGCGCGGATGTGGGCGCGCGCGCCGATCTGTCCCGAGCGGCGCATCACGCCGACTTCGTGCCGGCTCTTGAACAGCCTCAGATCGTGCAGCACATGGTCGAGCGCCACGAACTCCTGCGGCGGGTGGCGGCCGGCGCGCGCCTGGGCGCGCAGCAGGTTCACCCAGTTCACGACCTGCTGGTCGAATTCCGGGTACTGGCCCATGGTGTAGTACACCCGCGAGCGGCCTTCGATGAGGCCGGGCAGGATGTCGTTGATGTCCGTGATCGGGAACGCGTCGTCGGCGCCGTATTCCTTGACGGCGCCCGCGGGTCCCGCCCGCTTGCCGTCCCAGATCTCCCGCTCCGGATTGCGCTCGCGCACGAACAGCACGTACTCGCCCTGCGGACGGCCGGGGATCAGCACCGCCACCGATTCGGGCTCATCGAAACCGGTCAGGTAGTGGAAGTCGCTGTTCTGGCGGTAGTTGTACTCGACATCGCTGTTGCGCTGCCGGGTGGGCGCGGCCGGCAGCACCGCGATGGCGTCGCGACCCATCAGGCGCATGAGCTGGCGGCGGCGGCGCTGGAATTCGGCTGAGTGGTTCAATGTCGGTTCCTCGGTTGCTAGTGCAGGGCCACGTCCGGCGGCCGGGCGGCGCCGCGCTTCTCGCCCAGTTCCTCATAGACCAGCTGGGCGCCCATGCGCACGTATTCGATCAGTTCCTCGAGCGCTGTCTGGTTGCCCTCGAGGCCGTCGCCCAGGTCGACGCCGGCACGGGTGATCTGGGCCAGGTCGCGCAGGATCTCGCCGGCATCGCCCGGCATCTTCTCCGGGTCGGGGCCGCCGGCGGTGCCGAGGCCGTACAGGAAGCCGGTGCACCACTGGCCCAGCGACTCGGCGCGCGCCTCGAGGTCCTGTGCATCATCCGGCAGCAGCAGCGAGAATTCGAACTGCCCGGCGGACAGCGCGCGCCAGGTGGTGTCGTATACCGCGCGCAACGCGCGATCGGCGGCGCCACCCGAACCGCCGTCGGGCAGCACCTCGTTGAGCCAGTCATCGGCGCTGTAGGGCACGCCGGCGCACAGGGCGCCCACCAGCGCGCCATGCGCTTCGGCGGGTTCGCTCATGGCATGCGCATCCACCATCAGGCGCTGCAGGTCGGCGTAGTCGTGCGATTGTTCCACGGTGGTCCGGGATGGTAGGTCAGCGCTGGTAGCAGCCGCAACAAAACGCAATTATAGTGCGCCCATGAGCGAACCCCTACGCACCTCGGCCATCGACGCCGAACTCCGCCGCCTCGAGAAACGCCTCGACGAGCTCATCGGCACGGTCCACCAGCTCAAGGAAGAGAACCGCGCGCTGCGCCAGCGCCAGGAGCTCATCGGCCAGGAGCGCACGGGCTTGCTGATGCGCAATGAACAGGTGCGCACCCGGGTGGAAGCGATGATCGGCCGCCTCAAGTCGATGGAGCAGGGCGCGTGAGCGAGCCCGCGGTGCAGCCGGTCAACGTGCGCATCATGGAGAAGGACTACCTGATCGCCTGCGCACCCGCCGAACGCACCAGCCTGCTCGACAGCGCCGCGTTCCTCAACGCGCGCATGAAGGAGATCCGCGACACCGGCAAGATCATGGGCGCCGACCGCATCGCGGTGATGGCGGCGCTGAACATCGCCAGCGAACTGCTCGCCTTGCGCGAACGGGACCAGGGCACAGGTCACGAATTGGGCAACCGCCTCAAGGGCCTGCGCGAGCGCGTCGAATCCGCCCTCGAGCGGGGGCAGCAGCTCGAGCTTTAGTGTAGAGTCGGAACCGCGCCGCCTGCGGTGTTCGACCAGTGGATCGGGTTACCTCTCGACCCTAATTGGAACACCCAAGGGACTTTCCATCGCCGGCAGCACTGTGCAGGTCTGCATCGTGCAGAAAGCCTTACCTGCCGCATGGCGTCCCACTTGTTGCTCTGGTCGAGAGCAACGGTTCGCACCGGCACCGCGGACGGCGTCTGGATATTCCTCTGGCAGGGCCACCCATGCAGGACCGTGATGCACTGCGCCGCCTGTTGCGCGCCCGCCGCAGCCGGCTGCGGCCCGCGGTGCGCGGGCACGCCGAACAGCGCATCGTGCAGCACCTCGCCCACTCCCCCCTGCTGGTCCCCGGCAGCCGCATCGCGGGGTACCTCGCCACCGGTTCGGAGTGCGACACCGACGCGCTGCTGTACCTGGCCTGGCAGCGGGGCTGCCGCATCCATCTGCCACGCATCACCGACGCCGCCGCACGCCGCATGTGCTTCGCCTTCGACACCGGGCGCTACCGGCGCAATCGCTACGGCATCGGCGAACCGGTCGGCACGGCAGGCATCGCCGCCGGGCGCCTGTCGGTGATCTTCCTGCCCCTGCTGGGCTTCACCGCCGGCGGCGATCGTCTCGGATCGGGCGCGGGCTTCTACGACCGCGCGCTGCAATTCCATCGTGATCGCGCCAGCGGCGCGCGTCCGCTGCTGATCGGCATCGGCTTCGCCTGCCAGCAGCTCGACACCCTCCCCCCCTCGTCCCACGACGTGCCGCTCGACGGGGTGATCACCGAAAACGGCCTTCTGGACTGCCATCAGGAAAAATAATCCATGAACTACTGGTTGCTCAAAACCGAACCCGAGACCTTCGGCATCGCCGACCTGGAACGCGCACCCAAGCGCACCGCGAGCTGGGATGGCGTACGCAACTACCAGGCACGCAACTTCCTGCGCGACGACGTGAAGGCGGGCGATGGGGCCTTGCTGTACTACTCGAGTTGCGCCGAACCCGGCGTGGTCGCGCTGCTCAGGGTGACGCGCGCGGGTTATCCCGACCCAACCGCTTTCGACCGTAAAAATAAGCACTTTGACCCCAAGAGCAAACCCGATGCGCCGCGCTGGTACATGATCGACGTGCAGCTCGAACGCAAACTCGGGCGCACCATCACGCTCGCCGAACTGCGCACGCATGCCGATGGCGCGTTGAAGAACATGCGGCTGCTGATGCCGGGCAACCGACTCTCGGTGATGCCGGTGAGCGCCGCCGAGTGGCGTTACCTGCTCAAGCTCGAGTGAGCGCACGCATGCGCATGTGATCGAGATCACATGCCATGACTCATGCACGCTCGCTTGTCTTTTTTTTATCGGTGTATATACTCGGGCCCCGGACTAACTTGACATGGAGATCTGTCATGGCGAAAGCAAAGAAGAAGGCCAAGAAGAAAGCAGCTGCGAAGAAGAAGTAAGGCCTTCAGCCACAGCGAACGCGGCGCAAGCTTCGTTCACTGTACTTCAAAGCTCAGATGGTGCCCGCGCAAGCGGGCATCGTCGTATCTGGGGACAGGTTTGATGCAGGTGGATCCGGTACGCGCGCGGAAACAGCAGGCGGCACGCGCCGCTCTTGAAGAGTTGCATGAAGGTATGTCGCTAGGTGTCGGTACCGGCTCGACAGTCAACGAACTCATCGCAATGCTCGGCGCCTGGCGCGGCAAGCTCGGGGCGGTGGTCTCCAGTTCGGAAGCCTCGACCCGCCTGCTGGCCGACCAGGGCATCACCACCGCCGACCTGAACGAAGTCGAATCGCTGTCGCTCTACATCGATGGCGCCGACGAGGCCACCGCCGCGCGCTGCCTCATCAAAGGGGGTGGCGCCGCGCTCACGCGCGAGAAGATCGTGGCCGCGGCCGCCCGCCGTTTCCTGTGCATCATCGATCCCAGCAAGCTGGTCCCGGTGCTGGGCCGCTTTCCGCTGCCCGTGGAAGTGATCCCGATGGCCCGCAACCAGGTCGCACGCCGCCTCGAGGCGCTGGGCGCGCGCCCGGTGTGGCGTGCCGGCGTCGTCACCGACAACGGCAACCACCTGCTCGACCTGCACGGGTTGCAGATCACCGATCCGCTGGGGCTGGAAAGCGCGATCAACCAGATCACCGGCGTGGTGTGCGTGGGATTGTTCGCCGCCCGGCCCGCCGATCTGCTGGTGATCGGCCACGAGGATGGCGTCGAGCGGATCTGACGGGCGCGGCTAGGCCAGCGCCAGCACCAGGATGAATTCCACGCCGTCGTCGGTGTTGGCGGCCCACAGGGTCCCGCCCATCTTCGCCATGTAGGTGCGCGCCACGAACAGCCCCTGGCCCAGCCGCCCGCTGCCATCACCGGGCGAAGCGCCGGAGACGCCGTAGTCGAAGATGCGCTCGAGCAGCGCCGGGTCGATGCGCGGACCCTGGTTGCGGATGCGGGTCTCGGCCGTCTCCCCGACGCGCGCCAGTGCGATGCGGATCGGCGTGCCGGGTGTGCGATGCCGGTTGGCGTTGCTCAGCACATGCGTGATGACATCTTCCAGCGAGTACTCGTCCGCGCGCACGTTCAGGGGCTCCGCCGGGCCGGTGAAGCGCACGTCGTCGATGCCCGCGTGCACGGCGTTGTGCGCCACCGTGGCCAGGAACTGCTGCAGCGGCAGCGACCCCACCTGCAGCGTGGCGGAGCTGATCGCCGCGCCGGGCGACGCGCTGCCGTACAGCACGCGCACCGCCTGGCGCATGCGCTCGATGTAGCGCTGGCCCGGGTCCTGCTGCGAGCCATGCAGGGCGGCCAGCGATTGCAGCGGCGCCATGATCTCGTGGCCCACGGCGTGCCACATGGTGCGCGCCTGTTCGGCGCGGAGCTGCTCGCGGCGCGCATCGTCCTGCACCCGCTGCAGCAGGTCCGAGAAGACGCCGGCCATGAGGCCCAGTTCATCGCTCGAGCGCAGGTCCCTGAAATCCGGAATGAGTTCGGCCGCCGAGCGGTCCTGGCGATTCACCGCGGCGGCGCGCTGGGTCAGTGCCGTGATGCGCCGGATCATGCGGATCTCGATCGCGAGCCACACCAGCGCGATGGCGGCGAGCAGCGCCACCAGCGGCCAGACCAGCCGGCCCGCCACCACCGCCAGCCCGCGATCCACGCTCCCCAGGTCGCCCGACATCAGGATCTCGAACTCGCCCACCGGCGTCGCCACGACGCGGCGCGCGGCGATGCTCTGCGTGCCATCCTCCACCGGCAGGCGCCGCAGGATGTCGCTCACGAGCAGCGCGGAACGTCCCTCCGGCTGCTCGGCCTCGGAGAGCGTGATCACATCCGTGGGTGCGCCTCCGCCCAGGCGGCGGATGCGCAGTGTCTCGCCCTTCAGCAACAGCGCGCGCAGATCGGTGAGTGCGAACGGCGCGGCGGCGCCCGGACGGTTGCTGTCGAACAGCGGCGTCTGGCTGCCCGGTCCGAACGCCTGCACGCGCACCCGGATGGCGTTGAGATCGCGGGGCGGCCAGACCAGGGTCGGGTTGTCTTCGAATTCCGCATGGAACAGCGCCACGGGCAGGCGCACGGAAAAAAACGATCGGTGCAGGCAGGGTGCGGCGGTCGTGGCTGCGGCGACGGAGGTGGCGCTGGCGCCGGAGGTGGCGCTGGCGCCGGAGGACGCATCCAGGCAACGGCTGTCCTGCCACAGCCAGCCGCGGAAGTCGCGATCGGGGAGCGCAGCGAAGTGGCCCGCGCCGTCAGCCGCGAAGCCCGGCAACCGGCCGCGGACGCCGCCCCGCTTCTGCTGCGGATCGGCCTCGAGCGGCGCGAGCCACTGGTACGATTGCCCGCGCATGTCCACCGCGACGCGCAGCCGGTGGGCCGCATCCAGGTCGAGTTCGCCCGGCGTGTGGGTCACCAGCGGGCCACTGGCGAACGTGCCGACCGCGTAGATGAACCCGCCGGCGGAAGGGTTGTTGCCGATGGCAACGCACAGCTGCGCCCGGTCCGGATACTGCACCAGGCATCCCGCCATCTCGGCCGCCTGCTGCGCCTTGGCGCGATCGTCGAAGTCGATGGCGGAGAACGGCAGCACCAGCGGATGCAGCGGCACCAGCGCCGCACCTGACAGCGTGGGGTTGAGCAGCGCGAGCTGGCCGCTGGGGTGCTGCAGGCGTGAGGTGATCTGCTCGACGTTCTTCTCGAACAGCTCGCGATAGCTGCGGTAGCTCAGGCGCCGCTCCTCGCGCAGTCCCGACAGCGCCAGCGCCACCGTGGCGAGCGCCAGCAGCAGGAACGCGCCGCGGAAGAACACCCGCAACCGCAGCGGGACGCGTCCGGGCCACCAGCGCCTCAAGCCTCCCTCCACCGGAAGCCGCGCATCGGCACGTTCTCGATGAGGTCGAAGTCCGGGTCGACTTCGCGGAACGCCTCGCGGATGGTGCTGATGTGCTTGCGCACGTTGTCGCGCGTCCGTCCGCTCTTCACGACCTGGAACAGCTCGTCGTAGGACACCACCTGGCCGCGCCGCTGGTGGAGCGCGGCGAGGATGCGCTGCGAGGTCAGCGGCAGGTTGACGCGCTGTCCGCGCCACAGCGGCGAATGCTGCCGCAACGGGTCCAGCGACAACGGCGCCGCAGTCGGCTGCGCCACCACTGCGGCACCAGTCGGCGCCGCCGCGCCGGACATACCGGGCGACCCCGGGGCGCGGCCGCGCTCGCGCACCGAGCGCAGCATGTCGAGGAAGGTGTCGATGAAGTCGCTCTCGTCGAACGCGCTCTTCTGCAGGTAGTCCCAGGCGTCCAGCGCCTTCATGATGCTGCGGTAGATGCCGGCCGGCATGCCCGACACCACCAGCACCGGCGTGCCGCCGCGCTTGTTGATGGCGTTGATCACCGCGACGCCCGCGTGCCGCTCCCGGCCGAGCTCGATGTCCAGCACCACCAGGTCGTAGCGCTCGCGCGCCACCGCGGCTTCGGCCTCGTCCCGCGTGTACCACTGGTCAACGCGGATGCCGGGGCGCGCCGACTCGATCCAGCCCCGGATCTGGCTGCTGGTCGGCACGTCGTCCTCGATCACCGCCACCGCGAGTTCGCCCATCGCCCGATTATCCCCGCTTCGCGCCACGCCCGGCGTGAGTGTTTGCTCCGGTCGGCGGGAGCAAAGGTTCGCGCGCCGGAGCGAAGAGACCCCGCGAGCGCATTGAGCGCTCCGCACGGCCGGACGGACAGTGGACCCCGGAACGCGGATCTGCCGACCGACGTTCCGGCCGGGGCCGGCCGTTCGAGGCAGCGGGGTCGGAGAGGTGTCATGGGCAACGGATTCGGGGAATGGATGGAACGGATGAAGGACGCGCTGGCGCGGTTCGGTGCCTGGCTGGGGCAGCAGGGCGGGCGCGGCTGGCGTGCCGGCGAACGCGGCCTGGTCCAGGCGCGCGTGGTGCTGGGGGTGCTGGCCGTGCTCGGCGTGGCGGGCTGGTTCCTGTGGCGCAATCCGCCGCTGCGCACGGTCGGGCGCGGCGAGGTGGTGGTCCGTCGCAGCGTCATGACCGGCAAGCTGAGCCAGTTCCAGAGCGGCAGCCTGTGGGTGATGCCGGGGCTGTACGAGCTGCGCCGCTTCTCCACGCGCGATGAGGTCTACCGCCCGGTCAAGAGCGCCCGGGCCAATGGTGAAGCGCCGTTCCAGTCGGTGGAAGGACTGTCGATCGGCGTCGACCTGGTGGTGCGCTATGCGATCGACGTGCCGCGCCTGCCGCAGTTCGCGATGACGCTGCCCGAGGATGTGTCGAAGGACGTGGTGGAACCCGCGGTGCAGGGCGTGATCTTCAAGCTGTTCTCGCGCTACACGGTCCGGGAGATCTTCTCCACCAAGCGCGACGAGATCCAGCAGGCCATCGCGCGGGAACTCGCGCCCGTGCTGGCGGCCGACGGCCTCGCACTGCGCTCGGTGCAGATCGGGCAGGTGGACCTGCCGCAGGACTATCGCAACGGCATGGACAAGCTGCTGGCGGAGGAACTGGAAAGCGAAAAGATGCGCTACACGCTCGAGCTCATGGACAAGCGCGTGAAGCAGACGGCGCTCGAGGGTGAGGCCGACAAGGTGCGCCGCCAGAAAGCCGCCGAGGCGGCGGCGCAGGAGCAGATCATCGCCGCCAAGGCGCAGGAGGAGGCCATGAAGCACGTGCTGCCGTTCAAGCAGAAGCAGGTGGAACAGCGCGGCCTCGAGGCCGATGCCGACAAGCTGGCGCGCATCCGCACCGCGGAAGGCACGGCGGAGGCGCGGCGCATCGAAGCGGCGGGTGAAGCCGATTCGCGCCAGAAGCTCGCCGACGCCGAGGCCTACCGCCTCGAACAGGTGGGCAAGGCCAACAGCGACCAGATGGCGCGCGAGAGCGAGCTCATCAGCAAGAACCCGCTGCTGATCCAGAAGACCCTGGCCGACAAGCTCTCCGACAAGGTGCAGGTGATCATCGCCTCGCCCCCGGCGGAAGGCGGCTTCATCGGCAACACCTTGCTGGGTGCGAAATGAGCGCCCTGGCAGCCGTGGCGCTGGCCATCGTCACGCAGAACCCCGTCGCGCTGCGCGCCGCCCCGAAGCAGGCGGCGCTCCAGCAGGCCACGCTGTGGCAGGGCGAAGTGCTCGAGGTGCGCGGCTCGCGCGGCGACTACCTGAGCGTCTACGATCACCGCCTGGAGCGCGGCGGCTACGTGCGCGCCACGCAGGTGCGCGAGATCGGCCTCACGCCCGAAGCGGCGCCCGCGCTGCTGGCCGTGGTGCGCTTCCTGCGCGAGACCCCCGGCGCCGAGGCGCTCGGCATCAGCTACGGCGCGGCCTTCCTCAAGGCCGCGCCCGCCAGCGACATCACGCCCGAGATCTTCGACGCGCTGGGCGGCATGGCCGAGCGGCTGGCGGCACGCGCCTCGAAGCCCGGCACCGGGAAGTCCGCGGCGGACAGCCTCGCGGCCAGCCTCGACATCGCTGCGCAGTCAGGCATCCGCATGAGCACGCTGGAGCGCGACGGGCAGATGCTGTTCTGCTACGACGGCGACCTGTACAAGCGCGTGCTCGAGATGCCGGCGGCCGACGCGCCGCAGCGGGCGCGCGCCGCGCTCGCGCTCACGCGCCACGACTGCGTCGATCCCGCGCTCGGTCCCACCGATCGCAGGCAGCTCGATCTGTGGCGCGCCGAGGTGCTGGGCCGCGTGCCCGGGGTCGGACTCGATGCCGTGATGCTGAACCGCATCCATGCGCGCCAGGCGGGCGTGCTGGCCGAGGTGGCGTACTGGCAGGCGCGCAGCGGGGCCGCGGACGGAGCGGCGATCGCGGCGCAGCTCGAATCGCGGGCCATCGCTGAACTGGCCACGGTGAAGAAGTCGGCGCTGGATGGCGAGGACGTGGACGCGTACGCGGACGCCGCGATCCGCGTCGGCGCCTCGCGGCCAGCGGCGACCCTGGGCACCAGGCCGGCCGGCAAACTGGTGTTGCAGACCACCGCTGGCTCGGCGGGACAGACCTGCGTCGCGCTGTATCCGGCGCAGGCCGTGCTCGACACGCCGCTGGCGCATCGCTGCACCTACGGCATGGTGTGGACCTCGTCCGCGAATGCGAACGTCACCGGCACGGCGCTGGCGCTGGCGGTGCAGCCGCTGGTGGGCTGGCGCGAACTGTGGATTTTCCACCAGACCGGCAGCGGCTGGTCCATCGACGTGCTGCCCCCTGGCACCGACGATCCGGAACTGGGCTACGTCGAGTGCGCAGGCTGGACGCCGGACTCGCGACTGCTGGTGGCCAGGGAAGTGCTGTCGGGCGGACACTACCGCCGGCGCTTCGAAGTGCTCGATCCCGCGACGCTGCGCGTGCGGCAACAGGCGAGCACGCCCGAGCTGCTCTCGAGCTTCGTCCGCTGGCAGGATCCGGCGTGGCGCCGGACCACGGTGGCAGTGCGTTGAGCGGACGGTGCCAACTGGCTGGGGGACTAGGATTCGAACCTAGGTTGACGGAGTCAGAGTCCGTAGTCCTACCACTAGACGATCCCCCAAGATTACAAGCAAAACGGCCTTGGGCCGTTTTGCGGATCAGCTTCGTTTGCGGCAACGGGAAGTGAATTCCCGTTGCCTGCGGCGCGAAGGCGCGCGGAGGCGCTCAGAACAAGAACTCTAGCGCTTCGAGTACTGCGGGCCGCGGCGGGCCTTGCGGCGGCCGACCTTCTTGCGCTCGACTTCGCGCGCGTCGCGCGTGACGTAGCCGGCCTGGCGCAGCGGCTGGCGCAGCGTCTCGTCGTACTTGATCAGCGCGCGCGTGATGCCGTGGCGGATGGCACCGGCCTGGCCGGTGATGCCGCCGCCCTCGACGTGCGCATCGATGTCGAAGCGGTCCACCAGCTGCACCACTTCCAGCGGCTGGCGCACGATCATGCGGCCGGTCTCGCGGCCGAAGAACTCGTCGAGCGGACGTTCGTTGACCGTGATCTTGCCGGTGCCGGTCTTGAGGTACACGCGCGCGGTGGAGGTCTTGCGGCGGCCGGTGCCGTAGTTGGCGGAAGCTGGCATGTGCGATGGTTCCTGTGAAATTCTCTTGGAGGCGCGTTACAGCGCCAGCGGCTTCGGCTGCTGCGCGGAGTGCGGATGCTTATCGCCGGCGAACACGTGCAGCTTGCGGAACATGCTGCGGCCGAGCGTGTTCTTCGGCAGCATGCCCTTCACCGCGAACTCGATGGCGCGTTCCGGGTGCTCCTGCAGCAGCTTGCCGAGCGCGATGGACTTGAGGTTGCCCAGATAGCCAGTGTGCTGGTGATACATCTTGTCGTCGAGCTTGTCGCCCGTGACGTGGATCTTGCCGGCATTGAGCACCACGATGTGATCGCCCATGTCGACGTGCGGGCTGTAGCTGGGCTTGTGCTTGCCCTTGAGGCGATGGGCGATGGCCGACGCCAGGCGACCCAGGGTCTTGCCCTCGGCATCCACGACGAACCAGTCCCCGCGGACGGTCGCGGCGTTGGCAAATTGGGTCTTCATCACGGGGCTCCGGCTCGACGGCTGACTTAAAAAATGGCGCGGAAGTGTACCGAAGGGGGACCGGGGAAGCAAAACAGGTTTTGGGGGGTGTGGGTGCCGGATCCGGCACCCCGGCAGGCCTCCGGCAACCCGGAAACGGCCGTCCCTGGGGCTATTCCCTGGGGCTATAATTAAGAGCATGGCCGCCCGCGACCCCCTGGACCTGTTGTTGTGTACAGCCGACAACGCCCTGCGGGCGCTTTTTGCCCCCGCCAGCAGCCGGCGGGAGCTGTCCCTGCCCCCTGACAGCAGCCTTTCCGGGGCCGAAAAGCGCCAGGCGGCCGGGCTGATGCGGGTCAACCATGCGGGGGAGATCGCGGCCCAGGCTCTCTACCACGGCCAGGCGCTCATGGCCCGCTCCGAACCGAACCGGCAGTTCCTGCTGCAGGCGGCGCAGGAGGAAGGCGACCACCTGGCCTGGTGCGAGGCGCGGCTGAAGGAACTGGGCGCCGCGCCCAGTCGGCTCAATCCGCTGTGGTACGCCGGTTCGTTCGCAATCGGCGCCGTGGCCGCGGTGCTCGGGGATCGCGTGAGCCTCGGCTTCGTCGCCGAGACCGAACGGCAGGTGGAAGGCCACCTGGCCTCGCACCTCGAACGGCTGCCGGCTGCCGACGCGCGCAGCCGACGCATCGTCGAGCAGATGCAGCGTGATGAAGTGGCGCACGGACAGGCCGCGCGCGAGCGCGGTGGCAGCGAATTGCCATCGCCGATCCGCGCCCTGATGCGTGCCACCTCCAGGGTCATGACCTCCTCCGCCTATTGGTTCTGATTCGCCAATTTTTGTGAGGGGCGGGCCGGACTCACTTGCAGCTCAACGGCTTATGTAATAAAAAGTCGGGGTTGAACACCGCGACAAATCATAAGGGCAGCCAATCCATGGAAGAGAATGTCAAACCCTTGAGCGACATTCCCGCGATCAATCGCTTCCTCAGCTACTGCCGCATCCGCGCAGTGCCGTCCAAGACCGTGCTGATCCACGCCGGCGACCTGCCCGACGTGCTGTACTACATCATCAGCGGTTCGGTCGAAGTGATGATCGAAGACGAGGAAGGCAACGAGATGGTGCTCGCCTACCTCAACAAGGGCCAGTTCTTCGGCGAGATGGGCCTGTTCCACGAGCAGCCCACGCGCAGCGCCTGGGTGCGGACGCGCAATGCCTGCGAGCTCGCCGAAATGACCTATCCGCGTTTCCGCCAGGTGGCCACCGAAAGCCCGGGCCTGGTGTTCGAACTGGCCACCCAGCTGGCGACGCGCCTCGACCGCACCAACCGCAAGCTCGGCGACCTTGCCTTCGTCGATGTCACCGGTCGCGTCGCGCACGCCATCATGGACCTGTGCGGCGAACCCGACGCGATGACGCACCCCGAAGGCATGCAGATCAAGGTGTCGCGCCAGGAGCTCTCACGCCTGGTCGGCTGCTCGCGCGAGATGGCGGGCCGCGTGCTGAAGGTGCTGGAGGACCAGGGTCTGCTGCGCGCCACCGGCAAGACCATCGTGGTGTTCAACGCCCGGCCGAAGATGAAGACGCGCCCGGTGACCGTGCCGGCCAAGGCGGTGGCGGGCGTGCCCGGCCGTCCGCGGCCCATGGCCAGCGAGGAAGACGACGAAGATGACGAGGATGAGGACGACGACGAATAGTCCTCAGCCGCGCGCCCCGGCGATCGCGGCGCGCATGGCCTTGATCGTCGCGGCGTAATCCGCCGAGCCGAAGATCGCGGAACCCGCCACGAACGTGTCAGCGCCGGCCCGGGCGGCGGCCGCGATATTGTCCACCTTGATGCCGCCATCCACTTCCAGCCGCACGGCGCGCCCGCCCGCGTCGATGCGCCGCCTCACGGCCGCGAGTTTCGGCAGCACGCCGGGGATGAACTGCTGGCCCGCGAAGCCGGGGTTCACCGACATCAGCAGCACCATGTCCAGCTCATCCAGCGTGTAGTCGAGCCAGTCCAGCGGCGTGGCGGGGTTGAGCACCAGGCCCGGTTTGCAGCCGTGCTCGCGGATCAGCGCGAGGGTGCGATCGACATGCCGGCTGGCCTCGGGATGGAAGCTGATGTAGGTGGCGCCGGCTTTGGCGAAGTCAGGCACCAGGCGATCCACCGGTTCCACCATCAGGTGCACATCGATGGGCGCGGTGACGCCGTGCTTGCGCAGCGCTTCGCACACCAGCGGCCCGATGGTGAGGTTGGGCACATAGTGGTTGTCCATGACGTCGAAATGGATCAGGTCGGCGCCGGCGGCCACCACCGCATCCACTTCCGCGCCGAGACGCGCGAAGTCGGCGGAGAGAATCGAGGGCGCGATCCAGGGTTGTTGCATGGCGGGCAGTGTACGCAACGGCAATGCAGGGGGCGAGTGGGTACGCAGGCCCTAACTGCGGATGCCCCGGCTTTCGCACAGGCGTTCATACGCCGCGCGGATCTGCTGCGTGCGCTCCTTGGCGGCTTCCATCATCGATTCCGGCAGGCCGTTGGCGCGCAGCTTGTCCGGATGATGGCGGCTCATCTGCCGTCGGTAGGCCTTGACCATCTCCTCGTTGCTCACCGTGGCCGCCACGCCCAGCAACGCGTAGTCGGCGGCGAGCGTGTCAGCCGCGCTGGATCGCGGCGCGCCGCGACCCTGCCCCCCCGCTCCCGCGCCCGATCCGGCGCCCGCAAACCCGCCGCCGCCGCGCCCCATGCGCGCCCGCAGCAGGTATTCGAGCTGCGCGAATTCCGCGCCATTCACATCCAGCAGCGTCGCGACGCGCTGCAGCCGCTGGCGCGCGGCCGGATTCACGTCGTTGCCGATGATCGCGGCCTGCAGCTGGATTTCCATGAACAGCTGCGCCAGCTCCGGGAAGAACAGCAGCGCCGAGCGCAGCGGCGCGAGTTCGCGCTCCAGCGCGAAATCGGGCTGCTTGCCCAGGGTGAAATGCTCGATGGCGCGCAGCTGCTGCTCGGCGTTCAGCCGCAGCGCCTGCATGACCTGGCGCGCGGCGCCGATCTCCGCCTCGCTGACGCGGCCGTCGGCCTTGGCGACGAAACCCATGACCCGGAACGTGGCCGGAAAGAACAGCTGGTTGATCTGCGACGGATCCGGCACGGGATCGCTGAGCGGATTGCCCGCGGCCATGTCGAACTGGTGCCCCAGCACCGCGCCCACCAATGCACCAAAGGGGCCCAGCGCCACCCAGCCCAACGCCGCGCCGAGCAGTTTCCCCCCCAGATTCATGGTCGCTTGACCCCGTTGCGTCGCGGACGGCAAGATGCGCGCCCCTCAAGGATTCCATGGTAGCCAAGGCCGTGGCGCAAATCTCCGCGACCGTATACGAAACCGCCCTGGCCGGGCTGACCCGCGTGCACCAGGGCAAGGTGCGCGACATCTACGCGATCGACCCCGAGCACCTGCTGATCGTGACCACCGATCGCCTGTCGGCGTTCGACGTGATCCTGCCCGATCCCATTCCGGGCAAGGGCTGGGTGCTGCAGCAGATCTCCGAATTCTGGTTTCATCGCACGCGCCAGCTGGTGCCCAACCAGCTCACCACGATCCGGCTCGAGGAATTCATCCACGACCCGGCGGAGCTGGCGCTGCTCACGGGCCGCGCGGCGATCGTCAAGAAACTCAATGCCCTGCCTATCGAAGCCGTGGTTCGTGGCTACCTGATTGGGTCGGGCTGGAAGGATTACAAGGCCACCGGCGCCGTCTGCGGCATCGCATTGCCGCCCGGGCTGCAGCTCGCGCAGCAGTTGCCCGAGCCGCTGTTCACGCCGGCCACCAAGGCGGCGCTCGGCGCGCACGACGAGAACATCTCCTTCGCGCAGACCAGCCGCCTGATCGGCGCGGAGCTTGCGGAGCAGGTGCGCAGCACGGCGCTCGCGCTGTACCGGCATGCGTTCGAGCACGCGCGCGCCCGCGGCATCCTGATCGCCGACACCAAGTTCGAATTCGGCGTCGACGCCGCGGGCCGGCTGACGCTGATCGACGAAGTGCTGACGCCGGACTCCTCGCGTTTCTGGCCCGCGGATACCTGGCGCGTCGGCGCGAGCCCGCCCTCGTTCGACAAGCAGTTCGTGCGCGACTATCTCGAAACGCTCGACTGGAACAAGACCGCGCCCGGCCCGCGGCTGCCGCCCGACATCATCCAGCGCACCAGCCTCAAGTACCAGGAGGCGCTGCGCCGCCTCACGGGACCTGCCAGCCCGGGCTAGACTCCCCGCATGGGACTGCATCTGCAGGGCGTGTTCGACCGCTGGCTGTTCGGGCCGGGCAGCCAGCAACGCACGCCGCTGGGCCGGCTGCGCCACGCGGCGCGCTATCCCTACGCCATGCTGCGCGATCTGCTCAGCGGGCAGCTCAACCTGCACGCCATGGGCCTGGTGTACGCCACGCTGCTGGCGCTGATCCCGCTGGTGGCCTTCAGCTTCTCCATCCTCAAGGCCTTTGGCGCCCACCGCGAGCTCGAACCGCTGATCTACGAATTCTTCGCGCCCATGGGGGCGAGCGCCGCCGACCTCACGCGCCGCGTGATGGACTTCGCCGACAAGGTGCGCAGCGGACTGGTGGGCACGCTGGGCCTCGCGCTCCTGCTGTGGACGCTGATCGGCACGATGAAGAAGGTCGAGGACAGCTTCAACTTCGTGTGGCGCGTGGAGCAGCCACGCAGCTTCGCGCGGCGTTTCGCCGAGTACCTCGGCCTGCTGGTGATCGGCCCGGTGCTCGTCGCCGCGGTGGTGGGCGCCACGCAGCTGGCCGGCTCGAGCCGTTCGCTGCGCCTGCTCTCGAGCCTGCCGCTGCTCGACAACCTGTGGAACCTCACGTTGCTCGTGACGCCGTACCTGGTGGTGTCGGCGCTGTTCAGCGCGCTGTACCTGTACATCCCGAACACGCGCGTCGCACCGCGTTCGGCCGTGATCGGCGGCATCGGCGCCGGCGTGCTGTGGGCCGCGGTGGGCAAGATCTTCACCACCTTCGTGCTGGCCTCGGCGCGCCTGACCATGATCTACGCCGGCTTCGCCATCGTGGTGGCGGCGCTGGTGTGGACCTACCTCGGCTGGCTGATCCTGCTGCTCGGCGCGCAGCTCTCGTTCTACGTGCAAAATCCCAACTACCTGCGCCTCGGGCTGACGCAGTTGCGGCTGTCGAACGTGGAGACCGAACGGCTCAGCCTCGCCATCATGTACCTGGTGGGCGAGGCGCACGAACGCGGCGGCACACGCTGGAACAGCAGCACGCTGGCCGCGCGGCTCGGCCTGCCGGGGATCGCCGTGACGCGCATCGCGGAGGCGCTGGCATCCGAGCGGCTGCTGGTGAGCGCGGAGAACGACGACCTGCTGCCCGGCCGCAGCCTCGGGCAGATCACGCTGCTGGAAATCCTCGAAGTCGCGCGCAACCACGCCGGCCCGCACGTGCCGCACAGCGCCGCCGAAGTGCCGGCGGTGGACCGCTTCTGCGCCGGACTGGAAGCGAGCTGGCGCGAGCGCTGTGGCAGCCAGACGCTGGAGGAACTGATCGATTCGCAGCTGCCCTGAAGCCCGCGCTTCAGGCGCCGGCGATGCTCATCTCGGCCAGCAGTACCGAGCCGCAGCGGATCGCGCCGCGCAGGTCGACATCGCTTCCCACCGCCACGAGCTCGCGGAACATCTCGCGCAGGTTGCCGGCGATGGTGATCTCGTGCACCGGATGGGCGATGGCGCCGTCCTCCACCCAGAAGCCGCTGGCGCCGCGCGAGTAATCGCCGGTGACCGGGTTCACGCCCTGCCCCATGAGCTCGGTCACCAGCAGCCCGGTGCCGAGCTTGCGCAGCAGCGCGGGGAAATCCAGCGGCGGCTGCGCGGCCTCCACCAAAAGGTTGTGGATCCCGCCGGCGTTGCCCGTGGTCCTGAGGCCGAGCTTGCGCGCCGAATAACTGCCCAGCACGTAGCCCTGCAACACGCCGTCACGCACCAGGTCGCGATCGCGGGTGCGCACGCCTTCGGAATCGAATGGCGAGCTGGCCAGCGCGCGCGCCAGGTGCGGGCGCTCGGTGATCTGCAGGAAAGACGGAAACACCTGCTGGCCCGCGGCGTCCAGCAGGAACGAGGTGCGCCGGTACTGGCTGCCACCGCGGATCGCGCCGATCAGGTGTCCGAACAGGCCGCGCGCCATGTCGGGCGAAAACAGCACCGGCGCGCGGCGCGTGCCCAGCGCCTGCGCCCCGAGCCGGCGCAGCGCGAGCTCGCCGGCTTTGCGGCCCACCGCCGCCGGCGCTTCGAGATCCTGCGCGCGCCGCGCCACGCTGTACCAGTAGTCGCGCTGCATGTCCGCATCCTGCTGCGCCACCAGCGCGCAGCTCAGGCTGTGGCTGGTGCTCGGGAAGCCGTGCAGGAACCCGTGCGAATTGCCGTAGACGCGCACGCCGCGATGGCTGGTGAGCGTCGCGCCTTCGGAATTGCCGAGCCGCGCATCGAGCGCGCGGCCCGCAGCTTCGCAATCGCGCGCGATCTCCACCGCCGCGTCGGCTTCGATGTTCCACGGATGGTCGAGATCGAGGTCGGGGATCCGCTGCGCGAGATCCTGCGGGTCGGCCAGGCCCGCGCAGTCGTCACTGGCGGTGTAGCGGGCAATGGTGCAGGCCTTCTGCACCGACGCGCGCACCGCCTCGGGCCTGAGGTCGGCGGTGCTGGCCGAGCCCTTGCGATGCCCGAAATACACCGTGATCGCCATACCACGATCGCGGTGGTATTCGATGGTATCCACTTCACCCAGCCGCACCGTCACGGTCAGGCCGCGCTGCAGGCTCGCGTCGGCCTCGGCCTGCGTGGCGCCCGCTGCCGCCGCCTGCGCCAGCGCCTCGGCCACCACGGTCTTCAGTTCGGGGATTCGGGTCGCGTCGACGGATTGCTGCATGCCTGTCCTGCCCTGGTTTCAGGCACAATTGTAAGATGAACGACCCCGATGACGTACCGGAGAATGAGGATCCCTGGGGCGGCAGGCCCAGCCGCTCCGCGCGCAAGCGCGAGGCCGAAGGCCTGCAGAAATTCGGTGAATGGCTGCTGACGCTGCGCGAGTCCGAATTGCGCGCGCTGGGCCTGCCCGAGAACCTGCTCGAAGCGCTGCTGGTGGGACAGAACGTGCGTTCCGGTCCGGCGCAGGCGCGCCAGAAGCAGTACATCGGCAAGCTGATGCGTTCCATCGATGTCGCGGCGCTGGAAACCGCGCTGGCGGCGCGGCCGGAGCAGCAGCGCGCGCGTGCTAAGATACGACGATGAAGCCACTGGTCGGCATCATCATGGGTTCGTCCTCCGACTGGGAGACGATGGGCGCCGCCGCCGCGCAGCTCGGGCAGCTCGGCGTCGCGCATGAAGTGCGCGTGGTCTCCGCGCATCGCACGCCCGATCTGCTGTTCGAATACGCCGGCCAGGCCGCGGACCGCGGGCTCGAAGTCATCATCGCGGGCGCTGGCGGCGCGGCGCATCTGCCCGGCATGACCGCCGCCAAGACAGCGCTGCCGGTGCTGGGCGTGCCGGTGCAGTCGAAGACGCTCAACGGACTCGATTCGCTGCTCTCCATCGTGCAGATGCCGGCCGGCGTGCCGGTGGCCACTTTCGCCATCGGCATCGCGGGCGCGAAGAATGCTGCGCTGTTCGCGGCGGCGATCCTCGCGCCGCGCCATCCGGCGGTGCAGAAGGCGCTGCACGCCTTCCGGCGCGAGCAGACCGAAAAGGTGCTGTCGCAGCCCGATCCCGCCGCCGCTTCCAGCACCGCGAAGCCATGACCGTCGGTGTCGTCGGCGCCGGCCAGCTCGGCCGCATGCTGGCATTGGCGGGCTATCCGCTCGGCCTCGATTTCCTGTTCCTCGATGCCGGCAGCCAGACGCCAGGCGGTCAGCTCGCGCCCTCGCTCAGCGGCGAGCTCGGCGATCCACGGCTGCTGGCCGAACTGGCGCGACGGAGCGAGGTGCTCACCTTCGACTGGGAGAACGTGTCGGTCCCCGCGCTGCGCGCGGCCACGCGTGGCACGGGCACCACAGTCGCACCGCCGCTGCGGGCCCTTGCAACGGCGCAGGACCGCCTGCAGGAGAAGCGTTGCTTCGAGCGGCTCGGCATCGCCACCACGCGCTACGCCGCTGTAACGGGCCGAGCGTCGCTATTACGCGCGATTCGCGACATCGGCCTGCCCGGCGTGCTCAAGACGCGTCGCATGGGCTATGACGGCAAGGGACAGTACGTGCTGCGCACCGCGGCGGATCTCGACGCCGCCTGGCAGGCGCTGGGCGGCAAGCCGCTGCTGTACGAAGAGTTCGTCGACTACGACCTCGAAGTCTCCGCCATCGGCGTGCGCGGCCGGCGCGGCGAGGTGGCGCTGTATCCGTTGAGCCGCAACTACCACCACGAAGGCATCCTGCGCCTCACGCTCGCGCCCTGGCCGGCGCCACGGCTGGCGCGCCAGTCCGAAGCGGCGCTGCGCCGGCTGCTCGAGGATTTCCGCTACGTGGGCGTGCTGACGGTCGAGTTCTTCGTGCACCGGGGCCGGCTGATCGCCAACGAGATGGCGCCGCGCGTGCACAACTCCGGGCACTGGACCATCGAGGGCGCGGTGGCCAGCCAGTTCGAGAACCATCTGCGTGCCATCGCCGGCTGGCCATTGGGCAGCACGGCCGCACGCGGCCACGCCGCCATGATCAATTTCATCGGCGCAGTCCCCCAGGCTGCCTCATTGCTGGGCGAGGCGGATTTGCACCTGCACAATTATGGTAAAGATCCGCGGCCGGGGCGTAAGGTGGGCCACTGCACAGTTCTGGCCGATAGTGCTGTAGTCCGTGACCGACGCGCCCGCGCTTTGATGAAGCGTGTCTACCCGCATCTGGCAGGCATCCCCTAGAATCGGGCGCCATGTACCTGGAAACCTTCAAGCTGCAGGACCTGCCGTTCCGGCTCAGCCCGGATCCGCAGTTCCTGTACCTGAGCAAGGCGCATGCGCGGGCCAAGGCGTACATGGAATCCACCATCTGGTTCACGGATGGCTTCGTGGTCATCACGGGCGAGATCGGCGCGGGCAAGACCACGCTGATCGAGACCTTCCTGCGCGAGCTGGAAAAAGACGTGGTGGTGGCGCAGATCAACCAGACCCAGGTGTCTTCGCTCGAGTTCCTGCAGTCGGTGCTGGTGCAGTTCGGCTTCTCGCCCTTCAAGATGAAGAAGGCCGAGGTGCTCTCCACGCTCAACCAGTTCCTGATCGAGCAGTACAGCGCCGGCCGCAAGGTGCTGCTGATCATCGACGAGGCGCAGAACCTCTCGCTCAAGGTGCTCGAAGAGGTGCGCATGCTGTCGGGCGTGGAGACCACGCGCGACAAGGTGCTGCGCATCATCCTGGCGGGCCAGCCCGAGCTCAACGACAAGCTCGACGCGCCGGAGCTGATCCAGATGGCGCAGCGCATCCGGCTGCGCTTCCATCTGCCGCGGCTGTCCCCCGAGGACATGAAGGCCTACATCCTGCACCGGCTGGAAGTGGCCGGTTCCCACAGCCGCCAGATCTTCCTGCCCGACACCTTCGACCTCATCCACCGCTACACCGGCGGCACCCCGCGCCTGGTCAACACGCTGTGCGACACGGCCATGCTCGCGGCCTCCAACGACGATCGCGACACCGTGCAGCAGAGCGACGTGCGCGAAGCCATCGGCGAGCTGCAGTGGACCGACTTCGCCTCGCGCCGGCACATGGGGGTGAGCCAGCGCGCCCCGGCCGAACCGCTGGTGGAGTCGAGCGGCATCCATTCCGCCGCCAGCGGGGGCGAGGCGCTGCCCGCCAGCACCGGCGATTTCGTCCGGCTGGCGGATGACACGCCGCGCGATCCTTCGGAAACGCCGGTGGCGCGCATCCTGCTGGTGAATTCGCACACCGAAACCAGCATGGAGCAGCCCCTGTACACCGGCCGGCTGCTGATCGGCCGGACCGCCGGGAACGACCTGCAGATTGACAGCCGCTTCGTGAGCCGCCACCACTGCCAGATCCTGACCACGCCCGATGGCAGCGTGATCGAGGATCTCAACAGCACCAACGGGATTTTCTTCAAGTCGAAGCGCGTGCGCTTCCATCACCTCAACGACGGCGATGTGATCACCATCGGCCAGCACGAGATTCTTTACGTGGACGAGCGCGCGGCGCGGCGCAGCGCCGACCTGGGCAGCACCGGCGACACCACTTCGGGCCGCCTCTCACCCGCGCACGACAAGGCGCAGTCCACCGGCTGAAGCGCCAGGCGCGGCGTTCAGGCCGTGCCGCCCACCGTCAGCGCCTCGACCCGGATCGTGGGCTGGCCCACGCCCACCGGCACGCTCTGGCCTTCCTTGCCGCAGGTACCCACGCCTTCGTCGAGCTTCAGGTCGTTGCCCACCATGGAGACGCGCGTGAGCACGTCCGGGCCGTTGCCGATCAGCGTCGCGCCCTTGATCGGCGCGCCGAGCCTGCCGTTCTCGATCAGGTACGCCTCGCTGGCCGAGAACACGAACTTGCCGGAGGTGATGTCCACCTGCCCGCCGCCGAAATTCACCGCATAGATGCCGCGTTCCACCGAGGCGATGATCTCCTGCGGATCGTGCCTGCCGGGCTGCATGTAGGTGTTGGTCATGCGTGGCAGGGTCACGTGCGCGAACGATTCGCGCCGGCCGTTGCCGGTGGATTCGCCGCCCATGAGCCGCGCGTTCAGGCGGTCCTGCATGTAGCCCTTGAGGATGCCGTTCTCGATCAGCGTCGTGCAGCGCGTGGGCGTGCCTTCGTCGTCGACGTTGAGCGAACCGCGGCGCGAGCTCAGCGTCCCGTCATCGACGATGGTGCAGACCTCGCTCGCCACGCGCTGGCCGAGCTGGTTGCTGAACGCCGAGGTGCCCTTGCGGTTGAAATCGCCCTCCAGGCCATGGCCGATGGCCTCGTGCAGCAGGATGCCGGGCCAGCCCGGGCCGAGCACCACGGTCATCGGCCCGGCCGGCGCCGCCACGGCCTCGAGGTTCACCAGCGCCTGGCGCACCGCCTCGCGCGCCAGCCGGATGCCGCGCTCGGCCGAGAACAGTTCCCTGAGGTCGTAGCGCCCGCCGCAGCCGCAGTAACCCTGCTCGCGCCGACCGTCCTGCTCGACGATCACGCTCACGTTCATGCGCACCAGCGGTCGCACGTCGGCCGCCAGCGCACCATCGCTGCGCGCGATCAGCACCACTTCGCGCACCGCGTTGATGCTGGCCATGACCTGCCTGATGCGCGGATCCATCCGGCGCGTCTCGCGGTCGATGCGCTCGAGCCAGGCCACCTTCTCGGCATCGCCGAGGCTCGCCACCGGATCGGTGGGCAGGTAGAGCTGGTGGCCGCTGACAGCGTGCCAGGCCTGCATCGCACCCGTGCCGGATTGATTGGCGATGGCGCGGGCCGCCCGGGCGGCTTCGTCCAGCGCCGGCAGCATGATCTCGTCCGAGTAGGCGAAGCCGGTGCGATCGCCAGCCAGCGCGCGCACCCCCACGCCCTGCTCGATGCTGGAGCTGCCTTCCTTCACGATCCCGTCCTCCAGCGCCCAGGACTCTTCATGCGAGAGCTGGAAATACAGGTCGGCGGCGTCCACGGCCTTGCCCAGCACCGTGCCCAGCGCGCGCTGCACGCTGTTCTCGTCGAGGCCGGCCGGATCCAGGATGCTGGATCGTGCCAGGGTCAATGCATCGCTCATATCGGCACCCGATGGTCCAAAGCGGGAAAATGGCGGCGGCGCTCGGCTTGCGCGGCCAGATCGACCGCGGCCAGCACCACACCCGGCTCCTGCGGTCGGCGCGCCAGCACTGTGCCCCAGTCGTCGACGATCATACTGTCCCCGAAGGTCTCGCGCCCGCTGGGATGTGTGCCGCACTGCGCACTGGCCAGCACGTAGCACAGGTTCTCGATGGCGCGGGCGCGCATCAGCGTTTCCCAGTGCAACCGTCCGGTGGGAACCGTGAACGCGGCCGGCACCGCGAACAGTTCGGCGCCGGCCTCCACCAGCCTGCGATACAGCTCCGGAAAGCGGATGTCGTAGCAGATCGAAAGGCCGAGGCGTCCGGCGGGCGTGTCGATCACCACCGGCTCGCGACCTGGCGCGAAATGCGCCGACTCGCGATAGCTTTCCTGGCCGCCCGGCAGCACCACGTCGAACAGGTGGATCTTGTCGTAGCGCGCCACGCGCCGCCCCTCCGCGTCGTACACCACGCAGGCTGGCGCGATGCGGCCAGCGGGATCGTCCGTGAGCAGCGGCACGGTGCCGCCCACGATCCACAGCTCCAGCTTCGCGGCCGTCGCCGCCAGGAAATCCTGCACCGGCCCGCGGCCATCGGGTTCGGCGACGCCGCGCCGCTCGCCGTCGCGGCGCCCCATGAACGAGAAATTCTCCGGCAGCACCGCCAGGCGCGCGCCCGCTTCCGCCGCCTGCCGCAGCCACCGGCCGGCCTCGCGCAGGTTGGCCCCGGTGTCGGCGCCGGAATTCAGCTGCACCACCGCGACCTGCGTGCCCGCCATCAGGCCAGCACCACGTCGTACTGGTCCACGCCGCTGAGGCGCTCGGCCTGCAGCCGGATCGGCTTGCCCACCTGCACTTCCAGCTCCGCCAGCACCGGCGCCTCCTCGTCGATCAGCCGTTCCACCACCTCCGGGTGCGCGAGGATCAGGATCTTCTCGACGCTGAACTGCCGGCTCTGGCGCAGCACTTCGCGGTAGATCTCATGGCACACCGTCTCGATGCTCTTCAGGTAGCCGCGGCCGCCGCAGTGCCGGCAGGGCTCGCACAACAAGTGTTCGAGGCTCTCGCGCGTGCGCTTGCGGCTCATCTCCACCAGGCCCAGCGAGGAAATGCCCGCGATCTCGGTCTGCGCGCGGTCGGCCGCCAGCGCGCCCGACAGCGCCGCCAGCAGCTGTTCGCGATGCCCCGCGTCTTCCATGTCGATGAAGTCGATGATCACGATGCCGCCCAGGTTGCGCAGCCGCAATTGCCTGGCGATGGCCACCGCGGCTTCGAGATTGGTGCGGAAGATGGTGTCTTCAAGGTTGCGGTGGCCGACGAAACCGCCGGTGTTCACGTCGATGGTGGTCATCGACTCCGTCTGGTCGATCACCAGGTAGCCACCCGACTTGAGCTCCACGCGCTGCTCCAGCGCGCGCGCGATCTCCTCCTCCACGCCGTGCAGGTCGAACAGCGGGCGCGTGCCGTTGTAGAACTCCAGGCGCCCGGCGGCCTCGGGAATGAAGTCCTGCGCGAACGCCTGCATGCGCGTGTGCTCGGGCGCCGCATCGACCAGCACGCGGCGCACTTCGGGTCCGAGCTCGTCGCGCAGCACGCGCAATGCCAGCGGCAGGTCTTCGTGGACCAGCGTGCCGGTCGCCTGTTCGCGGTACGCCTGCTGCACGTGCTCCCACAGCTTCTGCAGGTAGAGAAGGTCGGCCTGCAGCGCTTCGGCCGCGGCCCCGGCCGCCGCGGTGCGCACGATGTAGCCGCCGCCGCGCTGCGGCGCGAGTTCGCGCACGGCGGCGCGCAGGCGTTCGCGTTCGACCGGGTCCTCGATGCGCGAGGAGACGCCCACGCCGCCGCCGTGCGGCATGTAGACCAGCAGTCGCGAAGGGAGCGAGGCGAAGGTGGTGAGGCGCGCGCCCTTGGTGCCGATCGGATCCTTGAGCACCTGCACCAGGATCTCATCGCCCGGCGAGACCAGGCGGTTGATGTCCTCGGTGGCGGGCGGCGTGGCTTCCGACTCGGCCGGCACCGCACGCGCGATGTCGGCGGCGTGCAGGAACGCCGTGCGCTCCAGTCCCAGCTCGATGAACGCCGCCTGCATGCCCGGCAGCACGCGCGACACGCGGCCCTTGTACAGGTTGCCCACCAGCCCGCGGCGATTGGCGCGCTCGACGTGCAGCTCCACCGCGGTGCCGTTTTCGACCAGCGCGGCGCGCGTCTCGCGCGGCCCGACGTTGAGCAGGATTTCGCGCGTCATGCAGCCACCTGGGCTCCGGGCAGCACGCCCGCAGCACGCAGCAGCGCTGCGGTTTCGAACAGCGGCAGCCCCATCACGCCGGAGTAGCTGCCCGCGAGGTATTCGATGAATTCGGCGCCGCGGCCCTGGATGGCATACGCCCCCGCCTTGTCGCGCGGCTCGCCGCTGTCCCAGTAGGCGGCGCATTCGGCCGGCGCGAGCGGCCGGAAGCGCACGGTGCTCAACGACAGCCGCGCGTCGCTGCCGTGCTCGCCCACCAGCGCTACCGCCGACAGCACCTGGTGCGCGCGGCCGGACAGCCTGCCGAGCATGGCCAGCGCGGCCGCGCGGTGGGCGGGCTTGCCGAACACGATGCCATCCTGCACCACGGCGGTGTCCGCCCCGAGCACCGGCAGCCGTGGCGCCGCGCTGGACTGCTGCCACACGCGCTCGGCCTTCTCCCGCGCCAGGCGCAGCACGTAGTCTTCCGGCGCCTCGCCACTGCGCAGGGTTTCGTCGATGTCGGCGGGCACCACCCGATGCCGCACGCCGATCTGCGTGAGCAGCTCGCGCCGGCGCGGCGAACTGGAAGCCAGGATTACCTGCGGTGCAGACGCGGTGCTCATGCGCGATGGTAGGGGTGCCCGGCGAGCACGGTCGTCGCACGGTAGATCTGCTCGGCCAGCATGACACGCACCATGCCATGCGGCAGCGTCAGGCGCGAGAGCGACCAGCGGTAGTTGCCCCGCGCCAGCACTTCGGGCGCCAGCCCATCCGCGCCGCCGATCACGAAGCTCACGTTGCTGCCGGCCTGCGCCCGCTCCTGCAGCCAGCGCGCGAGTTCCAGCGTGGTGGGCTCGGTGCCGCGCTCGTCCAGCGGCACGACATATTCCCGGGCATCGAGCAGCGCCAGGATGCTGCGGGATTCGGCCGCCATGGCCTGCCGGGCCGCCGCTTCGCCAGCGCCGGCGCGGTGGGCGCTGGCCACTTCGCGCAGTTCGAGCGCATAGGGCGCGCGCAGCCGCCGCGTGTACTCCTGCCAGGCCTCATCCACCCAGCCCGGCATGCGGGTGCCGACGGCGATGAGGCGCAGACGCACGGCGGGCAGCGACGCGCAGGCTTTCAGCGCGTGGTCGTGGCGGGCGTCTTGCGCGCCGGCTTGCGCCGCGGCTGCGGCTTGCCGGCGCCCGCCGCCTTGGCACGCGCGCGGCCCGCGGCCGGCCTGCCGCCACTCGCGCGGGCCGCGGCCGGCACTTCCCACAATTGCTCCAGCGCGTAGAACTCGCGCACCCGCGGCAGCATCACGTGCACCAGCACGTCGCGCAGGTCGATCAGCACCCATTCGCTGTCGCGCGTGCCTTCGAGGCCCATCGGCCGCGTGCCCGATTCCTTCACCTTCTGCACCACGCGGTCGGCGATCGAGCGCACGTGCCGGTCGGAGGTGCCGGAAGCGATGATCATGGTATCGGCGATATCGGTGACGCCCCTCACGTCCAGCAACTGGATGTTGACGGCCTTCATGTCTTCGAGGGCGGCGAGTACGGTTTTTTCCAGCGCGAGCTGGCTCGGCGAGGCGCGGGGTCGGCGGGCGGGTTTCGGGCTCATGCGGTCCGGCGAAGCTCCTTGGATCAGCGGATGGGCTCAGGCACGGGCAGCAGCATAGCACCCGGTCCCGAGGATGATGTCGCGGACCGGCTCGGGCACCAGGTAGCGCAGGTCGCGGCCGGCCAGGATGAGCTGCCTGAGGTCGGTGGAGGCGATTTCGAGCTGGGTCACGCCATGGACGTGGATGCGGCCGGCCTTGCTGCTGTGCAGCTCACGCACGTTGCCGGTGCCGCGATCCACCATCAGTTCGCCCAGCGGGCCGGTCATCGGCGCCTTCCAGCCGGGACGGTGCGCGACGATGACGTGCGCCAGGTCGAAGATCTCGCGCCAGCGATGCCAGGTCGGCATGCCGAGGAACGCGTCCATGCCCAGCAGCAGGCACAGCGAGCGCTCGGGGAATTCCGTGCGCAGTTCGGTGAGCGTGTCCACCGAGTAGGACATGCCGGTGCGGCGGATCTCGCGGTCGTCGACCACGAACCCCGGCTGGCCCGCCACGGCCGCGCGCACCATCGCCACGCGCAGCTGGCCCTCCGCCAGCGGCGCTTCGCGATGGGGCGGATTGCCGGTGGGCAGGAAGCGCACTTCCGAGAGCTTCAGCGCCTGCCACAGCTCGAACGCGGTGCGCAGGTGGCCGAAGTGGATGGGATCGAACGTTCCCCCGAACAGACCGATGGGTTGCATCATGTTCCCTGTGTGATGGGCAAGGTCCTGAGGCCACACAGCTCGGTGGCCAGCAGCGCCATTTCATCCCAGTGATCGCCGGCCAGGCCACCCTTGATCATGCGATCCACGCGCAGCGCGCGGGTCGCGAGCCGCGCGTACGGCAGCCGCCAGCGGCGCGCGCGCGCGTTGAGGTCGGCGCTTTCCAGTGCGCGCAGTTCGCGCGCCAGCACCCACAACGCCAGCAGCTGCTCGTCGCCATCGGCGCGCAGGCCCGCCAGCACCGCCAACGCACGCTTCGCATCGCGCGCCTGCACCGCCGACCCGAGCTGGAACACGTCGAAACGGGCGCTCTGCGCGCTGCTGGCGGCCGCGTCGGCCGCGCCGATGGTGGCGCCCTGGCCGCGCAACAACAACAGCTTGTCGATCTCCTGCTGCGCGGCCAGCAGGTTGCCCTCGCAGCGCTCGGCGATCAGCGCCACGGCATCGTCCGTGGCGCTGAGCCCGGCCGCGCGGAAACGGCCCTGCAACCAGGCCGGCAGGCGGCCACGATCCACCGCCCGGATGTCCACCAGGGCGCCGCGTTCCTGCGCGGCCCGCAGCCATTCGGCGCCCAGCGCGTCGCGATCGAGTTTGCCGGTGTGGATGAGCAGCAGCTCGTCGGGACCGGCCGCGGCGATCAGCTCCAGCAGCAGGGGCGCGTGGTTGCCGGGTTTGCCCGTGGCCATGCGCAGCTCCAGCACGCGCCGGCTGCCGAACAGCGACAACGCCTTGCCCGACTGCCGCAGTTCATCCCAGCTCGCGCTGTTGCGCTCCAGGAAGAACACTTCGCGTTCGGTGTAACCGGCGGCTACGGCGCGCGCGCGCAGCACATCCAGCGCCTCGGCCGCCAGCAGCGGCTCTTCGCCTGCGATCACGTAAACGGGCAGCAGCTGGGTTGCCAGGTGGGCCGGCAGGGTTTCGGGGCTGAGTTTCAATGTGCCCGCATTATGGTTTAGCCTCGCACCCCATGACTACCCTATTCGAACGCATCATCAGCGGGGAAATTCCCGCCAGCATCGTGTACCGCGACGCGCGCGTCACCGCCTTCCGGGACATCCATCCGCGTGCGCCCACCCATATCCTGATCGTGCCGAACAAGGCCATCCCGACCGCCGACGACATCGAGGACGGCGACGAGGCGCTGCTGGGGCACCTGCTCACGGTGGCGCGCGACCTGGCTCGCCAGGAAGGCATCGCCCGCAGCGGCTACCGGCTGATCATCAACTGCAACGGCGATGGCGGGCAGGAGGTGTACCACCTGCACCTGCATCTGCTGGGCGGCAGGCCGCTGGGTCCGATGCTGGCCGCGGGTGCGGCATGAAGACCGCGAAGCGTTCCGCGCCGAAGCTCTATCCGCCCATCAAGGCCAGGCAGACGGGTTGGCTGCGCGTCTCCCCGCTGCACGAGCTGTACTACGAGGAAAGCGGCAACCCCGCCGGCAAACCGGCGGTGTTCCTGCACGGCGGCCCCGGCGGCGGCACCGATCCGGCCATGCGGCGTTTCTTCGATCCCGCGCGCTACCGCATCGTGCTGTTCGACCAGCGCGGCTGCGGCAAGAGCCGTCCACACGCGTCGCTGCAGGACAACACCACCTGGGATCTCGTGGCGGACATCGAACGGCTGCGCGAGCACCTGGGCATCGAGCGCTGGCTGGTGTTCGGCGGCTCGTGGGGCTCCACACTGGCGCTGGCCTACGCCGAGACCCATCCCAGGCGTGTCACCGAGCTGGTCCTGCGCGGCATCTTCCTGCTGCGCCGGACCGAGCTCGAGTGGTTCTACCAGAATCCGCTCGGCGCGGGCTCGCTGTTCGCCGACCGCTGGGAAGAATTCGTGAAGCTGATTCCGAAAGCGGAACGCGGCGACATGATCAAGGCTTACTACAAACGGCTGACCTCGAAGCACGCGCAGGTGCGCGCCAGCGCCGCGCGCGCCTGGTCGGTGTGGGAAGGCGCCACCAGCCACCTGTTCAGCGATCCCCAGTACCTGGCGAAATTCGACGACCCGGATTACGCCGCCGCCTTCGCGCGCATCGAGTGCCACTACTTCATCAACGGCGGGTTCCTGGCGACGCCCAACCAGCTGCTGGAGAACGTGCGCCGCATCCGCAGGATCCCGGGGGTGATCGTGCAGGGCCGATACGACGTGGTGTGTCCGATGACCAGCGCCTGGGACCTGCATCGCGCCTGGCCCGAGGCCGACCTGCGCATCGTCGCCGACGCGGGCCATTCCGCATTCGAGAAGGGCATCGCGCGCGAGCTGGTCGCGGCCACCGACCGCTTCGTGTCCGGCGCCTGAGCGTCAGCCGCGGAGCTGCTCCGTCGGCCGGCCCGCCGCGTCGATCAGCGCGGCGTCCAGCAGCCAGTGGCGCGCGCCCTGCGCGTCCTGCTCGAACCACGCGCGCGCGCTGCCGAGCCGGAAGGTGTACCCCCACTCGTCCATGTCGCGGCACAACCGGTCGCGCCCCACGCCGGGCAAGGTGTCGCCGAGCAGGATCTGCAGGTAACACACCGCATCCTCCTCGGCGAAATCGCCACCGGCGTCGGTGTCGAGGCCGGCACGGCGCTCCGGCGTCATGCAGATATAGTGCGAGGCTTCGTGCAGCACGGAATGCAGCGGGGTATCCAGGCGCGCGAACAGCGTGCTGCCGCGCAGGCCGGCCTCGCTCCCGCCCCAGTAAGAGGCCGGGATCGGCTCCTCGGGCGCCACCAGCCGCAGCTCGAGTCCGAAACGGCCGAGCAGCAGCGCCACGCCGAGCCGGTCGAGGGCGCTCAGGCGCAGCACCCCGCTGCTCATGCGCAGGAGGCGCCGGAGATGGGGTCCCGACGGCGGCGACACGCGCTCACAGGCTCGCCAGGCGGCGCATCACCACGGTCGACAGGTCGCGCGCCAGGGCGGCGCGCAGCACATCCTGCTCGCGCTGGCGCGCCAGCACGGTGGCCTCGGTGTAGCTGTATTCGCGCATCAGCGTGAGGTTCTCGGGCGCGATCAGCTCCTTGTCGCCGGCCTTCACTGCAAAGCGCACGGTGTAGGTGAACTCATAGTCGGTGGGCACGTTCAACGCCGACACGATCAACACCTTGGCTTCGGCATCGTCCTTGAGGATGCTGAGCTTCACGGCCCTGGGATCGCTGTCGCTGAGCGTGGTCCCCGCGTCCTGCAGCGAGCGGCGCAGCGCGTGGTAGAAATCGGACTGCGTGTCCACCGCGTCGAGCGACACCACGGCCAGCGTGGCGGGCAGCCGGGTGGGCTGCTGCAGGTGGAAACCGCAGCTGGCCAGCCCCGGCATCGCCAGCACCGCCGCCCAGCGCGCGAGCCTGCGCATCACACCACCACGTTGAGCAGTTTGCCCGGCACGTAGATCAGCTTTTTCGGCGTCGCGCCGCCCACGAACTTCTTCACGCCCTCGTCCTCGAGCGCGGCCGCGAACGCCGTCGCCTGGTCGGCGCCGGCGGCCACGCGCACGCGGCCGCGCAGCTTGCCGTTGACCTGCACCACCACTTCCACGGCTTCCTGCGCCAGCGCCGCGGCGTCGGGCTCGGGCCAGCGCTCGTCGATGAGCGCGGTCGGGTGCCCCAGCTCCCTCCACAGCGCGTGGCAGATATGCGGCACCATTGGCGACAGGCACAGCACCGCGATTTCCAGCGCCTCCTGGCGGACCGTGCGCGCCGCCGCGTCCGTGGCCTCGAAGTGGCCCACCGCGTTCAGCAATTCCATCACGGCCGCGATGGCCGTGTTGAACACGCGTCGCCGGCCGATGTCGCCCGTGACCTTGGCGAGCGTGAGATGCGACTGGCGGCGCAGTGCCTTGGCGGCCGGGCTGAGCGCGGCCTGGTCCAACGCGGGTGAATCCGGGGCGGCGCTGCCCGACGCGGCGCGGCCGAGCACGGGTGCCGCGGGCGCCGCTGCCACGTGATCGAACACCGCCTTCCACAGCCGGCGCAGGAAGCGGAACTGCCCCTGCACCCCTTCGTCCGACCACTCCAGCGTCTGTTCCGGTGGCGCGGCGAACATCATGAACAGGCGCGCCGTGTCGGCGCCGTATTGCTCCACCAGGCCCTGCGGATCGACGCCGTTGCCCTTGGACTTGCTCATGGTGCCGAGCCCGGCGTGCTCCACCGGCTGGCCGTCGGCCCTGAGCGTCCAGCCCACGGCGCGACCGGTGCCGTCGTACCGCACATCGACATCCGCCGGATTGAAGTACAGGCGGCGGCCTTCCGCGGGATGCCGGAAGTAGATCTGGTTCAGCACCATGCCCTGCGTGAGCAGGTTGCTGAACGGCTCATCGAGCCTGAGCAGGCCGAGATCGCGCATGGCGCGGGTCCAGAAGCGCGAGTACAGCAGGTGCAGGATGGCGTGTTCGATGCCGCCGATGTACTGGTCGACCGGCAGCCAGTACTGCACGCGCTCATCCACCGGCGCGGTGGCGAGATCCGCCGAGGCGTAGCGCAGGAAGTACCACGATGAATCCACGAAAGTGTCCATCGTGTCGGTTTCGCGCCGCGCGTCGCCGCCGCAGTTCGGGCACGGGCAGTGCTGGAACGCCGGGTGCCGGTTGAGCGGATTGCCGGAACCATCCGGCACCAGGTCCTCGGGCAGGAGCACCGGCAGCTGCGCATCGGGCACCGGCACCTCGCCGCAGGCGCCGCAGTGGATCAGCGGAATCGGGCAGCCCCAGTAGCGCTGGCGCGAAATGCCCCAGTCGCGCAGGCGCCACTGCACGCGCTTGCGGCCCAGCCCGGCTTGCTCCAGCGCGGCGGCGATGGCGTCGATGGCGGCCGCGGAGGCCAGGCCCGTGTACGCGCCGGAATGGACCAGCACGCCCTCGGCGCCAAGGCTTGCGCGCCAGCTGTCGATCGCGGGCTCGGCCGCATCGGCGGCCGAGCGGATCACCACCCGGATCGGCAGGCCATGCCGGCGCGCGAATTCGAAATCACGCTCGTCGTGCGCGGGCACGCCCATGACAGCGCCCTCGCCATACGACATGAGCACGTAGTTCGCGACCCAGATCTCGACCGGTTCGCCGGTCAGCGGATGTTGCACGTGCAGGCCGGTGGGCAGGCCGCGCTTCTCGGCCGTGGCCACGTCGGCTTCCATGGTGCTGCCACGCTTGCACTCTTCGACGAAGGCCGCGAGCTCGGGGCGTCCCGCCGCAGCCGCCAGCGCCGCCGCGGCCGTCGCCACCGGATGTTCGGCCGAGACCGCCACGAAGGTGACGCCGAACAGCGTATCGGCGCGCGTGGTGAACACCTTCAGCAATCCTTCGGCGCCCAGCGCTGCGCGGGTATCGGCGGCATAGGGGAATGCGAGTTCCACGCCCGCGCTGCGTCCGATCCAGTTGGCCTGCATGGTGCGCACGCGCTCGGGCCAGTCGTGCAGCGTATCCAGCGCCTGCAGCAGCTCATCGGCGTAACGCGTGATGGCGAGGTAGTACATCGGGATCTCGCGCTTCTCCACCGGCGCGCCGGTGCGCCAGCCGCGACCATCGATCACCTGCTCGTTGGCGAGCACCGTCTGGTCCACCGGATCCCAGTTCACGACGCCGGTCTTCTTGTAGGCGACGCCCTGCTCGCGCAGCCGCAGGAACAGCCACTGGTTCCAGCGGTAGTAATCGGGATTGCAGGTGGTGACCTCGCGTTGCCAGTCGAGCGCGAAACCCAGCGCCTGCAGCTGTTTTTTCATGTAGGCGATGTTGTCGCGCGTCCACTGCGCGGGCGGCACGCCATTGGCGATGGCGGCGTTTTCCGCCGGCAGGCCGAACGCGTCCCAGCCCATGGGCTGCAGCACGTTGCGTCCCTGCATGCGCATGAAGCGCGCCAGCACGTCACCGATGGTGTAGTTGCGCACGTGGCCCATGTGCAGGCGGCCCGAGGGGTAGGGAAACATCGACAGGCAGTAGTACTTCGGCTTCGCGGGATCCTCACGGGCCGCGAAGCTCTGCGCCTGGTTCCAATAGTCCTGCGCGGCGCGCTCGATCAGCGCCGGTTCATAGCGTTCCTGCATGCCCGAAAGGATACACGAGCCGGCCGGAATCCGGCCCGTTTTGCCCCGGCCGCCGCGCCGGACCGCTCAGGCCTCGCGCTCGAGCCCGCGCTCCTGCTGCAGCTCCCACTGGTGCAGCCAGGCCGGCAGCGCCGCCGCCGGCATGGGACGCGCGATGAAATACCCCTGGCCCACGTCGCAGCCCATGCTGCCGAGCAGGTCCCAGTCGCTCTGGTCCTCGATGCCCTCGGCCACCACCTGCATGCGCAACTGCTGCGCCATGCGCAGGCTGGCGCTGCAGATCGCGCGCAGCGTGGCATCGTTCGCCGCGCCGTGCACGAAGCCCCGGTCCACCTTGAGTTCGTCGAACGGCAGGTCGCGCAGGTGCGCCAGCGAAGAGTGGCCGGTGCCGAAATCATCGATCGCGAGGCGGAAGCGCTTGAGCTGCAGGCGGCTCAGCACGTCGAGCACGACGCTGAGCCGCTCCATCATCTGGTCCTCGGTGACCTCGAGGATCACCTGCCGCGGATCGATACCCGCCGAATGGGCCAGCGATGCCGCGGTGTCCGGAAAATCCAGCGCGCCGAGATCGTCCATCGAGATGTTGACCGCCATCGACAGGCGATGACCCAGCAGCATCCAGCTGCGCGCGTCCTGCATCGCCGCGGACAGCACCGCGCGGGTCAGATCGCGCATCAGACCGTACTCGGCCGCGAGCGGGATGAACAGCGCCGGCGCGATCAGGCCGTTCACCGGATGCTGCCAGCGCACCAGCGCCTCGACGCCGATCACCTCGCGCGTCTGCATGACGACCTTGGGCTGGTAGTGGTTCACCAGCTGGCCGTTGGCGATCGCGAAGCGCAGCTGGTCCGCCGAACAGGACTGGTCGGCCGCGACGGCCAGCGGCAGCTCGTTGCGTGGCTTGAGCTTGCCGAGCAGCGCCTTGAGCGCCGGCAGCTGCACGGGTTTGGTCAGATGGCCGAGCGCTTCGAGCTGGTGCGCGGCGATGAGCCGCTCGACGCTTTCGAGGATGCGGCTGTTCTCGCCGCTCACCAGGATCACGCCGCCGCCGTAGCGGTAATCGACCAGCCGGCGGATGAACTCGACGCCGTCCATGCCCGGCATGTTGATGTCCAGCAGGATCAGGTCGACCGAGAAGTTCGAGGTCGCGATCCGCTGCAGCGCGCGGATGCCGCTGTCGCAGGCGATGACCTGCGTGTACCCCAGCCGCGCGAGCTGGTAGCCCAGCAGCTTGAGCATCAGCGGGTCGTCGTCCACCACCGCGATGCGGACGTCGTCGTTGTTCATGCGCATGGCAGTTTCCTCACGCGTAACGCTCGCTCGCCGCCGGCTCCGCCAGCAGCAGGGTCAGGTGGCGATCCACGGCGGCCATCTCCACCCGCAATCGCGCCAGCAGTCCCGGCAACGCCGCCAGGTCGCCGGCCAGTCCCGCCGCCTCGATGGCCGCGCACAGCTCGCCGAGCTGCAAAGCGCCCATGGAGCGCGCCGAGGATTTGAGCCGGTGGGCCACGGCGGCCGCCTCGCCCGAGCGCCGCGCGATCAGTGCGGCGCTCAGCTCGTTCGACAGGTCCGCGGCGCTGAGACGGAAGGCCTGCAGCAGCTCGCGCACCACGGCGCCATCCGTGCCCACCAGCGCCTGCAGCGTGGCGACATTCACGGGCTGCCGGGTGGCTTCCGGGTCCGAAGCCGGGAACCAGCGCTCCAGCGCCGCCGACAGCTCCGCCAGCGTCGCCGGTTTGCTCAGGTACTGATCCATCCCCGCGGCCAGGCAACGTTCCGCCTCGCCGGCCAGGGCGTTGGCCGTGAGCGCGATGATGGGCAGATGATCGCCAGCGCTTTCCCGCGCGCGCACCTGGCGCGCCAGCTGGTAACCGTCCATTTCGGGCATGTGCAGGTCGGTGAACAGCAGTGCGTAGTCGCCCGCGCGCAGCGCTTCCAGCGCCTGCCGGCCGTTGGCGGCGACATCCATGGCGAACCCGAGCTGCGCGAGCTGCTGGCGGATCACCTTCTGGTTGATGGCGTTGTCCTCGGCCACCAGTACCAGCCGTCCCAGCTGCACGGCTTCATCGCGCGTTGGCACGCTGCGCGTGGCCGTGCGGGCCCGCGCCGTGCCGGTCGCCGCGGCGGGGTCGACGCGCCCGGCCGCCTCGGCCACCGCGCGGACGAGCGTCTGCCGCGTGAGCGCATTGCCATCGACCAGGATCAGGCCACTGCCCGCGGAACGCGGACGTCGCAGCACGCCACGACCGACGACCACCGCGACGATGGGCGGCGGCGCAACGGCCGGGTCGCGCGGGAAGGGGAGCTGCCCGGCACCGGGCGGCTCATCGCCGGCAGCCACGACCAGCACGTCGGGTTGCGCGCGGCCCGCCTGCATCGAGCGGCTCGCCGCCTCCAGATCCGGCGCGCGCGTGACCTGCGCCGCCGCCGCGCCCAGGTACGCCGCCAGATCATCGCCTTGGCCGCAACCATCGCCCACCACCAGGCAGGACAGCCCGGCGAGCTCATCCGCTGCGCCGCCTCCCCCGGCAGAGTCGGCAGCCACTGCAAACGGCAGGCGCAGGAGGAACGTCGAACCCTCGCCCGGCACGCTGTGCACCGTGATTTCGCCCTGCATGAGCGCCGCCAGCCGCTGGGAAATCGCCAACCCCAGCCCAGTGCCACCGTAGCGGCGCGTGGTGGACAGGTCGGCCTGCGAAAAGGCCTTGAACAGCCTCGATTGCGCGGCGGCATCCATGCCCACGCCATTGTCGGTGACGCGAAATTCCACCACCACGCGGTCCGCGTGCCGCGCCGCCACCTGCGCCCGCAGCGCCACGCGTCCCGGATGCGGCAGGCCGCTGGAGAACTTGATGGCGTTGTGGGTCAGGTTGATCAGGATCTGCCGCAACCGTCCGGCATCGCCCAGCACCCGTTCGGGGATTGCGGGATCCGCGAACACCGTGAGCACGCCACCGCCGCGCTCCGCGAGGCGGTTGAGCAGGCTGCAGGTCTTTTCCGCCACGCCGGCGGGCGACATGGGATGCGGTGCGATTTCGAGGCGGTCCGCTTCGATCTTCGAGAAGTCGAGGATGTCGTCGATGATGGTCAGCAGCGAATCGGCGGACTCGCGGATCAGCTCCACCATCTCCAGCTGCGGCCCGAGCAGGCTGCTCTGCTGCAGCACTTCGATCATGCCGATCACGCCATTCATCGGCGTGCGGATCTCGTGGCTCATGGCAGCCAGGAATTCCGACTTGGCGCGCGTGGCGCGTTCCGCCTCCTGCTGCGCGCGATCCAGCGCCGCCGCGGTGCGGGCGCGTTCGCGCATGTCGCGCACGATGCTGTAGAACAGGGCGACCAGCGCCACCGTGGCGATGCCGAGCGTGACCAACAGCGCGATCAGCGTGAAGGCGCGGTCGCGCGCCGGCTGCGAGGCCTGGCCCGCCATGCGCGCCTCTTCCAGCTGGTCCATGCGCTCGATGATCCGGCGGATGGCCGCCATCTGCGGCAGGCCATCGTTGGCCGCCACCGCCGCACGCCCGCCGTCCTCGCCTTCCTGCTCCAGCGCCGTCACCTGCCGCGCGAGCACCTGCATGAAGTCGGCCGTCTGCTGTGCCAGCGACGCGAACAACGCCAGCTGCTGTGGATTGTCGGCCACCATTCGCCGCAGCACCGCGGTGTGCTGCCGCACGCTGTCCACCGCGCGCAGGTAGTCGAGCCGGTATGCATCGCGACCCACCAGCAGGAAATTGCGCTGCGCCGAGGCGGCTTCGGAAATCGCCGCGTGCGTTTCGTCGAGGGCGGCGCGCAGCGCCTGCGCCTTGCCGATGGCCAGCGACGAATTCGTGTAGTCCGCGCCCATGCGATAGGTGATGCCGCCGCCCAGGCACAGCAGCACCAGCGCGGAGATGAATCCCACCAGTACTTTCCGCTCCACGCCGCTGTGCGCATGGGCGCTGCCGCGGCGCGCGATCAGCGCGATGCCGAACGCAAACAGGATGAAGGCCAGCGCGGTGTTGAGCGCCACCGGCGGCAACCACTGTTCGGTGGTGAGCTCGCTGGCGTTCCACAGGTAGCCCAGCAGCGAGAGCACGCCGATGCCCGCCACCACGCCTGCGCCGAGCAACGCGACAGCCCGCAACCGGCCGCGGGGCAGGGCCAGCAACGCGATGCCGAGCGCCATGAAGGCCACGGTGCTGTACGGCGACATGCGGCCGGGGATCGTGTTGTAGGCGTGTGCGTCATCGCGGAACAGCAGTTCGTCGATGCCGAGGCGCCAACCCAATGCGTATTCGGCCAGCGTCGCGGCGCCGATCAGTGCCACCAGCAACGCCGCCAGCAGCGCGCCGCGTCGCAGCCACCGTGCGCCCGGGCGGGCCTGGCAGGCCAGCGCGAGCGCGGCCAGCAGCAGCGCCACGGCCGTGTTCGCCTTCATCTGCACGCTGCCGGGCACGATGCTCCGCAGCGCGCCGACGTCGAAGACCCAACCCAGCAGCGCCACCAGACCCGCCAGTCCCGCCGTCGCCGCGCACCACAGCGGCACCTGCGGCCACGGCGGCGCAGGTCGGGTATCCGGGGTCGGTTCGCTCACGTTCTGGTTCATTGCAGTCCGGGTTTCGCACGCGCAGGCGGCCGCCGGGCGGTCGCTCCCCACTCCCTTATCGGCTGCCGGTCCGCGGACTTGGCGCCGAACCACTCACTTTCCTGTGATGGCCCTCACGTAACGCGGTTGTGGCACGCTTGATTTGACAAAACGCCCCGCTGGCGGGGAGTGCGTGCCGGCCTCGCGCGTGGTGCCGAACCTGGATTTCTTCAATGGGCAAGTGGGTCGGAGGCGAATTCGCCAGGGGACGGGCGAAGCCCAAGAGCGTGGCCGAAAGCACCGGCTGAACGCCCGTGCGCCTGGACCACGAGCAGCGTCGTGGGGCGGCGCCAGCGGTCAGTTGCGCCGCACGCCTCCCGCGGCGCTGGGCAGGATTTCCACCGACAGGGACACCGAGCGCGATTCGCCGGGCTGCAATGCGCCCACGTTGACCACCTGGCGGGCCAGCCGCTCGCCGCGCTCGTTGGTGAGCGCGATCACCACGGTGTATTCGCAGGCCTGGCCCACCACCGGATGCTGGAAGCTGCCTTCGACGCGCAGCGCCGGATAGCCCGCGACCTCGGGCTTGGCGTCGGTGGCGTTGAAGCGCAGGTGGTGCTGGCAGCCCGGACAGATGGCCGAGCTCACCAGCACTTCCGCTTTGCAATGCGGACAGACGCGCGTGGCGCCCGCCGCACCGGGACGCACCGCGCTCATGCGCCCGGCGTGGAGCTCCGCGACGCCGGACGCATCGAGTCGACTTCGCCCCAGCCGAACTCCACGTGCCCGCGCATGCGCGAGCCCGCGGCCACCGTGATGGTCTCGGCCTTGACGTCGCCGACCACGACGCCGGTCTGCAGCACGTCGACGTGCTTGGCCTTGTCGATGTTGCCGGTGAGCTCGCCACCGACCACCACCGTACGCGCCTGCACGCCGCCTTCGACGCGCGCGCCGGGATCGATGCTGACATCGCCCTGCACCGCGACGTCGCCCTTGAACCGCCCTGCCAGACGCACGTTGCCCGTGCCCTCGATGCGGCCTTCGATGGTCAGCTCGGCGGCGATCAGCGATTCCTTCGCTTCGGGACGGGCGGGCGGGCGCTTGGGCTCCGCGGCCAGGGGTTCCGGCGCCTTCTCGGGAGCGCGCGGATGCAGCTCGGACACCGGATGGGTGCGCGCTGGTGCAGGTGCGGCGGCCGGAGTCGAATCCTTGTCCTTGTCGTTCCACAACGCCATGGCTACCCTCCCGTTCCCGATGTGATGGATGAAACCCGCACCGTAGCCGCCCCTCGCGGGGCGTCACCAGCTGTCTTGATGCGGCGACAGTCCACCTGCACTGTCGCGGCCATTGCCCGGCGCGTCAATGGCGCGTCAGTTACGCAGTCGCACTGTGACGATCCGGGTCTGGGTCGTGGTGCTGTTCGGGCCGTTCTGCACCACGCTCTGGATCAGCAGCGCGGCCGTGCTGCCGGAGCTGCGAATCGCGGCCTGCAGCTCCGCGATGGTATTGATGCGCGAGCGGTTGACGCCCAGGATCACGTCGCCCTCGCCGATCCCGGCTTCGGAGGCCGCGCCTTCGGCGCTGACCACCACCACGTTGCCGGTGGTGTGCAGCTGCTGCTTCTCGTCGGCGCTCAGCGCGCGGGCGCTGATGCCGAGGCGCGCGATGGCATCGCCGTCGTCACCGCCCTGGTCCTTGCCCGAGCCGTTGCGGTTGCGCGCGGTCACGGCGTTTTCCTTCATCTCGCCCACCACCACGCTGATCTTGCGCGTTGACTTGTCGCGCCACACGTCCAGCACGGCGGTGCCGCCCGGCTTGATGGCCGCGATCAGCTGCGGCAGCTGGCCGGAGGTATCCACCGCCACGCCGTTCACCGCGAGGATGACGTCCTCGGGCTTGACGCCGGCCTTGTCGGCCGGGCCATTGGCGTCGACCGAGCTGACGGCCGCGCCCCGCGCGCGATCGAGTCCCAGGTTTTCCGCCAGCAGCGCATTCACGTCCTGGATGGCGACGCCGATGCGGCCGCGGCTGACCTTGCCGGTCTTCACCAGCTGCTCGCGGATGTTGTTGGCGATGTCGATCGGAATCGCGAACGAAATGCCCGCGTAGCTCTGGGTGTTGCTGTAGATCTGCGAATTGATGCCCACCACCTCGCCGTTCATGTTGAACAGCGGGCCGCCGGAGTTGCCGGGGTTGACCGCGGCGTCGGTCTGGATGAAGGGCACGATGCTGGCGCTGTTGCCAAGTGTCGAACCCGCGGATTCCTGCATGGGCAGCGTGCGCGATTTGCCGCTGACGATGCCCGCGGTCACGCTGTTCTCGAAGCGGAACGGCGAACCGATGGCGATCACCCACTCACCGACCTTGAGCTTGTTCGGATCGCCGATGCGCACCACCGGCAGGTTCTTCGCTTCGATCTTGATCACCGCCACGTCGGTGCGCTCGTCCATGCCGATCACCTTGGCATCGAACTCGCGGCGGTCGGTGAGCTTCACCGTGACTTTCGAGGCATTGTCCACCACGTGCGCGTTGGTGAGGATGTAGCCATCCGCGCTGACGATGAAGCCGGAACCGACGCCGGTGGTGGGCGTGCTGTTGCGCGGCATGCCGCGGCCGCTGGGCACGCCGAACTGGCGGAAGAAATCACTGAACGGATCGTTGTCGTCATCGCTGCCGGCGACGGCCTGCTGGCCGCGTTCGAGCACCGTGACGTTCACGACCGCGGGGCCGACCTGTTCCACCAGCGCGGAGAAATCCGGCAGGCCGCGCACCAGCGGCGCGACGGTGGGCGTCACCGCGGCGGGCGCCGGCGCCGCGGCGTTGGCGGCGGACACCGTGCTCACCTGCGACGAGCAGGCGGCGAACAAGGTGGCGAAGGCGATGGCTCCCAGCACCCGGGAACCCAGAATCTCGTGCGACATGACCGCTCCTTAACGAATCGTCCCTAAATTACCCAGTTTCGAGGCGTGGCGGCCGCGTTTCAAGGCCGCTCCGACCGCCAGGGCCGCACAGCACCAGGCCCAGATCAGCACCGGCCAATTGCCCGACCGGGCGTACGGGGTGAGACCGCTGCGCGGCTGCACGGTTCCCGTCAGCACCGCGGGCCGGTACTCCGGCGCCGACTTGATCACGCTGCCGTCCGCATCCACCAGCGCCGACACGCCGTCATTGGCCGCCCGGACCAGCGGCCGTCCCACTTCCAGCGCGCGCATGCGCGAAATCTGGAAATGCTGGTAGCGGGCGGCGGAATGGCCGAACCAGCCGTCGTTGGTGACATTGACCAGCACCCGCGCCTGATCGAGCGCCGCGAGTTGCGCGCTGCCGAAGGCGTCCTCGTAGCAGATGGTGAGCGCGATGCGGGTGCCGGCCACCGGGTACGCCCCCTGGTTTTCCGCGCCGGCCGTGAAATTGTCGTAAGGCAGGCTCATGAGCCGCAGCCAGCGCCGCACGAAGGCCGGCACCGGGAAATACTCGGCGAAGGGCACCAGGTGGCGCTTGTCGTACCACTTCGGATCCTCGCCCAGCACCAGCACCGAGTTGTAGTACTTGTCCGCGTCGGCATCGGCGCGCACCAGCCCGAGCACCAGATCCGAACCGCGCTGGCGCGCTTCGAAGTAGCGGTCGCTGAGGTAGTCGGGAACGCTGTTGGCAAGGTCGGTGAGCGCGGATTCGGGCCACACGATCAGCTTCGCGCCCAGCGCCTGCGAATTGAGCGCGCGATACAGGTTGCGGATCGGCTCGCGATTGTTCTGCAGCCACTTGACGTCCTGCGACACGTCGCCCTGCAGCACCGCCACGCTGAGGGGCGCGCCGTCGGGTTGCGTCCACGCCACGCGGTGCAGCAGCAGCGCGATGGGCCAGGGCACGAGCAGCACCGCCAGCGCCGCCAGGCGCAGCGCGGACGAACCGCGCAGCAGGCACACCAGCGCGCCGCTGCCGAGCAGCAGGACGGCGGACAGGCCGTACACGCCGATCACGGGCGCGAGCGGCGCGAGCGGCGTCGCCTCCAGCGAATAGCCCAGCGACAGCCACGGGAACCCCGACAGCACCCAGCCGCGCGCCCATTCGATCAGCAGCCACAGCGCCGGCAATCCCACCAGCAGCCGCAGCGCGCGGGTCTGCGGCAGCCAGCGCCCGACCAGGTAGCCGAGCAGCGCATACCACGCGCTCATGAGCAGGATCAGCGACACCAGCACCAGCAGCGTGAGCCAGATGGGCGCCGGACCGTAGTCGTGCACGCTGATGTACAGCCACCAGGTGCCGGAGCCGAAATGGCCGAGCCCGAACACGAAACCGAGCAGCGTGGCCTGGCGCGGGCTCGCGTCCTGCCACAGGAACATCATGAGCGCGGGCGACAGCAGCGCCAGCGGCCACAGGCTGTAGGGCGCGAACGCGAAACTCAGCGCGATGCCGGCCGCCAGCGCCGCCGGCAGCCGCCACAGATCGCGCCGGGAGCGAACCGGCCAGTTCATGCCGGCACGGTGACGCGCAGGCTGTCGATGCGCCGCCGGTCGGTGCGCTGCACGCGGAATTCGAGGTTGGCGAGCTGCACGCTCTCGCCCCGGCGCGGCACGCGGCCGAACTGCTGCATCACCAGGCCCGCGACGGTGTCGAACTCCTCGTCCGACAGCGTGGTGCCGAAGTACTCGTTGAACTCGGGAATCGGCGTCGCGCCGCGCACCAGGTAGTGCTGCTCGTCCTCGCGGCCGATGTTCTGGTCTTCCTCGATGTCGAACTCGTCGTCGATCTCGCCGATGATCTGCTCGATCACGTCCTCGATGGTCACGAGGCCCGCCACGCCGCCATACTCGTCGACCACCATCGCCATGTGGTTGCGGTTGCCGCGGAATTCCTTGAGCAGGATGTTGAGCCGCTTGGACTCGGGCACGAACACCGCGGGCCGCAGGAATTCGCGCATGTCGAAGCGGCTGGCCGGCGCGCCGGCGAAGAAGCGCAGCAGGTCCTTGGCCAGCAGGATCCCGACCACGTCGTCCTTGTCGCCATCGAGCACCGGGAAGCGCGAGTGCCCGGACTCGGTCACCTCGGGCACGATGCGCGAGATGGCGTCGTCGCGCCTGAGGCACACCATCTGCGCGCGCGGCACCATCACATCGCGCACCTGCATGTCGGCCATGGCCAGCGCGCCTTCCAGCATGTCGGCCAGCTCGACGTCGAGGACTCCGCCGTCATGCGCCTCGCGCACCAGCTCCAGCAGCTCGGCGCGGTCCTTGAGACCGCCACCCAGGCTGCGGATCACCAGCGCCTTCCAGCCCTTGCCGCCCTTGCCGCTGGACTTCTCGACGGCGGCTTCTTCCTTGGGAGTGTTCATGCCTCGCGCACGCTCCGGTACGGATTGGGGATGCCCAGCGCGTGCAGCACGCGGACCTCGCGCCGCTCCATGCGCTGCGCGTCGTGGTCGCGCTCGTGGTCGTAGCCGATGAGGTGCAGCACGCCGTGCACCACCAGGTGCGCCCAGTGCGCCTGCGCGCTCTTGTGCTGCTCGCGCGCTTCCCGCCGCAGCACGGCCGGGCAGATCACCAGATCGCCGAGCGAATCCGCAACGCTGCCGCCCGGGGCCGGAAAGGACAGCACGTTGGTCGCGTGGTCCTGGCCGCGCCAGGTGCGGTTGAGGCGGCGGCTCGCGGCCGGACCGACGATCAGCACCGAAATGCCGGCCCGCGGCGCGCGCGCGCCGAGCGCGGCCGCGGCCCAGCGCCGCAGCAGCGCGCGGGACGGCAGCCAGCCGCTTTTCGCACGCACGTTCATTTCGATCCTGGGCGCGCTACTGGCTGTCACGCTGCGACTCATAGGCCTGGACGATCCGCTGCACCAGCGGATGGCGCACCACGTCGCCGGCGTCGAAGAAGGTGAAGGCGATGCCCTCGATGCCGCGCAGCACCTGGATGGCGTGGCGCAGGCCGGACATGCGACCGGCCGGCAGGTCGGTCTGCGTGACATCGCCGGTCACCACGGCGCGCGAGCCGAAGCCGATGCGCGTCAGGAACATCTTCATCTGTTCGGTGGTGGTGTTCTGCGCCTCGTCGAGGATGATGAAGGACTCGTTCAGCGAGCGGCCGCGCATGAAGGCCAGCGGCGCGACCTCGATGACGTTGCGCTCGATGAGCCGCGCCACGCGCTCGAAGCCCAGCATTTCATACAGCGCGTCGTAGATCGGGCGCAGGTAGGGATCCACCTTCTGCGGCAGGTCGCCCGGCAGGAAGCCGAGCCGTTCGCCCGCCTCCACCGCCGGCCGCACCAGCACCAGGCGGCGCACGCGCTCGGCGTTGAGCGCCTCCACCGCGCAGGCCACCGCCAGGTAGGTCTTGCCGGTGCCGGCGGGACCGATGCCGAAGCTGAGGTCGGTGTGGCGGATGTGTTCGAGGTAGTCGCGCTGGTGCGGACTGCGCGCCTTGATCGGGCCGCGCGGCGTGCGCACGTTGGTGGCGTCGAGCACCGCGGGTGGCACGGGCTCCGACGCCGGCGGTTCCTCGGCAGCGACTTCCGCCAGCCGCAGGTGCACCTGCTCGGGCGTCACGGCCGAATTGCCGGTGAGCTGGTACAGGTCGCGCAGCACCGACTCGGTGGAGCGCGCCCGCGCGCCGCGCAGCCGGAACACATGGCCGCGGCGGCGGATCTCGACGCCCAGCCGCGTTTCCACCAGCCGCAGGTGTTCATCCAGCGGACCGCACAGGTTGGCCAGGCGGACGTTGTCCGGGGGATCGAGGTCGAATTCGCGGAACAGCGGCGCGGGTCGTGAACTCACAGGGCTCCGGCACGCAGCCTGCCGCGCAGCGAATGTTCGCGCGCTTCGGTGATCTCGACTTCGACGAACCGCTGCAGGAGCTCGGCGGGCCCCGCGAAATTGACCCAGCGGTTGTTCTCGGTGCGGCCCGCGAGTTCACGGCGGTCCTTCTTGGCCGGGCGCTGCACCATCACGCGCTGCACGCTGCCCACCATGCCGCGGCTGATGGCCTGGGCCTGGGCGTCGAGCTGCGCCTGCAGCCGCGCCAGCCGCAGCTGCTTTTCCTGCAGCGGCACGTCGTCCGGCAGCGCGGCGGCCGGCGTGCCGGGCCGGCGGCTGTACAGGAACGCGAAGCACTGGTCGAACTGCACCTCGCGCACCAGCCGGAGCGTGGCCTCGAAATCGCGCTCCGTCTCGCCGGGGAAACCGATGATCAGATCCGACGTGACGCTGATATCGGGACGGACGGCGCGCACGCGGCGGATCCGGTCCTTGTACTCGAGCGTGGTGTAGCCGCGCTTCATGAGCGCGAGGATGCGGTCGGACCCGCTCTGCACCGGCAGGTGCAGGTGGTTGGCGAGCTTCGGCACGCTGGCGTAGGCCTCGATGAGGCTGTCGCCGAATTCCAGCGGGTGCGAGGTGGTGAAGCGGATGCGCTCCACGCCCGGGATCACCGCGACGTGGTGGATCAGCGTGGCCAGATCGACGATGGCGCCGTCGTGCATGGCGCCGGCGTAGGCGTTGACGTTCTGGCCCAGCAGCGTCACTTCGCTCACGCCCTGCGCGGCCAGCTGGCGCACTTCCGCGAGCACCGAGTCGAACGGCCGGCTCACTTCATCGCCGCGCGTGTAGGGGACCACGCAGAAGCTGCAGTACTTGCTGCAGCCTTCCATGACCGAGACGTAGGCGCTGGCGCCGCTGGCGCGCGGCTCGGGCAGGCGGTCGAACTTCTCGATCTCCGGGAAGCTGACGTCGACCACCGCCTGCCTGCGCTGGCGGCGCTCGGCGATCATGGCCGCGAGGCGGTGGATGGTCTGCGGGCCGAACACCAGGTCGACGTGCGGCGCGCGCCGGACGATGACCTCGCCTTCCTGGCTGGCGACGCAGCCGCCAACGCCGATGATGAGGTCCGGACGCTGCTGCTTGAGCAGGCGCCATTCGCCCAGCAGCGAGTACACCTTGTCTTCGGCCTTCTCGCGCACCGAGCAGGTGTTCATGAGCAGCACGTCGGCGGCCGCCGCATCGGCGGTGGGCGTGAGCCCCAGCGTGTCGCGCAGTACGTCCGCCATGCGGGCGGAGTCGTACTCGTTCATCTGGCAACCGAAGGTCTTGATGTAATAGCGGCCGGGCATTGAGCGTCGACGGGCTCTAGAACGGAATGTCGTCGTCGAAGTCGGCCGGCGCGGGGCCGCTGGCGGCGTGGCTCATGGGTTCATGCGACTCGCTGCGCTCGCGGGGTTCATAGGAACTGCCGCCGCCCGAGCCGCCCGCGCCACGGCTGCCCAGCATCTGCATCTCGTTCGCGACGATCTCGGTGGAGAAACGATCCCGCCCTTCCTTGTCCTGCCACTTGCGCGTGCGCAGCGCGCCTTCGACATAGATCTGCGAACCCTTGCGCAGGTATTCGGCGGCGATTTCGCCGAGCCGGCCGAACATCACGATGCTGTGCCATTCGGTGCGCTCCTTCTGCTCACCGGACTGCTTGTCCTTCCAGCTCTCGCTGGTGGCGATGCGCAGGTTCGTGACCGAGGTGCCCGACGGCATGGCCCGGGTCTCCGGATCCGCTCCCAGGTTGCCGACCAGAATGACCTTGTTGACTCCGCGCGCCATGTTGGACTACCTCGATGATTCCTTAACGCCCGCTGCAAAAACAGCGATGACAGGCCCCTATTCTAGACGAGGGCCAACGCTCCCGTGAGCCTACCTAGGGCACTCTAAACTATTGTAAACGTTGAATTTACCCCCATGTCAGGCTGCCAGGGGCGCCTGCGCCCCACCCAGGTCCCACGATCATTCCCGTAGGCGCAGGGGCGAGGCGGCCGTAAAATGGCCGATTGCCGCCTGCACTGGCCGCGCCCGACCCACGCCACATCGACCTCAAAGCACATGCAGCAGCTACGCATCCGCGGTGCCCGCACCCACAACCTGCGCAACATCGATCTCGACCTGCCGCGCGGCAAGCTGATCGTGTTCAGCGGCCTGTCGGGTTCGGGCAAGTCTTCGCTGGCATTCGACACGCTGTATGCCGAGGGCCAGCGCCGCTATGTCGAGTCGCTGTCGGCGTACGCGCGCCAGTTCCTGTCGATGATGGACAAGCCCGACGTGGACAGCATCGAAGGGCTCTCGCCCGCGATCGCGATCGAACAGAAGGCCGGCTCGCACAATCCACGCTCCACGGTCGGCACCGTCACCGAGATCCACGACTACCTGCGCCTGCTGTACGCGCGCGCCGGCCTGCCGCGCTGCATGCTGCACGGGATCGACCTTGAAATGCAGAGCATCGGGCAGATGGTGGACCAGGTGCTGCGCCAGCCGGAAGGCGAGCCGGCGCTGCTGCTCGCGCCGCTGGTGAACGATCGCAAGGGCGAGCACAACGAGGTGCTGGCCTCCCTGAGTGCGCAGGGCTACGTGCGCGTGCGCATCGATGGCGTGGTGCACGAGCTGGACTCGCTGCCGAAACTCGACGCGCGCAGGAAGCACACCATCGAAGCCGTGGTCGATCGCTTCCGGGTGCGCGCCGACATCACGCAGCGCCTGGCCGAATCGTTCGAGACCGCGCTCGCGCTCGGCAACAGCGTGGCGCGCGTGCTGTTCCCCGGGCAGCCAGCGGACCACCTGCTGAGTTTCTCCAGCCGCCACGCCTGTCCGGAGTGCGGCTTCTCGGTGCCGCCGCTCGAGCCGCGCATGTTCTCCTTCAACAACCCGGCCGGCGCGTGCACGCGCTGCAACGGCCTCGGCGTGCAGGAATTCTTCGATCCCGCGCGCGTGGTGACCCACCCGCATCTCTCGCTGGCGGGCGGCGCGGTGCGCGGCTGGGACCGCCGCAACTCGCATTACTTCCAGCTCATCCAGTCGCTCGCGAACCACTACGGATTCGACCTCGATACGCCCTGGACCGAGCTCGAACCGCGCATCCAGCAGCTGCTGCTGTTCGGCAGCCAGGCGGAGGAGATCGAGTTCCGCTACGAGGCCCCGCGCGGCAGGAGCGCGCGCCGCCGCCACGTGTTCGAGGGCATCGTGCCCAACCTCGAACGGCGCTACCGCGAAACCGAATCGGCCACGGTGCGCGAGGAGCTCGGCAAGTACCTCGGCACGCGCTGCTGTCCGGAGTGCGCCGGCACGCGCCTCAATCCCGCCGCGCGCGCCGTGTTCGTGGGCGGCGTTTCGCTGCCGGAACTCTCGAAGTACACGGTCGGACAGTCGCTGGCGTGGTTCGAGGCGCTGCAGCTCACGGGCTGGCGCGCGGAAGTGGCCGCGCGCATCGTGCGCGAAGCGGGCGAGCGGCTGCGATTCCTGGTCGACGTCGGCCTCGATTACCTAAGCCTGGACCGCAGCGCCGACAGCCTCTCGGGCGGCGAAGCCCAGCGCATCCGGCTTGCCAGCCAGATCGGTTCCGGTCTCACCGGCGTGATGTACATCCTCGACGAGCCGTCGATCGGCCTGCACCAGCGCGACAACGACCGTCTGCTCGCGACGCTGCGGCGGCTGCGCGACCTGGGCAACACGGTGATCGTGGTGGAGCACGACGAAGACACGATCCGGGCCGCCGACTACATGGTGGACCTGGGCCCCGGCGCCGGCGTGCACGGCGGAGCCGTGGTGGCGCACGGCACGCCCGCCGAAGTCGAAGCCCACCCCGGGTCACCGACCGGACGCTATCTCAGTGGCGTGGACTCGATCGCCGTGCCGCAACGCAAGCGCGCGGATCCCGCCAGGCAGGTCCTGATCCGCGGCGCGCGCGGCAACAACCTCACGGGCCTGGACGTGGCGATTCCGGTCGGGCTCATGACCTGCGTGACGGGCGTGTCGGGTTCGGGCAAATCCACGCTGGTCAACGACACGCTGTACCGCTACGCCGCGGCGCGGCTCAATGGCGATGTGCCCGATGGCGCGGCGCTGGCCTGCGAGGCCATCGACGGGCTGTACGCCTTCGAGCGCGTGATCGACATCGACCAGAATCCCATCGGTCGCACGCCGCGCTCCAATCCGGCCACCTACACCGGCCTGTTCACCGCGATCCGCGAGCTGTACGCACAGGTGCCCGAAGCCCGCGCGCGCGGCTACGATGCGGGCCGCTTCAGCTTCAACGTCAAGGGCGGACGCTGCGAGGCGTGCCAGGGGGATGGGGTGCTGAAGGTCGAAATGCACTTCCTGCCGGACGTCTACGTCCCGTGCGACATCTGCCAGGGCCGGCGCTACAACCGCGAGACGCTCGAGATCCTTTACCGCGGCAAGAGCATCCACCAGGTGCTCGACACCACGGTGGAGGAGGCGCTGCCGTTCTTCGCCAGCATCCCGGCCATCGCCGGCAAGCTGCGCACGCTGCTCGACGTGGGCCTGTCGTACGTGCGGCTGGGGCAGAACGCCACCACGCTGTCGGGCGGCGAAGCCCAGCGCATCAAGCTGGCGCGGGAACTCGCCAAGCGCGACAACGGCCGCACGCTCTACATCCTCGACGAGCCCACCACCGGCCTGCACTTCCATGACACCGCGCAGCTGCTGAAGGTGCTGCAGCAGCTGCGCGACGCGGGCAACACCATCGTGGTGATCGAGCACAACCTCGACGTCATCAAGTGCGCCGACTGGGTCATCGACCTGGGCCCGGAGGGCGGCGAAAAAGGCGGCCGCCTGGTGGCCGCGGGCACGCCGGAGCAGATCGCGGCGGAACCGGCGTCGCTGACGGGCAGGTACCTCAGGCCGCTGCTGGCGCGCGGGGCCGCGAAGACGGCCGCCCGCTGAGCGGCGGCGGCTGGGGGCGGCGCAAGCCCCACCTGGCTGCCGTGGTGGGCCAGTGCCTCAGGAGGGCCGTTTGGGCCCGCTCTCGAAGTACTGCCGGACCTCACCGTTGAGCACCGTCTCGCGATAGGTGCGGCCGGCGTACTGGCTGAGGGTGCGCCGCCAGAAATTCACGGCACCCGGATTGCGCAGGTATTCGAGGATCTCCCAGCGACCCGCGAAGCGGTCCAGGATCAGCCGCACCGCCTGCTGGCCGATGCCGCGGCGCCGCCAGCTGCGGGCGATGAAGAACTCCGCCATGGAGTAGTCCACAGGCGCCTGCCCGGGCACGGGCCTGCGGTGACGCACCATGGCGAAGCCCACGGGCGTCTCGCCATAAACCAGGATCAGGACGTGGGCGCTGGAATCGGCAAACCAGCTGTCGAGCAGATCGGGGCCACGATGGCCCAATTCAGGGAGGACCGGAAACAACCCGGTATTGAGGGGGGCGAGATCCGACAGGTAGTCGCCGTACGCGCCCTCCAGCCAGCGCCTGTCGCCCGGCATCGAGCGCGCGTCGCGGACGCTGACATTCATGGCTGGACGCGGACCCCAGACAAGAAAACCCGCGCGATCAAGCAGATCCGCGCGGGTTTCCTGTCAGACGAACGAGACCTGCGGGGTCTTAGTTCGCCGGAGCCGGGGCGGAAGTCGCCGGAGCGGCCTCAGCCGGGGCAGCCGTCGAATCAGCCGGCGCAGCGGCGGGAGTGGCGTCGGCAGCGGGAGCCGAAGCTTCGGGCGCGGCGGCCGGAGCGGCGGTTTCCGAGCTGCTGCAGGCGGTGAGAACCAGCGCGGTGGCGAAGGTGCTCAGGAGGAGCTTTGTATTCATCGATGAATCCCCAGAATGATTGGAAAGGACAGAAAATCGGACAAACGTTTGTGACGCGATTCCCAACATTGATCGCGGCCAAGGATTCTATAGCGTCTTAGCCATAATTCAAACCCTTGTAGGACAGGCCGGAGCGCGTTTCGACCCCGAATTCAGCGTTTGGCCAGCAGATCGCGGATTTCGGTCAGCAGCACTTCCTCGCGCGGCGGCGGCGGCGGCGCGGCGGCCACGACCGGAGCGGGCTGCTTGAGCTTGTTGATGGCCTTGATGGCCATGAACAGCACGATCGCGATGATCAGGAAGTCGAAAATGGTCTGCAGGAACGAGCCGTACTTGATCACCACCGGCTTGCCGGTGGGATCGGAGCCGATGGTCGCCACCAGGTCGGAGAAATTGACGCCACCGATCCACTTGCCGAGGAACGGGGTGATCACGTCGGCCACCAGCGAGGACACGATCTTGCCGAACGCAGCGCCGATGATCACGCCGATGGCCAGATCGACCACGTTGCCTTTCATGGCGAACTCTTTGAACTCGGAACCGATGCTCATGAGTTACTCCTTGTTTTGATTATGGTCGTTGCTGGCCGCGGACGGCGTTCAGGCCGCTGCGGCTTTCTTCCTGGCGCTGCGCTTCGGTGCCGCCGCCGCTTCGGTTCCATCCGGTTTGGCGTTCTTCCTGGCGGCCGACTTGGCCCTGGCCCTGCCCTTGCCCGGCGCCGGCGCATCGCCCGCGGCGGTTGCGGTGGCGCCTTCCACCAGCTGCATCAGCGCCATCGGGGCGTTGTCACCCGCGCGCGGCACCATGCGCAGGATGCGCGTGTAGCCACCGGCGCGCGCCTTGAAGCGCGGTCCCAGGTCGCCGAACAGCTTGGTCACCACCGCCTCGTCACGCAGGCGCGCGAACGCCGTGCGCCGGCGCGCCTCGGAATCGGTCTTGGCCAGCGTGATCAGCGGCTCGACCACGCGCCGCAGCTCCTTGGCCTTGGGCAAGGTGGTCTGGATGGTTTCGTGACGCAGCAGCGAACCCGCCATGTTGCGCAACATCGCGTGGCGATGCGAGGCGTTGCGCGAGAGCTGACGCCCTGAAAGCTTGTGACGCATGGTTGTCTCTCAGATTAGGCCGTTGTCTTCGTCGTGGCGCAGGCCGGCCGGCGGCCAGCCGTCGAGGCGCATGCCCAGCATCAGGCCGTGGCTCTGCAGCACTTCCTTGATCTCGGTCAGCGACTTCTTGCCGAGGTTCGGAGTGCGCAGCAGCTCCACTTCCGTGCGCTGCACCAGGTCGCCGATGTAGTGGATGTTCTCGGCCTTGAGGCAGTTGGCGCTGCGCACCGTGAGCTCGAGCTCGTCCACGGGGCGCAGCAGGATCGGGTCGAACTGCATCTCGGTGACCTTGGCGATCGCTTCATCCTCGCCCTGCAGGTCGACGAACACCGACAACTGGTCCTTGAGGATCGAACCGGCGCGGCGAATGGCTTCTTCGGCCTCGATCGTGCCGTTGGTCTCGATGTCGATGATCAGCTTGTCGAGGTCGGTGCGCTGTTCGACGCGCGCCGCTTCCACCGCATAGGTCACGCGGCGCACCGGGCTGAAGGTGGCATCCAGCAGCAGCCGGCCGATCGGGCGGGTCTGCTCCTCGAACGCCAGGCGCTGCGCCGCCGGGCGGTAGCCGCGGCCGCGCTCGATCTTGAGCGTCATGTTGAGCTCGCCGGCCTTGGTCAGGTTCGCGATCACCAGCTCCGGGTTCACGACTTCGACGTCATGGTCGGTCTGGATGTCGCCGGCCGTGACCGGGCCCGGGCCCTTCTTGTGCAGACGCAGCTCGGCGCTGTTGCGCGCGTGCATGCGCAGCGCCACCTGCTTGAGGTTCAGCAGCACGTCCACGACGTCTTCCTGCACGCCTTCGATGCTGGTGTACTCGTGCAGCACACCCTCGATCTCCACTTCGGTGATCGCGGCGCCAGGCATGGAGGACAGCAGCACGCGGCGCAGGGCGTTGCCCAGCGTGTGGCCGAAGCCGCGCTCGAACGGTTCGATGACCACGCGCGCCTGGCGCGGAGCCACGGGCTGCACCTTGACGACGCGGGGCTTGAGAAACTCAGTGACAGAAGCTTGCATGGTCACCATCCTTACTTCGAATACAGTTCGACGACGAGGTTCTCGTTGATGTCGGGCAGGATCTCATCCCGCGCCGGCACCGCCTTGAACACGCCCTTCATGTCCTTCTCGGTCACTTCCACCCAGTCCGGGAAACCCACCTGGGCGGCAGCGGCCAGCGAACTCTGGATGCGCAGCTGCTTGCGCGACTTCTCGCGCACCTGCACCACGTCGCCGGCCTTGACCTGGTAGGAGGCGATGGTGACCGGCTTGCCGTTCACCTCGATCGACTTGTGGCTCACCAGCTGGCGCGCTTCCGAGCGCGTCACGGCGAAACCCATGCGGTACACCACGTTGTCCAGCCGCGATTCGAGCATTTTCAGCAGCGACTCGCCGGTGGCGCCGATGCGGCGCGCCGACTCGTGGTAGTAGTTGCGGAACTGGCGCTCGAGCACGCCGTACATGCGGCGCAGCTTCTGCTTCTCGCGCAGCTGCAGGCCGTAGTCGGACAGGCGCGTGCGGCGTTCACCCTTGATGCCGCCTGGCGGCACCTGGAACTTGCACTTGCTCTCGATCGACTTCGCAGCGCTCTTCAGGAACAGATCCGTGCCCTCGCGACGCGCGAGCTTGCACTTGGGACCGATGTAACGTGCCATTGATCTATATCCTCAGCTAGTCAGACGCGACGCTTCTTGGGCGGACGGCAGCCGTTGTGCGGAATCGGCGTGACATCCTCGATGCTGGTGATCTTCAAGCCGCAGGTGTTCAGCGCCCGCACCGCTGACTCGCGTCCCGGGCCCGGCCCGCCGACCCGCACCTCGACGTTCTTCACGCCGTGTTCCTGCGCCGCGACGCCGGCCTTTTCGGCCGCGACCTGCGCGGCGAACGGCGTGCTCTTGCGCGAGCCGCGGAAGCCGCAGCCGCCCGACGTGGCCCACGACAGCGTGTTGCCCTGGCGATCGGTGATGGTGATGATCGTGTTGTTGAACGATGCATGCACGTGCGCGATCGCGTCGAGCACATTCTTGCGGGCTTTCTTGGGCTTCTTCGCGGCCGCGGCGGCAGCCGAGGCAGGGTTGTTAGCTTGCGGTTTCTGATCAGCCATGTCTGTCCTGTGCGTTCAAATGGGGGCTAGCGGCCGGCAAATCAAGCCTTGCCCGGCGGTGCGTTGAGCTTCACGGCCTGCTTGCGCGGCCCCTTGCGGGTGCGGGCGTTGGTGCGGGTGCGCGCGCCGCGGACCGGCAGTCCCTTGCGATGCCGCAGGCCGCGCCAGGTGCCCAGGTCCATCAGGCGCTTGATGTTCATCGAGACTTCGCGGCGCAGGTCGCCTTCGACCGCGAACTTCGCGATCTGCGAGCGGATCGCGGTGACCTCCGCCTCGGTCAGGTCCTTGACCTTGGTGGTGCCCGCGACGTTGGCGGCCGCCAGGATTTCCAGCGACCGCGTGCGGCCGATGCCGAAGATGTGGGTCAGGCCGATGCTCACATGCTTGTTCATCGGAATGTTGATGCCCGCGATACGTGCCATATGTGTTTCCTTGGACCTCTGGTCTCAACCCTGACGCTGCTTGTGGCGCGCATCCGACGAGCAGATGACGTAGACGATGCCGCGACGGCGCACGATCTTGCAGTTCTTGCAGATCTTCTTCACTGAGGGACGTACTTTCATCTCTGTTACCTGCAATCGACCGTTAAGAACCGCTGGAGCCGGCGCCGCTGCGCCCGCCACCCAGCAGGTTCGCCTTCTTCATCAGACCGGGATAGTGGCTGGACATCATGTGCGCACGCAGCTGCGCCATGAAGTCGATGACCACCACCACCACGATCAGCAGGGAGGTGCCACCGAACTGGAACGGCACGCCCTGCGAGGAAATCAGGATCTCGGGCAGCAGGCACACCGCCATGATGTACAGCGCGCCCCACAGCGTCAGGCGCGACAGCACCTTGTCGATGTACTCGCCGGTCTGCTGCCCGGGGCGGATGCCCGGGATGAACGCGCCGGACTTCTTGAGGTTGTCGGCGGTCTCGCGCGCATTGAACACCAGCGCGGTGTAGAAGAACGCGAAGCCCAGGATCAGCGCGGCGTACAGCACCAGGTGCAGCGGCTGGCCATAACCCAGCGAGGCGGCGACGTTCTGCAGGAACACGCCGAACTTCGAGTTGGTGGCGGAGCCGAAGAAGCTCGCGATCGTGGCCGGGAACAGCAGCAGGCTCGAAGCGAAGATCGGCGGAATCACGCCCGACATGTTGAGCTTGAACGGCAGGTGGCTGCTCTGTCCGGCGTACATCTTGCGGCCCACCTGGCGCTTGGCGTAGTGCACCGCGATGCGGCGCTGGGCCATCTCGACGAACACGCAGGCCGCCGTCACGCAGATCACCAGCGCCAGCAGGACGATGGCGAACAGGTTGTTCATCGAGCCGTTGCTGACCGACTCGACCGTGCTGCCGATGGCGCGCGGCAGGCCGGCCACGATGCCCGACAGGATGATCATCGAGATGCCGTTGCCGATGCCGCGCTCGGTGATCTGCTCGCCGAGCCACATCAGGAACATGGTGCCCGTGGTCATCGTGACCGTGGCGATGAAGATCCACTGGAAGTAGGTGACGCTGCTGCTGACCATGCCGCCGCTGCTGAGGGCCACCGCCGCGCCGAACGACTGGAACAGCGCCAGGCCCACCGTGGCGTAGCGCGTCATCTGGGTGGTCTTGCGCCGGCCGGCCTCGCCCTCCTTGCGCAGTTCCATCAGCGAGGGAACGATCATGCCCAGCATCTGGATGATGATCGACGCCGAGATGTAGGGCATCACGCCCATGGCGAAGATCGACAGGCGCTGCAGCGCGCCGCCGGAGAACATGTTGACCATGCCCAGGATGCCATTGGACTGGTCGTTGAAATAGCGCGCCACCGCCGCGGGATTGATCCCCGGCACCGGGATGAAGGTACCGATGCGGTACACGATCAGGCAGCCGATCAGGAACAGGATGCGCGAGGGGATCTCGCCCATGCTGCCCTGGGACGGCGCGTTGACCTGGTTGCCGGGGACGTTGGCCATGGTTTGCTGCTTCAGGCTTCGAGGCTGCCGCCAGCCGCTTCGATCGCGGCCTTCGCGCCCTTGGTGGCGCCGATGCCCTTGAGCTTCACGGCCTTCCTGAGTTCACCGGACAGCACCACCTTGGCCTGCTCGCTGTGGGCAGGGATCAGGTTGGCGCGCTTGAGCGCCGCCAGGTCCACCACCGCCGCGTCGACCAGCGCCAGCTCGTGCAGGCGGATCTCGGCGCGCGTGGCCTTGATGGCCGAACGGAAACCCACCTTTGGCATGCGACGCTGCAGCGGCATCTGGCCGCCTTCGAAGCCGACCTTGTGGTAGCCGCCCTTGCGCGCGCGCTGGCCCTTGACGCCGCGGCCGCAGGTCTTGCCCTGGCCGGCGGAGGCGCCGCGTCCGACGCGCAGCCTCGGCTTGCGCGAGCCGGCGACGGGATTGATCGTGTTCAGGCGCATCAGATCTGCTCCACTTTCAGCATGTGGCGCGCGGCATTGATCATGCCGCGGTTTTCCGCGGTGTCGGCCACCGTCACGCTCTGGTTCAGCCGGCGCAGGCCGAGGCCACGCACCGAGGCCGCGTTGCTCTTGAGCTGTCCGTAGACGCTGCGCACCAGCTTGACCTTCAGTTGTGTCGTCAGTTTCTTGGCAGTGGCCATGATGATTACCCGAGGATGTCTTCGAGGTTCTTGCCGCGCTTGGCCGCGATGTCTTCCGGCGAGCGGATGCTGGCCAGCGCCTTGACGGTGGCGCGCACCACGTTGATCGGATTGCGCGAACCGTAGCTCTTGGCCAGCACGTTGCGCACGCCGGCGCACTCGAGCACCGCGCGCATGCCGCCACCCGCGATGACGCCGGTACCTTCCGAGGCCGGCAGCATGAACACGCGCGTCGCGCCATGGTCGCCGCGCACCGCGTAGTGCAGCGTGTCGTTGCGCAGGCTGACGTTCACCAGGCTCTTGCGGGCCTGCGCCATGGCCTTGGAGATCGCCACCGGCACTTCGCGTGCCTTGCCGAACCCGAAGCCGACGCGGCCGGCGCCATCGCCCACCACGGTCAGCGCGGTGAAGCCGAACTGGCGGCCGCCCTTGACCACTTTCGCGGTGCGGTTGACGGCGACGAGCTTCTCGACGAATTCGTCGGCGGACTGATTCTTTTCAATGCGTGCCATAAGTGTCCCTTAGAACTCGAGTCCGGCTTCGCGAGCCGCGTCCGCCAGCGCCTTCACGCGGCCGTGGTACTGGAAACCCGCGCGATCGAAGGCGACCTTCGTCACGCCGGCAGCCTTGGCGCGCTCGGCGATCGAGCGGCCCACCACCTTGGCGGCCTCGACGTTGCCGGTGGCCTTCAGGCCCTTGACCAGGTCTTCCTGCACCGTCGAGGCGGTGGCCAGCACATGCGCGCCCTGGGCATCGAACACCTGCGCGTAGATGTGGCGCGGGGTGCGATGGATGGTCAGGCGCGCGAGGCCCAGCTCGCGGATGCGGGCGCGGGTCTTGATGGCGCGGCGCAGGCGGCGGTCTTTCTTGCTGATGTCCATTACTTCTTCTTCCCTTCCTTCAGGGAGATCGTCTCATCCGAATAGCGCACGCCCTTGCCCTTGTACGGCTCGGGCGGGCGGATGCCACGGATCTCGGCGGCGATCTGGCCCACTTTCTGGCGATCGATGCCCTTGATGAGGATTTCGGTCTGGCTCGGGGTCTCGATGCTGATGCCTTCCGGGATGTCGAACGCCACCGGATGCGAAAAACCCAGCGACAGGTTCAGCGCCTTGCCCTGCACGGCGGCGCGGAAACCGACGCCGACCAGCTCGAGCTTGCGCTCGTAGCCCTTGGTCACGCCGTTCACCATGTTGGCCAGGTGCGCGCGGGTCGAGCCGGCGCGCACGCGCGTGGCGTCGTCGCCGTCGGCGAACTGCACCTGCAGCGTCTTGGCTTCCTGCACCACCTTGATGCCCGCGCCCAGCGGCAGCGACAGGCTGCCTTTGGCGCCCTTCACCGTCACCGCTTCGCCAGCCACCGTGATGGTGACGCCGGCCGGCAGGTCGATGATCCGTTTTGCTACTCGCGACATATCTGGCTCCCGCTCAGGCGACCACGCACAGGACTTCACCGCCCTGGCCGATGGCGCGCGCTGCCTTGTCCGTCATCACGCCGCGCGGCGTGGAGACGATCACCGTGCCCATGCCGCCCAGGATCTTCGGCAGCTCTTCCTTGCCGCGATACACGCGCAGGCCGGGTCGGCTGACGCGCTCCAGGCGATCGATGACCGGACGGCCTTCGTAATACTTGAGGTCCACCGTCAGCGTCGGCTTGCCGGCGTCGGCCGCGACGTTGAAATCGGCGATGTAACCTTCGTCCTTCAGCACCTTGACGATGGCGGCCTTCAGCTTCGAGGCGTTCATCGAGACGCTGCTCTTGCCCGCGGACTGGCCGTTGCGGATGCGCGTCAGCAGGTCGGCGACGGGATCTGTCATGCTCATTCTGTAGGCTCCTACCAGCTCGCCTTGGCCAGCCCGGGAATCTCGCCACGGTTGGCCACTTCGCGGATCTTGGTGCGCGCCAGGCCGAACTTGCGGTACACGCCGCGCGAGCGGCCGGTGATCGCACAACGGTTGCGCTGGCGCGTCGGGCTGGCATCGCGCGGCAGCGACTGCAGGCTCGCCTGCGCGCTGGCGCGCTCTTCCGCGCCCGTCTTCGGGTTGCGGATCAGCTCCTTGAGCGCCGCGCGCTTGGCCGCGTACTTCTTCGCGATCGCCTGGCGGTGCTTCTCACGCATGATCATGTTGGTCTTGGCCATACCGTAATCCTTATTTGCGGAACGGGAAGCTGAAGGCTTCCAGCAGGGCGCGGCCCTGCTTGTTGTCGCGCGCGGTGGTGGTGATCGTGATGTCCATGCCGCGCAGCTGGTCGATCTGGTCGTACTGGATTTCCGGGAAGATGATCTGTTCCTTGACGCCCAGGCTGTAGTTGCCGCGGCCGTCGAAGGCGCGCGCCGACACGCCGCGGAAGTCGCGGATGCGCGGCATCGCCACCGTGATCAGGCGGTCGAGGAATTCGTACATGCGTTCGCCGCGCAGCGTGACCTTGCAGCCGATCACCAGGCCTTCGCGCAGCTTGAACGACGCCACCGCCTTGCGCGACTTGCACATCAGCGGCTTCTGGCCGGTGATCTTGGTGAGGTCGGCGGCGGCGGCATCGACCACCTTGCGGTCGGCCACGGCCTCGCCCACGCCCATGTTCACCGTGATCTTGGTGATGCGCGGCACTTCCATCGGATTGCCGAGGCCCAGCTCCGCCTTGAGCTTCGGGACCACTTTCTCCAGATAGACCTGTTTCAACCTTGCTGCCATATCTGCCTCAGACGTCGATGACTTCGCCGTTCGACTTGAAGAAGCGCACCTTCTTCCCGTCGGCCAGCTGCTTGATGCCGACCCGGTCGGCCTTCTTCGAGCCGGGATTCCAGATGCCGACCTTGGACGCGGCCAGCGGCATTTCCTTCTCGATGATGCCGCCCTGCACGTTGGCCTGCGGATTCGGCTTGGTGTGGCGCTTGACCTTGTTGATGTTCTCGACCAGCACGGTCGCGTCGGCGAACACGCGCAGCACGGCGCCGCGCCGGCCCTTGTCGCGGCCCGACAGCACCACCACCTGATCGCCCTTCTTGATCTTTTCCATTTGCGTTCCGTCCTCGCTCAGAGCACTTCGGGCGCGAGCGAAATGATCTTCATGAACTGCACGTTGCGCAGCTCGCGCGTCACGGGCCCGAAGATGCGGGTGCCGATCGGCTCGAGCTTGTTGGTCAGCAGCACGGCGGCGTTGCCGTCGAACTTGATCAGCGAGCCATCCGAACGGCGCACGCCACGGCGGGTGCGCACCACGACCGCGTCGTACACCTCGCCCTTCTTCACCTTGCCGCGCGGGATCGCATCCTTGATGCTGACCTTGATGACATCGCCCACGGTCGCGTAGCGACGGCGCGAACCACCCAGCACCTTGATGCACATCAGCGTCTTGGCACCGCTGTTGTCGGCGGCGTTGAGCAGCGTCCGCATCTGGATCATGACTGCACCGCCTTCTCGACGATGGCGTGCAGCGCCCAGGACTTGCGGCGCGACAGCGGACGCGACGGACGGATGGCGACCAGGTCGCCCTCCCGCGCCTCGTTCTTCTCGTCATGCGCCAGCAGCTTGGTGGTGCGGCGGATGTACTTGCCATAGGTCTCGTGGCGCACCAGGCGCTCGATCGAGACCGCGATGGTCTTGTCCATCTTGTTGCTGACCACGCGGCCGGTCAGCGTACGCACGCCGGCGGCGCCCGCCTCGCTCTTCACCTGTTCGTCACTCATGCCTTCTCTCCGGCGGCCTTGCCCGCCTGCTGCTTCGCGGCCGGCTGCCTGGCCGGCTTCGCCTTGGTCGCCCTGGCGGCTTTCGCCTTGGGCGCCGCTTCAGCCGCAGGCTGGGCCTCCGGCCGGGCCGCGGGCCGGGTCACGCCGAGCTCCGCCTGCCGCTGCACGGTCTTGAGCCGCGCGATGTTCCGGCGCACCTTGCCGAACTGGTCCGGCTTGATGGCCTGGCCAGTGGCGCGCTGCAGCCGCAGCGCGAACTGCTCCTTGCGGAGCTTGAGCAGCTCGGCCTTGAGTTCGGCCGGCGCCTTCTTGCGCATTTCCTCGAGATTCATTAGCGCACCTGCCGCTTGACGAATGTGGTGGCCACGGACAGCTTGGCGCCGGCCAGGCGGAACGCTTCACGCGCTTCGGTCTCGGTCACGCCTTCCATCTCGAACAGGACCTTGCCCGGCTTCACCTTGGCGACCCAGTACTCGACGTTGCCCTTGCCCGACCCCATGCGCACTTCGAGCGGCTTCTGGGTGATCGGCACGTCGGGGAACACGCGGATCCAGATCTGGCCGCCGCGCTTGACGTGACGGGCCATGGCGCGACGCGCAGCCTCGATCTCGCGCGCCGTCATGCGGGCACGCTCGGTGGCCTTCAGGCCGAAGTCGCCAAAGGCCACGGTGTTGCCGCGCGTGGCAAGACCGAAGTTGTTGCCCTTGAACTGCTTGCGGAATTTGGTGCGTTTAGGTTGCTGCATGACTCATTGACCTTCAGGTGCTCGCCTCGGCAGCGGGCGGGGCGCTCGCCACCGGCGCAGCCGCGGCGGGCGCGGCGCCCTCGGCGGCCGGCTCGGCGCTGCGCTCCAGCTGCTGCTGGTCGAACACTTCACCCTTGAAAATCCAGACCTTCACGCCGATCACACCGTAGGTGGTGCGCGCCTCCGCCAGCCCGTAGTCGATGTCGGCGCGGAAGGTGTGCAGCGGAATGCGGCCTTCGCGCACCCACTCGGTACGCGCGATCTCGGCGCCGTTGAGGCGGCCCGACAGGCGCACCTTGATGCCCAGCGCGCCACTGCGCATGGTGCCCATCACGGCACGCTTCATGGCGCGGCGGAACATCACGCGCTTCTCGATCTGCTGCGCGATGCCTTCGGCCACCAGCATGGAGTCCAGCTCGGGCTTGCGGATCTCGGCGATGTTCAGGCGCACGTCGTTGATCGGCAGGCCGAGGAGCTTGGCCGTCTCGGCGCGCAGCTTCTCGATGTCCTCGCCCTTCTTGCCGATCACGATGCCCGGACGCGCGGTCTGGATCGTGATGCTGACCTTCTTGGCGGCGCGCTCGATCAGCACGCGGCTCACCGAGGCTTCGGCGAGCTTCTTCTTGAGGAATTCGCGCACGCGGAAATCGGTGTACACCAGCACCGGGAACTGCTTCTTGGTGGCATACCACTTGGACGCCCAGTCGCGGGTGATGCCAAGACGTATACCCAGCGGATTGACCTTCTGGCCCATCGTTTAGTCCTTCTTCCCGTCGCTGACCTGAACCATGATGTGGGAGTTGCGCTTGACGATGCGCGCGCCGCGGCCCTTGGCGCGGGCGGCGAAGCGCTTGAGCACCGGGGCCTCGTCCACTTCGATGCGCGACACCTTCAGCGCGTCGACGTCGGCGCCCTGGTTGTGCTCGGCATTGGCGATCGCCGACTCGAGCACCTTGAGCACCAGGCCAGCGCCCTTCTTCGGCATGAACTTCAGCACCGACAGGGCGTTGCCCACCGGCCGGCCGCGCACCGCGTCGGCCACCAGCCGACACTTCTGCGGCGAGATGCGCGCGTAGCGCAGGATTGCTTTGGTCTGCATCATCAGGCTCCCGCGGCCACTTTCTTGTCGCCGCCGTGTCCCTTGAACACGCGGGTCGGCGAGAACTCGCCCAGCTTGTGGCCGACCATGTTCTCGGACACCAGCACCGGCACGTGCTGCTTGCCGTTGTGCACGGCCAGCGTCAGTCCCACCATTTCGGGGATGACCATCGAACGGCGCGACCAGGTCTTGATCGGGCGGCGATCGTTCTTGCTCGACGCGGTCTGCACCTTCTTCAGCAGGTGCAGGTCGACGAACGGTCCTTTCTTGAGTGAACGAGGCACGGCTTACTTCCTCCGCTGCACGATCATGTTGCTGGTGCGCTTGTTGCGGCGCGTCTTCTTGCCCTTGGTCTGCAGGCCCCAGGGCGAGACGGGATGCGGGTTGCCCTGGCCGGGCTTGCCCTCACCACCACCGTGCGGGTGATCCACCGGGTTCATCGCCACGCCGCGCACCGTCGGACGCACGCCCACCCAGCGCAGCGCGCCGGCCTTGCCGTACTTGCGCAGGTTGTGCTCGTCATTCGACAGCTCGCCGATGGTGGCGCGGCAGTCGACGTGCACCTTGCGGGTCTCGCCCGACTTCAGGCGCAGGTAGGCGTACGTGCCTTCACGCGAGGTGAACATCGCCGAGCCGCCGGCGCTGCGCGCCAGCTGGCCGCCACGGCCGGGCTTGAGCTCGATGTTGTGGATGGTCGAGCCGACCGGGATGTGCCGCAGCGACATCGCGGTGCCGGCCTTGATCGGGGCATCCGAACCCGAACGCACGTCATCGCCTTCCTTCAGCCCCTTGGGCGCGAGGATGTAGCGGCGCTCGCCGTCGGCGTAACGCAGCAGCGCGATGTGCGCGGTGCGGTTCGGATCGTATTCCACGCGCTCGACCACGCCCGGAATGCCGTCCTTGTCGCGACGGAAGTCGATGATGCGGTACTTCTGGCGCGAGCCGCCGCCGATGTGGCGGGTGGTGATGCGGCCGGAGTGGTTGCGGGCGCCGGTCTTGTTCTGGTTGGCGGTCAGCGGCTCGTACGGCCCACCCTTGTACAGGTGCGCACGGCTGACACGCACCACGAAGCGCGCACCCGGAGAGGTCGGTTTGAGTTTGATCAGTGCCATGGTTTAAGCCTTCTGGCCTTGGGCTTCGAAGTCGATGGTCTGGCCAGCGGCGAGGCGCACGTAGGCCTTCTTCCAGTCCTGGGTGCGGCCCATCAGGCGGCCGAAGCGGCGCTCCTTGCCGGGCTCGTTCAGCACCTGCACGCCCTGCACCGTGACGCCGAACATCAGCTCCACGGCTTGCTTGACGTCGACGCGCGTGGCGGTGCGGCGCACGCGGAACACGTACTGGTTGTGCAGCTGCATGGCGCTGGAAGTCTTCTCGGTGACGTGCGGGGACACCAGCACGGTCATCAGTCGTTCGCTCATTGCAGGCGCTCCTCAAGCAGCTTGACCGCCGCGACGGTCACCAACACCTTGTCGTGGCGCGCCAGGCTCACCGGGTCCACGGCCGTCACCGGCAGCACCTGCACGTACGGCAGGTTGCGCGAGGCCAGGAACAGCTTGTCGTCCAGCGCCTCGACGATGATCAGCGCGTTCTGGGTGCCGAACGGCTTGAGCTGCTCGAGCAGCATCCTGGTCTTCGGCGCCGCGACGCTGATTTCCGGCAGCACCACCAGGCGTTCCTGGCGGATCAGCTCGGAGAGCATCGAGCGGATCGCGCCGCGATACATCTTGCGGTTCACCTTCTGCGTGAAATCGCGCGGCGCGGCCGCGAAGGTGCGACCGCCACCGACCCAGATCGGGCTTCTGATCGAACCGGCGCGGGCCGAACCCGTGCCCTTCTGGTTCCAGGGCTTGCGGCCGCCGCCGCGGACTTCGGCGCGGGTCTTCTGGGCCTTGGTGCCCATGCGGCCCGCGGCGCGGTACGCATTGACGACCTGGAACACCAGCGCCTGGTTGTATTCGTGGCCGAAGGTGCTGTCGGACACGGTCAGTTCGGCGCCGCCATTGGCAACTTTGAGCTTCATGGTGGCTTACTTCTTGGCAGGGGCTTTGGCGGCCGGGGCCGCGACCTTGTTCGGCACGACCATCTTGCGGCGTGCGAGGCGCGCGGCCTTCACGCCCGGGCGCACGATGACGCGGCCGCCTTCGGCGCCCGGCACGGCGCCGCGGATCAGCAGCAGGTTGCGCTCGGCGTCGACGCGCACGATCTTCAGGTTCTCGGTGGTGACCTTGTCTGCGCCCATGCGGCCGGACATGCGCTTGCCGGGGAACACGCGGCCCGGCGTCTGGCGCTGGCCGATGGAGCCGGGGACGCGCTCGGACACCGAGTGACCGTGCGAGGCATAGCCGCCGGCGAAGCCGTGGCGCTTGACCACGCCCGCGTAGCCCTTGCCGATGGTGACGCCCGTGACGTCCACCACTTGGCCGGCGGTGAACAGGTCCACCTTGAGTTCGCTGCCGGGCTTGAGGTCCTTGTCCTCATCGCCGCTGACGCGGAATTCCAGCAGGCCGCGGCCGGCAGCGACGCTGGCCTTGGCCAGGTGGCCGGTGGCAGCCTTGTTCAGCAGCTGCGGGCGGCGCGTGCCGTAGGTGACCTGCACGGCGCGATAGCCGTCGCTGTCCTGGGTCTTGAGCTGGGTGACCCGGTTGGGGAGCACCTCGACCACGGTGACGGGCACGGATTCGCCAGCCTCCGTGAAGACGCGTGTCATGCCGCACTTGCGGCCGACCAAGCCAATAGCCATGTCGATTCCTCTCGTTCAGCCCGCACTGCGATTGGTGCGGACCTTCAAAAAAGCTGCTGCAAAAGAACACTGGGAGATGGGCGCCGCCCGGGTGGGGGCACTGCTCTCGAGTGGTCTTGGCGCCCAGCGCCAACCTCGCCCGAATTCCGCCTCAAGCCGCCAAAATCGATGCGTTTGGGCGTTTTGTTGCGTTGCCACGCCAGACCGTTCTTTCGGAAGCCTGCCTGGCGGGCCGCCGATTATAACGACTAAATCACGGCGGGCAAGTTCTTCACGAAGGCTTTTTCACGGGTAATCCGTATAGCCCTTGGGCCCCGGGGTGTAGAAGGTCGACATGTCAGGGGTATTGAGCGCTTCACCCCGCTGCATGCGGCCGAGGAGGTCCGGATTGGCGAGAAACGGCCGTCCGAAGGCGACCAGGTCGCCCCTGCCGTCCCGCAACGCCTGCTCAGCGGTATCCCGGTCGAATCCGCCGGACAGGATGAACACGCCCTTGAAGGCGCTGCGCAGCTGCAGCTTGAACGCCGGTGGCACGGGCGGCGCGCCCATCGCCGAGTGATCGACGAGGTGCAGGTACAGCGCGCCCGCCTCCGACAGCCCCTGCGCCAGCGCCAGGTACTGCGCCTCGACCTCCGGGAAAGCGCCGGTGCCGTTGAACACGCCGTACGGTGACAGGCGGATGCCGACACGATCGGCCCCGATCGCGGCGATGGTGGCGCGCGCCGTTTCAAGCGCAAAACGGTTGCGCGCGGCGATGCTGCCGCCCCAGGCATCGGTGCGAGTGTTGACCAGCGGATTGAGGAACTGCTCGATCAGGTAGCCATTCGCGCCGTGCAGCTCGACGCCGTCGAAGCCGGCGTCCACAGCCAGCCGCGCCGCCCTGGCGTGCTCGCCGATCGCCTGCGCGATATCCGCCTCGTCCATCGCGCGCGGCGGGCTGTGGGGCTGCATGCCGAGCGCATCGGTGTACATCTCGCCGGGGCAGGCGGCGGCGGTGGGCCCCAGCACCTCGGCGCCCGCCGGCAGGTTCGCGGCATGCGACACGCGACCGGTGTGCATGAGCTGCACGAAGATCCTGCCGCCGCGCGCATGCACCGCGGCCGTCACGGCTTTCCAGGCCTGCGCCTGTTCAGCGTCGTACAGGCCCGGAATGCGCGCGTAACCGAGCCCGTTGGGACTGGGCGAGGTGCCTTCGGTGATGATGAGGCCGGCACCCGCGCGCTGAGCGTAGTACGTCGCCATCAACGGAGTGGGCGTATGCCCGGGCGTCGCGCGCGAGCGCGTCATGGGCGACATCACGAGGCGATTGGACAGCTCGAGCGTGCGGGCGGAGAACGGGTCGAACAGCATGGGGCGGGTATCCTTGGGCAAGCGTCCGGCGGAATTTCCGGGCCGTGCACCAAGTCTGGCTGATCGGCTGCCCGGCGAGCACCCCTCTTCCGGGAGAGTCGCGCATCGCCCGGGCGGCGATCCGCGCCCGCAGACAGGGCGGCCGGGCGGCAAGCCCGGCCATGCCTCGCGGTCAGTTCAACTTGATCTGGACGTCGACGCCGGCCGGCAATTCCAGGCGCATCAGGGCATCCACGGTCTTGTCGGTGGGGTTCAGGATGTCCATCAGCCGCTTGTGGGTGCGAAGCTCGAACTGGTCGCGCGCGTCCTTGTCGGAGTGCGGCGAGACCAGCATCGTGAAGCGCTCCATCTTGGTCGGCAGCGGCACGGGGCCCTTGACCGTCGCGCCGGTGCGGCGGGCGGTGTCCACGATCTCGCGGGCCGAGCTGTCGATCAGCCGGTGATCGAAGGCCTTGAGGCGGATACGGATGTTCTGGTTCGCCATGATCTTTCTACCTTACTTGAGAATCTTCGACACCACGCCCGCGCCCACCGTGCGGCCGCCCTCGCGGATCGCAAAGCGCAGGCCCTCTTCCATCGCGATCGGCGCGATCAGCTCCACCGTCATCTTGATGTTGTCGCCAGGCATCACCATCTCCACGCCCGCCGGC
>DATJYR010000018.1:0-2464 GCA_035499515.1 Steroidobacteraceae bacterium | reverse complement strand
ACCGGCGCGGTGGTGGCCGTGATCGGCCTCAACCTCGCGGGCGTGCCGATCAAGAACATGGCCTCCAGCAACTTCGAGAGCTGGATGCAGGCCGTCACTTTCGTGTGCGTGGGCCTGGTCGCCGTGCTCACCCGCGGCATGGTGCAGCGCCTGCTGATCCTGGTGGGCCTGGTGCTGGCGAGCGTCATCTACGGCATCCTCACCAACGGCCTCGGGCTGGGCAAGCCGATCGACTTCTCCGGCGTCGCGGGCGCCGCCTGGTTCGGCGCCCCGCATTTCGCCGCGCCGGTGTTCACCGGCCCGGCCATGCTGCTGATCGCCCCGGTCGCCATCATCCTGGTGGCGGAGAACCTGGGCCACATCAAGGCGGTGACCGCGATGACCGGCCGCAACCTGGATCCGTACATGGGGCGCGCCTTCATCGGCGACGGCGTCGCCACCGTGGTGAGCGGCCTGGCGGGCGGCACCGGCGTCACGACCTACGCCGAGAACATCGGCGTCATGGCGGCCACCAAGATCTATTCGACCGCCGTGTTCCTGTTCGCCGCCGGCTTCGCCGTCCTCATGGGCTTCTCGCCCAAGTTCGGCGCGGTGATCCAGGCGATCCCGCTGCCGGTGATGGGCGGGGTGAGCATCGTGGTGTTCGGCCTGATCGCCATCGCCGGCGCCAGGATCTGGGTCGACAACAAGGTGGACTTCGCCCAGAACAAGAACCTGATCGTCGCGGCCGTCACCCTGGTGCTGGGCACCGGCGACTTCACCCTGGCGTTCGGTGCCTTCAAGCTGGGCGGCATCGGCACCGCGACCTTCGGCGCCATCCTGCTGTACGCCCTGCTGGATCGCGGCGCCAGCGCCACGGAGGTGCCGGCGCGCTAGCCCGGATATTTCATGAGCTGGGTCGAAGCCGCTCGGAGCGAGGAGCTGGCACCCAGTTCTCTTGATTCCGGCTGGGAGCATGCCGATTGGGGGATGTTTGTGCCGCGCAAGGCGCAGTTCCCCCTTACCCCCATTGTTTTTCAATGTGCCGGGGCCAGCACTCAGGCACGTTTAGGGGGCCAGGGCTCGCGCGGCAATGAGGAACACGTTCTTCAGCGGGTGGCTGGAGGCCAGCAGCAGTCGCACACGGCGCGTGTTGCGCACCACGGCCGCGCCGATCTTTAGCAGCTTCAGCCGGATCGTCTCGGCACAGGCGCGCTCCAGCTCGGTGCCTCTCAGTGCCAAGCGACGCAGGTTCACCATGAGGGTATAGGCCAGCGCCGCCAGCAGCAGCCGAAGCTGGTTGGCCGCGTACTTGTGGCAGCTCGCCCGCCGGCCGAACAGGTCGATCTGCGCCTCCTTGATCCGGTTCTCGGCCTCGCCGCGGCCGCAGTACAGCTTCTCGTACAGTGCCTGCGCGTCGCCTTGCAGGCTGGTGACCACGAACCGCGGGTTGGCGCCGCGCTCGTCGTGCTCCAGCCGCGCGATCACCCGTCGCTGGCAATCCCAGCTACGCGCCGCATAGCTGAACTCGCCAATCCAGCGCTGCTTGCCGCCCTCGCGCCGGTGGCGCTCGGCCAGCGCCAACTGCGCCAGCGCCACCGTGTTGATCAGCGCTTCGTTCTTGGCGAACCCGATGATGTAGTGGATGCCCCACGCATCGAAGCGGCGCAGCGCCCTGGGCCGGCAGAAGCCCGAGTCGGCGCGCACGATCAATCGCACGTTGGGCCAGGCACTGCGCAGCTTGTTCGCCAGCAGCTTGATCACAGCGCTGAACACCTTGGCCGGTTCGCGGTCACTGGGGCGCAGCACGCACGCCAGAAGGTCCTGCCCGGCAAACACGTACAGCGGCAGGTAGCAATAGTTGTCGTAATGCCTGTTGAAGTGCGCCCGCTCCTGCGCACCGTGCAGCGGCACATGTGTCGCATCGATGTCCAGCACCAGTTCGCGTGGCGGCTGCTTGTGGCTGGCGATGAAGGTATCCACCAGCACCTCGTTCAGGCGCGCGGCGAGCTCGGGCGTGGCCGAGGTCTCCAAGCGACTGAGCGTCGCACCCGAGGCCAGCGGCTGGTCGCGGCCCACCGCCGTTTGCAGCACCAGGTCCGAGCGCAGGCTGTTGTGATCCGTGACGTCCTCATTGCCGCAGGCCAGCCCGTAGACGCGCTGCGCCAGCATGTCGCGGATGCTGTGACGAACACTGGCCTTGCGCCTGTCGTCAATGAAGGCAGTAGCCGCTGCCTTGGTCAGACCGAGCTGACGATCCACCTCGCGCAGCAACACCAAGCCGCCGTCGCTGGTAATGTCGCCGCCGTCAAACGCCGCCTGAACCTCGCGGCGACCCACCTTGCTGAAGCCGATCACTCCCCCGGTACACTTTGGCACTGGCAGTCCCCTCTCGTTTGCTTGTTGAAATTGACGTAGAACACCAATGACAACGCGCTTCGGCAGGGGACTGCCGACCTTCTACTGATGAAATATCCGGGCTAGG
>DATJYR010000017.1:0-26209 GCA_035499515.1 Steroidobacteraceae bacterium | reverse complement strand
GATCCGCAACGAGGGCACGCTGCGCTTCCACAACATCAAGTCCGTGCAGCACGAGAAGGGCCACCTGGTGGTGGTGTCGCGCTCGGGCGAGCTGGGCGTGGTGGATGCCTTCGGCCGCGAGCGCGAGCGCTACAAGATCCCGTACGGCGCCGTGATCAACTCGAAGGAGCACGACAAGGTGAAGGGCGGCCAGATCGTGGCCACCTGGGACCCGCACACCCATCCGGTGGTCTCGGAGGTGGCGGGCTTCATCAAGTTCCAGGACTTCGTCGATGGCCTCACCGTCACCAGCCAGGTGGATGAAGTCACCGGCCTGTCCTCCATCGTGGTGCAGGATTCCAAGCAGCGCGGCGGCAAGGAGCTCAAGCCCACCATCAAGCTGCTGAATGCCAAGGGCAAGGAAGTGACCTTCGCCAACACCGACATCCCGGCGGTGTACGCGCTGCCCACCGGCGCGCTGATCAACCTCAGCGACGGGGCGAAGATCTCCGTGGGCGACGTCATCGCGCGCATCCCGCAGGAATCCTCCAAGACCCGCGACATCACCGGCGGCCTGCCGCGCGTGGCGGACCTGTTCGAGGCGCGCAAGCCCAAGGACCAGGCCATCCTCGCGGAGAAGTCCGGCACCGTCAGCTTCGGCAAGGAGACCAAGGGCAAGCGCCGCCTGGTCATCACCGGCGAGGGCGAGGAGAAGTACGAGGAGCTGATCCCGAAGTGGCGCCAGCTCAACGTGTTCGAGGGCGAGCAGGTGACCCGCGGCGAGGTGATCGCCGACGGCGAACCCAATCCGCACGACATCCTGCGGCTGCAGGGCGTGGAGGCGCTGGCGAACTACCTGGTGCGCGAGATCCAGGAGGTCTACCGCCTGCAGGGCGTGAAGATCAACGACAAGCACATCGAGGTGATCATCCGGCAGATGCTGCGCAAGACCGAGGTGCTCGCCACCGGCGAGACCGCGCTGCTGCGCGGCGAACAGCTGGATCGTTCGCGCGCGCTGGACATCAACGACGCGGCCAAGTCCGACAACAAGGGCGTGGCGACGCTGCAGCCGGTGCTGCTGGGCATCACCAAGGCGTCGCTGGCCACCGAGTCGTTCATCTCGGCGGCCTCGTTCCAGGAAACCACGCGCGTGCTGACCGAAGCCGCGGTGCGCGGCCTGAAGGACGACCTGCGCGGCCTCAAGGAGAACGTCATCGTGGGCCGGCTGATCCCGGCGGGCACGGGCTTCGCGGCCCATGAGCACCGCCGGAGGAAGATGACCGAGACCAGCCGTCGTGGTTACATGGACGTGGGCGGCGGGGTGGTGGATGCCGATGAGAGCCCGGTGGGCGAGGAAACGGACGCGTAAGGTCCGTCTCTCCAACCTGCCTCGGTAACCGGGGAGGCGCACTGGCGAAGGCCGGTGCGCCTTTTTCTTTTTTCTTTTACTGCAGATTCGCGGCGGATCGACAGGTTCTGCGGCACTGGACCAGCATCGCCCCGAACTGCCGTCCGGCGCGGGAACGCCACCATCGAGTGCGCGGCATCACACCAATTTCCCGATAGCCTGCGCTCTATTGCAACACAATTGTGTTGCGAGCCATAAGCAGCGAGTCAAATACTCCATGCGTTATCGCTGTTCGCGAAGGTCTGTCCAGCGATAGTAGACAACAAACTCAGGGGGCATCAGTGATTAGAAGTAACGCTGATTCGGCGCATTGGGCGGTGCGTTCCGCCATTGCTGTCGCGCTGGGATTCATCGTGGCTGTTCCGTCAATCACGATTACGCGGGCCGCAGAAAGCAGCCAGGCGGACGAAGACAAGGACAAGGGCAAAGCGAAGGACACAGAGCTGGCGGAGGTGCAAGTCACCGGCTCGCGCATCAAGCGCAAGGACCTAGAGTCCAATTCACCGACGGTGACGATCGGCTCCGAGGCCTTCGACAACCGCGCCAACATGGCGGTGGAAGACGTACTGAACCAGATGCCGCAGTTCGCGCAGAGCCTGGGCTACTCGGGCGATCTGGCACGCAGAAATCAGCAGGGCAACTCCTCGACGCAGTTCGGGGCCCTGACCGGCTCGGATCCTTTCAATTCCTATACCTCCGGCTCGACGGTCGGTGCGACCAATGTCAGCCTGCGCGGCCTGGGTGCGAACCGCACGCTGCTGCTGTTGAACGGCAAGCGCATGGTGCCTGTCAATGCCAGCCTGGCCGTGGATACCTCGTCGATTCCGTCCTCGGCGCTGCAGCGCGTGGAGGTCGTGACAGGTGGCGCCTCGTCGGTGTACGGCGCTGACGCCGTGTCCGGCGTGGTGAACTTCATTCTCAAGGACAACTACCAGGGCGCCGACCTCGACGTGCAGTACGGCATTGCCGAGGTGGGCGACAACCAGAACCTGCGCGTGTCAGGCCTGCTGGGAGGGAATTTCGCCGACGGGCGCGGCAACGCGATGCTCGGTCTCGAATATTCCGACCGCGGCACCACCTACCAGCGCAATCGCGGCATCTACAAATGGCAGTGGTCGAATCCCGATATTGCCGCCGGCTCGAATACCTCCCTGTTCGGGTTCGAGCCCACCGTGGTGGCGAGCAGCGCACAGTCCACGGCAGGCGTCTACTATCCAAGCCAGGCCGCCGTGGATGCGCTCTATACCGGATACGCGGCCGCGGGCGCGGTCGTGAACAGCTCGGAGTTCCTGATCAATCCGGATGGTTCGGTGTTTGCGCCCGCCAGTGCCGCGGGGGCGACACGCGCGCAATTGAACGACGGCTATCAGTACAAGGTCAACCAGAACACACAGACATGGGGCGAGAACGACCTCAACGCCCGGCTGTCGAACCCGTTGACCCGCTATTCGATGTTCGCCTCGGCGCACTTCGACGTGAACGACAACCTGCGCTTCTACACGCAGGCGACCTTCGCGCAAACGCACACTGAGTCGGTGAATACCCCGCTGCCGGCCGAATTCGACTCCGCGGTGGCGATTCCGCACGGCAGTGACATTGCCGCGGCCACGGTCGGCACCAGCGCCTACGCCACGGCGCTGCGGCAATCGCTCGGCTGCGCTTCCACGGGCTGCACCAACTCGCAGGCGTTCCCGGTTCCCACCCAGCTGGCTGCGCTGCTGGATAGCCGCGGAACGCCGGCAACTCCTCCATCTGACCCATGCCTCATACCTTTCGGCTTCTCCTGTCCGGTACCCGGGGCACCGGCGGTCTCCGGGACGGATCTGCCTTTCGGTGCCTATCTGCCGATGAAGGGCCTTACTCCGACCACCGGTGCGGAAACCAACCAGCTGAATTTCCAGATCATCAATGGATTCTCGGGCAACCTGCCGGTACGTGACTGGAGCTTCGACGTCTACAATTCGTACGGTCAGTCGCGATCCGTCACCAATGGAATCAATGCTGTCTCGCTCGAGACGTTGCGGATGTTGATGGACATGCCGAACTACGGCGCGGGTTCGACCATTGTCGGCAACCTCGCTCCCCCGAGCAGCTCCGTCTATACGCATCCCACCGTGACCTGTACCAGCGGCCTGGGGCCGGCGATGTTCCCGTCGCTGTATCCCGGACAGAAGGTATCGCAGGATTGCATTGACGCGCTGGTGTTCAACCCGACCGGCCTGACGGTCATGGAGCAGGACGCGGCAGAAGGTTCGATCCAGGGCGGCCTGCTGGAGCTGCCGGCCGGCGATCTGCGCTTTGCGCTCGGCGCCGGCTGGCGCGAGAACAGGTTCGATTTCGACCCGCCAGACCTCATCAGTCGCGGCAACGTTGTCGACTTCCAGGTGGATACACACAACAGTCCGGCCAATCATTCCTCGGATAACGTGAAAGAGGTCTTTTCCGAATTGCTGGTGCCGGTACTCAAGGACCTGCCCTTTGCCAAGCACCTGAATCTCGAGCTGGGTTACCGCTATTCCGACTATCACTGGGCGGGCTCGGTCGCGACCTGGAAGGCGCTGGCCGACTGGGCGCTGACGCCGAACTTCCGCCTGCGCGGCGGTTTCCAGCGCGCCAACCGCGCACCGAACCTGGTGGAACTGTTCGACCCCGGCACCTCGGCTGTGGTGTTTGGTCCGGGCGACCAGTGTTCGACGCAGCAGACACTCGCTGGCAATTTCTCGGCTTCGTGGAGCGCCAATCCCGCCACCAATGCCGGTGGCGCCACGGGGGCCGCCAAGGTCAAGGCACTTTGCACCTACCTCATGGGCGCAGGGGCGGCCAGCGCCTACTACGCATCGGATACCGGCCCCATTGGCCATTCATTCGACCAGTTCTTCATGAGTGTCAATTCGATCGGCAACACCAATCTGCGGAACGAGAAGTCGGATACCTGGACGGTGGGACTGGTGATGCGCTCACCGTTCACGCATCCGCTGGCCTCCTTCACTACCACGCTGGACTGGTTCAGCATCAAGGTGGACGACGCGATCTACCTGGAGCAGCTGCTCACGGGTACGGGTTCGCCGCTGCGGGCCTGTTTCGATCCGACATTGAATCCGGCACTGGCGGCGGGCGACATTGCCCAGGCGGCCGAAAACCCCGCGTGCAATCTGGTGGCGCGTGATCCGCAGAACGGAACCGTTCTGAGTGGCCAGAACATTCCCTACGAAAACGTCGGCGGGATCATCAGCAAAGGTGTGGACTTCTCCCTCAACTGGGCTGCTGCGCTGACCGACTTCGGGACCAAGCTTCCGGGCCGCATTTCGTATGCGGCCAACCTGAGCTACATGATCAGGGACGAGCGCCAGAGCATCACGGGTTACCCGTACGACAACTACCTGGGTGTCGCCACCTACGGTGCGGTGAAGTGGAGCTTCACCAACAACTTCGGTTATTTCAATGGTCCGTTCAATGCGTCATTGAACTGGAGGCATTATCCGCGCCAGACCAGCCCCGGGCGCTGGAATGGCAGCGACGTGCTGCAGGAGGGCATCGAAACCTACGACATCCTGGGTATGTCATTCGGCTACACGATCTCGCACAGCGTATCGCTGCGTGCCGGTGTGGACAACCTGCTGAACAGGAAACCACCCCTGTTCGGCGAGGATCCTGGTGCAGGCGGTCCGGGAACCGCGCGCTACAGCGCGGGCAGCATCGCGACCGGTGTGTACGACCAGCTTGGCCGCAGCTACTTCGCGGGCTTCAAATGGTCGCTGTAAACAGCTGACCGGCGGGTGGTGACACCCGCCCTTGAGCGGAAGGCTGGTGCTCCGCAAGAAGGAGGATGATTCCATGCGCAGGCCATTGCTTCTCGTCGCACTGCTTGCGGTTGTCACCGTGGCCAGTGCCATGCCGCTGACGCAGCAGGCTATTGATGCAGTTCCCGACAAGAAAGTCCCGAGCAGGGAACTCGAGAGCAATCTGCCCGACTCCCATCCGATGGCTTATTTCCTTTATGCGGCGAAGCTTTTCCGCGCGGGCAAGCAGGATCTGGCCGTTCGCTGGTATTACGTGGGGCAGATCCGCTTCAGGCAATACCTGCTGGCGAATCCTGATATGCCCGCGAGCGGCGACCCGGCGCAGTTCGACAACGTCAACAAGAACTTCGGGCCGCCGATCACCGACTGGGCCGGTGGCAACATCCGCATCTGGCTGCAGACCATCAAGGAAGCGCTGGCCTGGGATGCAGCCAATCCGAACAACTTCACGTCCAAGGAGACCTACGCTGCCCAGCTTCAGCAGGCCCGCGCGCAAGTCAGTGCCAGCTACGACACGATCAAGCGGACCGAGGACCAGATCAAGGCCGAACGTGCCGCGCGGGGTCTGCTGGATCGGTGAGCAGGCGCTTGACTATCGCCGCGCTGCTCCTTGTCGGGCTGCCGATTCCGGCTGGCGCAGCGGTGCCGGCGGATGTACAGGATTCCCCGGAACAGCAGAGCCTCGATGAGGTCCTGGTTCAGGGCACGCAACTCTGGAAGCTGCGCCAGCAGATGATCCGGGTGGAGGACGAATTCTATGCGCTCTACAATGAGCTGAACAAGGACAAGGATTTCGACGTGCATTGCCACACGGAGGCGCCGCCGGACAGGATCATCAAGGAGCGCGTCTGTCGGGTGGCGTACTACGAGGATGCACAGGCACTGGAAGCACAGGCGCTGCTGGACGGCCACAGCGCACCGCCGGCGGATATGGTGGCAGAGGCGCGGAACGCGGATTTCGAGAGGCATTTCCTGCAGGTGGTCAACAGCGACCCGCGACTCCTCAAACTGGTACGCGAACGGGAGGCGCTCGGCAAAAAATACGACCGGGAGCGTGCGCAGCGCTCCACGGGTCATCGCTGATTCCGTTCGGGGATTGATTCCCGCGGCCGCAGCGATGAGTGCCGCCCCGCGCCATCGCTTACGGGCGCCCGCCCGCCTCCTGGTAGTGCTGGCGTGCCGCGAGGAACTCCTCGTAGCGCCGCCGCAATTCCGGATTCCCGTCGAGGAGCTTTTGCAGGTTCTCCGCGAACTCGTGCGCCTGCTCGGAAACCTTGCCGGCGGCTTCTCCGGACCTGGTATCAACATCCGCAACCGGAGCCTGATTTCCCGCCAACGCCGCGGTCTCCTCGCTGGTGAGCGGCGCACCCGCCTGCGCCTTGTTCGTGGCCTGTTCCACGGTGGTGTTGCGCTGCGCCTCGTCGGCATTGATCGTGGCGACAGCGCCGAGGAAGTTGCGCGCCTGCTCCTCGGTCTCGCGGGTCTCGGCCCGCGTCGAGCACTGGCGCTGCGTGAGGCGGGTACCGGTCGGTGCATCGTCGCTGCAGGACAGCCGCTGCTCGGCATTGCGGTTGACCTTGTTGTAGAGGTCGAGGAAACGGTCCTGTGCCTTGTTCATCGCCTTGCGCAGCTCGCCCAGCCCCGCGGTCTTCACCACTGTCTGGCCGGGCGGTGCCGGCTCGTCGGCGGCGAGGGCATGAACGCTGCAGATGCAAAGCGCCGCCGTGGGCCAGAATGCGATCTTCATGATCCTTCCTCCTTCGCTGTTTTCGAGCAATTCAGGATTTCTGGTTCGTGCAGCTGTGCCCTGGCCGGATCGTGTGACAGATGGCCGCCGCGGCGGCATGAACGCATTCCTGCAGCATGAAGCTTAACTGACCGGATGCTGTTCGGGCATGCGCCGGTGATTCGAGGTTTCATCCGCGAGCACTGAATTCCACCTGTGGCGGATTGCCGATCTGCTAGATTCAAACCAACGCGCATGGGATTGAGAAAAGACATCTGGCGTCCGGCCATCATCGGGGCGCCGCTGGCGAGCATCCTGGCGCGCGGTTCGGTGGCAGACCTGCCGCTGGTGTGGCTGCCCGACATGGGCTCGTTCCGCTTCATGGCCGATCCCTTCGGGATCTGGCGCGATGGGCGCCTGCACGTGTTCGTGGAAACCTACGACTACCGGGTGCGCATCGGTCGCATCGAAGTGCTGGTGTATGACGCGAACCTGACGCTGCTGGAGCGATTGCCGGCGCTGGCCGAACCCTGGCACCTGTCCTACCCGTTCGTGTTCGAGGCGGAGGGCGAGACCTGGATGCTGCCGGAGGCGCACAAGTCGCGCAGCCTCACGCTGTATCGTGCCACGGCGTTTCCGGCTCGCTGGGAACGCGCGCACCGGCTGGCGCTGGATCATGTCCCGATCGATGCCACGCCCATGTTCCATGCGGGACGCTGGTGGCTGTTCTACACCGTCGCGGTGCGCGAGATCGACAAGACCGCGGCGCTGCACCTGGCCTGGGCCGAGCGGCTCGCGGGCCCCTGGCATCCACTGGCGCAGAACCCGGTGCGTTTCGACGTCGCCAGTTGCCGTCCGGGCGGCACGCCCGCGGTGCTGGAGGGGCGCGTCATGCTGCCGGTGCAGGACTGCACGCGCACATATGGGGGGGCGATCCGTCCCCTGTGGTTCGACCTGCTCACCCCGCAGCAGGTGGTGGCTGCACCCGGACCGCCGTTGCCGATTCCGGCCGCGCTGGCACCGTTCACCGAAGGCCTGCACACGCTGTCGGCGGCGGGCGCGGTGACGCTGATCGATGCGAAACGGACCGAGCTATCGCTGCACGGACTGGGCGTCGAAATCCGTCACGGCATCGCCAAGGCGCGGCGCCGCCTGCGGCACAGGCGTTGACGGCCGCGGCGCCAGCGGCCGCGGCGGCAGCGGTTGCGGCGGCAGGTTGCCACGCGCATCGGCTTTCACGCCCAGCCGGTCGAAAGCCTGCAGGTACTGCGCCGCCAGCGGACCGATGCGGTAGCCCGCGACGCCGGCGGCGATCATCGCCGGATCGGCAGGCGGCGTATCCAGCATGTAGCGGATCGCCGCCGCCATGGCCTGCACGTCATCGATCGGCACCACGGCGCCCACGTCCGCATCGATCGCGAGTTCCTCCACGGCATGCGTGCAGCGGGTGGTGATCACCTGGCGGCCGGCCGCAAGCGCCTCGATCAGCACCGCGGGAAAGCCCTCGTAGCGCGAGGCGAGCACGAAGGCGCGCGCGCGATCCAGCCACGGGCGTATTCCCGGCGAGTAACCCGGCAGCAGCACGCGCTTGGCCAGGCCCAGCCGCGCGGCGTGGCTTTGCAGCTCGCGCTGCAGCGGCCCTGAACCGATGATCACCAGGCGCGCCTCCGCGTCGCCCGCCTGCGCGAAGGCGGAAATGAGCTGGTGGAAACCTTTCTCCGGCACCAGGCGTCCGGCCGCAACCAGCGTGCGGCTGCCGGCAGGCACCGCCACGGGAGAAGGGGAGTTGTCATCGAGCGCGGGCAGTGGAATCCGCACCGCGCAATGCCGGCGCAGGATCCACTCGGCCTGGTCTTGCGCGCGGCGGGACATGCAGATGACGCCGTCGACGGCACGCAGCAGGCGCCGCATGCGCAGGTTGAACCAGCTCTGGCGCAACCAGCCACGCTGCGGTTTGTCGAGTGCGGCGCTTACCTGGGCCACCACCCGTGGCCGCGTGTCCGGCGGCAGGCGCGCCAATGCGGGCGCCACGGGCCAGTGGAAATTGCCCGGCAGGAAGCACACGTCCACCGGATGTGCATTGAAATAGGCCGCCGCGGCAGCGGCCAGGCGCAACCTGGAGCCCGGCCCGCGCCGTATCGGTGGCGTTGCCTCGCATACCCGCACCGACGGGTCGGGCAGCGCTACCAGGGGGCCGGCGCGGTTGCCGCAGAACACCGTGACGTCCATGCCCTGCCGCGCCCACTGGTTGGCCAGCCGCAGCGCGATGCGCTCGGTGCCGCCCAGCGAGAGGTCGTGCAGCACGATGCCCAGCCTGCGGCGCGTGAAGGGGATCTCCCCGATCATGGGCGGTACTTCGGCCCTGTGGAATACCCCACTTCGCCCCCTGCTATTCTTGTCGGCGTACCTTTCTGGCACCCTCCGGGCGGATGGTACGGAAGGCGACCTGCAGCCTCATATACCGTCCCGTAAGGTGCGTGACAGGGTCGCGCGGCTGAGGTCAACATGCAGTCCCGCGAGCTTGCGGGGAGCTCACGACAGTCCCATGGATATCCTGGTCGTCGACGATGATGAAGAGACGCGTTCGCATGTGGTCGCGGGACTCGGGGCAGGCGGCCACGAGGTGAGCGAGGCGGGAACCGCCGCGGCCGCACTGGCGTTGATCGGCACGCGGCGCTTCGATGCGATCGTGCTGGACCGGCTGCTGCCGGACCAGGACGGCACGACGCTGGTGCGCGATCTGCGGCGTGCCGCCAATTCCACCCCGGTGCTGATGCTCACCGCGGTCGGCGACATCAATGCCCGTGTCGAAGGCATCGAGGCGGGCGCCGATGACTACCTGGTCAAGCCCTTCGCCTTTGCCGAGCTGCGCGCCCGGCTGCAGGCCATCTGCCGGCGCGGCGCGCGCGCCGATGCGCCGGCCGTGCTGCATGCCGCGGACCTGACGCTCGACTGCGTGAACCGCACGGTCAGGCGTGCCGGCATCAGCATCCCGCTGCAGCCGCGCGAATTCCTGCTGCTGGAATACCTGATGCGCCACTGTGACGAGCTGGTGACGCGCGCCATGCTGCTGCAGAACGTGTGGAAGTACCATTTCGATCCGCAGACCAGCATCGTCGAAACCCACATCAGCCGGCTGCGCGCCAAGGTTGACCGTGGTTTCGCCTCGGGCGAGCTCATCGAGACCGTGCGCGGCGAAGGCTACCTGCTGCGCAGCGTGCTGGGCGGTCGCACGGATTGATGCCGCAGCCGTCGGCGCACCACTTCGTGCTGCGCAGTGCCGCGTTCCGCCTCGCGGGACTGCAGGCTGCGCTGTTCGCGCTGATCGTCGTGGTGCTGTTCGGGGTAACCTGGGGATCGATCGGCCTGTATGTCGAGCAACGCGTCGATGCGACGGCAGTCGACAAGCTCCACGGCGCCATCCGCGTGCTGGACGCGGTGCCGTTGAACCCGGTGCGCAGCGATGCCCTGGACCTGGACAGCAGCCAGTACTTTGGACTGTTCGATCGATCCGGGCGCTACCTCGCCGGGGCCATCGATGTGCTGCCGGGCCACGACGGCAATGTGCGCATGCCATTGCGCGGCGTGGCCTGGGTGGGACCGGTGGGGCTGCACGTGGTGCGCGGCGAGCTCGCCGACGGGCGCCAGCTCGTGGTGGGAGTGGACCGGGCGCGCGCCGATGCCCTGCTCGGCAGGGTGCGCCGCGCCTACCTGACAGCTGGCCTCGCCGGCCTGGTCGCGGCACTGGCGGTCGGTTTCCTCACTGCCCGGCGCTACCTGGGGCGGGTGGAGAAGATTGCGGCGGTGGCCGCGGAAATCGTCAATGGCCGGCTTGATACGCGGCTGGTGGTCACTGCCCAGAATGACGAGATCGATCGCCTGTCGGTGGCGCTGAATGCGACCTGGCAGCGAATCGAGCTGCTGCTGGAAGGCATGCGGCAGATATCCACCGACATCGCCCACGAACTGCGCACGCCGCTGGCGCATCTGCGCTTCCGGCTGGAGCAGACCTGCTCCGCCATCGATCCGCGCGAACCGGCGCACGCCGCGGTCTCGCGTTCCATCCAGGACGTGGACCATGTACTGGCGATATTCGGCGCGTTGCTGCGCATCGCGCAGATCCATGCGCGCCAGCGCCGCGCCGGCTTCGAGCCCGTCGACATGTCGCAGCTGGTCGGCGCCGCAGTGGCCGATTACCGGCCGTTGTTCGAGGACGACGGGCGGCTGCTGCACGCGGAGATCCAGGGCGAGGTGGGCATTGTCGGCGACCGGATGCTGCTGCAGCAGCTGCTGGTGAACCTCATCGAGAACGCGTTGCGCCACACCTCGCGCGGCGCCGCGCTGACTGTGAGCCTGCTGCAGACACCGGAATACACCGAACTGAGCGTCACGGACAGCGGCCCCGGCATCCCCGAGAGCCAGCGCGAGCGGGTATTGCAGCGCCTGGTGCGGCTGGATGCGGCGCGCGGCGCGCCGGGTGCCGGCCTGGGCCTGGCGCTGGTCAAGGCGATCTCGGACCTGCACGAGGCCTCACTGAGTCTGCTCGATGCGCAGCCGGGGCTGCGGGTGCAGATCCGCCTGCCGCGCATCGCCACCTGAGGCAGGGCCTGTATCAGGCGGCCAGGCTGCCGCGCGCCCGCGCGGACAGGCCGCGGCGCTCCATGAAGCCCAGCAATGCTTCGGCGGCGCGCTGGCTCGCCGGCTGCTCGGTGACGTCGAAACTGCGCGCGCGCATCTGCTGCTGGACCTGCAGATACTCCGCACCGTGCGTCTGCACGGCCTGGCGCAGTCCCGCGGCCAGCTGCGCTGGATGTGCGATGACGGGGCCCGCGTTCCAGTGCTCGAAGTTCGGATCGCCGCGCCAGTCCAGCCGGTGCGAGTTGAGGAACAGGCAGGGGCGCGGCCGATACAGGAACTCGTAGACCTGGCTGCTGGCGTCACCCAGGTAGATGTCGGCGCCCAGCGTATAGCTCATGTCGGTGGAGGCGCGGCTGCCCAGGTCGACGTGGATGTTGGGACAGCGCAGGTACCGCTGCGCCAGGCGACCGGGGCGGCAGATGCGCGGGCGGTCGATGGTCACGACGAAGCGCCGCTCGAACAGCATCACGTGCGGCGCGAAGATGAGCTGGTAGTCGTCGTTGTCGACGAAGAAGTCCAGCACCGCGCGGCCATGGCGGTACCAGGAGGACAGGTGCGGCGCGGGATGCGGGTTATAGAGCACCATCGGGCGCTGCGGCAGGAGGCTCTTCGGCCGCACCGAGGGACGGGCGATGTCGAATTTCGGATAACCCACCACCGAAATCGATCCGGCGGGCAGCCCGGCCTCGCGCATCAGCCGCTCGCGGATCTTCGTGCCGGAGCACAGTACGTGGTCGAACAGCGCACTGTGGCGATCGAAGCCGATGGCCCGGTCGCCCGCGCCATGGCGCGTGTGCACCAGCAGCGGACGCTTCAGGCCGTGCGCGGTGCGCAGCACCAGCGAGGTCTTCTCGGCCACCACCAGCAGGTCGAGGCTGCGGAAGAAATCGAGGTTGTCGCGGTACACCAGCAGCTTGCCGGCCGGCGCCAGTGCACCCAGCAGCCTCGCCAGTCGCGCCGAGGAGCGCTTCAACCCGAGCGCAACGTGCTCGATGCGCGACCCGACCAGCGGGGCGCCCAGGCTGCATACTTCACGGGCCAGGCGCTCGCTGGTGGTGGCCGCGACGATGTCGCCCGCAAAGCCGCTGTTCGCCAGTGCCATGGCGATGGGCAGGCTGTGGGCGACCTGGTGTATCTGGTCGTGGTTGAAGAGAAATCCGACGCGCATTCTTCATCGGGATGCAGCCATGCGGCGCATCCCGGCCCCCTTTGTTCATCGGTATTTACAGGAATTGCGCCTCCCGGGTCTTACCAATCCGTAAGTCGCCCGATGCAGCCGCGCCGGCGGTTGTACTGCTAGTTTCCGGACATAACCAGCGGGGAGCTTCGGCGGGGACATGGATTCCGCGCAGCGGATGCGCGGCGCAAGGCGCCGCGGCAGTTGGCAGATGCTGGCCGTGTTCGCGCGCAACTACCCGCGTCGCACGGCGCGGGCGCTGCTGGCGGTGACTGTGGCCGGCCTGTTCGAGGGCCTTGGCATGTCCATGCTGTTGTCGATGCTGGCACTGACCACCAGCCCCGCTGGCGCCAGGCCCTCCGGACCGCAGCGCATCGCCATGCAGGCGGTGGAATACCTGGGAATCGCGCCCACACCGCTGCACCTGCTGCTGGTGGCCATCGTGCTGATCGCAATGCGCGGGGCCATGTCGCTGCTGGCAAACCGCGAAGTGGGCTACACGGTCGCACGCATCGCCACCGACCTGCGACTGCAGCTCATCCGCGCGACCATGCGGGCGCGCTGGAGCCATTACCTGGAGCAGTCGGTGGGCGGGTTGTCCAACGCCATCGCCACCGAGGCCCAGCGTGCCTCCGAAGCGTTCCAGCTCGGCGCGGAAATGGCCGCGATGGTGGTGAACTCGGTGGTGTACCTGGGCGTGGCGTTCTCGATCTCGGTGAAGGCCGGTGCGGCGGCGGCCATCGGCGGCGCGATCCTGCTGCTGAGCATGCGCGCGCTGATCGACTCTTCGCGCCGCGCCGGCCAGCGGCAGACCACGCTGCAGAAGCTGCTGCTGACACTGCTCGGCGCGCAGTTTGCCGCGGCCAAGCCGCTGAAGGCGATGGCGCGCGAGGATCACGTCGATGCACTGCTCACCGACGGCACGCAGCAACTGGAGAGCGCGCTGCGCCGGCAGGTGATCAGCAGGGAGGCGCTGCAGGCATTGCAGGAGCCGCTGCTCGCCATCATGGTCGGCATCGGCTTCTTCCTGGCAACCACGGTGCTGAAGCTGGAGATGGCCGAACAGGTGGTGATGCTGTACATGCTGGCGCGCGTGGTCAGCTACCTGTCCAAGGGACAGAAGGCCTACCAGTACGTGGTATCGCAGGAGAGTGCGTACTGGGCGCTGGTGCAGGCGATCGATGCCGCCGACGGGCAGCGCGAGCCGCCTGGCGGCGGGCAACGCGTGCCATTGCTGCGTCAGGTCGAGCTGCGTGACGTCAGCTATGCGCATGATGGTGGCAGGGTCATCCTGCACCATGTGTCGCTGCGGATCCCGGCACGCGGGCTCACGCTGATCGTCGGTCCCTCGGGCTCGGGCAAGACCACGCTGCTGGATCTGGTGGCCGGCCTGCGCGAGCCGCAGGCCGGGCGCATCCTGGTCGATGGAGTGCCGCTGCCGGATCTGGAACTGCGCGACTGGCGGCGCCAGATCGGCTATGTGCCGCAGGAATCGGTGATGGTGGATGATTCCGTGGCGCGCAACCTCACCCTCGGCGAAGAGGTTCCCGAAGCCCGCATCCGCGCGGCGCTGCGGGCGGCCGATGCGCTGCAGTTCGTCGAGACCATGCCGGAGAGGCTGCATACCCGCGTGGGCGAGGGCGGTTCGCGCCTGTCGGGCGGTCAGCGCCAGCGCCTGGCGATCGCCCGTGCGCTGATCCACGAGCCGCGGCTGCTGATCCTGGACGAGGCCACCAGCAACCTCGACCCGGAGGCGCAGCAGGCCATCATGGAGACAGTCGCGCACCTGAAGTCGCGGATGGCGATACTGGCCGTGGCGCACCAGGAAAAGATGGTGAACGTGGCCGACCAGGTGCTGCGACTGACAGAGGGGCGCCTCGAATCGATCGGGCCGGAGACCCTGGCGGGACCGGTGGCCTCCATGATCACCGGCACCGGTGGCCATCCGTGAGTCGCCAGCCGTGGCTGAGCATCCTGGTGCCCGTATACAACGTGGCGCCCTACCTGCGCGAATGCGTCGAATCCATGCTGCCGCAGATCGGGCCGGGCGTGGAGCTGCTGCTGCTCGAGGACGGCTCGACCGATGAGTCGCCGCGGATCTGCACGCAACTGCAGGCGCGGCACGCGGCAGTCGGCCTGCTGCGGCACGAGCGCAATCGCGGCCTGAGCGCGGCTCGCAACACGCTGCTGGAAGCCGCCACGGGCCAATACCTGTGGTTCGTGGATTCCGATGACCGCATGCTGCCCGGCGCCGTCGCGAGGCTGCGTCCGGTGATCGCGAGGCACCAGCCGGACATGGTGCTGTGCGGCTATCGCGAGGGCCGCCGCATCCGCGACGGCTTCAGCGGCGCCGCGCACACCCTGCTGCACGACCGGGAGGCACTGGTGCATGGCGTATTCACCAGCCGGCGCATGTACAGCTGGAACCGCATCGTGCGCCGCGAGCTGTGGGGCACGGACCTGCGCTTTCCCGCCGGCCGCTATTTCGAGGACATCATGACCACCCCCTGGCTGTGCCTGCGCGCGCGCAGCTTCTACTACGCTGATGAGCCGTGGATCGACTACCGCCAGCGTGGCGACAGCATCATGGCGCTCGCCATGGGCTGCGACGGCAGCTTCGACCGGCGCATGAACGACGACCTTGCCGGCGCGCTCGGCGGTTTCCGCGCCGCGGCCGCGGCCAGCCTGCCGCAGATGTCCACCGCGACGGCGCTGCGCATCGCCGAGTTCTGTGGCCGCTCGTTTTCCGGCATCGGCTGGCGACTGCTGCGGGCGAGGCTGGTCCAGGGCGAGTGGCGCGGTTTCCTGACGGAACTGCGGCGCTACCGCGCGCTGTGTGAATGCGATTCGCCCGCGGAATTCCGCAACGTAATCGCCGACGCGTTGCGTGAACGCAGGCTGAAGATCGCCGTGGCACTGGGCATCATGCTGCTGCTGAGCCCGGTGCCACGCCCGCCGCTGCCGCAGGACCGGACCGGTGATGCGGCGGCGGGCGAGCCGCGGTAGGACGGGGACCACAGCAATCTCCGCCGCGCGCCGTCTTCCGTCACGGCGCTGCAAGGTTCCCAATGATCCCAGGCCAATCGCAGGAAAGGCCACGCGGGTTTGCAGAACCACCAACGGAGACATCGCATCATGAACAAGGATCAGGTCAAGGGCGCCGCGCGTGAAGTCGGCGGCAAGCTGCAGAAGAACGCCGGTCGTGCCACCGGCAGCACCGAACAGGAAGTCAAAGGCACGGCGCGCGAAATCGCCGGCAAGGCCCAGAAGGCCTATGGTGACGCGAAGAGCGACGTGAACGACCGGCGCGGTCACTAGTGGATGCGCGTGCCCGCGCTCCGGCAGGCGCCGCGAGCGCGGGCACGAGCCCGCGCAAGCCGGGCGATCCGCAGCCTTGTGGCCCGCCACCTCCCAGCCGCTGCGCTACGTCACCGACAGCGAGCCGGGCATCACCCGCCATCGCCGCGGTGGCCGCTCTCCGGTTTTCCACTATCGCAGTACGCAAGGCCGCCGCATCCGGGATGCTGCGACGCTGGCGCGCATCCGGGCGCTGGCCATCCCGCCCGCCTATGAGGATGTCTGGATCTGTGCGCAGCCGGATGGCCATCTGCAGGCCACCGGCCGCGATGCGCGCGGCCGCAAGCAGTACCGCTACCATCCCGCCTGGCGGCACACCAGGGACGAGATCAAGCACGCGCGCATGATCGAGTTCGGGCGCGCGCTGCCGCGGCTGCGGCGCGCGCTGCGCGCCGATCTGGCCAGGCCGGGCCTGCCGCGCGAGAAAGTGCTGGCCCTGGTGGTCAGCCTGATGGACCAGACCTGCGTGCGTGTCGGCAACAGCGAATATGTGCGCAGCAACGGCAGCTTCGGGCTTTCCACGCTGCTCGACCGCCATGCACGCTTCGCGCACAACGGCACCGGCGTGCTGCGCTTTCCCGGCAAGGGCGGCCTGCGGCATGAGGTGTCGATCCATGACACGCGGCTGGCCGCACTGGTGCGCAGGTGCCAGCACCTGCCCGGCCAGCACCTGTTCCAGTACCGCGACGAGCAGGGCCGGTGCCACGCCATCGATTCCGGCGGAATCAACGAATACCTGCGCACGCACCTGGGCGGGGAGTTCTCGGCCAAGGATTTCCGCACCTGGCATGCGACATTGCGTGCCTACCGACTGTTGCTGCGGACTGCGCGCCCGCCCGGCGCACGGGCCGTTCGCCGTGCACTGGCCGCCGTCGTGGGCGAGGTCGCCGCGCAGCTGCGCAACACGGCGGCGGTATGCCGCAAGTCATACATCAATCCGCTGGTACTGGAGGCATGGCAGCAGGGCGCCGGCCCGTTCGCGCAGACCCGTGCCGGTCGCGGCGGCGGCATCGGTCCGCTGCTGTCGCTGCTGCGGCGTCCGGGTGGCGTCAGACCGCGACCAGGCGGCCCAGCGCGGCATCCAGTTCATCCGCGTCCGCGGGCTTGGGAACGAATACCGCGTGCGGCATCTTCTGTATCACCTTGATCACCGAGCTGTCGCGCATGCCGGAGAGCAGCACCACCGGCAGCATCCCGCGCATGGCGCGGACGCGCTCGACCAGCTCCAGGCCGTTGATGTCGGGCAGGCAGTAATCGGTGACCACCACGTCGCACCAGTGGATGGCGGCGGCATCCTCCAGCAGCGAATGGCCGTCGAAGAAGGCGCGTACCTGGTGGCCATCGAGGCCGAGCAGCTCCGCCCAGATGTCGCACAGGTCCGGGCTGTCTTCGATGAGCACGATCTTCATGGGAGGCAGGCTGCTCATGCCGGATCCTTTTCCGGTGCCGGCGACTCGGTGGCGCGCAGCGGCAGGTCGAACTGGAAGCGCGTGTGCGCCTGTTCCGGCACCAGCCGCAGGTCGCCGCCATGGCGGCGCGCGATGGTGCGCGACAGGCTCAGCCCCAGGCCGGTGCCTTTCTGGCCCTGCTTGGTGGTGAAGAATGGCGTCATGATCTTCTCGGCCACCCGTCCGTCGATGCCACGGCCGCTGTCGGTGACCGTGATGCTGGCGCGGTCTTCGTTCACCGCCAGGGTCACGCGGATCCAGCGCTCCGGCAGTCCCGCCACGGCATCGATGGAATTGGTCAGCAGGTTGATGAGCACCTGCACGACCTGCACGCCCACGCATTCGGCCGGTACCGGCCCGCCGGGCAGCTCCAGCGCCAGCGTCACATCCGCCCGCCGCAGCTTGAACTCGCACACGCGCGCGGCCTCCTCGATCAGCAAGGCCAGGTCGTTCTCGCGCCGCTCGGCGCTGCCAAGCCCGGACAGCGCCTTCAGCCCCGCGATGATCGCCGCGATGTTCTTGACGGTCTTCTCGATATCCCCGGCGGCGCGGCGGACCTGCGTGCCATCGAGCTTGTCGCGATCCGCGAGCCGTTCGAGCAGGCCGGCCTTGGCCGAGATCACGTTGAGTGGCGTATTGAGCTCGTGCGACAGGCCGGCCGCGACTTCGCCGAGCGCGGCGAGCTTGCTCAGCCGGCTGAACTCCTCCTCCTGCGCCTCGACTTCCCGCTTCAACCGGTGCTGCTCGGTGATGTCGAACAGCGTGAGCACGACATAGCGGCCCTGGCCGGCACCGAAGTCGACGCCCGCGGTGCGCAGCTCGGTCCAGGTGTCGCCGCCCGGCAGGCAGCGGTGCAGCGTGAAGCAGGCGGGCTGCATCCTTGCAATGCTGTCGGCGATCCTGGTGCCGGTCGCGCGGTCCTGGTGGTCCAGCAGTGGCGCGAGCACCTCGCCCGCGGTCCTGCCCTCGAGGCGTGCGCTGTCGAGTCCGACCATGGCGGCGAATTCCGCCGACACCGACGTGGCGAGCAGCCCGCCGCCGCGCTCCTCGAGGATGACGATGCCCAGGTTGGAGGCCGACACGACCTCGCGGAACAGCCGCAGCTGCCGGTCGAAGTTGACCCGCTCGGTGATGTCCAGCGCAATGGTGCACACCGATTGCACCTTGCGGCCTTCATCCAGCAGCACGAACTTGGAGGACGTCCAGTGCACGAGGCGGCCACCCAGGTCGAATGAATCCTCGAAATGCATGGGCCGGCGCGACTTGATCACCTCGTAGTCCTGGTCGCGCAGCCGCTCGGCCACCGCCGCGGGCAGGACGTCGTCATCGGTCCTGCCCAGGATATGGTCCGCGTCGATGCCGAAATAGCCGGCAAAGCGGCGGTTGGCGTACAGGTACGCGCCCTGCGTGTCCTTCATGGTGACGATGGCCGGCGTGTTGTCGAGAATGGCATCGAGTCGCTGCTGGTGCAGGCTCGCCTGCTGCAGGGCCTGCGTCAGGTCCGAGTTGTCCACGAACATGATGACCGCGCCCTCGATCTCCTCGCGCGAGCCGCGGAACAGCTGGATGCGGGTCTCGTAGTGGCGGCCCAGCGCGTGGAACTGCAGCTTGCCATCGCGGCCTTTCTCCACCGATTCCGCCAGCAGCCGCAGCGCGGGCTTCATGTCGGACTGCTGGGTCACCTGCTGGATCGGCTGGCCCTTGTCGACTTCCGTGAGCCGGAAGAGGAACCGGGCGGCGGGGTTGAACTCGGTGAGGCGCAGCTGGCGGTCGACCACCAGCAGCGGATAGAACAGCGCGCCCTGCACCGCCTGCAGACGCTGGTTCAGCGCATGCAGCTCCTGCGCCTTGACGTTGACCTCCTGGTTCAGCGTCGTCAGCTCCTCGTTGGCCGACTGCAGCTCCTCGTTGGTGGTCTCCAGCTCCTCGTTGGTCGACTGCAGTTCCTCGTTGGAGGATTGCATCTCCTCGTTGAGCGCCTGCAGTTCCTCGTTGGCGGTCTCGTGTTCCTCGATCACGGTCTGCAGGTAGTCCTTGGTCGAGGTCAGCTCCTGCTGCAGGCGCCGCACCTTGTCGGCGTCCGGCAGGCCGGCGACCTCGCGATCCAGTTCGGCAATGCGCCGCGCCTCGGGAGTGACCGGCTGGAAGGACACGAGGAAATCACACCGGCCCTCGTGCGGCAGCGGCGTGACCCAGATCTGCACCGCGCCGGCGCCGGATTCGTGCTGCTGGCTGCCCTTGACCACCCCCTGGCCCCTGGCGGCGCGCAGCAGTGCCGCGGACAGTTCCATGCCCATGCCCTCGGGCAGCAGCTTGGGCAGCGCCACGGTCGGGGCGCCGCGCGGCAGGTTCAGGAAGCGGTTGGCCTCGCCGTAGATGTGCCGCACGCGCCCGCCCTCGTCGACCAGGATCGAATCCGCCGCGAACGCGCCCACCATGCCATGGAAAAGCTGCAGGCCGCCCGCGGCGCCCTCGCGGTCCTGGCTCTGCAGCCGCGCCTCGCGCGTTACCTCGCTGCGCGAATACGAGCGCGGCAGGTCGCCGCGCCGTGCCGAGCGCAGGAACAGGCGCGAGTTCTTGTCGAGCGTCTCGAAGTAGCCTTCGCTGGCACCGGTGGTCTCGGATTTGCCCACGAACAGGATGGCGGTGGAATCCATCGCGTAGTGGAAGGTGCGCAGCACCTGCTCCTGCAGGCTGGTATTGAAGTAGATCAGCACATTGCGGCAGGAGATCAGGTCGACCCGCAGAAACGGCGGATCGAGCGTGACGTCGTGGCGCGCGAACACGATGGAGTCGCGCAGGAAGTCCCGTACCCGCACCGTGTCCGCGTCGACCACGTCGAAGTACTTGCCGTGCAGCGCCGCATCCACCTCGGCGAGGCTGTGCCTGGGGTAGAGCCCCTTGCGTGCGACCGCCATGGCCTGTTCGTCGAGGTCGGTGGCGAAGATCTGCAGTGGCAGCGAGCGGTGCGCGCGTTCCATCGTCTCGTGCGCCAGCATGGCCAGCGAGTAGGCTTCCTCGCCGGTGGCACAGCCGACGACCCAGATGCGGAATGGCTGCGCATCTGCCTCCGGGCGGCGCTTGATCCGTCCGAGCAGGTGGTCCCCCAGGGTCTTGAACGAGGCGGCATCACGGAAGAACGAGGTGACCGAGATGAGGATGTCCTGGAACAGCAGCCGTGTTTCCTCGCGGTGCTCGGTCAGCTTGCGGGCGTACTCCTGCAGGTTGCGGCAGCGGGTGGCCACCACCCTGCGCTCGATGCGACGCCGCAGCGTCGAGGGTTTGTAACGGGTGAAATCCACCTTCATCTCGCGCTTCAGCGTGGCCAAGATCGGTTCCAGCGGATCACTGGAGGTGGCCGGCCCGTCGGGCCCGGCATGCAGGCCCTCGGGCGAGCGTGCAGCCAGCGCGTCCAGTTCGCACAGGCGGGCGGCGATCTCCTCGGGGGAAAGATCCTCGTCCACGCTGCCGGTCTGCCTGGCGGCGCGCGGCATGCCGTCATACTTGGAGGACTCGACGGTCTGGCAGAAGGTGCCGCCACCGGCGGCCTTCACATCCCGGATGCCACGCGAGCCGTCCGTGCCGGTCCCCGACAGGATGATCGCGATCGCGCACTCGCGGTATTCCTCGGCGAGGGAGCGGAAAAAGCGGTCCACGCTGGGTTTGGGGCCGATCCTGGATTCCGGCTCCTGCAGCTCCACCGCGCCCTCCACCGCAATGGCGTCCTTGTTGGGGGGGATGACATAGACGACCCCCGGCTGCAGCTTCTCGCCGCTGACTGCGTCGCGGACCGGCAGGCTGGTGGAGTGGCCGATCAGCTCCACCATGCGGCTGCGGTGCTGCGGGGCCAGGTGCTGCACGACCACGAAAGTGAGGTGGCGCGCTTCGCGGATGCCGGCGAACAGCGCCCGCAGCGCCTCCAGTCCTCCGGCGGAGGCACCGATGCCCACCACGTAGCGCGGTGACGGGTCAGGGGTCACCGCGGGCGGGAGGGGCTGCTGTGGCGCGGGGCGGGGCGCCATTGTCCTCTGCTTGCGCTGTTTCACGACGAAATCGCGGGCGTCCAATCCTCGAATGGCACCCCGGGGACCGCGACCGTGCGTGGTTCCTGCTTCCCTGACGATGCCCAAAAAACGGCTCGGGAGACTGCGGTAATGTGCCCTGAAATTCAATCACTTCGGGCAGTATTTCGGCTCATTTTCACGAGCTTCGGCGCGTGATTGCGCGCATGTAGGAATCGGCTGATCCGCGACCGCCCGCTGCGCCGACAGCAGCGGACATGGCTGCGGCACGCATTGACAGCACCCGACCCCCTCCCTAAACTTCCGCGCCTCTTCGGGGGGCCTTGAGCCTCCCGGACAAACCGCCGTCCGCGCCTGAAAGCGCGGCGCGGCAGACCACCCGCCAGCTGCCAGGTTGGGGTCGTGGCCCCGGGTTCTCCCTCCATCACGCATGAGGGATGTTTATCGGGGAGCAGCGATCTCCAGCCGTGCCTCTGGCAGAAAGAGTGAAGTCTTTCGAATCGGAGATTGCATGGCCACGACCAGTCAGCTGATCCGCGCGCCGCGCCGCACGCGCGCCGAGAAGACCAAGGTGCCCGCGCTGGGTGCCGCCCCGCAGAAGCGCGGCGTCTGCACCCGCGTCTACACCACCACCCCGAAGAAGCCCAACTCGGCGTTGCGCAAAGTCTGCCGCGTGCGCCTGGTCAATGGCTACGAGGTGACCAGCTACATCGGCGGCGAGGGCCACAACCTGCAGGAGCACTCGGTGGTGCTGATCCGCGGCGGCCGCGTGAAGGACCTGCCGGGCGTGCGCTACCACACCGTCCGCGGCTCGCTCGACTGTTCCGGCGTCAACGACCGCAAGCAGAGTCGTTCCAAGTACGGCGCCAAGCGCCCGAAGAAGTAAGTTCCACGGAGTAGCACCATGTCGCGTCGCGCTGCAGCCCCTTCCCGCACCATTCTTCCTGATCCGAAGTTCAACAGCGAAATGCTGGCCAAGTTCATGAACGTGGTCATGCAGGACGGCAAGAAGTCCGCCGCCGAGCAGATCCTGTACGGCGCGATCGAGCGCATCAGCGAGAAGACCGGCAAGCAGGGCGCCGAGGCCATCGAGCTGCTGTCGGTGGCGCTGGACAACGTCAAGCCCGCGGTCGAGGTGAAGTCGCGCCGCGTCGGCGGCGCCACCTACCAGGTGCCCGTCGAAGTGCGCTCCTCGCGCCGCCAGACCCTGGCCATGCGCTGGGTCATCGAGGCCGCGCGCGCGCGCACCGAGAAGTCGATGGCGTTCCGCATCGCCCACGAGCTGATGGACGCGGCCGAGAACCGCGGCGGGGCCGTGCGCAAGCGCGAAGACACGCATCGCATGGCGGACGCGAACCGCGCCTTCGCCCACTACCGCTGGTAGGCCGGCGGCTGTCGCGCGCGCGCAGGAAGGATTCACATCCGTGGCACGCGTCACGCCGCTGGAGCGTTATCGCAATATCGGCATCTCCGCCCACATCGATGCGGGCAAGACGACGACCACCGAGCGCATCCTTTTCTACACCGGCGTCTCGCACAAGATCGGCGAGGTCCATGACGGCGCGGCCGTAATGGACTACATGGAGCAGGAACAGGAGCGGGGCATCACCATCACCTCCGCCGCCACCACCTGCTTCTGGAAGGGGATGGAAAACACCTTCCCGCAGCACCGCATCAACATCATCGACACGCCGGGCCACGTGGATTTCACCATCGAGGTGGAGCGCTCGCTGCGCGTGCTCGACAGCGCGGTGGCGCTGTTCGATTCGGTCGCCGGCGTGCAGCCGCAGTCCGAGACGGTGTGGCGGCAGATGAACCGCTACGGCGTGCCGCGCATCGCCTTCGTCAACAAGATGGATCGCGCCGGCGCGGATTTCCTGCGCGTGGTGGAGATGATCCGCACCCGCCTGCGCGCCAACCCGGTGCCCATCCAGCTGCCCATCGGCGCCGAGGACGAGTTCCAGGGCGTGGTCGACCTGATCCGCATGCGGGCCATCTACTGGGACATGGAGACCCAGGGGATGAAGTTCGAGTTCCGCGATATTCCCGGCGAGCTCAGGGCGCAGGCGCAGGAATACCGCGCGAAGATGATCGAGGCCGCAGCCGAGGGCGACGAGGCGCTGACCAACAAGTACCTGGAAGGCATCGAGCTCAGTGACGCGGAGATCAAGCGCGGCCTGAAGGCGCGCTCGCTGAAGAACGAGATCGTCATCGCGATGTGCGGCACGGCGTTCAAGAACAAGGGCGTGCAGGCGCTGCTCGACGCGGTCATCGAATTCATGCCCTCGCCGATGGAAGTGCCCGACACGAAAGGCCACGACCTGAAGGGCGGCGACATCACCCGCAAGGCCAGTGACGATGCGCCGTTCGCGGCGCTGGCCTTCAAGATCCTCAACGACCCCTTCGTCGGCAACCTCACCTTCTTCCGTGTGTACTCGGGCGTGATGAAGAGCGGCGACATGGTCTACGTGTCGACCAAGGACAAGCGCGAGCGCATCGGCCGGCTGCTGCAGATGCATGCCAGCGAGCGTTCCGACATCAAGGAAGTGCGCGCGGGCGACATCGCCGCGGCGGTCGGCATGAAGGACGTCATCACCGGCGACACGCTGTGCGACGAGGGCAAGCCCATCATCCTCGAGAAGATGGTGATCCCGGTGCCGGTGATCGCGGTGGCCGTCGAGCCGCGCACCAAGGCCGACCAGGAGAAGATGGGCCTGGCACTGCAGCGCCTGTCGCGCGAAGACCCGTCGTTCCGCGTCAGCACCGACGCGGATTCGGGCCAGACCATCATCTCCGGCATGGGCGAGCTGCATCTCGAGATCATCGTCGATCGCATGAAGCGCGAGTTCAAGGTTGATGCCAACGTCGGCAAGCCGCAGGTCGCGTATCGCGAGACCATCAAGGGCACGGTCGAATCCGAGGGCAGGCACATCAAGCAGTCCGGCGGCCGCGGCCAGTTCGGCCATGTGTGGCTGAAGCTCGAACCCAATGGCCCCGGCAAGGGCATCGAGTTCGTCAACGGCATCGTCGGTGGCACGGTGCCGCGGGAATTCATTCCGGCGGTCGAGAAGGGTGTCAGGGAAGCCGCGGAAACCGGCGTGATCGCGGGCTATCCCGTGGTCGACGTGAAGGTGACGCTGTTCGACGGTTCCTACCACGACGTGGATTCGGACGAGATCTCGTTCCGCATGGCCGCGATCTTCGGCTTCAAGGATGGCTTCCGCGCCGCGCATCCCGTCGTGCTCGAACCGATCATGAAGGTCGAGGTGGTGACACCCGAGGACTACATGGGCGACGTGATCGGCGACCTGAACCGGCGCCGCGGCCAGATCCAGGGAATGGAGGACACGCCTGCCGGCAAGACCGTGAGCGCCGAGGTGCCGCTGGCCGAGATGTTCGGCTACGCGACCACCGTGCGTTCCATGAGCCAGGGCCGGGCCACCTTCACGATGGAATTCTCCAGATACATGGAGGTCCCGGCGAACGTCGCCGAGACCATCATCAGGCACTGACGATTCTGTTCATCCACCAGGCAGTTCAACCTCAGGTACACACACATGTCTAAGGAAAAATTCGAGCGTTCCAAGCCGCACGTGAACGTGGGGACGATTGGCCATGTGGACCATGGCAAGACGACACTGACGGCGGCGCTGACGAAGGTGATGGCGGAGAAGTTTGGCGGGGAGTTCAAGGCCTACGACCAGATTGACAAGGCCCCGGAGGAGAAGGCGCGCGGGATTACCATTTCCACGGCGCACGTGGAGTACCAGAGCGAGAACCGCCACTACGCGCACGTGGACTGCCCGGGACACGCGGACTACGTGAAGAACATGATCACGGGAGCCGCGCAGATGGACGGGGCGATTCTGGTGGTGTCGGCGGCGGACGGGCCGATGCCGCAGACGCGCGAGCACATTCTGCTGAGCCGCCAGGTGGGCGTGCCGTACATCGTGGTGTTCCTGAACAAGGCGGACATGGTGGACGACAAGGAGCTGCTGGAGCTGGTGGAGATGGAGGTGCGGGAGCTGCTGTCGGTGTACAAGTTCCCGGGGGACTCCACCCCGATCGTGATTGGCTCGGCGCTGAAGGCCCTGGAAGGGGACAAGAGCGAGATCGGGGTGCCGGCGATCGAGAAGCTGGTGGCGGAGATGGACCGCTATATTCCGGTGCCCAAGCGCGAGATTGACAAGCCGTTCCTGATGCCGGTGGAGGATGTGTTCAGCATTTCCGGCCGCGGCACGGTGGTGACCGGGCGCATCGAGCGCGGGATCATCAAGGTGAACGATGAGGTGGAGATCATCGGGCTGGTGGCCACGGTGAAGACCACGTGCACGGGGGTGGAGATGTTCCGCAAGCTGCTGGACGAGGGGCAGGCGGGGGACAACGTGGGAGTGCTGCTGCGCGGCACCAAGCGCGAGGAGGTGCAGCGCGGGCAGGTGCTGGCCAAGCCCGGCTCGATCACCCCGCACACCAAGTTCGAGTGCGAGGTGTACGTGCTGACCAAGGAGGAGGGGGGCCGTCACACCCCGTTCTTCAAGGGCTACCGGCCGCAGTTTTACTTCCGCACCACGGACGTGACCGGCTCGGTGGAGCTGGACGGCGGGGCCGAGATGGTGATGCCCGGGGACAACATCAAGATGACGGTGGAGCTGAT
>DATJYR010000016.1:0-3965 GCA_035499515.1 Steroidobacteraceae bacterium | reverse complement strand
CGCGTGCCAGATACTGGTTCGCTTTGCCTTCGCCGGAGTGCACCGTGACGACCAGTCCGGGGACGGTCTCGAGCAACTGGCCCACCCGGTACGCGGGACGGAGGTCAAGCTCCTCCTGCGTCACCGAACCCTGACTGGCGGTATCCGCCGTCCCCAACAGGTTCACACGCGAGGCTGTGACGACCACTTCCTGAAGTTCCGATGCGTCGCCGCCTGCTGCCGCACCGGCAGTCACCGTCGGCGAGATGTCGGCAGCGTGCGCCATGGCCAGAACCGAACCGGCCAGGGTCGCCGTGATCACCTCCCCGATCCTGCGACGGGGGAGCAAGTTTGACGGATGTTTAGGCATGGTCAGCAGTACGCCGCGCCGCGCCCGATCCCTCAGCCGTTTGTGAACTCGAAGATGGAGAGGGTGCCGTCGCTGTCGCCCGCTGCCAGCCAGCGGCCATCGCGCGACCACGCCAGGAGCACCACTTCGCCACCGAGCAGGTGCGCGTCCTCGGGATCCGTGTGCGCTCCCGGGCGCCACAGCATGAGCCGCCAGTCGCGGCCACCCGTGACGAGCTGCGCGCCGGCCGGGCGGTACGCGAGGCTCGTGATGCGCGCCGAATGGCCGTCGAACTGCAGCGGCGTGCTGCCCTCCGGGCCACGGCCGCTGAAATCCCAGACCACCAGTTGCTGGCTGGCGGCACTGGCGAGATAACGCGAATTCGCGCTCCAGCCCGTGTGCGCGACCTTCGCGCCATAGCCACGCATCTGCGACTGCTCCTGCGCCGCGAGCCGCCAGAAGTGCAGGCTGCCATCCTGCATGCCGCTGGCCAGCGTGCGCGCATCCGGACTCCAGCTCGCCGTGAGACAGGCGCCGGCCCAGTCGTACGCTTCCAGCCCCAGTGTCTTGTCCACCTGGTGCAGGCGCAGGCCACCGTTGCTCACGGTAGCGAGTTGTTGTGCCTTCGGCCGCCACGCCAGGGCAGTGATGTTGCCGGGTTGACCCGTGACGGTGTGTTGCAGCGCGCCGGCGCTGTCGAACAGCAATACGTCGCGTCCCGCCGCGGCGGCCAGCCAGCGGCCATTGCCCGAGAACGCCAGATGCTCGACCCACAGCGGACCGCGATGGATTTGCGTGGCGGCGCGTGTGCGCGCATCCCACAGGCGCACGCTGCCATCCTGACCGCTGCTCGCGAACCGCATGCCGGCCGTCTGCCAGCTCAGTGCCAGCACGCCACCGGCATGCTCGCCCAGCAGTTCCGTGCTGCTCACTTTGTCATCGCGCGCGAGCAGATGCAGCTGGCCTTCACCGGTGCCGATCACCAGCGCGGCGGCATCGGGCGACCAGGCGGCCGCGATGGGATAGGCCGCGAGCTCGACGCGCTGTCGCAGCTGGAGGCGGGCGAACGGCGCGCTCATGCGACGCAGGATTCGAAGCCGGCTTCCAGCTCGTGGCGATCCAGTTTGCGGCCGATGAACACCAGGCGGTTGATGCGCTCGGCAGTGGTCCACGGCTGCTCGAGCCGGCCGTCGAAGGTCATGTGCACGCCGTGGAACACGTAGCGGCGCGGCTCGCCGCGCAGGTTCAGCACGCCCTTCATGCGCAGCAGGTCCGCGCCGCGACTCTGCAGCAGGTAACCCAGCCAGTCGTTGAGCTTGCGCGGATCCAGCGCGCGCGGATCCTGGATGCCCACCGAGCTGATGTCGTGATCGTGGTGATGCGAGCCGAACTCGCGTTGCAGGGTGGGCGCGAGAGCGTGGATGTGCAGGCCGAATTCCGCGGGCGCGTGCTCGCAGAACAGCGTCCAGTAGCCACTGGTGGGTGCGTTGATGAGGAATTCATTCAGCGTGCCGACGTCCAGTTCATACAGTTTTCCGGGCGCGAGCTCCGAACCCGGCGGCACCCGCGATACTTCGCCCTCGAAGGCGGCACTGGCCGCATCGAGCTGCGCCTCGAGCGATGCCATGTCGCCACCCCTTGTGGGCAACACGATCAGGCGCACCTTGTCGGGCGCGCCGTGGGAGTGGCCATGGGCGTGGTCGTGGCTGTGATCGTGCTCGTGTTCGTGTTCGTGTTCGTGGGCATGAGCGTGGCCGTGGTCGTGGGTGTGCCCTTCATGCTCACCCTGCCCGAGGTGCAGCGCGTGCCTGCCGGCGGGCAACGTGTACACGCCCGCCCACTCGTAAGGCCGCGGCGGCTCCAGGAAAGCTTCGTCGCGCGCCAGCGCACGATCCAGGTCGAAGGCCCCGATGTCCAGCACCTGCTCCAGCGGCAGCACCGCATGTTCGGTGCGGACCAGTTTGGCGGTGCCGTTCATGGCGCGCAGTTCGCGTTCCAGTCGTGCCAGTTCGGCATCTGGCACGAGGTCGGCCTTGTTCAACAGCAACACGTCCGCGAAGCCGATCTGGTCCTCGACGATGGATTCGGACGTGAGCTGGTGGCTGAGATGCCGCGCGTCCACCAGCGTGACGATGGCGTCGAGTTCGAAGGCTTCCTGCAGGTCTTCGTCGACGAAGAAGGTCTGGGCCACCGGCCCCGGATCGGCCAGGCCCGTGGTTTCGACGATCACGTAGTCGAAGCGATCACGGCGCTTCATGAGCTGGCCCAGCACGCGGATCAGATCGCCACGCACCGTGCAGCAGATGCAGCCATTGCTGGTCTCGAAAATCTCCTCCTGCGCGCCGATCACGAGTTCATGATCCACGCCCACTTCGCCGAATTCGTTCTCGATGACGGCGATGCGCTTGCCGTGCTTCTCGGTGAGGATGCGGTTCAGCAAAGTGGTCTTGCCGGAGCCCAGGAACCCGGTCAGCACGGTCACGGGAATTTTCACGCCCTTCACTTCGCCTCGCTCCTTCTCGCCAACCACCTGCGCAACAACGTCGCCGCGCCCGGCAGGCGCATGAGGTTCAGGAACATCCAGCTGCCCAGCAGCCACGTCAAGGGTGCGCGCACGCGCGGTATTGCCCGCGCGACTGCCTCGCTCACATCCTGCAGGGCCGGCAACTCGCCTTTCATGGGGTCGTCATCCCGCCGTATCAAGTTCCCAGGTCACCAGCGGCGCATCGAGCCGGATCCAGAAACCCGCGCCAAACGGGCGAAACGCCCGCGACAGCTCGCGCCGGTACCAGCTCGCCGGCCGCAGGTGCACGCTGGGGTCGGTCAGCCGCTGGTCGCAGTTGTGTTCCCAGTCCTCGCGCGTCAGCGCGCCGAAATACAGTGCGCCGCGACACAGGCGGCCGATGTTGGCGATCCCCTGTCTCGCCTCCGCCGCGGTGAGGTACTGCATCACGTCGTAGCACACCACCAGTTCGAAGCGACCGCGCGCCCTGAAATCGACGATGCTGCCCTTGCGCCAGCCATAGCGCTGGCACAGGTAATCGCTGACCTCGAGCCCGGTGTATTCGGCGCGCGGCAGGGCCTTCAGCAGCGGCGCGCGCAACAGCCCGATGCCGCAGCCCACTTCCAGGATGCGTTGCACCGGCAGGCCGACATAATGCGTGCAGGCCGTGATCAGCTGCGCGCGGCGCCGCATCTCGGCGCGCGAGGTGACGGCGGTGCGCGGATCGAGGTAGTAGCGCTGGTAATACTGCTGGTCGAAGGCCATGGAGCGGCACCGTGGGAAGCGCTGTATTATGCGGCACCTCCAGAGCTTTCCCAACCCATGAATACCAGGAAAAAGCGCGCCCCGGCGACACCGCCGCCGGCGACCCAGCGTCCCCCGGCGGTCGGCTTCGTCAGCCTCGGCTGCCCCAAGGCGCTGGTGGATTCCGAACGCATCCTCAGTCGGTTAAAAGCCCAAGGCTACGAGATCACCGACACCTATGCCGGTGCCGATGTCGTCATCGTCAATACCTGCGGTTTTCTCAACAGCGCCAAACAGGAATCCCTCGACACGATCGGCGAGGCGATCGCCGAAAACGGCCGCGTCATCGTCACCGGCTGCATGGGCAAGGAAGCCGAGCTGATCCGCGAG
>DATJYR010000015.1:0-3972 GCA_035499515.1 Steroidobacteraceae bacterium | reverse complement strand
CCATGCTTGGCGCCGTCGAGAGCCTGAACGTGTCGGTGGCGACAGGAATGATGCTGTATGAGGCTGTCCGGCAACGAAATTTGCCGAAGCGAGCCTGACCGGGTATATTTCGCGGCCGTTTTGCTCCTTGCTGCACGCCGTATGCCTTACCTGGCGGCAGCTTCAATCCACGAGGAGGTTCCATGAGGCACTACGAGATCGTTTTCCTGGTCCATCCGGACCAGAGCGAGCAGGTTCCGGCCATGATCGAGCGCTACAAGAGCCTGATCACGGCGGGCGGTGGCTTCGTGCACCGCCTGGAGGACTGGGGCCGTCGCCAGCTCGCCTATCCCATCGCCAAGGTTCACAAGGCGCACTACGTGCTCATGAACATCGAGTGCGACCAGAAGACGCTGCCGGAACTGACCGGCGCCTTCCGCTTCAGCGACGCCGTGCTGCGCCACCTGGTGAGCAGCATGGACACGGCCGTCACCGAGCCCTCGCCGATGGCGCGGGGCGAGGACGAGGACCGTCGCGATCGCGACGACATGGACGATGGCGAAGCCGCCGTCGCCAACCTGTAAGGAGCTGCCGCCATGGCCATGGAAAAAACCGCGTCGCGATTCGCGCGCCGCAAGAAATTCTGCCGCTTTTCGGCCGACGATGCCCCGCCGATCGACTACAAGGACCTCGGCATGCTGAAGAACTACATCAGCGAGACCGGCAAGATCGTCCCGAGCCGCATCACCGGCACCAAGAGCTTCTACCAGCGCCAGCTGGCGACCGCGATCAAGCGCGCGCGCTTCCTGGCGCTGCTGCCGTACACCGACCAGCACTAAGGGCCCGTCATCATGGAAGTCATTCTCCTGCAGAAGGTCGCCAACCTCGGCGGCATCGGTGACAAGGTCCGGGTCAAGAGCGGTTACGGCCGCAACTACCTGCTGCCCAAGGGCAAGGCCACGCTCGCGACGCCCGCCAACGTGGTGCGTTTCGAGGCCATGCGCGCCGAGCTCGAAAAGACCGCCAAGGCCGAACTCGGCACCGCCGAGCAGCGCGCTGCCGCGTTCCGCGAGCTCACGCTCACCATCACGGCCAAGGCCGGCAGCGAAGGCAAGCTGTTCGGTTCGGTGGGCACCAGCGACATCGCGGAAGCCGCGACCGCCGCCGGCCAGCCGCTGGCGCGCAGCGAAGTGCGCCTCTCGGCCGGTCCGCTGCGCGCGGTGGGCGAGCACAGCGTGCCGCTGCATCTGCACACCGACGTGGATGTGGCGCTCAAGGTGCTGATCGTCGCCGACGAGCAGGGCTGAGCCGCTCCGCCATGGCGGGGCCGCTTCGTTCCCGTCGTGATCCCGGCCCGGAAGGGCCGGATGCCGCGCTGGTGCCGCCGCATTCGGTGGAGGCCGAGCAGGCCGTGCTGGGCGGCCTGCTGATCGATCCGCTGGCCTGGGACCAGGTCGCGGACATCACAAAAGCCGAGGATTTCTACCGTCCCGACCATCGCCTGATCTTCAATGCGCTGGCGGAGCTCGCCGCGGCCACCAAGCCGCTCGACATGGTCACCGCCGCCGAGCAGCTGCAGCGCCTCGGCCAGCTCGAGGACTGCGGCGGCCTGGCCTATCTCGGCACGCTCGCGCGCGATACGCCCACCGCGGCCAATGTGCGCGCCTACGCGCAGATCGTGCGCGAGCGCGCGCTGCTGCGGCAGCTGATCCATGTCGGGCGCGAGATCACGGCCTCGGCCTTCAATCAGGAAGGGCTGCCGGCGCGCGAGCTGGTGGACCTGGCCGAACAGCGGGTGTTCACCATCGCCGATGCGGGGTTTCGGGGCCGCGAGGGCGCGCAGCGCGTCGGCGAGCTGCTGCCGACGCTGATCGACAAGATCGATGCCTGGCACAGCGATCCGGATTCACTGCGCGGCCTGGGCAGCGGTTTCACCGAGTTCGACCGCATGACCGGCGGCCTGCGGGGCGGCGATCTCATCATCGTCGCGGGCCGGCCCGGTATGGGCAAGTCCACGTTCGCCATCAACATCGCCGAGTACGCCGCGGTGAATCCCGCCACGCGCGCTTCGGTGGCCATCTTCAGCATGGAGATGCCGTCCGAGCAGCTGGTGATGCGCATGCTGTCCTCGATCGGGCACGTGCAGCTCGGCCATATCCGCGGCGGCCAGATCTCCGACGACGACTGGGCGCGCATCTCCTCGGCCACCAGCCAGCTGTCCGAGGCCAGGATCTTCATCGACGAAGGCGCGGCGCTCACGCCCACCGAACTACGCGCCCGCGCGCGGCGCATCAAGCGCGAGCATGGCCTGGGCCTGCTGATCGTCGACTACCTGCAGCTCATGCAGGTGCCCGGCACCAAGGAGAACCGCGCCACCGAGATCGCCGAGATCTCGCGCGGCCTGAAGGCGCTGGCCAAGGAGCTGGACATTCCCGTGATCGCGCTGTCGCAGCTCAACCGCGGCGTCGAGCAACGCCAGGAAAAGAAACCGGTGATGTCGGATCTGCGCGAGTCGGGTGCCATCGAGCAGGACGCCGACATGATCCTCATGATCTACCGCGACGAGGTCTACAACAAAGAGTCGCTGAACAAGGGCGTGGCCGAAATCGAACTGGCCAAGCACAGGAACGGCGAGACCGGCGTCTTCAAGCTCACGTTCCAGGGCGCATACAGCCGCTTCATGAACTACGCGCCGGATGCCTATGGCGAGGGCGTGTTGCGTTGAGCGCGCGGCGGTGAGAGCGCTGATCCGCGCCTGCGTCGCCGCGGAGGCGCTGCGCGCCAACCTGCGGCAACTGCGCGCCACGGCGCCGGACTCCAGGGTGCTGGCGGTGGTCAAGGCCAATGCCTATGGGCATGGCCTGGTCGGCACCGCGCGCGCGTTGCCGGAAGCCGATGCGTTCGCGGTGGCGCGGCTCGATGAAGCCATCCATCTGCGTCAGGCCGGGATCGGGCAACCGCTGGTGTTGCTCGAGGGCGTGTTCGATGCGGAGCAGCTGGCCGAAGCGGCCTACTGGCATCTGGAACTCGTGGTGCATGATGCCTCGCAGCTGGTGCTGCTGGAGCAATGGCGCGGCTCGCATCGCTTCACGCTGTGGCTGAAGATCGACAGCGGCATGAACCGGCTCGGATTCCGCACCGAGGAGTTCGCCGGCGCCTGGCAGCGCCTCAACGCCTTGCCCACGCCCGCGGCCCTGGTCCGCGTGCTCACGCACCTCGCTTCGGCCGACGATACCGGCGGCGCGCTGAACCAGCAGCAGCTGCAGCGCTTCTGGCCGCTGGTGGCCGGATTGCAGGCGGAGCTCAGCATCGCGAACTCCGCCGCCTTGTTGCGCCTGCCCGCGACCCGCGTGCAATGGGTGCGGCCGGGTCTGGCGCTGTACGGGGTCTCGCCATTCAGTGGCGAAACGGGCCGCGGGCTCGGGCTGCAGCCTGCCATGACACTGGAGAGCACGGTGATCGCGCTGCGCAGCGTGAAGCGCGGCGAGAGCGTGGGGTACGGCGCCCGCTGGCGCGCCGCGCGCGACTCGCGCGTCGCCATCCTGGCCGCCGGTTATGGCGACGGATTGCTGCGCAGTCTGCCCGATGGCGCACCGGTGTGGGTGCGCGGGCAGCGACTGCCGCTGGCGGGTTGCGTATCGATGGACATGATCGCAGTGGATGCCACGGAGCTGCCGGATCTCGGCGTAGGCGAACCCGTGGAACTGTGGGGCCGCAACCTGCCGGTGGAAGAACTCGCCGCCGCCGCGGGCACGATTCCGTACGAGCTGCTGTGCGGCGTCAGCCAGCGCGTGCCGGTGGAGCTGCTATAGCTGCGCGGGCCGACCGGTGCCTGGGGCTCCCACCCTGGGTTCAGCCCTCGAAGAACCCCATCTTCACGCCGGCCAGCTGGATCACATCGTTGTCGGCCAGGCGACGCGCCTGCGCACCAATGGGTTGGCCGTTGACCAGCGGGAAGTTCTCGGCGCCTTCGCTGTCGACGTGCACGATGAA
>DATJYR010000014.1:0-7195 GCA_035499515.1 Steroidobacteraceae bacterium | reverse complement strand
TGACCCAGTTCCTTCATATCGCCGAGCAGTTGCGCTGCAGCGTACGGCGCGGATGCCGCCTTTACTGTTCCAGGCACGGCCGCAATCACTGAAGCTGGCAAAGCGCGACGCCGCGGGTCAGTCCTCCTGTCGCGCTTGCTGCGAAGCGGAATCAGGAACGAGAAGCGAATACGGCGCGGCGATTCGACCTCAGCCATGCGCGTTTTTTTTCGTGTTCTAATAGCGCTTACTTATAAGGGAGGCACGATGACCGCCGTCGCGGGCCAGCCGAACATGAAAGAAGGGCGCTTCCCGGTCGTCGGCGTGGGCGCTTCGGCGGGTGGGCTGGAAGCCTTCCGCGCGCTTTTCGAAAACATGCCGAGCGACTGCGGCATGGCCTTCGTGATGATCCTGCATCTGCCGCCGGACCGCAGAAGCATGCTGACCGAGATCATCACCCGCTGGACCCGCATGCCGGTGATCGAAGCCACGGACGGCATGCGCATCGAGTGCGAACATGTGTACGTGCCGCCGCCGCATGCGCTGGTCGAATTGCACGGCGGCGTGTTCCGCGTCCAGCCCGTGCGGCAGGGCGAGCGGCTGATCCATCCCATCGACGAGTTCTTCGATTCGCTGGGCACGGACCTTGGCGAACGGGCTGTGGGCATCGTGCTCTCGGGCACGGGCAACGATGGTTCGCTGGGCCTGAAGGCGCTGAAGGAGCGCGGCGGCCTGACCATCGCGCAGGGCACCGATGGCAGCGGGCCCCAGCACGAGTCCATGCCGGCCGGGGCCATCGCCACCGGCACGGTCGACATCGTTTCGCCGGTGGAGGACATGCCTGCGCACCTGCTGCGGCTCGGCGCCGGGCTGGCGGACGTGTTCCCGGCCACCGAAGGCTCGACCGACATCGACTCGGCCCGTCTGGAAATCTGCGCGCTGCTGCGCGCGCACCTGGATCACGACTTCAGCGATTATCGCAGCCAGACCTTCCTGCGGCGGGTGGCGCGGCGCATGCAGGTGCTGAATATCCCGACACTGGAGCGCTACATCGGCAGGCTGAAGGAGGATTCCCGCGAACTCACCGCGCTGTTCCGCGATCTGCTCATCCGCGTGACCAGCTTCTTCCGCGATCCGGAAACCTTCAAGTTGCTGGCCGACAAGATCATCCCGCGCCTGTTCGAGAAGAAAACCGCCGATGGCGTGGTACGCATCTGGGTGCCGGGCTGCGCCACCGGGGAGGAGGCCTACTCCTTCGCCATCCTGCTGAGCGAACACATGGCGACGCTCCAGGTCGTGCCCAAGGTGCAGGTGTTCGCCACCGACATCGACGATGCGGCCATCACCATCGCGAGAATGGGGCGCTATCCGGCCACGCTGGTCGATGGTCTCTCGCCGGAACGGCTGCAGCGGTTCTTCCTCTTCTCGCAGGGCAGCTACGCCGTGCGGCGCGAGATCCGCAACCTGTGCACGTTCTCCGTGCACAACGTGATCCGCGATCCGCCGTTCTCGATGATGAGCATGGTGTCCTGCCGCAACCTGCTCATCTACATGAACCCGACGCTGCAGGCGCGCATCCCGCCCATTTTCCACTATGCGCTGGCGCCCGCCGGCATGCTGCTGCTCGGAGGTTCGGAATCCGTCAGCCAGCACACCAGCCTGTTCGAGGTGGTAGACAAGACGGCGCGGATCTTCCAGAAGCGCGGCAACAACACGCCCGAACTGCACCTGAGCTGGCAGCGGCCACTCGGGGCCGGTACGCATCCCTTCAACCAGGCGGCCGGGATTCCGCCGCAGCCGGGCCTCCACGATCACCAGGTGCATCTGGCGCAGGGCAGGGAGCCGCCGCCGGGGGTGCCGCTGCTGGAAACCCGCTTCCACGCGCTCGCCGGCCAGGTGGAGCCCACCGGGGAGAATATCCGGCAGCTGCAGGGCGCGCTCACCCAGGTGTGCGAGGAATTGCAGTCGCTCACCGAGGAACACCAGACCGCGATCGAGGAGCTGCGCAGCGCCAACGAGGAGCTGCACTCGGTGAACGAGGAGATGCAGTCCGCCAACGAGGAACTGGAAACCTCCAAGGAGGAACTGCAGTCGCTGAACGAGGAGCTGCACACCGTGAACCTCAGGCTCACCGAGAAGGTGGATGAGCTCGACCAGGCCAACAGCGATCTGCGCAACCTGTTCGACAGCACCGATATCGCCACGGTGTTCCTCGACCGGCACCTCATCATCCGCAGCTTCACGCCGGCGATTGCCGCGGTGTACAACCTGATCCCGACCGACCAGGGTCGCTCGCTGGCGGACATCGTCAGCCGCGTGCGCTACCCGACCCTGCGCGAGGACGTGGCCTACGTGCTGTCCTCGCTCGAGCCGCTGGAGCGGCGCCTGGTCAGCGAGAACCGCCTGGCGCACTACATCCTGCGCATCGTGCCGTACCGCGAGCCGGACAGTACGGTCACCGGCGTGCTGGTCACCTTCATCGACGTCTCCAGCATCGTGAAGGCCGAAGAGGCGCTGGTGGAAGCGGACGTCCGCAAGGACCAGTTCCTCGCCACGCTGTCGCACGAGCTGCGCAATCCGCTGTCGCCCATCCGCACCGCCGCCGAGCTGCTGCAGTCGCCGCAGCTGCAGCCGGAACAGATGCGGCATGTGCAGAGCGTGATCACGCGACAGGTGGCGCACATGAGCTCGCTGCTCGACGACCTGCTGGACGTGTCGCGCATCACGCGCGCGGCGTTCTCGCTGAAAAAGGCCTACGTGGACCTGCAGCACGTGATGGATGCCGCCATCGAGGCGGTGCAGCCTGCGCTGAATGCCAGGCATCACGAGCTGCGCCTCGAACCGCTGCCCGTGCCCGTGGTGCTGGAAGTGGACGGCGTGCGCATGACGCAGGTGCTCACCAACCTGCTGACCAATGCCGTGAAGTACACGCCCCCGGGCGGCCTGATCCAGGTCGGCGCGCGCTTCGATGCGCCGCACCTGGTGGTCTTCGTGCGGGACAACGGCATCGGCCTGACCCCCGAATCGATGGGCAGGGTATTCGAGATGTTTACCCGCATCGACAGTGTCCGCGCGGAGAGCGGCCTCGGCATCGGCCTCGCGCTGGCCAAGGGCCTGATGGAGCTGCACGGCGGCAGCCTGCGCGTGCAGAGCGCGGGGCTGGGCAGCGGCAGCGAATTCCAGATGCTGATCCCGCTTGCGCTGGTGGTTGCCGATGCGCCGCCGCCGCAGGCCACGGAGGAGAACCACGCCGCGGTGAAGGCGCGGCGCATCCTGGTCGCCGACGACAACGTGGACAGCGCCACCACGCTGGCCATGCTGCTGCGGCTGGCGGGACACGACACGCACCTGGCGCACTCCGGCGCGGAGACGCTGGAACAGATGCGCCGCCTGAAGCCCGATGTCTGCATCTGCGACATCGGCATGCCCGGCATGAACGGCTATGAAGTGGCCGAACGTGTGCGGCAGGAAGCCTGGGGCCGGGACGTGAAGCTGATCGCGGTGACCGGCTGGGGGCAGGAGGCCGACCGGCGCCGCTCGCTGGCCGCCGGCTTCGACCTGCACCTGACCAAGCCGGTTGATCCCGCAGAACTGGAGAAACTGATCGACAGCTAGGTCAGGTGCCGGGCTTCTTCGGCGCCGCCGCCTGCCCGGCGCCCTGGATCATCTCGATCTGGTTGCCGGCCGGGTCGACGGCGATGCCGATCTTGATGCTGCCGCCGTACACGAAGGGCTCGCGCGCCATCTTGCCGCCGGCGGCTTTCACCGCGGCCACGGTGGCATCCATGTTGGTGAGGTTCAGCACGATATGCGCAATCTCGTCCTTCGCGTCATCCGAGGCGCGATACATGATGACGATGTCGGCACCGCCGAGCTTCGTGCGGTTGGCCTGTGCCGCCTGCGGTGTCTTGCCGAAATTGAGCATGATTTCCGGGCCGCCCTGGTTCGGGATGCGCTGCACCTCGGACATGCCGAAGGCGGCTTCGTAGAACTTCGCCACGGCTTCCGGATCATGCGCGCCGACACGCGCACCGTTGAGCGAGACATCCGCGAGCGCGGGAATGGCGCACAGCGCAAGCGCCGTGGCCGTCAGGATCTTCTTCATGGCTGGCCCCCTCGGTGACGTGGGCGGATTGTGCGGCGGGACCGCGCCTCAGTCCAGACCGCCGGACGCGCGCCCGTCCCGGGCCAGCCTGGCAACGGTCGCCACGATGGAGGCCGCGTTCACCGGCTTGCCCAGATGCGCCTGGAAGCCTGCGGCCAGCGCCTCGCGGCGGTCCTCGTCGCTGACGAAGGCCGTCAGGGCCACGGCCGGCAGCGCCTCGGCGGTGTAGCCCGCGCTGCGCAGCATGCGGATCAGCGCATAGCCGTCGGTCTTCGCCATGCCGATATCGCTGACCAGGATGTCGGGCTTGCGTGCGCCGACCTGGCCGATGGCCGCTTCCGCGCTGGCGGCCTCCGCGACCTCGGCACCGGCCTCGGACAGCAGCCGCACGATGAGCGCGCGGGTGTCGTCGCCGTCTTCCACCACCAGCACGTGCAGCCCGTGCAGGTCGGGTGCATCCAGCGTCGCATGATTGCCGGTGGACTCCGCCAGCGGTATGCGCACGGTGAAGGTGGCGCCGCGATTGGGACCATCGCTGTGCGCCTGGACGGTGCCGCCGTGCAGGTCGACGAGATGCCGCACGATGGACAGTCCGATGCCCAGGCCCCCGAAGCTCTTCGCCTTGGTGGAATCCTGCTGGCTGAAGCGGTCGAACAGCCGCGGCAGGAATTCCGCCGCGATGCCCGCGCCGGTGTCGGCCACCGCCATGACCCAGTTTTCCCCGTCGACGGAGGTGCTGACCTGGACGCTGCCGCCCGACGGGGTGAACTTGATGGCGTTGGTGAGCAGGTTCCACGCGATCTGCTGCAGCCGGGATGGATCGCCCAGCACCTTGGCCCGCTGCGGAGCGGGGTGGGTCACCAGCACGATGCCTTTCTGCTGCGCCTGGTGCTGCATGGTCTCCACGGCGCCGGCCACCGGGCCGGATGGATCGAAGGTCTCCACCTCCAGGCGCATCTTGCCGAAGCGGATGCCGGCGAAATCCAGCAGGTCGGAGATCAGGTGCGACTGTACCGTCGCATTGCGGTCGATGGCATCGATGCCCTGCGCGAGCAGCGGGGGCAGGTTGGCGGTGCGCTTGAGTATCCTCGACCACCCGAGGATCGCGCCCAGTGGATTGCGCAGCTCATGCGACAGCGTCGCGAGGAACTGGTCCTTCAGCTCGTTGCTCAGCTCGGCCTCGGCCCGTGCGGCACGCTCGCTGGCCAGCGAGCGCTGCTGGTGGCTTTCCCGCTGGCGCCGCTCGGTGACGTCCGTGACCATGGCGATGAAGCGCTCGCCCTCCGGATCCGGGGCGATGCTCCATTCCAGCTCGGCGCCTTCTCCTTCCCGGCGCACGGCCAGGACGCCGGTCCAGGATTGCCCGGTACGCAGGGTGTCGCGCAGCGCCGCCAGCGGCGCGGATTGTCCGTCGCTCACCACATCGGCCACGGCACGGCCGGCGGCCTGCGGCCTCTCGATGCCCAGCAGCTCGCACAGCGCCGCGTTGGCCTCGATCAGCCGCAGGCCGGAATCCAGTATCGCCATGCCGGTGCGCGCGCCCTCGAAGATCGCCTGGAAGCGGGCATTGGCCACGCGGCGATTGGCCTGCGCTTCGCGTGCGAACAGCAGCGCGCGCACCGTGGCGATCAGCGCGGTGGGATCCACCGGATGAGTGAGATAGCTGTCGGCGCCGGCCTCCAGGCCCAGTCGCTGGTCGCCGACGTCGGTGAAGGTGGCCGAAAGATAGATCACCGGTAGGTCGGCGGTGGTCTTGCGCGAACGCAGCTGGCGGCACACCTCGAAGCCGTCGATGTCCGGCAGGTTGATGTCGAGCACCACCAGGTCCACGGGATTTTCCGCGGCCGTCAGCGTTTCGCTGCCGGTGGCGGCTTCCACGATGCGGAAGCCGGCCGCGCGCAGCGTGCGCGCCGTGGCGTAACGCGCGCCGTCGTGGTCGTCCACCACCAGGATGGTCGACACACCGTTCGGGACCGGCCTCATGGGTCTGCCTGCTGGCGGAAGCGGATGGGAATGGTCACCCAGAAGCGCGAGCCCTTGCCCAGTTCGCTCTCCGCGCCAACCCGTCCACCGAGCAGCTCGGCCAGCTTGCGCGACAGCGACAGGCCGAGCCCGGTGCCGCGCAGGCGGCGCTGCAGCCGCGTGTCGATCTGCACGAAGTCGTTGAACAGGTTGGGCAGGTGCTCGGCGGAGATGCCGATGCCGGTATCCACGACGGAGAATTCGATCTCGTGCTCGCCCAGCGGCCGGCCGCCGACCCGCACGGTGCCCGTGCGCGTGAACTTCAGCGCGTTGGAGATGAAGTTGCGCAGGATCTGCGCCAGCTTGCGGTCGTCGCTGTACAGCTTGGGCACTTGCGGGATGTCCTCGAATGCCAGGTTGATGCCGGTATTGGCCAGGATGGGCTTGAACATGCCGCGCAGCGCCGCGAACAGGTCCACGGTCTCGAACCAGTCGGCGGAGATGGTGACGCGGCCGGCGTCCACCTTGGCCAGATCCAGCAGGTCGTCGACCATCTCGGTCAGTTCGCGCACCGCGGTGCGGATGAATTCCACCTGACGGCCCTGCTCCTCGTTCAGCGAGCCATCCATCCGCTGCAGCAGGATGTCGCTCATGCTGGCCACCGCCGACAGCGGCGTGCGGAACTCATGGCTCATGTAGGAGAGGAACCGGCTCTTGAGTTCCAGTGCCTCCTGCAGCTGGCCGGCCTTGTCGTCGAGCTCCGCGTACAGTGCCACCACGCCGCGGTTGGTCTCATCCAGCTCGGCCTGCAGTGCCTGCAGCTGGTCGCCGCGCGCGAGCAGCAGCGCCTCCAGTTCCGCGGGGCCGCGCTCAGTCATGTCGTACCACCAGGATCGTGGCGTCGTCGCGTTCGCGACGGTGGTCGCGGTACAGCACTGCCGCGATCACCGCCGGGTGGTGCGCGTACAGGCCTTCGTACTGCTGCAGGTCCCAGCGTGCGGAAATGCCGTCGCTGTGCAGGATCAGCAGCGGGCACTGCGCCGCTTCGTACTCGAACTCGCGCAGCCGCTGCGACTGCACGCCGAGGATGCCGCTGTGGGAGATGAGCCCCTGCGAAGTGCCGGCGCCGACGGCCTTCGCGGCGATGTT
>DATJYR010000013.1:0-1038 GCA_035499515.1 Steroidobacteraceae bacterium | reverse complement strand
GGGCGTTGTGCTCGCCGTCGCTATCGCACTGGCCGGTGAGCGGTACCGGCCGCTGGCCGGAAGCTTGCACGGGCTCGCCATCGGCGTGCACTCGCTGCCGCTCATCGCGCTGGCGCCGGTGCTTGTGCTGTGGACCGGGTCAGGGCTGACCACCAAGATGATCATCGCGGCGCTCGCGTCGTTCTTCCCGGTGCTGATCAACCTGACTCAGGCGCTGCGCACCACCGACGAGAACGCGCTGGAGCTGATGCGCGTGGGCGGCGCCTCATCGTGGCAGGTCTTCTTGCGCGTTGAGCTGCCTTATGCGCTTCCTATGCTGTTTGCGGCGTTCACCGTAGCCGCTCCAGCGGCGATCCTGGGTGCCATGCTCGCGGAATGGGTGGGGGCCAACAGCGGGCTTGGGATCCAGCTGCTCAACAGCATGCAAAACGACGACGTCCCGCAGTTGTACGCGTGCCTGGCTGTCGCCAGCATGCTCTCGCTCCTTGCGTGGCTTGTGTTCACCATGCTGGGCCGCTGGCTGTGTCCGTGGCATGCCTCGCTGCGGCTCGCCAAGGCCCAGAACTAGAGGACGCTGCAATGGCCGGAATCCTGCCTCGCCAAGAAAGCGCCGGTCCCAGCGTGTCTGGGCGCGTTCGGTCGGCACTGCCCGGGCTGATCCTGCTCGCGGCGCTCGTCGCCGCGTGGTTCGCAGTCAAATACGGTGCCCGGGTCCCGGATCAGCAGATGCCCGCGCCGCTGCAGGTGCTGCGGGAAGGCTGGGCAGCGCGAGGCCAGCTGGTCAAGGCCGCGGCGAGCACGCTGGGCGGGGCACTAGCCGGGTTTCTGCTCGGCAACGCTGCTGCCGTGTTCGCTGCCGTGCTGATCGCCTCCTCCCCGGCGGCGTCCCGGGTTCTGGTGCCGTTCGCCCTGGTCGTGCGGACGCTGCCGATCATCGCGATCGCGCCGCTGCTCACCCTGCTGCTCGGCACCGGAGTGATCACGATCATGGCGGTCGCCGCGATCATCATCTTCTTCCCCACCATGATCAACACGGTG
>DATJYR010000012.1:0-2299 GCA_035499515.1 Steroidobacteraceae bacterium | reverse complement strand
ATCCCGGCTGCGGTGCAGCTCGATCATCTTGCGTGCCGCCCGGTCCAGGCGCTGTGCGCGATGCTGCAATTCCGCGTGCGTGCCGCTGCGCTCCTTGCTGGCGTTGGAGGGCAGCTTCACGCCGTCGAAGGCGAACATCTGTAAGCGGTCAATAAACCGCGTCCTTCCAGTGCCGGGCTGAACCCTCTACATGTTCTCGCTCCATCAACCACTGGAAGGAGCAAGCAATGACGCGTCGGATCAACCTGGAGCGCTGGCAGCCGCATGTCGAGGAGGCACGCCGCAGGGGCGTGTCGCTCAAGGCCTATGCGGCCCAAGAGGGCGTGTCGCTGTACTCGCTGTACCGGGCGTCGCAGGTACTGCGTCAAGGCGCAGCGGTGAGGCCGGCGAAGGCCACCGGCGGCAAGTTCGCTGCAGTGCGCGTGGTCGCCGCGCCGACGCCGGTCTTGCTGCGCGTGGCGGCGCATCTGCCCAACGGCGTTTCGCTGCAGGTGGACGCGCGCGGCAGCGAGGTGGCGGCGGTCATCGCCGCGCTGGGGGCGCTGCCGTGTTCCGCCTGAACGAGGACCTCGCCGTGTGGCTGCATCGCGATGCCATCGACTTCAGGAAGAACATCAACGGCTTGGCGGCACTGGTGCAGCACGAGCTCGGCCTCGACCCCTTCGCCAGCGCGGTCTACGTCTTCACCAACCGCCGGCGCGACCGCGTGAAGATCCTCGGCTGGAATCGCAATGGCTTCTGGCTGCTGCACAAGCGCCTGGAGCAGGAGCGCTTCGTGTGGCCGCGGCGCTGCCCGCAGGTGGTGGAGCTGACGGTGCAGCAGCTGCACTGGCTGCTCGATGGAATCGACCTGGCGGCCATGCGCGGCCACCGCGAGTTCAAGGCGCTGCACGCGGCGTGAGACAACGACATCACTGGAGTCGACGCGCAATGCGTTGACAGGGACTCTCCCGAAGACAGCAGGCACGGGCCACGTGAAAATGTGGCCCGTGATCATTTCGGCCGAAGAACAAATCCTCGCACTGAAGCAGGCGCTGGCCGAGCGCGATGAAGCGCTTCGCATCGAACGCGAGCAGCGCCAGGCTCTGAGCGGCGAGCTTCGAATCACCCGCACGGAACGCGACCTTCTGAAGGAGCGGCTGAACAAGTTCCTGCGCAAGCTGTTCGAGGCGCGCAGCGAGGCGCTGGCCAACCAGAAGGACATGTTCTTCAACGAGGCGGAGGCTGAGGGCGCCGCCGCCCAGCCCGTTGAAGAAGAACCGGTCGACGAACTCACGATCTACATTCCCGCGCACAAGCGCAAGGCGAACCGCGGACGCAAGCCTCTGGATCCGGCGCTGCCGCGCGAGGTGGTCCGCCATGAACTGCCCGAAGCCGAGCGCGTGTGCCCGCACGACGGCAGCGCGCTGCAGGAGATCGGCGTCGAAGCCAGCGAGCAACTGGACATCATCCCGCAGCAGGTGCGCGTGATCCGTCACGAGCGCGTGAAGTACGCCTGCCCCTGCTGCGACGGTGCCATCCGGGTGGCGCCGCGCCCCGCGCAGATCATTCCCCGCGGCCTGCTGACCGAAGCGGCGCAGGCTTGGGTGGTGACGGCCAAGTACGACGACGGCATGCCGCTGTACCGCATCGCGGCGCTGATGGCGCGCTTCGGCGGCAGCTGCTTCAACCGCAACACGCTGGCGGCCACGGTGATCAAGCTCGGACAGGGCGTGCAGCCGCTGTTCAACCTGATGAAGGACCGGCTGCTGGAAAGCCCTGTCGTCTACGGTGACGAGACGCACCTGCAGGTACTCAAGGAGCCAGGGCGACCCGCACACAGCAAGAGCTGGCTGTGGGCGCAAAGCACCGAGCATTCGGGCACGGATGGAACCGGGCCGCCGATCCGCCTGTACACCTACACCGCCGGACGCGGAGCGCAAGCGGGCGCCGAAGTATGGGCAGGCGTGCGTGAGGGCACGGTGCTCATGAGCGACGGCTACGAGGTCTACAACGAGATCGCGCTCACGCAGCGGCTGACGCACCTCGCATGCTGGGCGCATTGCCGACGCTACTGGATGGAGGCCTGGCAGGCATTGCCGAAGACGGCACGCACGCGCGAGCAACCGGCAGCGCGCGCGCTGGAGTTGATCGCGAAGCTCTACGAAGTCGAGAAGCGCGCGAAAGAGATGCCGCCGCAGGAGCGCCGGCATCTGCGGCAGGTGGAAAGCCTGCCGGTGTTGAAGGACATCGAAGCGCTGGTGCAGCAGCATCAGCATGCGGTGCTGCCTCAGAGCGCGCTGGGCAAGGCGCTGCACTA
>DATJYR010000011.1:0-45262 GCA_035499515.1 Steroidobacteraceae bacterium | reverse complement strand
GAGCTGCTGCTCGATGAGGAGGAGCCGTTGCCACCGGAGCTGTGCGAGCTGCCCCCACTGCCGCCGCCGCCACAGCCGATCAGCAGCAGCGCGCCCAGCGCGACGAGGCCGGTTCGGCCGAAGGCCAGGGTACGCACGATGGCGGTGGGTGAAGTGGACATCTTGAGGGGCTCCCTTGATTCGCGCTGCGGGGCCGCACACACGTCCCCTGTCAACTCAAGGCGTAAAGCGCGCCCGGAACGTATCAGGCGTCGCTCGACGGGTGCGGCATCCGCGGGATCAGCGGTTCGGCGGCCCGGATTGCAGCTTCGCGGCCCAGCGCGCCGCCGCGGCGGGCCGGTTCATGTCCAGATACAGCTGCTGCAGCGCCTGGTAGGCCTCCTGCGTGCGGTGGTGCGCGCTGCCGCGCAGTTCGGTCAGACCCTCGGCGGCCCCCAGCAGCAGCGGCTCCGCCTCGTCGTAGCGATGCAGGTGGTCCAGGCACACACCGAGGCTGGTGTCTGTGGCATACAGATAGCGGTGGCCGGGCGGCAGCAGCCTGCGCCGCCGGTCCGACACCGAACGCAGCATGGCCAGGCCCTTGGCATCCTCATGCAGGCGGCATTCGGCCGTGCCGTAGTCGTACTGGGCCATCAGCGTGTACTGGTTGTCGGCGCCGAGCTGCGCACCCATCTGCTCGCCGACCAGCTGCGCGATCGCGGCGGCCTCGGCGTCGCGATGCAGGGCCATCAGGTCTTCCTCCAGGAACAGCTGGCTGACCAGCGTGTCGTGGTGCGTGGCGCCCAGCACACGCGTCATGTGCGCGATGGCCTGCCGGATCAGCGGTTCGGCCGCCGCCGCCTGCCCGGTATTCATGAGCGTCGAACCGTACGCGGATTCCATGATGTCGCGGTCGGGGTGGTCAGGCGGCAGGATCTGCTGCGCCAGCTGCCACGCCTGGCGCGCGAACACTTCCGCTTCGGCGTAGCGGCCCAGGTCGCTCCCCAGCATCAGCGACAGGTCGTGGTAGGGATTCATGCGCTGGTTGCGCAACGCCTCGTTGCCGCGCGATTCGATGGCGATCTCCTCGCGGAACAGCGCTTCCGCCTCGCTCTCGCGCTGGGTCTGCAACAGCGCCACCGCCAGGTTGTCGAGCGCGAGGCACAGATCGGTGGGCGAGTCGAGCCGGCGCAGGCGCGCCACCGCATCGCGCAGCGCCAGTTCGGATGGTTGCCATTTGCCATCGCCCCGATAGAGCTGGCCGCGCAGCAGCAGCGCCTGCGCGATGTCGAGCGGGCGGCCGCCGTAGCGTTGCAGCAGGGCGATCTGCCGTTCGTTCGCGGCGTGACCCTGTTGATAGCGCCCGAGTCCGGTGTCGGTCTGCGCGATCAGTCCGAACATCGAAGCTTCCACCAGCGGTTCGCCGGAGAACTGCTGGTCGAGGTTGCCGGCCGCGGCATCCAGCAGCGCGGCGACCGTGATGTCGCGGCTGCCGTTGTTCGGATCGGCGGACCTGAGCAGGTTTTCCAGGAATTCGCCGCGGCGCGCCGCCGCCGTGCGCGCCAGCGTCACGCTGCGGGCCTGCACCAGGTAGACCGTCACGCTCGCGATCAGGCCGGCCAGCAGCAGCGCCGCCAGGCCGGACGCCAGTGCGCGCCGGCGCACGAATTTCACCAGCCGGTAGCCGGCTGAAGGCGCGTGCGCCGCGACCGGCAATCCCGCCAGATGGCGTTCCAGGTCGGCGCGGAACTCGGTGGCGCTCGCGTAACGGCGCGACGGGTCGCGCTCCAGGGCCTTGAGCACGATGGCGTCGAGATCGCCGCGCAGCTGCTGGGCGAGCCGCGGTTCCTGCGCGGCGCGACTGGGTGGGAGCGGTTCCTGCTGGAGCACCGCCAGCAGGTACCCCACGGTGCTGGTGGCGTCGGCGAACAGCATGCGGCCGCTGAGCACGCGATACGCCAGCGCGCCGAGCCCGAAAATGTCGGTGGCCACGGTCACCGGATCGCCGCGCACCTGTTCCGGTGCCGCGTAGTTGGGCGTGAACAGGCTGCGGATGTCCGCCGTGGGTTCGCGCGCCTCGCTGCCGTCGCTGAGCGCGGAGGCGATGCCGAAATCGATCAGCCGGGGCTGGCCGTCGCTGGTCACCAGCACGTTGGTGGGCTTGAGGTCGCGATGCACGACCAGGTTGCGATGCGCGACCGCCACCGCATCCGCGACCACGGCCAGCAGCCGCACGCGCTCGCGCACCTCGAGCCGGTGCGCATCGCAGTACTCGTCGATGGGGCGGCCACGCACCAGTTCCAGCGCGATCCAGCCTTCGCCGTCACGCACGCCCACGTCGATCAGGCGCGCGATGGCGGGATGTTCCAGCCGCGCGAGGATGCGCGCTTCGCTGACGAAGCGCGCGCTGCTGGCCGCGCTGATTTCGCCGCGCAGCAGCTTGACGGCCACCGCCTGCGGCACGCCGTCGGTCCGCTCGGCGCGATACACCACGCCCATGCCACCCGCGCCGATCAGCTCGACCAGCCGGAAGCGCCCGTATTCCTGGCCGCGCAGATCGCGCAGCGGCCGCTCGGGCGCGCCGAGCAGGACACCGGTGGCGTTGGTGTCGGTGGCCACGGCCAGCAGCGCGGCCACCTCCTTGAGCAGTTCGGCGTTCGCGCCGCAGCGTTGCTGCACGAACGCATCGCGCGCAGCCTCCTCGAGATCCAGCGCGGCGCTGAAGATGCGATAGGCTTCCGCGCGATCGACCGCGCCGCTCATGGTTCGCGCGTCAGCTCGCGCGCCAGCCACGCCTTGCCGCTGGTCCAGCGCCGGTTCACCGTGGCCACCGACAGGCCGAGCGCCTCGGCGGCCTCTTCGGTGGACAGCCCGCCGAACACACGCAGCGCCACCACCTCCGCGGCCACCGCATCGAACTGCTGCAGCTCATTGAGCAGCGAATCGACGTCGAGCGCGTCGTAGGACACGTCGACGGCGCCCAGGTTCTCATCGTTGAGGGTGACCGGCGTGCCGCCGTCGCGCTTGGCCGCGCGACAGCGCCGCGCTTCGTCCACCAGCGCCTGGCGCGTGACGCGCGCGGCCATGGACATGAAATGCGCGCGATCCTGCCAGCGCATGTCCTTGAGTCCCGCGAGGCGCAGGTAAGCCTCGTGCACCAGCGCGGTGGGGCGGATGGTGAGCTGGCGCTCGGTGCGCAGCTGGCGCACCGCGATGGCGTGGATGTCGCGGTACAGGTGGGTCAGCAGTTCATCCAGCGCGCGCCGGTCGCCGCCCGACCATTGCGCCAGCAGGATGGAGGTCCTGGAGGAATCGCTGGAATCGCTCATGCGCGGCGATCAGGGAAGGGTGAAACCCAGCGGCCGCAGGGCCGCTGCGAGCGCGATCAGCGGCAGGCCGATCAGCGCGGTGGGATCGGAGCTGTCGAGGCGCTCGAACAGGGTGATGCCGAGCGCCTCGCACTTGAAGCCCCCGGCGCAGTCGAAGGGCCGCTCGAGGGCGATGTAGCGCCCGATTTCTTCGCGGGTGAGGGTGCGAAACTGCACCACGGTGCGATCGGTGCCGTCGCGGCGGAAGCCGCGGGCCTTGCACAGCACGGTGAAGGCCGTGTGGAACTCGGCCTGCTGGCCCGACAGCCAGGCGAGCTGCTCCTGGCAGCGCGCCGCGTCGCCGGGCTTGTCCAGCACCCGCCCCCGGCAGGAAGCCACCTGATCGCTCCCGATCACGGCCGCCGCAGGGTGCAGGCGCGCCACGGCCTCGGCTTTGAGTCCCGCCAGCCGGGCGGCCCGTCCCCCGGGAGCCTCGCCAGGCGCCTGGGACTCCTCCACGCCGGGCGCCAGGGCCAGGTAGGGGGTGCGCAGGCGGTCGAGCAGCTGGCGCCGGTAGGGCGAGGTGGAGGCCAGAATCAGCTCAGGAGCGTCCATTTGGGGCATTGGGCGGCCAGAAACAAAGAGTTAAGCCAGGCATTTTTTTGACTTGGCAGGGAGGCAAACCTATCATACGCGCCCCATGCCGCAGGGCTGGTTGAAGCAATTGGACGTCCAGAAGCTCGCGGCCCGCGCGGCGCGTTTCGAGGCCGAGGTTCCGCTGTCGGAACTGCCGGGCCTGCCGGACGATCTGCCGCGCCAGGACCGCTCCATCCATGCTGCCGTGGTGTTTGGCAATGAAGGCCGCTGGAGTGCCGCCGACATTGCATTGAAAGGCGAGCTCGCGCTCACCTGCCAGCGCTGCCTTGAGCCGCTGGTGCTGCCGATCGATTCCCGCTCCCGCGTGGTGCTGGTCGAGTCCGAAGAGCAGTCGCGCGAAGCGCCGGAGGAATTCGAGACCGTGCTCGCGCCCGCTGGCCAGACCAGCATCGCGGCGCTGGTCGCGGAGGAGTTGCTGCTGTCGCTGCCCATCGTGCCGTTGCACGACGCGCCCTGTGCGCCGGCGGCGACCGCAGCGGTGGCAGTCGAGCCCGAAGCCGCGACCCGGCGTCCGTTCAAGGACCTGCGGGCGCTGCTCAAGGGCGAATGAGTTGAACCAGGAGATTTGAGATGGCCGTACAGAAAAGCCGCAAGACGCCCTCCAAGCGTGGCATGCACCGCTCGCACTCGGCGCTGCCGTTGCCGGCGTTGTCGATCGATCCGCAGTCGGGCGAGACCCACCTGCGCCACTGCATCACGCCCGATGGGTTCTATCGCGGCAAGCGGGTGATCGAGAAGGCCGCGGCCGACGCCAAGGAATAAGGGCCCAGCCCCTTTTCCCGCAGGACCCCGGTGTACTCGCGCATCATCGGCACCGGCAGCTACCTGCCGGAGAGGGTGGTCCACAATTCGGACTTCGAGAAGGTCATGGATACCACCGATGCGTGGATCCGTGAGCGCACCGGCATCGTCAGCCGGCGCCGCGCCGCCGAGGGCGAAACCACGGTGGACATGGCGGAGCAGGCCGCGCGTGCGGCCATCGCCGCCGCCGGCCTGCAACCTGCAGACATCGACTTCATCTGCTTCGGCACCACCACGCCGGACCTGCTGTTCCCCAATTGCGGCGCGCTGCTGCAGTCGCGGCTGGGTTGCCGCGGATCGGCGGCGTTCAGCGTCGAGGCCGCGTGCAGCGGCTTCATGTACGCGCTGTCGGTCACCGACAAGTTCGTGAAGGCGGGGGAGGCGAAACGCGCGCTGGTGGTGGGCTCGGAAACGCTGTCGCGGGTCATGGACCACAACGATCGTGGCACGGCCATCCTGTTCGGCGACGGCGCGGGCGCCGTGGTGCTCGGACCTTCGGACGAGCCCGGCATCCTCTCCACGCACCTGCATGCCGACGGCCACTACAAGGACCTGCTGTACTGCACGGGCGGCCCGTCCGGCGGCCCCGCGCCCGGCAAGATGGCGCCCGGCAACTACATCCGCATGGCCGGCAGCGAAGTGTTCAAGCTCGCGGTCACCATGCTGGGTCGCATCGTCGATGAAGCGTTGCAGGCCAACCAGCTCGACAAGTCGGCGATCAGCTGGCTGGTGCCGCATCAGGCCAACATCCGCATCATCCAGGCCACGGCCAGGAAGCTCGACCTGCCCATGGAGCGCGTGATCGTGACGGTGCAGGAGCATGGCAACACATCCGCCGCCTCGGTGCCGCTGGCGCTGGACGTCGGCGTGCGCGATGGCCGCATCAAGCGCGGCGATCTGCTGCTGCTGGAAGCCTTTGGGGGTGGTCTGACCTGGGGCTCGGCGCTGATCCGCTACTGAGCCCCCGGCGCAGCAGCGCTTCGGTTTCCCCGGCCGGCAGCGGGCGTCCCAGCAGGTAGCCCTGCGCCAGGCTGCAGCCCTGCTCCTGCAGGTACATGAGCTGGCTGTGCTCCTCCACGCCTTCCGCCGTCACGTCGATGTCCAGCGAGCGGCACATCGAGATGATGGCCGCCGCGATGGCGCGATCGCCGCTGCGGGTGTCGAGGTTCTGCACGAAGGTGCGATCGATCTTGATGCGGTTCACCGCGAAGTTGCGCAGGCGCCCGAAGCTGGAATAGCCGGTGCCGAAGTCGTCGATGGCGAGCGACACGCCGAATTCCTTGAGCCTGTTGAGCGCGGTCTCGGCCCAGTCCTCGTCCTTCATCACCACCGATTCGGTGATCTCCAGTTCCAGCTGGGCCGGGTCGAGGCCGGTGTCGGCCAGGATGCCGGCGATCAGCGCCGGGAAATTGCGCTGCGCGAACTGCAATCCCGAGACGTTCACGGCGACGCGGCCCGGTTGCAGCGACTGCTGCTGCCAGCGCCGCGTCTGCGCGCAGGCGGTGCGCAGCGCCCACTCGCCGATGGCGAGGATCAGGCCGGTTTCTTCGGCCACCGCGATGAAATCGTTCGGCGGGACCTCGCCCAGTTCGCTGTTGTTCCAGCGCAGCAGCGCCTCGAGGCCCGCGACCCTGCCGGTGGCGAGGTCGAACTGCGGCTGGAAGTGCAGCTCGAACTCATTGCGCTCGAGCGCGCCCTGCATCTTGCTCTCCAGCGTCATGCGGCGGCGCGCGCTGGCGTTCATGCTCGGGTCGAAATGCACGAAATTGCCGGGCCCGCGCTTCTTGGCGGAATACATGGCGAGATCGGCGTGGCGCAGCAGCGTTTCGCTGTCCGCGCCATCCGCCGGATAGGTGGCGATGCCGACGCTGCCCGTGACCAGCACTTCGTGCATGGCGAGGCGCAGCGGTTGCTCCAGGCACTTGATGAGCTTGGCGGCGATCTCGCCGGCGTGCGCGAGGTCGCCGAGCTCCGGCAGCAGGACGAGGAATTCGTCGCCGCCAAGCCGCGCCACTTCCGCGAGCCGGCACGGGCTGTCGGCCGCCTGCAGGGGTGCCTGCAGGCGCGATGCCACGTGGCGCAGCAGTTCGTCGCCGACGCTGTGGCCGAGCGTGTCGTTGATGCGCTTGAAGTTGTCGAGGTCGATGTACAGCACCGCGAGCGGATGTGCCTGGTGGCGCACGCGATCCAGTGCGGCGGTGAGGTGCATGCGCGAGAGTTCGCGGTTGGGCAGGCCGGTGAGCGAATCGAAATAGGCCAGGCGCGCGATGCGCCGCTCGGCGTGCCACTTGCTGCCCAGCGCGACCACCAGCTGGCGCACTTCGTGCGGATGGAACGGCTTCTGCAGGTACGAAATCTTGTCGGACGGCGGCACGCGCAGGCCAATTTCAGCCGGGTCCACGTCCGAGAACGCCGTGGCGATGACCAGTTCGATCTCGGGGTCGAGTTCGCGCAGGCGCGCGGCGGCCCATTCGCCACCGTGTCCCGGTGGCATGCGCATGTCGATGAATGCCACCGCGAACGGCCGCTGCTCCGCCAGCGCCGCGCTGGCGGCGGCCACCGCGCTCTCGGCATTGGAGCAGAACACGGGATCGATGGACGCCAGCCGCGACGCCCGGCGCGGCGGCGCAGCCCCGTCGCTGCGGCCAAACAGCTTGTCGCGCAGGTCGCGGAACGCATCCACGTCCGCGCCGGCATTGGCTTCGAGCAGGATGTGGCGGTAGGCGTCGAGGATGTCGTGCTCATCGTCCACCACCAGCACGCGCACCGGATTGTTGAGGCTAGGCTGCATGCGCCACCGCAAGCTCCGCGAGCGGGACCACCAGTTCCACGCTGGCGCCGAGGCCGGGCCCGTCGCTGTCCATGCGGATGCTGCCGCCCATGGCATGCAGCGCATTGGCGCACCAGTGCAGGCCGATGCCGGAATTCCCCGAACCGCCCTTGGTGCTGAAGCCGCGTTCGAACACGCGCGCCAGCTGCTCCGGGCTCAGGCCGTGGCCGTTGTCCTTGAATACCAGGCGCACGCCGCCGCGCTGGCCGGCGCCGGACAGCAGTCCGGCGCTCACCTGCAGCGTGCCCCGGGCGCGGCCGACGGCGGGCAGGGCCTCGGCGGCGTTGATGATGAGATTCTGGAAGATCATCTGCAGCGTGCCGCGCGGCAGGCGCAGCACGCCCAGCGCCGCTACCGACTCGTCGAGGCGCAGCGTGAGCCGCCTGCGGTGTTCTTCGGGCACCAGCTCGAGGCTGTTCGTGATCAGCTCGTCGAGCCGCACGCTCTCGATCACCGGGCTCGCGCCGGCGCGGCGGCTCTGCTGGGCGAGCACGGTTTCCAGCACCCCGGTCTGGCGGCCGATGACCTGCAGGTCGTCCTCGGCGCCGCGGACCGCGCGCAGCAGCTCCGCGCCCGCCAGCCGCAGGAAATCCTCCAGGTCGGCGCGCCGGCCCGGATCGGTGAGCGGGTCGGCGAGCTCGGCGAAGACGCGTTCCAGGTCGGCCACGGGCGCGGCGTCGAGCCGCGACTGCAGGCTCGCGATGCGCACCGCGAGCGGCGTGATGGCGTTGCCGACGTTGTGCAGCACGCCGCTGGCCTGCTCGGCGATGCCGGCTTCGAACGACTGGTCGATCAGCCGCCGGCGCACTTCCGCGACGTGCGCCACCATGCGGTCGAACTCGCGCGCCAGCACGCCGATCTCGTCGCGGCGTTCGAGATTCAGGCGCGCGCTGAGGTCTTCGCCGGAGCCGATCAGCTCGGCGTGGCGCGTGACGCGCGCCAGCGGCTTGAGCACCACGCTGTGTACCAGCACGATCATGAGCAGCAGCACACCCACGCCGGTGCCCAGCAGCAGCGTCGAGGAGTAGGACAGCGCCTTGGCGCCGCGCCGGCTGATGGTGTGCGGCACGTCCACGCGCAACGTCATCAGGCCGTGGCCGCGGATGTCGCGGAACACGCGGTCGACGTGCGTGGCGGCGGCGTCGGCCGTGATCGACTCGTCGGGCGCGCCGGCGGCGGTCGCGGCCAGGTGCAGCGCGGCCTGCGCCTGCGATCCCAGCCGCGCGACCTCGTCGGCCGACAGCAGCCGGCCCATGATGACCATGCCGTGCGGCTTGCCTTTGCCGAAGCCGTCGACGATGGGTGCGGCGCTGCCGAGCATCGGGCCGCGCGCCGTATCGAGCAATCCATGGGTGGCCTTGCCCGCCGCGAGCTCGACGCGCCACGGATGATCCGCCGGCAGCGCGCCACCGGTGTCCAGGCCGAGGTCGATGATGCGCGAGGTGCCGGGCTGCAGCGCGCGCGACCACACGATGTCGCCTTTCATGTCCACCAGCGCGAGGTAGTCGATCTTGAGCCAGATCAGCGCCGAGTCGCGCAGGTTGGCGCTGGCGAACGCCTTGTTGCGATCGAGCATGAACTGGTAGTTGCTGCCCCAGTTGCCCCAGTCCATCGCGGCCACGTCGAGTTGCTCGAGTTCGCGGTCGATGGCGAGCTGCACGCGCCGCATGTCGGTGCGCGCGCTGTCGCGCTCCAGCTCGACGAAGCTGGGCAGCAGGTACAGATGCTGCACCGTCCACTGCACGGCGCCGAGCGCGACGAACAGCGCGATCAGCACCGCAACCACCTTGGAGCGGATTGTCATCGGGGCATCATGCCGATTGACGCTGCAATTCGCGGGAACTGCTGCACAATACGATTCGCGCCGCGGCGCGTGATGCGCCACGGCGCCGCCTGCGGCGCAACGGTGCTGGTATCCGTGAACCAGGTCTCAGAGTAGACTGGCCCGACCGTGGCAGATCCGGATACAGTCCCCGTGCGCGAACCGTTCCAGTGCGCCGACGTGCCCTGGACCGAGCATGCGCATGGCGAGCGCTTTGGCATGCGCTTCCAGGAACTCGGCGAGTTTGGCGGCGGGACGCACGTCGGCGTCTGCCTGGAAGAACTCGCGCCCGGCAAGCAGGCCAATCCGCTGCACTATCACATGGTCGAGGAGGAGCACGTGCTGATCCTGGCGGGTGAGCTGACGCTGCGGCTCGGTGCGCAAAGCCACGTGATGCGCGAGGGAAGTTATGTCTGCTTCCCGGCCGGCCAGAAGGTGGGCCACGCGTTGTACAACCATTCCGCCAGCGTGTGCCGCTACCTGATCATCGGCGAGCGCAGTCCCCACGAAGTGGTCGTGTATCCCGACTCCGGGCGCGTCGGCGTTCGGCTGCTGGGCGAGGGTTACCGCAAGTCGGCGGTGATGGAATACTGGGAAGGCGAAACCGGCTGAAGCGTCAGCGCACGAAGGCGGTCCAGCTGGTGCGCAGGATCAATCCCACCACGATGGCGATGAAGGCCCGGCGCACGAAGCGGTTGCCGCCGCGGAACGCCAGCCGCGTGCCGGCCATCGCACCGGCGATGTTGCAGGCGGCCATCGCGAGTCCCAGTTCCCAGATCACGGCGTCATGCGCGGCGAACCAGCCGAGCGCGGCCAGGTTGGTGGCGACGTTGAGCACGCGGGCCGATCCGGCGGCGTGCAGGAAGTCGAATCCGTACAGGCGCACGAACACGATCATCAGGAAGCTGCCCGTGCCGGGCCCGAAGAAACCGTCGTAGAACCCGATCGCGGCGATCAGCGCGACCGCCAGTGCGCGTGCGCCGCCCGCCAGCACCCGCGGCGCGTGCGTCACGCCGATCTCCCGATGGCGCAGCAGGTAGGCCGTCACCACCACCAGCAGCGCGGGCACGATGGGGCGGAATACCTGCGCCGGGACGCGCGTGGCGACCACCGCGCCGAGGGCCGCGGTGAGCATCACCAGCAACGCCAGCGGCCCCAGCAGCGCCCAGGGCAGCCCCACGCGCCGCGAGTAACGCACGGCCGCGCTGGCCGTACCGAACACGCCGGCGAACTTGCTGGTGCCGAGCAGCGTGGCCGGCTGGACCGCGGGGTAGAAACTGAACAGCGCGGGCGCCTGGATCAGGCCGCCGCCGCCCACGATGGCGTCCACCAGTCCGGCGGCGAAGGCCGCCAGCAGCACCACCAGCGTTTCAGGCGCAGGGAACACGGACGCGCGGGCTCAGCGCCGGCGCTCGACGATCATGTAGTGCTTGGTCATGGGTTCGAGCACTTCGAACACCCCACTGAACCCGGCCGGGATCAGCAGCGATTCGCCCGGACCCGCCCCGACGGCCTTGCCTGCGGCATCGATGAGCCGGCAGCGGCCCGCCACCACGAAGAAGAACTCGTCCTCGGTCGGGCCCATGGCGATGCGCCAGCTGCCGGCCTCGCTGTGCCAGACGCCCGCGAACACTTCGCCGGAGTCGTTGGTGTAGTGGTTCCAGGTGGTGCGCCAGGGATTGCCGTGCACGCGGCGTTCGGCGGCGGGATGGTCCTGCTGGGCTTCGACCTGGTGCTGCTTGAAGGCGATGACGTCGGGCATGGCGCCATCGTACCGGCCGTCCCACAAAAAGAAACGCCGCGCAGGGCGCGGCGTTTCCTCCACCGGCCACCCGGAGGCGGCCGACAGCGGGTCCTTACTTGGACACCGACTTCTTGAACATGCGATCGATCTTCTCGTTGGTCGCATCGACGCTGGCCTGGGCAGCCTGGGCGGCGGACAGGGCCTGGTTGGCCGTGCCCTGGGCGGCGCTGGCGGTCGAGGCGGCGCTCGAGGCGTCCGACTGGGCCTTGCTGATCGCAGCGCCCTGGCTCGACTGGGTGGCCTGCAGGCCGGAGACATCCGACTGCAGCTTGCTGACCTGGGTCTTCAGCGTGTCCACTTCCGCCTGCAGCGGCTTGAGGTCCGTGCAGCCAGCCAGGCCAACAACAGCCGCAGCGGCTGCGAGCTTGACGATAATTGCCTTGTTCATTTCTAAATCCCCTTGCATATGAATGTGTGGGTCAACCCGCACCACGTCACCGATCATCTGATGCTGCGGCGTGTAATCGCGGTGCCGCAACTTGACCAAAATAAACATCCGAATGCAATAGGTAAAGTCCTACATGTCGGCTAAAAGCGACAATCTTTTCAAGACGTTACGCGAATTTCACAGTATTTCAAGGGGCTTGATTGCCGATTCGTACTGGATATAATGACAGCATGTCTGACCTGACACCGCGACAGTCCGAAATACTCCGGCTCATCCAGCGCAGCATCAGCGAGTCGGGCATGCCGCCCACCCGCGCTGAAATCGCTTCCGAGCTCGGCTTCCGTTCCGTGAATGCGGCCGAGGAGCACCTGCGGGCGCTGGCGCGCAAAGGCGTCATCGAGCTGCTGCCGGGCGCCTCGCGGGGCATCCGGCTGCACGACACGCTGCGCGAGCAGCTCGGGCTGCCGCTGATCGGCCGCGTTGCCGCCGGCAGTCCCATCCTGGCCCAGGAAAACATCGTCGACCACCTCAACATCGATCCGGCGCTGTTCCAGCCAAAGCCGCACTACCTGTTGAAAGTCGTCGGCATGAGCATGAAGGATGCCGGCATCCTCGACGGCGACCTGGTGGCGGTGCACCGCACGCCCGAAGTGCGCAGCCGGCAGATCGTGGTGGCACGCCTCGACGAATCGGTCACCGTGAAGCGCTATCGCCAGGAAGGCACGGTGGTGTGGCTCATGCCCGAGAACAGCGATTTCGAACCCATCCGCGTCGATCTGCGGGAGCAGTCGCTGCTGATCGAAGGGGTGGTGGTGGGCGTGCTGCGCATCGGGCGCAACTGATCGCCAATGCCAGTGCCAGCGCGGGTGCCTACGCCGCCGCAGGCGGCTGCGGCGGTCGCCGTCAGTGCTTGCGTGGCCGCGCTGCGCGATCCACGCCGATGTCGTAATCCTCGAAGTCGCTGATCAGCTCGGCGGTGTGCTTGGCTTCCAGCCGCCGCTCCAGCCGCCGCCACGCCGGCTCGCCTTCCTTCTTCGCGCGACGCTTGGCGCTGTCCATGTCGCGCATGACCCGATCGAGGTCCACGTCATCGTCGCCGACTTCGGCATCGTCGGCGTCGTCTTCGAAATCTTCGTCTGGATTTCCGCCCATGGTCGTTAAGGCGCGAACTTACATGCAGTGCCGCCGCGGATGCAACACCCTGAATCTCGATTCGGTCGCAATTAGTGAATCAGGCTGTTCAGCTCGAAAATGGGCAGCAGCATGGCGAACACGATGCCCATCACGATCAGGCCCATGCCGACGATCAGCAGCGGGCCGAGCAGCCCCATGAGCGCGGTCAGCAGGCCGTCCAGTTCCTGCTCCTGGTTGGTGGCGGCGCGATCCAGCATGGCTTCCAGCTCGCCGCTGGATTCGCCGCTGGAGATCAGGTGGACGGTCATGGGCGGGAACAGCTTGCTGCTGGCCAGCGAGCGTCCGATCGGCGATCCCTCGCGCACGCGCTGCGCCGCTTCCGTGACGGCTTCGCGCATCGGCAGGTTGGTGACCACCTCGCCGGCGATGCGCAGCGCATCCAGCACCGGCACGGCGCTCGCCGTCAGGATGCTCAACGTGCGGGTGAAGCGCGCGCTGTTGAAGCCGCGCTGGATGCGGCCGATCAACGGCAGGTGCAGCAGCCGGCGGTGCACGCGGCGCCGGAACGCCTCGCCGCGCATGGCACGCGAGAACAGCCACACGCCGATGCCGATCGCGACCAGCAGGTAGATGCCGTAGTCGCGCAGGAAATTGCTCACCTGCACCAGCAGTTCGGTGGCCAGCGGCAGCTTGGCCTTGTTGGCGTCGAACACTTCGATCACCTTCGGCACCACGTACGCCAGCAGCACCACCACGATGGCGAAGCACATGATCGTCAGCACGATCGGATACAGCAGCGCGCCCAGCACCTTCTGCCGCATCTGCTCGCGGCTCTCGGTGTAGTCGGCCAGCCGCTCCAGCACCGCGTCGAGGTGGCCCGACTGCTCGCCGGCCGCCACCGTGGCGCGGTAGATTTCCGGGAAGATGCGCGGGAACTTGCCGAAGCCGGAGGCCAGCGTGTGGCCTTCCATCACGCTGCCGCGCACGCCGAGCAGCACGCTCTGCACCCGCGGGTTCTCGGTCTGCTGCGATACCGCCAGCAGCGCCTCCTCGAGCGGCAGGCCAGCCTTGCACAGCGTGGCGAGCTGGCGCGTCAGCAGCGAGAGGTCGCTGGCGGAAATGCCGCGCCTGAGGCTGAAGCCCTGCTGGCGCTTCGACTCGACCGCCGCCACTTCGGTGACGCTGACTGGCAGCAGCTGCTGCTCGCGCAGCAGCGAGCGCACGTGGCGCGCGGTATCGCCTTCGATCACGCCCTTGCGGGGCTTGCCCGCGACGTCCAGCGCGCTGTATTCAAACGCGCCCATGGTTCCCCGGCTGCGAGGCGCTGCGGCTCACGGCGTCAGTCCTCGCGCGTGACGCGCAGCACTTCCTCGATGGTGGTCTCGCCGGCCAGCACCCGGGCCAGGCCATCCTCGCGGATCGACGGCGTGCTCTGCCGCGCGTGCTTCTCGATCTGCTGCTCGCTGGCGCCGTCGTGGATCATGGTGCGCATGGCGTCATCGACCATGATCAGCTCGTAGATGCCGGTGCGGCCGCGGTAGCCGCTCGGGCCCGGCCCGGGACGGTACAGCGTGGGCGATTTGTCGCCCGGCGCGAGGCCCAGCAGCCGGCGCTCGTATTCGCCGGCCTCGAACGCCTGTCGCGTATCGGGATTGAGCACGCGCACCAGGCGCTGCGCCAGCACGCCGATCAGGCTGGAGGAGAGCAGGAACGGTTCGATGCCCATGTCACGCAAACGTGTGACAGCGCCGGCGGCGGTGTTGGTGTGCAGCGTGGAGAGCACCAGGTGGCCGGTGAGCGAGGCCTGTACCGCGATCTGCGCGGTTTCGAGGTCGCGGATCTCGCCGATCAGCACCACGTCCGGATCCTGGCGCAGGATGGCGCGCAGCCCGCGCGCGAAGGTCATCTCCACCTTGGTGTTGACCTGGGTCTGGCCGATGCCGTCGATGTAGTACTCGATCGGATCCTCGACCGTCATGATGTTCTGGGTGTTGTCGTTGAGCCGCTCCAGCGCCGAATACAGCGTGGTGGTCTTGCCCGAACCGGTCGGGCCCGTGACCAGCAGGATGCCGTGCGGCTTGTGGATCAGCTCGTCCATCAGCGCGCGCGTCTTCGGCTCCATGCCGAGCGATTCGAGGTCGAGGCGGCCGGCCTGCTTGTCGAGCAGGCGCAGCACCACGCGCTCGCCATGGCCGGAGGGGATGGTGGAGACGCGCACGTCCACCGCGCGGCCCGCGATCTTGAGGCTGATGCGGCCGTCCTGCGGCAGGCGCTTCTCGGCGATGTCGAGCCTGGACATGACCTTGATGCGCGACACCACCAGCGGCGCCACCGCGCGCTTCGACTGCAGCACCTCGCGCAGCACGCCGTCGACGCGGAAACGCACCACCAGGCGGTTCTCGAACGGCTCGACGTGGATGTCGGAGGCGTTCTCCTTCACCGCCTGCGTGAGCACCGCGTTGATGAGGCGGATGATGGGCGCGTCGTCGTCGCTTTCCAGCAGGTCGGCCTGTTCGGGCAGGTCCTGCGCGAGGTGGGCGAGGTCGGTGGTCTCGTCGAGGCCGTCCATGCTCGCCATGGCTTCGCGCCCGCCTTCATAGGCCTGGCGCAGCAGTTCGTCGAAGGCCTCGGGACTCACGCCCGTGAGCTTGACCGGCAGGCGCAGGAAGCGGCGCACCTCGGCCACCGCCTGCACCGAGCCGGGCAGGCGGTACACGCAATCGGCGACGTCGCCGTCCATGCCGCGCACCAGCACGCCGTGCCGGCGCGCGAACGCGAAGCTCAGGCGGCGCTCCGCCAGCATGCTGTCGCTGACGGCGTTCACGGCGGTGCGGCCGGGTTCTGCGTGCCGGTGTCGGGGATCGCGACGTCGGTCTTGGAATCCTTGCCCGTCGCCTGCTTGCCGTCCTTCGATGCGGCGCCCTTGGCGGGCAGGTTTTGTTGCAGGTCGGGCAGCAGCGGCGTCTTGTAATAGGGCTGAGCCGGGATCACGGTGGTCTCGCGATTGGTCTCTTTCTGCTCGTTGCGCATGTAGTCGTACTTGGCATTGGTCTCGATGATGCCCGCCTCGTCGTCCCGCAGGATGCGCGGCTGGATGAAGACCATGAGGTTGGTCTTGGTCTTCTGCGTGCTGCGCGTGCGGAACAGTTCGCCCAGGATGGGGATGCGGCCCAGCACCGGGACGCGCTGTTCGGAGTTGGTGACCTTCTCCTGGATCAGTCCGCCCAGCACCAGCGTGCCGCCATCCGGGATCAGCACATTGGTGCTGAAGGTCCGCTTGTTGGTGATGAGGTCGACCGCGCCGGCGGAGCTGGCGGCAAGGCTCGAGCTTTCCACTTCGATCTTGAGCAGCACCGAGTCGCCGGTGTTGATCTGGGGTGTCACGGTGAGGATGGTGCCCACTTCCTGGCGCTGGATGGTCTGGAAGGCGCTCGAGGTGCCGGTGGTGTTGGTGTACTGGCCGGTGATGAACGGGACTTCCTGCGCCACTTCGATCTTGGCTTCCTGGTTGTCCTGGGTGGTGATCTGCGGCGTGCCGATGATGTTGGTGCGCGAATCGCCCTGCAGCGCGCGCACCATGGCCGCGAAGTTGATGCCGGTGGCGGACAGCCGGCCCAGGGCCAGCGTGGTGCCGGTGGGAATGGTGGTCGAGTTGCCCGACACGGTATTGTAGAGATCGACGATGGAGACGCCGTTGTTCTGCGTGCCGCCGATTGGCGAGATGAAGCCGCCGGCGCCGACGCCCGAGTTCGAGGCGTCGAGCACCCAGTTCACGCCCAGCTCGGAGGATTTGTCGGCCGACACTTCCACGATGATGGCCTGCACCAGCACCTGGGCGCGGCGGATGTCGAGCTTGTCGATCACCGACATCAGCGCGCGCATGGTGCGCGCCGAAGCCGTGACCACCAGCGAATTGGTGTCCTTGTCGGACCAGATGGTGGCGGTGCTGCCGGCCAGCGACAGCGTGCTCAGTGTGCTGGCGTTCGCGGCGGCGGCGTTGGCGGCCGCGGCGCTGTTGTTGGTGGGGCCGGGGGTCTGCACCGAGGGCAGGGTCGGGCCGTTCGGATTGCCCTGGTTGGCCTGGTTGCGGCCCTGGTAGTTGCCGCTCTGGCCGCTGGTCGAGCTGGAGCTGCCGCTGCTCATCTGCTCCTTGAGCTTGCTGGCGAGCGTGTCGGCGTTGGCGTAGCGCAGGTAACGCACCTGGGTTTCGCTGCCGGTGTCAGCGGGCGTGTCGAGGTGCGCGATCAGCGTCTTCACGCGCAGCCGCTGCGACTGTTCGCCGCTGATGAGGATGCTGTTGGAGCGATCGTCGGCCACCACCTTGACGCTGTTGGCCGCCTCGCCGCCCTGGCTGGTGAGCAGCTGCGTGAGCACACGCACGGTGTCCGCCGCGGTCGCGCTCTGCAGCGGGATGACGTCGATGTCGGCGCTGCCGCTCTGGTCGATGCGCGCGATGATGCGCATCAGGCGGTTCACGTTGCTGGCGCGGTCGGAGATGATCAGCATGTTCGAGCCGGTGACCGCCGCGAGCTGGCCATTCTGCGGCTGCAGCGGCTTGAGCACCGGTACCAGCTGCGCGGCGCTGACGTTGTGCACCGCGACCACCTGCGTTACCACTTCATCCGAGGAACCACTGACACGATCGGGCAGGTCGTTGCCCGCGATCTGGCGCATGTTGGTGTCGGGCAGCACCTTGATGAGATTGCCGGACGGCACGGCAATGAAACCATGCACCTGCAGGATCGACAGGAAGGCCTGGTAGAACTGGTCGGGCGTCATCGGGGTGGTGGAGAGCATCGTCACCTGCGCGCGCACGCGCGGATCGACGATGAAGCTCTTGCCGGTGGCGGCGCTGACCGCCTCGATGATCTGCGTGATGTCGGCGTCCTTGAAATTCGGCGTGATGCGCTGCGTGGCCTGCTGCGCGAAGGCAAGCGTGCCCACCAGCATCGCCAGCGCGGCCAACACTTTCAAACCGGTTCGTTGCATCACAGGTTCCTTCACTGATCGGTCGTGGGCGGATTCGGGTTCCGCGGTCCGCGACCGGGTCCGCCGGGACGCCCGCCACCGAATCGTGCAGGCCCCGCCGCTGGCCCGCTCTCCGCGCCGGAATCGTCGGCAGGCTCCGCGGTGCCGTTGGCTTCGGCGGCGTTGGCCACCTCCGACAGGTTCACCGACAGATCCACCGTCTGGCCGGCGCGCGTCACCGTGAGCTGCGCGCTGTCTGCGGACGACAGCGTCTGCAGGATCTCGTTGGCGCGGTTCGGATCATCCAGCGCCGTGCCGTTGATGGCGGTTATTAGATCACTTGGCTTGAGCCCGAGCTGGCCAAAAGCTGTCGCTCCGTTGCGACCCGGGAACACGCGATAACCGGCGAGCTTGCCCTTGTCGAACGAGGGCTGCATGCGGATCAGGCCATTGAGCAGCGAATTGTTGGTGTTCTGCAGGACATTCTGCAGGCGCTGGCCGCCGGTGGCCGCGGGCGCGACGGGCGCCGCGCCCTGGGCGGTGCGCGGCAGGTACAGGGCTTCGACGGCGCCGTTGTTCTCGAGCAGCACGCGATCGTTGTACACCGACTTGAGGCGCGCCCCGCCGGGAATGCGGGAGCCGGTGCTGTACAGCTTGGCGCTGGTCGCGGCCGGGCCGAGGATGGCCTGGCCGTGCTCGGGATCCGGGGACGCGAGCACGCCGGTGAGCACCAGCTGCAGCGCCGTCTTGGGCGCATTGCCGTCGCCGGCGTCGGCGCTGGCTTCACCGAACAGATGCGCGGAGGTGATGGCGCCGAGGTCGACGCTGGGCGCCTGGGGCGACAGGCGATTCGCTGCGCGCGCGGCAGCGCCGCTCTTCGCGGTGGGCACGCCGGGCGCCTGATGGGTGAGGAGCAAGGCCGCTTCCGCCGCGATGGCCAGCGAGAACACCGCCACCACGATTTCCGGGCCGCGCGCAGCCAGTCGCCGCGCAACCCCGCCGGGTGAATTCAGCGACTCCAGCCAGGAAGGGACTTGCATTAACGGATTAAGAGCCCAGATCAGGGAGATGGTTCACATGATACGGCGCATTCGTAGTCGGCCTCAAGTGTTTGTTTCTTCTGTGTTCTTTTCAGTTTGTCGCCACTGCAATACACTGCCGTGACAGTGCCGACGAAATACACCGAACCGCGCCACGGCCACGAGCCCGACCACGGCATCGTGGTCGAGGAATCGAAGCCCATCACGAAACAGCCACCGCTGTTTCGTGTCGTGCTGTTGAATGACGATTACACGCCGATGGAATTCGTGGTGGAGGTGCTGGAGCGGTTCTTCAGTTTGAACCGACCCAACGCAACCCGCATCATGCTTGAAGTGCACACGCGCGGCAAAGGCGTGTGCGGGGTGTTTACATACGAGATTGCAGAGACCAAAGTGGCCCAAGTGACCGGATACGCCCGTGATCACCAGCATCCGCTGATGTGCACGCTCGAGGAGACCTGAGGCGCCTATGCTGTCCAGCGAATTGGAATTCTGTCTCAAGCAGGCTTTCAGCCTGGCCGGCACCGCGCGCCACGAATTCCTGACCGTGGAACACCTGCTGCTGGCGATCCTCGATGCGCCCGCGGTGCGCGAAGTGCTCAATGGCTGCGGCGCCGACCTGGCCAAGCTGGCCGCGCAGCTGCGCGAGCACATCGACGCGCATACGCCGGCGCTGCCGGAGGGGACCGATCGCGAGGCCCAGCCGACGCTGGGTTTCCAGCGCGTGCTGCAGCGGGCCGTGTTCCACGTGCAGTCCAGCGGCAAGAAGGAAGTCGGCGTCGTCAACGTGCTGGTCGCGATTTTCAGCGAGAAGCAGAGCCACGCGGTGTTCCTGCTGGCGCGCGCGCAGGTGACGCGCCTCGACGTGGTCAATTTCATCTCGCACGGGCTGTCGCGCACGGGCGAGAGCAAGCAGGAGCGCGAGGAGACCGGCACGGACGGCGAGCGCGACGGCGAGGGCGGCAGCGCGCTGGAGAAATACGCCGTGAACCTGAACCGCCGCGCGCAGGAAGGGCACATCGATCCGCTGATCGGCCGCCGGCTGGAAGTCGAGCGCACCATCGAGATCCTGTGTCGCCGGCGCAAGAACAATCCGCTGTACGTCGGCGAGGCCGGCGTGGGCAAGACCGCCATCGCCGAAGGCCTGGCGCGCATGATCGTGGAAGGCGCGGTGCCCGAGGTGCTGTCCGACTGCGTGATCTGGGCGCTGGACATGGGCGCGCTGGTGGCCGGCACGAAATACCGCGGCGACTTCGAGAAGCGCCTCAAGGCCGTGATCAACGAATTGCGCAAACAGCCCGGCACCATCCTGTTCATCGACGAGATCCACACCGTGATCGGCGCGGGCGCGGCCTCAGGCGGCGTCATGGATGCCTCCAACCTCATCAAGCCGGTGCTCAGCAACGGCGAGATCCGCTGCATCGGTTCCACGACGTACCAGGAATACCGCGGCATCTTCGAGAAGGACCACGCGCTGTCGCGCCGCTTCCAGAAGATCGACGTGGTCGAGCCGAGCGTGGCCGAGACGGTCGAGATCCTCATGGGCCTGAAGCCCAAGTTCGAGGAGCACCACGGCATCGTCTACCACGACGACGCGCTGCGCGCGGCCGCCGAGCTGGCCGACCGCCACATCAACGATCGCCACATGCCCGACAAGGCCATCGACGTGGTCGATGAAGCCGGTTCGCGCCTGCGCCTGAAGCCGCTGGGCGAGCGCCAGCCGGAAGTGGACGTGAAGCAGATCGAGGAAGTGGTGGCGCGCATGGCGCGCATCCCGGCCAAGAGCGTGTCGGCATCGGACCGCGACCTGCTCAAGAACCTCGAACGCAACCTGCGCCTGGTCATCTATGGCCAGGATCGCGCCATCGAAACGCTGGCCGCCTCCATCAAGATGGCGCGCTCGGGCCTCGGCGACCAGAAGAAACCGGTGGGCAGTTTCCTGTTCGCGGGACCGACCGGCGTCGGCAAGACCGAGGTCACGCGCCAGCTCGCGATCGCGCTGGGCATCGAGCTGGTGCGCTTCGACATGTCCGAATACATGGAACGCCACACGGTGTCGCGCCTGATCGGCGCGCCGCCGGGTTACGTCGGGTTCGACCAGGGCGGCCTGCTCACGGAGGCCATCAACAAGCATCCGCACTGCGTGCTGCTGCTGGATGAAATCGAGAAGGCGCATCCGGACGTGTTCAACCTGCTGCTGCAGGTCATGGATCACGGCGCGCTCACCGACAACAACGGCCGCAAGACCGACTTCCGCCACGTCATCATCGTCATGACCACCAACGCCGGTGCGCAGGAGATGAGCCGCAGCGCCATCGGCTTCACGCAGCCGGACAACACCAGCGACGGGCTGGAGGCCATCCGTCGGCTGTTCGCGCCGGAATTCAGGAACCGCATCGACGCCATCATCCAGTTCGCGCCGCTCGATCCCGCCACCATCGATCGCGTGGTCGACAAGCTGCTGCTCGAAGTCGAAGCGCAGCTCGAGCAGAAGGGCGTCACGCTGCAGGTCGACGACGATGCCCGCCGCTGGATCGGCACCAAGGGCTACGATCCCAAGATGGGAGCGCGGCCCATGGCGCGGCTGATCCAGGATCTCATCAAGCGTCCGCTGGCCGAAGAGCTGCTGTTCGGCAAGCTGGCGGGTGGCGGCCAGGTGCGCGTGCGGCTGGATGCGGTCCGGCAGCAGCTGGACATCGAAACCCACGGCAACGTCGAGTCGCAGCTGCCCGCCTGAAGCGTCACAGCCTGAATCCTCACAATGATTGCAGGAAGGCGAGCAGCTGGTTCTGCTCGGCCGCCGACAACGCCAGGTACGCGCGCCGCGCCGTGTCGGCCTGCACCGTGTGGCGCGCGATCGCGGCCTGGTAGGTGAAAGTGAGGCCGTCATGCATCATGCGGTTGCGGGTCCTCAAGCCCCACAGCGGCGCGGTGCGGATCTGCTGCGCGGTGCCGGCGTAACCGGGGTCGGGTGTCACGGGGATGCCGTCGCCCGTGCCGATGTTGTGCACCAGGAAGTCGCTGTACGGGTGGATGATCTTGCTGCCCAGTGCCGCCGGCACCACGAAGTCCCCGCCGTTGATCACCGTGCCCGCGCGCGCGGTGCGGATGCTCGCCACATGGCAGCCGGCGCAGCCCACGTTGGCGAACAGCCGTTCGCCGGCCTGCACATCGGGCGTGATGGCTCCGCGCGGCGGCGCCTTGGTGGCACGCATGAAGTCCGCGAACGCCTCCACGTCGTCGCCGTCATCCTCGGGTTCATCCAGCGGATCGTATTCGGTGCCGTAACCGACGAACACGCCGGATGAGGTGTTCTCCTCCGGGAACAGCGGGCTGGTGATGCCCAGCTCGTTCAGGTAGGCATCGGCCGCAAACGATTCCAGGCTCGCGTGCTGCGCCTTCCAGCCAAAACGTCCGACGCGCGCGGCGCTGGTGGCTTCCAGCACCGGCGCGATCACCGCCGTGCCGCGGATCGCGGCCGGCTGGTGATTGCGGATCGACAGGAGGGTCTCGTTCGCGATCGCCTCCACGAAGCCGTCGCCCAGCGTATTGGTGGAAAGCCGGAAGGTGCTGATGTCATCCTGGAAGTTCACGTGCTCGACGATCTCCGCGTAGGTCGCGCGCGACTGGATCAGCGAACCGCCCAGCGATTCGAAGAACACGCCATTGTCCATGCGCCCGGTGCGATGCTCGGCCACCTGGCTGGAGCCGCCCGTGACCACGTTCTGGTGGCACTCGCGGCAGCTCTGCGCATTGAAGGTCGGGCCGAGGCCTTCGGCCGGCGTTTCGAATTCCTCGAACACGTAGCGGTCGTCGTTGAAGGAGCGTCCCTTGACCAGTGTGTCCCGGGTGAGTGTGGCGAAATCCGGACCCTGGTCGAGGTAGCCGTTGGTGAGGTTGTCGAAGCCCGCGGGCGCCTCGGTCGCGGCGGGCGCAGGCGTGGTCGCCAGGTCCTCGAGCAGCGCCGCGCCACGCGCGTGGAAGCGGTCCTTGCGCGAGCGGTGGTCGATGGCGGGACGCGCGGCCTGCGCGTCCGCGATGTCGGCGGCCACGCCGCCCAAGGCCAGCAACAGGCAAATGATCGTCGGTGTCAGTCGTTGAAGTCTTTTCATGGTCCTCTCTCCTGAAGACATGGCTTCACTGCCAGCTCTCGTGACGGAGGACAAAACGCTCCCGTGGCCGCTGCGATGTCTCGCCGGCCCTGTGCGACGTGCGCCCCCGCACCCTGTTGGCCGGATGCCCTGCGCCCGGCCTGCGGACACGATTGCACTGGTCGCACGCGAGGGCAAAAGACGCCGTAAACAGACGTCGCCACGCGGTGACGACGCCAGCGCGCGACACTCGTTCAGTCGGAAAGCGCTGCGCCTGCAGCGCAAGGATTCAGGGCGCGGGAGCCTCGCGCGTCGGAATCGGGATGTTGCAGAGATCGATGTGGCCGGCCGGGACCACGTACCAGTCGTCGCGCCGGTTACGGCGGCTGTCGACCACCGCCCGGAACAGCGCGGTATCGGTGCGCATCACCTGCAGCGTGCTGCGTTCGGCGGCCGGGATCTCGCTCGCGAGCCGCACGCGCAGGATGGGGGTGCGCTGCGCGGGTTTGGCGTAGAAGCCCAGCGCCTCGGTGCCGCGCGGCAGCGTCGCCAGCAGCTCCATGCCGGACAGCACGCGTCCCACCAGCGCGATATTGCGATCGAGCTGGCGCGGCGACTGGCCGATGACGACGTAGAGTTCCGCGCCGCTGCCGCTCTCGGGCGCGTTGTCGCGGCCCACGCCCACCATGCCATAGCAGTGCGTGAGCCACGCCTGGCCGCGGCGCGGGTCGCGCGCGGCGGGGAACTGCTGCGCGAAACCCACCTGCGGCGCATAGCCGTCGCGATCGGGCAGCGCGACGAACGCCAGATCCTTGCCGTCGGCGCGCGTGAATTCGGCCGGCAGCGTGGCGGCGGCGGATCCCAGCGGGCGCGTGCCGTCCGGATCGCCCCACTGCACCACGAAGTTGTCCTGCGCGCGCTCGATGCTCAGGCCGTCGAAGTAACGCTCGCGCACCAGAGTGCGGATGTTGGCGACGTGCAGCGGCGCGAATCCCGGCGCAAGCTCGATGATCACGCGGCCGCTGGCCAGGTCGAGGTACAGCGTGTTGTCGGGATCGGGCGTGCGCCAGTCGGAGGGCCGGCTGGCGGCGATCAGGTCCGCAAGACTCCTGCGGTCGGCGGCTGTCGCGTGGGCGGCTGTCGCTTTGGGGGCTGCAAATCCTGCCGCGGCGATGCCGAGTGCCAGCGGGAGGATGCAGGCGGACAGGGCAGGCGCGCGCATGGCGATACCCCTCGCGTTTCAGCGTCCGCGGTAGACGATGCGGCCCTTGGTGAGATCGTATGGGGTCATTTCGACCGTGACGGCGTCGCCGGTCAGGATGCGGATGTAGTTCTTGCGCATCTTGCCGGAGATATGCGCGGTGACCACGTGCCCGTTCTTGAGCTGCACACGGAAGGTGGTGTTGGGCAGGGTCTCGACGACCTCACCTTCCATCTGTATCGAGTCTTCTTTTGGCATTGGCTACTGTGTGTCCAAGGGCCGCGAATTCTGCATGAGTTCAGGTCTCCAATGCAATGAATCCTGCGGCCAGCTCCTCCAGGAACCGGGCCCGGGGAATGGGGCGGCTTCCCAGGCTGCGCAGGTGCGCCGAGGGCATCTGGCAGTCGATCAGCGTCACGCCGTTGCCGGGACACCAGGCGGCAAGGGTCGCCAGCGTCGCTTTGGACGCATCCGCCTCGCGGCTGAACATCGATTCGCCGCAGAACACCCCGCCGAGCCGCAGCCCGTACAGGCCGCCCACCAGCGCGCCGGAGCGCCGCGCTTCCAGGCTGTGAGCGACGCCGCGGCGGTGCAGCTCGAGATAGGCGGCGCGCATCTCGGGCGTGATCCAGGTGCCTGCGCCGCTGGCGCGGGGCGCGGCGCAGGCGTCGATCACGGCCGCGAAATCGCGGTCCCAGGTGAATTCGAACTGGCCGCGGTCGAGCCGGCGCTGCAGGCTGCGCGAGCGGCGGAATTCCTGCGGAAACAGCACCTCGCGCGGATCGGGCGACCACCACAGCACCGGCTGGCCCGCCGAGTACCACGGAAAGATGCCGCGCCGGTAGGCCGCGAGCAGGCGTTCGGGACGCAGATCGCCGCCCGCCGCCAGCAGGCCCGCAGGTTCGCTCAGCGTCGCCGAATACGGCGGAAAGTAATCGGGCGGATCCTCGGGCGAGAGCCAGGTCAGCATGCGTTCAGACCGGATCCGCGGGCGGCAGGCGATAGGGCAGGTGTTCGGCCGCGGCCGCGGCGTAACCTTCGATGGCCTGGTCCTCGCGCCTGAGCCAGGCTGCCACGGCGGCGCGCAACGGCGCGTTTTCCAGCCAGTGCGCCGACCAGGTGTACGTGGGGCTGAAGCCACGCGCGAGCTTGTGTTCGCCCTGCGTGCCGGGTTCGAAGCGCTGGATGCCCTGCTCGATGCAGTACTCGATGCCCTGGTAGTAGCAGGCTTCGAAATGCAGGCTGTGGAACGCGTCGTTGGCGCCCCAGTAGCGTCCGTACAGCGCATCGCGCGAGCGGAAATACAGCGCGGCCGCCACCGGCTGTTCGCCCTGCACCGCGAGCTTCACCATGAAGGCATCGCCAAGCGTGCGGCAGATGGCGGTGAAGAACGCTTCGTTGAGATACGGCTCGTGGCCGTGCTGGCGGAAGGTGGTGGCGTGGAAGCGGTACAGCTGACGGATCAGCTTCGCGTCCAGCTCGGCGCCCATCAGGGTGCGGAAACGGATGCCCTGTTCGGCGATGCGGCGGCGTTCGCGCTTCACCTTCTTGCGCTTGTCGGCGGTGAAGGTCTCCAGGAAGTGATCGAAACTCCGGTAACCCTGGTTGCTCCAGCGGAACTGGCAGTCACGGCGCAGCAGCCAGCCCGCCTGTCGCGCCGCCGCCTGGCCGGTCTCGTCCAGGAACAGGCCGTGGGCCGAGGACCATTGATGGTCGTGGCATTCGGCGCGCAGCGCGGCCAACACGGCCGCGCCCGCCAGTTCGGGCGCCAGCGCCGCGCGGTTCACCCAGCGCGGGCCCGTGGCCGGCGTGAACGGGATGGCCAGCAGCAGCTTCGGGTAGTACGCGAGGCCGCGCGCCTCCCACGCCTGTGCCCACGCGAAATCGAACACGAATTCGCCCCAGGAGTGCAGCTTCAGGTACACGGGCGCGGCGACGGCCAGACCTTGTGCGTCGTGCAGCAGCAGGTGGTGCGGCTGCCAGCCTTGGGCGAGGCTGACACAACCCGTGCGTTCCAGCGCCGCCAGGAATTCGTGCCGCGTGAACGGGTAATCGCCCGCCAGCGCGTTCCACTCCGCGGCGTCGATCTGCTCGATGCTGTCGACGAACCGCGCCTGGAGTCGCTCAGCGGTGATCGAGCTGCTCCAGGTAGCGATCGGCGTCGAGCGCGGCCATGCAGCCCGAGCCGGCCGAAGTGATCGCCTGGCGATACACGTGGTCGGCCACGTCCCCGGCGGCGAACACGCCCGGCACGGTGGTGGCGGTGGCGTTGCCGTCCGAGCCGCCCGTCACGGTCAGGTAGCCGCCCTGCATGCCGAGCTGGTCGACGAACAGCGAGGTGTTGGGCGTGTGGCCGATGGCGATGAACGCGCCCGTGACGTCGATGCGCTTCGTGCTCCGGTCGGTGGTCGAGCGCAGCGCCAGGCCGTTCACGCCGGCGTCATCGCCCAGCACTTCCTCCACGCTGTGGTTCCAGACCACGGAAAGCTTGCCCGCGCGCTGCCGCTCCATGAGATGGTCCTGCAGGATCTTTTCCGCGCGCAGCTTGTCGCGGCGATGCACCAGCGTGACATGCGCGGCGATGTTGGAGAGGTACAGCGCTTCCTCGACCGCAGTGTTGCCGCCGCCGATCACCGCCACCTTCTGGCCGCGGAAGAAGAAGCCGTCGCAGGTGGCGCAGGCGGAGACGCCGCGACCGCGGAACTTTTCCTCCGAGGGCAGTCCGAGGTACAGCGCCGAGGCGCCGGTGGCGATGATGAGCGCGTCGCAGCTGTAGCGGCCGCTGTCACCCTGCAGCAGGAACGGGCGGCGGCTGAAATCCACCTTGTTGATGTGGTCGACGACGATCTCGGTCTGGAAGCGCTCGGCGTGCTTCTGCATGCGCTCCATGAGCGCGGGACCGGTGAGGCCATGGACGTCGCCCGGCCAGTTGTCGACGTCGGTGGTGGTCATGAGCTGGCCGCCCTGTTCGACGCCGGTGATCAGCAGCGGCTTGCGGTTGGCACGCGCGGCGTATACCGCCGCTGAATAGCCCGCCGGGCCGGAGCCAAGGATGATCAGACGACGATGCTGCGGGTCGCTCATTGAGGGTTCTCAGGGGTGCCGGGGACTGTCAGACAGGCAGGCCATGGTAAGGGCCCGGACGCCGGCTGGCCAGCCTCCGACGGGCTCCGCCAACTGCCTCTTTAGGTTAAAGTGAGGGGGCTGGGCAGGGGCCCCGCATGACAGGAAATTCAACAGCTTGAGCGATTCAACCCAGAAAATGCCTGCTTCCCGCCTGTCGGCGGCCGTGGCGCGCGGACTGCGCGAGAGCGGGGCCATCGGGCTGGCCACGCTGGCGGTGGTGCTGCTGGTGGCATTGCTGAGTTTCAACGCGGACGACCGCGGCTATTCCTCGACCGGCGCCAATGAAATCACCCGCAACTGGATCGGGCCCGTGGGCGCATGGTTCGCCGATGTCTGCTTCTTCGTGTTCGGTCGTCCGGCCTACCTGTGCCCGGTGTTGCTCGGGCTCGCGGCGTGGCGCATGTTCCGCGGCCTGCGGCTGGGCCTCGAACCGCATCCGCATGCGCTGCTCAATCGCAGCATCCATGCCGCGGGCTACGTGCTGCTGATCTGCGCCAGCTGCGGGCTCGCCTCGCTCCACTGGCAGCACATCGCGCCACGCCTGCCCGCGGGTGGCGCGGTGGGCGGGTTCCTGGCAGAACACCTGCGCGACGCCATGCAGCTGCTGGGTGCGACGCTGCTGCTGCTGGCCGTGTGGATGGCCGGCGTCGCGCTGGCGCTCGGCGTGTCGTGGCTCACCATCATCGATCGCACCGGCCATCACACGTTGGCGGCGTTCCGCTGGCTGAAGGAGCGGCGCGCGTCCTCGCGCGAGCTCAAGGTGGGGCAGGAGGCGCGCGAGGAGCGCCAGGTGGTGGCGCGCGCCGAGAAGAAACGCGTGGCCGCGCGGCCCGCACCAGTCATCGAGGCGCCGCCGCCGCCGGCGCCCAAGAGCGAGCGCGCCGAGAAGGAAAAGCAGGTGCGCATGTTCGATGCGCCCACCTCCAGGGAGCTGCCGCAGCTCAACCTGCTCGACGACCCGGCCGAGCACGAGCCGTCGTATTCGAACGAAGCGCTGGAAGCGATGTCGCGGCTGGTGGAGATCAAGCTGCGCGATTTCGGGGTGGAAGTGGAAGTGGTCGCGGTGCATCCCGGTCCGGTGGTGACGCGCTTCGAGATGCGCCCGGCGCCGGGTGTCAAGGCCAGCCAGATCACCGCGCTGTCGCGCGATCTGGCGCGCGCGCTGTCCACCACCAGCGTGCGCGTGGTGGAAGTGATCCCCGGCAAATCGGTGATGGGCCTGGAGATCCCGAACGAGAAGCGCGAGATCGTCACGCTGGGCGAGATCATCAAGTCCAAGGCGTACGACGACGTGCAGTCGCCGCTCGCGATCGCGCTCGGCAAGGACATCGGCGGCAAGCCGATGGTGGCGGACCTGGCGCGCATGCCGCACCTGCTGATCGCCGGCACCACCGGCTCGGGCAAGTCGGTGGGCATCAATGCCATGGTGCTCTCGCTGCTCTACAAGAGCACGGCCGAGCACGTGCGGCTGATCATGATCGACCCGAAGATGCTCGAGCTGTCGGTGTACGAAGGCATCCCGCACCTGCTGGCGCCCGTGGTCACGGACATGAAGCAGGCGGCGAACGCGTTGCGCTGGTGCGTGTTCGAGATGGAGCGGCGTTACCAGCTCATGTCGGCGCTCGGCGTGCGCAACATCGGCGGCTACAACAAGCGCGTGCGCGATTCGCTGGACGAGGGCAAGCCGATCAAGGACCCCGTGATGATGCAGCGCGCGGCGAATGACCGCACCTTCGATCAGAGCACGATTCCCGATCTCGGTCCGCTGCCGTTCATCGTGGTGGTGATCGACGAGCTGGCCGACCTGATGATGATCGTGGGCAAGAAGGTGGAAGAGCTCATCGCGCGGCTGGCGCAGAAGGCGCGCGCCTCGGGCATCCACCTGATCCTCGCCACGCAGCGGCCCTCGGTGGACGTGATCACGGGCCTCATCAAGGCCAACATTCCCACGCGCATCGCCTTCCAGGTGTCGGCGCGCGTCGACTCGCGCACCATCCTCGACCAGATGGGCGCGGAGACGCTGCTCGGCCACGGCGACATGCTGTACCTGCCGCCGGGCACTTCCATCCCGACGCGCGTGCACGGCGCGTTCGTGTCCGACCAGGAAGTGCACCGCGTGGCGGAATGGCTCAAGAAGACCGCGCCGCCGGATTACATCGAGGCGGTGCTCAACGGCCCTGGCCAGTCGATCCCGGGCATGACCGGTGACGATGACGACATGGTCAGCGTGCTCGGCGGCGACTCGGAGCAGGATGCGCTTTACGACGAGGCCGTGAAGATCGTCATCAAGGAGCGCAAGCCGTCGATTTCCTACGTGCAGCGGCGCCTGAAGATCGGCTACAACCGCGCGGCCCGCATGATCGAAGCCATGGAGGCGGCGGGCATCGTCGGGCCGCTGCAATCCAACGGCGCGCGCGAAGTGCTGGCGCCGGTGCCGGCGGGAGAATGACGATGCGTGCGGCCGCGGGGCTCATGCTGCTGGCGCTGTCGTGGCTTGCGCCGGCCCGGGCCGGCGACACGGTGCTCGAACGCTATCTGACGGGCTTCGACACGCTGCGTGCCGCTTTCCACCAGACCGTGGTGGACGGGCAGGGCAAGCAGACCGACAGCGGCAGCGGCACGCTGCTCGTGCAGCATCCCGGCAAATTCCGCTGGGATTACCGGCCTGATGCGGAGGGCACGGGCGCGGCGGCGGGCGCCGGCGCGGGGCAGCTCATGCTGGCGGATGGCACGAACCTGTGGTTCTACGACCGGGACCTGGCGCAGGTCACGGTCAAACCGGCCGCGGCGGCGCTGAGCGCGACGCCGATCATGTTGCTGTCCGGCGACCTCGCGGCGCTGACCCGGAGCTTCACGCTGTCGGCGTTGCCCGCGAAGGACGGCCTGCAGTGGGTGCGCGTCACGCCGCTCAAGGCCGACGCGGAATTCAGCCGCGCGGATCTGGCCTTCGCCGGCAATGAACTGCGCCGCATGGTGATCTCGGACCGGCTCGGGCAGACCGTGACGCTGGAGTTCACGCAGAGCGCGCGCAATGCCAAAGTGGCGGCCGACGAACTGAGTTTCACGCCGCCCAAGGGCGTGGACGTGATCGGCACGCCGCAGGCGGCGCCTTGAATCGCCTGCCGCACGCGCGCGCGTGGTACGCGCTCGGCATCGTGCTGACGCTGGCGGTGGTGGTGTCGAGCCTGGTGCCCAACCGCGACCTGCCGCGCCTCAACATCCGCGACAAGACCGAGCACCTGATCGCCTACACCAGCCTCGCGCTGTGGTTCGGCGGCCTGCTCCGGCCGCAACGTTACGCGCTGCTGGGTTGCCTGCTGCTGTTGCTGGGCGGTGGCATCGAAATCGCGCAGGGCCTGATGGGCCTGGGTCGCGAAGCGGACGTGCGCGACTTCGCGGCCGACAGCATCGGCGTCGCGCTGGGCCTGGGATTGTGCCTGCTGGGACTGCGTTACTGGGTCGTGTGGCTCGAGTGGCTGCTGCGCCGGTCCTGAACAGCTGGCGACCGCTGGCCGATCGCATGCGGCCGCAGCGGCTGGAAGAATTCGTGGGTCAGCGGCATTTGCTCGCGCCCGGCAAGCCCTTGTACGAGGCCATCGAGAGTCACCAGCTGCATTCCATGGTGTTGTGGGGCCCGCCCGGAACCGGCAAGACCACGCTGGCGCGGCTGATCGCCAAGGCCTCGGACGCCGAGTTCATCGCGCTGTCGGCCGTCCAGGCCGGCATCAAGGACATCCGCGAAGCGGTGGATCGCGCACGCCAGATCCGCGCCGCCGGCCATCCGACGGTGTTGTTCCTCGACGAGGTGCACCGCTTCAACAAGGCGCAGCAGGACAGTTTCCTGCCGCACGTCGAGGACGGCACGCTGACTTTCATCGGCGCGACCACCGAAAACCCTTCGTTCGAGATCATCGGCGCGCTGCTGTCGCGGGCGCGCGTCTATGTGCTGAAGCCGCTCAGCGCCGCCGACCTGCGCGGACTGCTCGAGCGCGCGCTGCGCGATGGGCAGCGCGGTCTCGGCGATCCCGGTTTGCAGATCGAACCCGAGGCGCTGGAGCTGCTTGCGCAGGCCGGCGACGGCGACGCCAGGCGTGCGCTGGGCATGCTGGAGCTGGCCAGCCAGCTCGCGGCGGCGAGCGGCGAACCGCGCATCACGCTGGCGCAGGCGCAGGAGGTGGCGAGCGGCGGCCGGCGTCGCTTCGACAAGGGTGGCGACCAGTTCTACGACCAGATCTCGGCGCTGCATAAAGCGGTGCGCGGCTCCGATCCGGATGCCGCGCTGTACTGGCTGTGCCGCATGCTGGACGGCGGTTGCGATCCGCACTACCTGGCGCGGCGCATGCTTCGCATGGCGGTGGAGGACATCGGCCTGGCCGATCCGCGCGCGCTGACCATGGCGCTCGAGGCGTGGCAGGGTTACGAGCGCCTGGGGAGTCCGGAAGGCGAGCTGGCGCTGGCCGAGGCGGTGGTGTTCCTCGCGGTCGCGGCCAAGAGCAACGCGGTGTACACCGCCTACGGTGCGGCGCGCGAGGATGTCGGGAAGTACGGCTCGCTGGACGTGCCGGCGCGCTTTCGCAATGCGCCGACCCGGCTCATGAAGGAGCTGGGGCACGGCGAGGGTTACCGCTACGCGCACGACGAGCCCGACGCGTACGCCGCCGGCGAGCGCTACCTGCCGGATGAAATGCCCGATCGTCGCTACTATCATCCCAGTCCGCGCGGCCTGGAAATCCGCATCGGCGAGGCGCTGGAGCGCCTGCGCCAGAAGCAATCCGACCCGAACATTCCCGACAAGAGCAAGCCATGATCGATCCGAAGTTGCTGCGTTCCCAACCCGAACAGGTGGCGGCGAATCTCGCGCGCCGCGGCTTCGTGCTCGACGTGCCCGCCCTGCAGGCGTTCGAAGCACGCCGCCGGCGCTGGCAGATGGAATCGGACCGGCTGCGCGCGGAGCGCAATGCGCATGCGAAGGCGGTCGGGCAGGCCAAAGGCCGCGGCGAGGACATCGCGCCGCTGCTGGCGCGTGGCGATGCGCTGGGCAGGGAACTGGAAAACACCGACCGCGAGCTCGGCGCGCTGCAGGCCGAGCAGGATGCCTGGCAGCTCGGGTTGCCGAACCTGCTCGACGCCTCGGTGCCGGAAGGCAGGAGCGAAGAGTCCAATGTCGAAGTGCGCCGCTGGGGAACGCCGCGCACGTTCAGCTTCCAGCCGCGCGATCACGTCGCGATTGGCGAGCAGCTTGGTGGCCTGGATTTCGAAGCCGCCGGCCGTCTCTCCGGTGCGCGCTTCGTGGTGATGCGCGGTGGCCTGGCGCGCCTGCAGCGTGCGCTCGCGCAGTTCATGCTGGACCTGCACACCGCGCAGCACGGCTACACGGAAGTGTATGTGCCGTACCTGGTGCAGGCCGACGCGCTGGTGGGCACCAGCCAGTTGCCGAAGTTCGAGGAGGAGCTGTTCGCCACACGCGGCGAGCAGGTGTTCTACCTGATCCCCACGGCGGAAGTGCCCGTCACCAACCTCGTGCGCGAGCAGATCATCGCCGCCGACGCCTTGCCGCTGCGCTACGTCGCGCAGACGCCGTGCTTCCGCTCCGAAGCCGGCGCGGCCGGGCGCGATACGCGCGGCATGATCCGGCAGCACCAGTTCGAGAAAGTCGAGCTGGTGCAGATCGTGAAGCCGGCCGATTCCTACCAGGCGCTGGAACAGCTCGCCGCGCATGCCGAAGAGGTGTTGCGCCGGCTGGAGTTGCCGTATCGGGTGCTGGCGCTGTGCGGCGGCGACATCGGCTTTGCCGCGGCGAAGACCTACGATCTGGAAGTGTGGCTGCCCGCGCAGGGCAAGTACCGCGAGATCTCCTCGTGTTCCAACTGCGAAGCCTTCCAGGCGCGGCGCATGCAGGCGCGCTGGCGCAATCCCGAGACCGGCAAGCCCGAACCGCTGCACACGCTGAACGGCTCGGGCGTGGCGGTCGGGCGCGCGCTGGTGGCGGTGCTCGAGAACTACCAGAACGAAGACGGCTCGGTCACGATCCCGCCGGTGCTGCGGCCGTACATGGGCGGACTGGAGCGACTTGCAGTACAGTAACGGCCCGCATCGCGGGGTCCGCTCCGGAGAGGTGGCAGAGCGGTTTAATGCTCCAGTCTTGAAAACTGGCGTGCCTTCACGGGCACCGTGAGTTCGAATCTCACCCTCTCCGCCATTCCTGCCACCCTCGCATCGCCCGCGCTTGCCCTGCTTGCCGCTGCAGCGGATCGATGGCATCGGACGCAGCAACTCCTGCTAAGTTGTCGCCCATGACGACCGAGTCCGCGTTTCGCACGCTGGTGATCGTGAATCCCGCTTCGGATTCCGGTGCGACCGGTCGTCGCTGGCCCAAGGTTGCGACTCGCGTGGCGGCTGCGATCGGGCAATTCGAACCGGTGTTCACGCGCGCGCCCGGTGAGGCGACCCTGCTGGCGCGGCAGGCGCTCCGCGACGGCTACCAGATGATCGTCGCGGTCGGCGGCGACGGCACGCTCAATGAGGTCGCCAACGGTTTCTTCGAGGCCGGGGTCGCCCTCGCACCGCAGGCGGTGCTGGGCGTGATTGCGTTGGGGACGGGCAGCGACTTCGGCCGCACGCTGGGGCAGGGATCGCCCGAAGCCGCGTGCGCGGCGCTGGCAGGTCGCAGGACGCTGCCGCTGGATGTCGGCCGTGTCCGCTACACCGATCACGAGGGCGCGCTGGTCGACCGCATCTTCGTCAATGTGCTGTCGTTCGGATGCGGTGGCCTGGTCGCGCGCCTGGTCAACAGCCGGCTCAAGGCGTGGGCGGGACAGCTGGCCTTCATGCTGGCGACCGTGCGGGCGCTGCTGGTCTATCGCGACCAGCGTGTGACGCTCGAACTGGAAGGGCAGGCGGCCGAGACGCTTGCGATCACCAACTGTGCCTTCTGCAATGGGCGGTTTTTCGGTGCGGGCATGCAGGTGGCGCCGCTGGCGCGACCCGACGATGGCCAGCTGGACGTGACGATCTGGTCGGGATTCGGACTGCTCGACTTCATCCGCAAGCGGCCGAAGCTGTACGACGGTACGCACGTGGACGAGCCGGGCACGCGTGTCATGCGCACCCGGCAGGCCAGGGCCAGCAGCGCGGCCGACGTGCTGGTGGAACTCGACGGCGAAAGCGTCGGCCGCTTGCCGGTGCAGATCGAAATTCTTCCAGCTGCGCTGCGGCTCAAAATCTGACATTTGGCGCTATTGACAGCCGGTCTGCCGGACCCTACATTACGAATAAGAACGATTCGTATTACAACTCGTGTTTGGGAGCAAGCGATGGACCGGCGCAGATTCGTCAAGCAGGCCCTGTGGGCCGGCGGGGGCCTGGCGTCGTTGCCTTTCCTCGACGCCTGCGGCGGGAGCACGGATCAGGTGTCCCCCCGCAACGCCTACCGCCAGGCCAATCTGGCCGCCTCGAGCGCGGCCTACGACCCGACCTTCCTCATCCCGGACATGATCGACGCCTGGGGCATTGCCATCCGGCCGGCCGGCGCGGGTGGCCACTTCTGGATCACGGCCAGCTCCGCTTCCTACGAATTCGTGGGTGATGTGAACGGCGCGCCCATCGCGCTCGACCCCGATCTGATCGCCGTGACGCTGCCGCCTTCCGGCGATAATCCGGGCGCCGCGAACGGCATCGTCTTCAATTCCACCGGCGTCGGCTTCGACATCACCCAGACGCTGCCCAGCGGCCAGGCGTTCACGGCCTCCTCGAAGTTCGTGTTCGTCTCCGACAATGCCTGCCTGTCGGCGTGGACCCAGTTCGCGAATGCCGATGGTTCACTGGAGTACCCGGACTACGCGCTCAAGATCCTCGACGACGGTCCGAACGGTTCGGCCTTCTTCGGCCTTGCCGCCAGTCCCGGCTTCGACAAGCTGTTCGTCGCCGACTTCGGCAACAATCCATACCCGCGCGTGCGCATCTTCGATGACACGTTCACCGAAGAGGAGGTCGCGGGCCGCTTCGCCAACCCGTTCACCACGCCGGGAACGTTCGTGCCGGGCGACTACGCGCCGTGGAACATCCACACGCAGCAGATCAACGGCGGCTATTCGGTGTTCATCGCGTACGTGCCGACTTCCGAGGATCCCGACAATCCGGGCAGCGTGCTGTTCGCCACCGAGAACACCGGTCGCGGCAGCAGTCGACTGGTGGAATACACGCCCGCAGGCGATCTGGTCGCGATCTGGGATGACCGGGGCACTTTGAACGGCAACTGGGGCATGGCGCTGGCACCGTCCAACTTCGGTCCATTCTCCAACCAGCTGCTGGTCGGCAACTTCAGCGACGGCACCATCGTGGGTTTCGATACCACGAAGAAAGCCGCGACCGAATTCCTGCGCGATGACAGCGGCAACGTGGCGGTGATCCAGGGGCTGTGGGGCATGCTGTTCGGCAATGGCGTGAAACTCGGCGACACCAACGCCCTGTATTTCGCGGCCGGGCCGGCCGACGAGACCGAAGGCCTGTTCGGTTCCCTGCGCTTCGTCGGTTGAATTCCATGAAACACCTCCCGCTCGTGCCGTTCACGATCGCCCTGGCCGCCGCCGCCACCCGGCTCCACGCCAGCGAACAGATCTTCCCCGAGACCTATCTGTCCGAGACCCTGCCGAGGGGTGGCCTCGAGGCGGAAGAACAGCTGACCTACCGCGAAGGCAAGTCCAACGGCACGTACAACCTGCTGCTGACACGCACCGAGCTCGAGTTCGGCGTGACCGACCGGTGGCTCACCGCGTTGTACGTGAACACCTATTCCGTCAACGCGCACAACGACAACTCCAACGCTTCGCGCGTCGACTACAGCTCGAGCGGTGGCGATGGCGACGAGATCACGGGTGGCGGTCCGGGAACGTTCGGCGCGTACGTGCCCAATGCCTCGACTTTTCCGATCCCCGCCGCGCATTACTCGAAGACGGACTTCGACAGCGCGTCGTTCGAGACGCTGTACAACTTCCTGAGTCCGTATGCCGATGGCGTGGGCCTCACAGGCTATTTCGAATACACCTACGGCAATCACAGCCAGGAAGTCGAGTTCAAGGGCCTGCTGCAGAAGAACCTGCGCGATGACGCCGTCATCCTGGCGGCGAACCTGGCCGTCGAGCTGGAGCGCAATTCCTATTCGCTCACCAGCACGGACAAGGAAACGGAAGTGGAGCTCACCGGCGGCGCGTCGTTGCGGATTTCCCGGCACCTGCGCGCCGGTTTCGATGCCCGCAACGTCCAGGGCTTCACGGGCTACTCGCTCGCCACCGGCAACCATGCCTATTCGGCGTGGTTCGCAGGTCCCATGATCTCGGGATCGTTCGGCAAGTTCTTCGCCGTACTGGGTTACCAGCGGCAGTTGCCGTGGGCGACGGGCTTCAACCACGCCAACCAGGTCGAGCAGGTGGGCGGACTGAACTACTTCGAGTTCGAGAAGAACTTCGCGCGCCTGAAATTCGGTCTCACGCTGCACTGAAAGTCGCAGGCGTCGCACCGCTGTGATCGCAACGCGCAGTCAGCCTGCGTTCAGCATGTTGTCGGTGTCCACCGACACGGTTAAGCACTCTTAACTGAGAGTCGCGCGCGTTTGCGGCGACGATAATCGGCGCACTATCCGAAAAAGTCGCACGCGTGCCGCGCCGTCAACCAACCCCATCGCGCACCGTTCAGCACTGCAAGAGGTAACTCACCATGCGTCACATCAAATCCATCGTGTTCGCGGCCATTCTCGCCGCCGCGCCGCTCGGCAGCTGGGCCGCGGTGAGCGTCGGCGTTTCGATCAACATCGCGCCACCGGTGTTGCCGGTGTACGAGCAGCCACCGCTGCCCGGCGATGGTTATATCTGGATGCCAGGCTACTGGGCCTGGGGCGACGACGGATATTTCTGGGTGCCCGGCACGTGGGTGCTCGCGCCCGAACCCGGCTTCCTGTGGACGCCCGGCTACTGGGGTTTCGTGGACGGCGGCTACCTCTGGCACGAAGGCTACTGGGGTCCGCACGTCGGCTTCTACGGCGGCGTGAACTACGGCTTCGGCTACGGCGGTGTCGGTTACCAGGGTGGTTACTGGAACCACGGCGCGTTCTTCTACAACCGCACGGTGAACAACGTGGGCTCGGTGCACGTCACCAATGTCTACAACAAGACGGTGGTCAACAACATCAACGTCACGCGGGTGAGCTACAACGGCGGCGGCGGCACCCATGCGCGGCCCACCGCGGTGGAAGAGAGCGCGGCACGCGAGCACCATCTCGCTCCCACCTCCGGACAGCGCGAGCAGGTGCGCGCCGCGGCCGGCAATCGCAACCTGCTGGCGAAGGTGAACAACGGCGCGCCGCCGGTGGCCGCGACGCCCAGACCGCAGGCGCAGATCAAGGCGGGTCCGCGTGCGGTGCCTGGTGCCGCGCCGGAGCCGGCTGTGAACCGCGGACCGAACGCCGCGGCGGCGGCGGCCGCCCGCGCGCCATTGCGCAACGACCGGCCCGCGCGCGATCAGCAGCGTGAAGCCCAGGCCCAGCGCGCGCAAGTGCGCGAGGCGCAGCAGGCACGCCAGGTCCCGCAGCGCGAGGCGCGCCAGGCGCGTGAGCAGGCCCAGGCCCAGCGCCGTGAGGAGCCCCGCGCCGCTCCGCAGCGCCCGCAGCGGCCCGCGCAGCGTCCCGAAGCGGAGAAGCGCCGCGACGACCAGCGCTGAGTGAGCCAGCGCTGAGTGAGCGTTGCGACGCCGGGGTCGGGCACAGCGCCTGACCCCGGCGTCATTTCGCGCGCCGCCGCTGCGCGCCGCGGGCGGCCCGGGATGAGGCTACAATTCCGGGGAGCCAAGCGGGCTCGGGCGGCAGAGGGCGGGCTTCCTTGGCAGGCAGGACTGATTCCACGCTGCGCTGGCTGTTCGGCGCCAGCTTGCTGGCGCGGCTGTGTTATCCGTTGTTCGACTCCCCGCTGACGCATCTGTTCTCCGATCCCGATCGCCACTGGCAGAACGGCGCCCACTTCCTGAAACCCAGCATGATGGGCGCCGGCGACCCGTTCCTGTACCAGCTCTGGATCTACCTGCTGCGCACGCTGACGCACGACAGCGCCGCGTGGATTCTCCTGGGTTGCGGGCTGCTGTGCGCCGCCATGCCGTATGGGTGGTACCGCGCATTGCGTGAACTGCTGCCACGGCGCATGGCGCTGGGCGGCGCATTGCTGATCGCGCTGATGCCGTCCTTCATCGGCATCTACTCGTTCTTCATGACCGAGACCCTGCTGCTGACGCTGACCGGATTCGCGTTCTGGTGCACGTTCCGGCTGGCGCGCAAGCGCACGCTGGGTGCGTGGACGCTGTGCTGCGTGGTGTGGTCCTGCGCCGCCTTCACGCGCACCATCGCGCTGCCGATCGCCCTGCTGTGCCTCGGGTCGGCGTGGCTGGCGCAGCCACAGCGCTGGCTCCGCGCCGGCGTCGGCGCGCTGGCGCTGGCTGCGCTCGCCGTGCCGGCCGCGCTCCATTCGCGTCCCGGGCTCGGCTACTACGCGCCGTTCGGCAACACCTACATCACGGAGATCTACCGTGCCAGCGGCCGCCACGACATCGCGCTCGACTGCGGCTGGGGCGGTTCCTGGGGATTCGGCTCGCCGAGTTTCAGCAACGAGACCTTCTATCCGTTCTCGCACTGGACCACCGGGCGGACCGGGGTCGCGGCGGTGAAGATCAACCTGTCGCTGGGGCGCGCCTCCTGGCTGGCGGAGCGCGAGCGCGTGGCGCGCGACAACCCGCTCAGCGGCCGCACGCTGTTCGCCGAGAATGCCGCGTACCTGCTGTTCGGACAGAGCTGGCCGGACAACAATCTCGACACGCTGCCGGGCGCGGCCAGCGTCTGGAACCGCTGGCTGTGGTTGCCGCTGATGCTCTACATCCTCTGGGGTGCCTGGCGGCGCGCGTTCCGCGGCTGGGAGTGGCTGTTGCCGGTATGCGGGCTCGGCATGATGGTGTTCCTCGCGGTGCAGACCACGGCCATCATGGAGGGGCGCTACCGCAAGCCGATCGAACCGATCCTGCTCGCCGCTGCGATTGTGGTCTATGCTCGCCGTCATGCAGGCACGCGAAATCCGCAAACGCTGTAGCTGGGCGCAGCACGATCCGCTGCTGCGCGAGTACCACGACACCGAATGGGGCGTGCCCGAGCATGACTCGCGCGCGTTGTGGGAGACGCTGATGCTCGAGGGATTCCAGGCCGGCCTGTCCTGGCTCACCGTGCTGAAAAAGCGCGCGGCGTTCCGCGCAGGGTTCGCAGGCTTCGAGCCTGCGAAGGTGGCGCGCTTCGGCGAGCGCGACATCCAGCGCCTGCTGGGCGATCCCGGCATCATCCGCTCGCGCGCCAAGATCGAAGCGACCATCCAGGGCGCGCGCATCTTCTGCGACATGGCAAGGCAGGGCGAGCCTTTCAACGATTTCTGCTGGTCGTTCACCGCGGGCAAGACCGTCGATCGGCGCGGCCGTTCCAGCGCCCACGGCGCGCTGCCGGAGCGCGTTTCCAGAGAGCTCAAGCGACGCGGCTTCAAGTTCGTGGGGCCCACCATCGTGTACGCGTGGCTGCAGGCCGTGGGCATCGTCAACGACCACGCCGCCGACTGCTTCCGGCGCCGCGGGCGCTGAGGGCCTTGCCAGGCGCCGCGCAATCCCCCACGCTGCGGCCATGAACACCATCGCCTCGGCGCCGGATGGCGTCATGCACTCCGACCGCAGTTTCCTCGGTCATCCCAAGGGGCTGGGATTCCTCGCTTTCACCGAAGCCTGGGAACGCTTCTCCTACTACGGCATGCAGGCGCTGCTGGTGCTGTACATGAAATCGCAGCTCCTGTTGCCTGGCCACATCGAGCACGTGATCGGCTTCGGACCGTTCCGCACCGTGCTCGAGCGGATCAACGGTGCGGGCGTGCTCTCGGTGCTGGAGTTGAGCTCGGTGGTGTTCGGGGCATACACCTTCGGCGTCTATGCCATGCCCATCCTGGGCGGCCTCCTTGCCGACCGCTTCCTGGGCCTCACGCGCACCGTCACGCTGGGTGCGCTGCTGATGGCCGCGGGCCATTTCCTGATGGCGTTCGACGCGACGTTCCTGATCGCGCTGGCGTGCCTGGTGGTGGGCGTGGGTTGCTTCAAGGGCAACCTGGCGGGACAGGTGGGCAACCTGTATGGGCCGGAAGACCTGCGGCGGGCCGACGCGTTCCAGATCTACTACCTCGCCATCAACGCCGGCGTCATCGCTGCGCCGCTCATCGTGGGCACGCTCGGCGAGAAATACGCCTGGCACTACGGCTTCGAAGCGGCGGGCGTGGGCATGCTCATCTCGCTGCTGGTGTACGGCGCGGGTCGCAGCAGCCTGCCGCCGGATCCGCGGAGGCGCCGCGCGGTGCGCGTCGCGCGGCCGAAACTCACGCGCGACGAGCGCATTGCCGTCGTGGTCCTGCTGGTGCTGTTGCCGGTGCTCGCCGTGGGCGCGGTGGGCAACCAGCAGATCTTCAACTCCTACCTGGTGTGGGCGCCGGACAACGTCGATCTCACCTTCTTCGGGCGCACCATGCCGACCACCTGGCTGATCACGGTCGATTCCATCGTGTCGGTGTCCGCGCTGGCCGCGGCCATGGTGTTCTGGCGCCTCTGGGCCCGCCGCTTCAGGGAACCCAGCGAGGGCGCAAAGATCGCGCTCGGCATGTTCATTTCGGCCATCGCCATGCTGTGCCCGGCGATCGCCTCGCACATCGCGGCGGGTGGCCACAAGGCGCAGGTGGGCTGGGTGCTCGCGTTCCACACGCTCAACAGCATCGGCTTCTCGAACGTGTTTCCGGTCGGGCTCGCGCTGTATGCGCGCGCGGCGCCCAAGGCCATCGTCGGCACCATCATCGGCTTCTACTATCTCCACCTGGCCACGGCCAACTTCCTGGTGGGCAAACTCGGCACGCTGCTCGACAAGCTGCCGGGCACGCAGTTCTGGCTGTTGCACGCCGGCCTGGTGGGCGGCGCTGGCGCCATCTTCCTGGTGACCAAGTTCATTTTCGCGCGCCAGCTGGCACCGACCGCAGCACCCGACGCCGTGGCCGCCGCCGCCTCGTGAGTGGCAGGACGTGAGCGAGACCGCGGTCGACCTGGGCGCCTATTTCCGCCGCATTGGTTATGGCGGTGACGGATCGCCCAATCTGAAGACCCTGCAGGAATTGCACCGCCTGCATGCGCAGTCGATTCCGTTCGAGAACCTGACATCGTTCGCGGGCGGGATCGTCGATCTCGGGCTCGCCCCGTTGCAGGAGAAGCTGGTGCAAAGCCGCCGCGGCGGCTACTGCTTCGAGCAGAACACGCTGCTGTGGAGCGTTCTGCAACAACTGGGATTCGAAGTCAGCGGACTCTCGGCGCGCGTGCAGTGGGGTGCATCGCACGGCCTGCGCACGCCGCGCGGCCACATGCTGCTGAAGATCGACCTGCCCGAGGGAGCCTGGCTGGCCGATGTCGGATTCGGCGGCCTCACGTTCACCGCGCCTTTGCAGCTCGACTCCGACCAGGAACAGCGCACGCCGCACGAAGCCCTGCGGGTGCGGTTCAGCGAAGGCGAGTACGGCATCGAGGCGTTGCTGCAGGACGAGTGGGTACCGCTGTACGCCTTCGATCTGCAGCGACAGTTCAGCCGCGACTACGACGCACCCAACTGGTACACCTGCACGCATCCGGCCTCGATCTTCCGCACCAGCCTGAGGCTCGGGCGTCCGGTGGCCGGGGGCGAACGGCATGCGCTGCTGGACAATCGCTACACGCACTATGTCAACGGCAGGGCGCAGGAGATCCGCCGGATCGATTCGCCGCGGGAACTGCAGCGGCTGATCGCCACCGCGTTCGACATCGACATCCCGGCCACGCCCGGGTTGCAGGAAAAACTCGCCGCGCTGACGGTGAGCGCTTCAGTCTGAGGCGGCGGGCTCCTCGATTTCGAAGCCTTTGGCCTTGAGCGCCGCGAGCCGGCCGTCGGGGCGGACCAGCTCGTCCATCGACAACACCGCGAAGCTCGACTTGTCGTTGCGCAGCGCGGTCACGGCCGCGTCCAGCCAGCGGTTGGCGATCCGCTCGGGCAGATCCTGCAGGCCGCGCTCCTGGACCGTCTCGGCGCCCATCACCGCCGCCAGGCAGCTGTCGCGCTGGCTGGCGAACGGCAGGCCGCGCAGCGCGCGCAGGTCGCCGCGCGCCCAGGCGTTGGCGCGCACCCGCATCGCGCCCAGATCCGATTCCAGGCGCGAGATGGTCGCCGCCAGGCAGTCCACATCGGAGAGCTGGATCTTCGAGAACTCCTTGATGGCGGCGTGCGGCTTGTCGACCGCGAGCTTGATCGCCGGATCGGTGACGCGCAGCTTGTGATCCCTGGCGAGCTTGGCGATTTCCGGCTGCACGATGTCGCGGCGCTCCAGTCCGGCCTGGTCGATGGCTTTGGAGTAGAGCTGCATCGCCGCGAACAACGGCCGCCAGGACTCGATCGCGTCGTCGTGGCCGATGTAGCGCGCCTTCAGCGCCGCCCAGCGCGCGTACAGGTCGGGTGGGAGGATGTCCACCAACTTCTTGCCATCCGGGTTCTTGCGCGCGCTCATGAGCGAGGGCAGCAGCAGCATGCCGTGGAAGAAGCCGATGTCGGGTCGCACCGTGCCGGGCAGGATCAGCTCCTGCGACTGGCCCAGCACCGCGTCGGCGGCCGAGGAATCCCAGCTCATCTTTTTCGGCAAGGGCGTCAGGGAACCGAGGATCCACAGCGTGTGATCACCGCTCTTCACGCGCCACATGCCCGGGCCGGGCTGCCTGCCTTCCACCAGCACTTCCTCCGGGGGTGCGCCGGCCGCCGCAGCGCCGGGCGTGATCGTGGCGATCTGCGCGCGGGCGGCGTTCCCCGGCGCCAGTGCGAGCGCGCCTGCGAGCAAGGCCGACACCGCCCGGAGCAAGGGGAACCCACGCCGACGCACGAAACAGTGATGACCCATGGGAGTGCTGCCCCGACCGTTGCAGAGGTGCGCCAGAGATTAACAGAGTGTCCCGCGGCATTTTGCTTCATCATGCGCGCATGGGCTTCGCGCGGCTGCAGCGATGGCTGGGACGATTCGACCGTGGCTGGGCGCGCTGGCGCGGCGCGTACCGGGTGCTGGAGTTGCTCCGCTGCAGCGTGCTGATTCCCGCGGTGCTGGCGCTCACGCTGCTGCTCAGCGAGCAGATGAGCGATGCGTTGCGCGCGCTGGCGGAAGACGCGCGACTGGGACAGGGCATCGCGCTGTTCCTGTGCGCGGTGTTCGCAGGCTCCGTGGTCTGGTACAGCGCGCGCACCATGCTGCGGTTCCGGTTCGCGGGCGTGCCGGAATCCGCCGCCCAAGCCTGGCCGCGGCTCAAGCGCCATCTGCCGCGCGTGCTGGGGGTCGCCGTACCGCTGCTGCTGGCGCTGCGCATCGCGCGCCTCGCGCCGGGATCGGCGCTGCCGGGCGCCTTGTGGATCCTTGCCGCGGCGATGGCGCTCGGCGCGCTGGTGCTCGCGATCTATTTCGTGGCCCGGCGCCGCATCGCGGTCCGCACCGGGTTTGCAGTGCTGGCCAGATCCGAAGCCACCGAACGCCGCGACCTCACCACGCAGCGCGATCTGCCGGACACCACGCGCCGGGTGCTGTACGCGCTGCTGCTCGCGAACCTGCTGTTCGCGGTGCTGTTCACCTGCTGCCCGATGGGCTGGCTGGGCGCCCCGGCCATCCTGCTGCTGGGGCTCGGCCTGATGACGGTGGTGGGCAGCGTGCTGGTGTACTTCGCCAACCATTATCGCGTGCCCATGCTGCTGTTCCTCGCGTCATGGGCGGCGCTGTGCAGTCCGTTCAACGACAACCATGCGGTGCGCGCAGTCCAGGCCATGCGTTCGCATGGCTGGTTCCGGCGCGCGCGGGCGCCCGATCCGGCGTCGCTCCCGGCGTCTCCGCTGGCGCGACTGACGCTGGCGGACTACTTCAAGGAGTGGTGGCAGGACCTTGCCACGCACGAACCGGGCAGCGGCCCGGTGCCGGTGGTCGTGGTGGTGGCGGAAGGGGGTGGCATCCGCGCGGCCTACTGGACCGCGCAGACGCTGGCCAAACTCGAGGATGCGACCGCGGCGGATCCGCTGCCGTTCTCGCGCCATGTGTTCGCGATCAGCGCCGTGTCCGGCGGGAGCCTTGGAGCCGCGACGTTCGATGCGCTGCTGGCGCGCCGCCTGCGGCTCACGACGCAGGACGCAGCCAGTCGGCAGGACGAAGTCGATCGGATGCTCGGCGCCGACTTCCTCTCGCCCACCATGGGCGCGCTGCTGTTCCCGGACCTGTTGCAACGCTTCGCGCCCGTGCCGCTGGCCAATGATCGGGCGTTGGCGCTGGAGCAGGCCTGGGAGCGGGCCTGGGCGCAATCGCATCCGGATGACGCCGCCGGCTTCTCACAGCCATTCCAGGCGCTCTGGGCGCGTCAGCCGCACGCCGTGCCGCTGCTGATACTTGGCAGCACCGTGGTCGAGACCGGCCAGCGCGCGCTGGTGTATCCCTTCGCGTCCGCAACCGTCGATTCCGAGGCGAGTTTCGCCGACGCGCTCGCCGTCGGTCGTTACTACGGCACCTCGATGCCCCTGAGCACCGCCACCTTGCTCAGCGCGCGCTTCCCCGTGATCAGTCCCGCCGGCCTGCTCGACACGCGGCGCGCCGGCGCCCTGCGCTACGTGCGCCTGGTCGATGGCGGCTACTTCGACAACACCGGCGCCGTCACCGCGCAGGAACTGGTGCTGCAGCTGCAGCGCCTGCACGAGCAGTTCGCGGGCGCGCGTGCGATGCGGCTCATCGTGCTGCACCTTCCCAACGATCCGCCAGCGGAACGCAGGCGGAGCGGCGCGCTGGCGCAGCGTCTGCAAGGCCATGTGTGGCTGTCCGAGACAGGTTCACCGTTGCGTGCCTTCATGAATGCGGCGGATGGGCGCGGCCGCCAGGCGGTGGATTTCCTGCAGGAGCTGACGCTGTCCGGCGCCGTCACAGGCCGACAGTTCGACCTCGTGCTGTACCAGGATGGCCCCGAGTTGCCGCTGGGCTGGGAACTCTCCG